>NZ_JAFNOZ010000002.1:92342-580271 GCF_026536045.1 Lactobacillus sp. B4005
ACTTCGGCAGAATTAATAGCATTAGTTGCTTCAGTTAATTTATTTCCAACCTCAGTCTGTTGACTATTCTTTTCATCAATAGTCAAGACTTTACTTTCATCGATTCTGCTGTTTGCTTCTGCTGCTTTTTGTTTTAAATAATCTATCGCATCAGCTTTTTGCTTATCTACAGTATCACCTGGTTGGTGTGCAGCATCAATCTTTTCTATGGCATTTGTATGTGCAGTATCTACCTCTTTAGGAAGTTTCGCATCACCAATTTCTTTTTTAGCGTTTGCAACTGCATCTTCAACCACTTGAACTTGAGCATCCTTTTGAGATTGAGTCAAAGTCGAATCATTTTGAATTTCTTTTTTCTTATTTTCAGCTTTTTGATTAATATCCGTCAATGCTGCATTTTTTTCCTTGTCTAAGGAGTGATAATAGTATATTACTTTTTCTGTTCCACCTGATGACATTTCAAAAGTAGCACCTACTGAAATCTGTTTGCCATCAATTTCAACATGATCTAAAGCATAATTATTTACATCAGGAGCATCAGGGACTACTACTAAAGAACCAGTTCTCCCAGTTATATTAGAAGCAGAACCAATATTAGGAACAAGATATGTGCCCGTTTTATTACCTTTTTCGTCTACTTCTTGATATTCAGGAGTTATGCTTTGATCATTGCCTTCTACATATAATGTAACTACAGGATTATTATCTGAAACCACGGTTGGCTTAGGTTGTAAACCATATCCCTTGGCATAATGATAACCGACTGGAACATTATCTGTAGTATAGTAAGAATTATTATCCCAATCAATAGTGTTACCATAATTAGCTGTTACTAATCCCTTCTCAGCTTCAGTACCTGTTTTACCAGATAGTGGAGATGTTAAGATTCGATCAGGGTGATCTTTATCAACATATTGGTAAGTAACTTTTTGTGGCGTGCCATATACATAAACCTTGTAAATGTAGTCATAGTGATTAGGGTCATCATCAGCAGCTGTACGCATAGGGACAATACCAACGTTTGCTTGCCCAGTAATTGGATCGCCATCATCTGCAGTAGTAGCCGTATTACCACCACTTTGCTTATCAGATTTGGCTCCAGTAAATACTTGGTTATCTAATGCCCACATATAGTTTTTAGGGATATTTTGAATAACGTATTTACTGTTTAATGGTATATATTGACCAATATAGTTATAATTATCTACATTTTCACCCTTATCCAAAAGAGGTATATTTAGCAAGCCATTGGCATTATTCCCTACTTTAACTGGATTTCCAAATTGATCGATAAACTGGACAGCCATCTTTCCAACCGGAAGAGCAATCGTTTGTAATTCACGAGTATTAGAAGTAGTAATATCAGAAAATTGAGCATCTTTTGATGGATCACCACCTAAAGGCGTTAAATAAGCTTTGCCACCTTTAACATACATTTGTGCAAATTGAGCTGTATTATTTGCAGGGTCTTTACCCCCTTGTGACTTTCCACCTAACCAAGTACTAATCTTGGAATTGTTCAAAGTAACAGTTCCTGATCCAGATATAACCCCTGAAGAAGTTCTATTTACCGCTGTTCCATCCCTATTTATAATGGCCAAATGAAGTTGCCTTGGTGAAGTAAATACAATATTTGATGAATCATTAGCCTGAATTACAGCACTATTATCAGTTTGACTAATATCTAAACTTGCACCAGCAGCAAAAGTGGCTGTTTGCCTAGCCCGGAGCTTAATAGCACCAGAAGAAGTAGTAACTGGTGACTTTAACGTAAAGCCTTGTCCAAAAGTATACTTAGCATCGTCTTTAGCTAATTGGGCACCATTTAAAAAGAACTGAAATCCTGATTGCTCCCAAGTAACGTTATCTCCAGCCGTAAATTCATCGATAAATAGAAACATAGCAGGATAGCCCGCGGAATTATTATTATAGGTTTTAGCAATATTAGTAGAGCCATTTCCCATAATAATTTTATTACCATAGCCAACAGAGTTTTTATCTATTCTGTCTTTAAAATAAAATTCGGAGAAATGTATATCGTTGGAGGTTCTGTACATCTCAATACTACTATTATTTGCGAAAATAATAGTGCCAACATTACGCGTAACTTCATTGGAAATATTAAATACATTTTTCCCAGAAAAAGTAAGCTTGGCTCCGCCAGCAACAACAACGTGAATAGGATTTCTATTACCAGATGGTGACAAATTAACATTATCAATATTAACGGTTAGCCCGCCAGCATCCCAAGCACCGGCTCCAACAACTACTAAAGCATCGTAATCCCAATCGTTGACAGCAAATCCTTGCTTAAAGTTTGCATTAGTAATGGTAACCGTCATTGGATTTGAGCTTGTAACATTTTGCAATCTGAAAACCTGATCAGTTAAATCAATCGTATGACCATTACCATTAATTATAACGTTTGCAGAACCACGTGGACGATTTCCAATATTAGTCCTATCAGTATTAGCCAAGTCACTTGTAATGTTAATATAAGTGACACTGGATGATACCCAAGCATTTGCTAATTCGGTAAATGTTGAAACATTAACAGCATTTTGCATATATTTAGTAGGATTAGTTACTTGATCAGGAACTGGAATATTTACAGAAGTTTGCGTTTCTTTAGCTACACCAACCGAATTGTTAAAATCCTGACGTCCATTATCAGGATCATTTGCAACAGTTACGCTCTTTCCTAAATCCGTATCAGCTGCTTTTCCCGCAATTAAATCATCATTGTCTTGAGTAGTAACATCATTGATACTTTTCTTATCAATTGCTGCATTATCAGAAGAGTTTTCTACTTTCTCAGAAGCAGGATTTTCCGTTACAATCTTAGCAGAATCTGTCGCTGAATTTTCACTTGACTTAGCCACTAGCGAACTAGTGCTTTCAGTATTTCCAGACTTGCTTTCCGTAACTGCAACCGAATTATCATTTGTAGCAATGGCGTTGTTAGAACTTGCCTTAGATCTGAAGAATACGCTCAAGCCTTTATAATTATCAATGCTTTTTCCATTATTAGCAGGTTGTAACTTCTTATTGACTACAGGGGCTTTTTTAGTATCTTTCTTAACGGTAGACTTAGCCTTAGAAATAACTGAACCAGGATGATAAGTATTATCAATATTGGACACGGTGTCTTCAATGATAGCCTTTACACCTGCTAGGTCAGCAGCCTCATTTAACTTGGTTTTTGCAGCTGTAACTAAGGCATCAACATTAGAAACTTGCTGCGCTTTTTCGGTACTAGTCAAGTTTAAATCTGAGTTAATTTTTTCCTTAATTATAGTAGCTTCAGCATCAATGTTGGTTAAAGCATTTTGTTTTGCGTCCTCTAACGATTTTGATTCTACAGTTTTTTGTAAATCTTCACTTTCACCCTTCTTTCCCTGTTCTTCTTGCTTATCAGTATCTGAAGCAGCATTTACCTGAAAGGTTGAGTTACTACTTCCTAGATATATCCCACCAAGCATAAATGTTAATAAAGAATAGCTAACTAGCCATCCCTTTTTACTTTTATGCATTTTATAATTTGTATTTTTGGTCTCGCCAATTAAGTTTGATTTACTTTTCAAATTATACTCACCATTCTTCCAATAATATAAATCATTAATATATAACAAACTTAGTCTAGCATAATCTCAAAATTGTATAAAGGCTTTTTTGATTATTTTATTAATAAAATGCTTTAGTTTAGCTACTTTAAAAGGGTTTTTCAAACTAAATAAAAGAAATTTTTAGGCTGTGTCTTTTAAAGAAAAAAGAAATTAAATTACATTTTACAAACATTAAATCTTTATTTATCAGATTATTTCGTATTCTTAAATTATATATGCAAAATATTTTTTAAGATCCAATATGTGTATTATTAATCTATTTAACGACTTATGTTATTTAAATTTTCTGGCAAGAAAAAATTTCAAGTTGACTATTCAAACTCCACTAAAACTAAATTTAAACTTTTTTTGTAGTCAAATATACAATTAGCAAAGAAATATTAGATAGCTATAATATTTTAAAATTTTGTTTCTCAGTTGAAACATCTAAAATTCTTAGCCAAAAATTATTCTGAATGTCTAATTTCACAAGCACTTTCAACAAGAAAGCTTAATTAGACATCATTTTTCTTATAATTACACTGGTCAATTCAAGGAGACAATTTTATACTTGAGAAAACAGTAGATTGGTCATAATGAATTAAAGATAAATATTTAACTTATTGCAATTTTTTTAAAATTTATATAGTAATCTTGAGAAACTGAAAGGAACAATGTGCTTTAATAATGTAGCACGCAATTGCTTTTTATATTATAAGTGCTTAAATACAATAATATATAAAATATTATTGTATTTAAGTATCCTAGACGTATATAGTGAAAATATAAATTATTGATTACCATAAACAAGTCATTGATACTACCAAAAGAATAATAACTACCTTACTCGTGTCTATGCTACGGCTGCTAAATTACCAAAAAAGTTAATTCTTGAGTTTAAGTAATTTTTTAAATAAACACAAAAACCAAGGAGCTTATTTTGCACCTTGGTTTGATTACTTACATATCTTTTTATTCAGTAACTTAATCAAATGACCGAAGCAGCCTCTTGGCAAGAGCAAAGTTTCCGACAGTAGCCGAACCATTTTCCGCAATTGCTGGCATCGTAATATACTGAGTCAAATCTGGAACTTGAACATAGTCATTTAAAAGCTGAGCGAATTCTTGCCGCACCTTTTTCAAAAACAATTCACTAACAACGCCGCCGCCAAACACAATTTTATCAGGCCGCAGGATGAGCGTGGCCTGTACGGCAGCCTGAGCAACATAATAACTTAAAATTGCCCAAACTGGATCGGTTAACGGCACATCCTCCCCTTTCTTACCTAGCCGTTTTGCAAAAGTTGGCCCTGAGACTAACCCTTCCAAACAATCTCCGTGGTACGGGCAAATACCTGAAAAATTGCTATCTGCAGGATGACGCTTGACCAAGACGTGCCCCATTTCTGGATGACCGATTCCGCCTAACACCTTGCCATCAATAATCGCACCACCGCCAACGCCGGTACCAATTGTGTAATATACGAGTGAACTGATATCCTCGTTAGATAAGCGTGACATCATGTATTCTCCATATGCTGAGCCATTGACATCGGTGGTAAAAAAGATTGGCACCTTAATTGCTGCTTTAATCATGCCAACAATATCCGTATTAGCCCAGCCCTTCTTGGGTGTTGTTGTAATATACCCATAATTAGGTGCCGTCTTTTTAATTTCAATTGGGCCAAATGATGCGACACTAATTGCCGCCACATCGAATTGCTTTAAATAATTAATGACCCTTGGAATAGTTTCTTGCGGATTCGTAGTGGGAATTACGCACCGCTCTTTAACTTGGTAGTCCTCATTACCAACGGCACAGACAAACTTGGTTCCCCCTGCCTCAATTGATCCAAATAACATTTTTGCCCTTTCTTTAATAACTGCTTTTAATTAACGAGCTGATTGCATTCTTTATTTCAGCTGGTTTAGAGCTTTTATCGATAATTTTTCTAAAAGTAGAATTGGTTTGCAAATCAACAATAAAATCGAACAACTTTTGCACACTGAGGTAATCCGGTCGAGCAATTGCCAGCAGAAAGACATACTTTACCTCGTTTTTTTGATCCCATTTAATAGGCTGATCAAGTCTAGCAAAGGAAACCTTCGACTTCTTAGTTGCATAACCCAACGAGTGCGGTATCGCAATTTTGCCACCGATTGCAGTTGAATACATTTGCTCTCGTTCGTAGACCTTCGGCATAAAGTCCTTACTGACAATTTTTTTCTGTTCCAGATTATGGATTAGCATATTTAACAACTGCGTTTTAGACATCTTGTCTTTTATCAGGTAGATATTTTCCTCATCAAATAATTTATTAATTGCTCGGTAAGGATTATTAAGCGACTTTAGATACTCAGACAATTGCAAAATATCATTATGGAAGTTAGCTAAGTCAATCTGAATTACTGGAATCGCGGCATCATTTAGTGGCACCATGGAAATTAGAAAGTCGTTGCCCGCTGCCTTGCCTTCAAGATATTCATCATAAGTATAAGTCCCCGTGATATTTAAAAATGAAGCAAACTGCGTCTCTAGCTTGGCCCGCACTAGCGAAGCCGTCGACATCCCTGTCCCGCAAATTAAGGCCGCATTCTTTTGGTAAGAACGATTGCCCTGCCGCTCGATTGACGCACCCACATGCAGCGTAATAAATGACAGTTCATCATCATTGAGCTTCAAGTCAAGCATGTGTTCCAAAATCGGAGCAGAATAGGCCGTAATCTCATAGGCATAGGGAAAAGTCGACAGAATAACATTTAACAGTGGGTTCTTCCGGTTGCCGTTAACTGTCTTAATCTTCACCAAGTTTTCCAGATGCTGGACTAAGTTAATCCGCAACTCATTATCATCCAGAAGATCAATCGCAAATTCTTTCTTGATATTTTGCAAAAAAATCGTCACGGCCCTAGTAATTTTTTCCTTAGTATTAATCTTATTGCTGCTACGAACACATTCCGGATAATTCAAGGCAAAATGATACACTAAATCATTAACCTCATGGCAATTAAACTTAACGTTAAATACCTTTTCCAGCTTCTGGCACAATTTTCTTAAAGTTGCTAGCACTTCAGGCTTAATCTTGACCGTATTACTATTCTCCAAGTGAAAACCCAGTTTGATTCGGGATATAGTTAAAGCCGCATGTAAGATAATATTTTTCGTATTAATATCTGAAATATGATAACTATAATGGCGTAAAAAGCCGTGAATTAGCTGCTTGAGCTTGTCTAAGTCAATATTGGCAAAGATGATTTTTTCCTGCTCGGTGAAGTCAACGATGTAGCTGTTGGACTTCTTATTAATTAACTTAGCAATAATGAATTTGCGCTTGGCTGACTCAGTACCAGCCACCAAATAATAGTCGCCTTTCTTAACAACCCGTAAATTGAATTGGCTAAATTCTTTCTTAATGGTCACCAGATAAGTAAAAAAGGTATTGTCACTGATAAATAGCTTATCTGTCAATTGACTAAGGCAAACTCGGTCATTAACCAGTAAATACTGTTCAACCTCGATGATGCGCTCGCCAGAACTCGAAGCTGGCAAATCGCTTTTAGCAATCTCACTCAGCTTTTGCCTTGTTGCATCACTGATCTCATTAAGATAAAAGCCCTCACCTCGTTTATTTTGGATTTTAACGTGGTCACTAGAAAGTTCCTTATTTAATTCCTTAATATCGGATCTGATTGTTCTAGTACTAACGTTGCATTTTTGAGCTAAAAAGGAGGCAGAAACGTAGCGGTTGGCTGAATTGTTTAATAAGAATTCAAGGATTGTTCCCAATCGTTTATAAGATAGTTTCATACTTTCACTTCTTCTCATTTTGATTTTGTAAAATTGGTTACCTGCAGGTGATTCTTGCTAGATTGGCTTAATTAAGGTAATCAGGTCGTATGGCGCAACTTGGTAGTCTTGCGCGATTGTTTCTTCCAAGCCATTAACCACAATGAAACCTTCATCTTTTAGGTAAGAGACATCCTGTGTTTCACCGGTAAGATTTGATAAGCGTAAAACCAGGTTATCTTTAACGGTGTAAGCTGGGTACAAAGCAGCCACTTCCAGATCGGGCTTAAGGTTAAGCCAGGATTGCGTGCGTGCAAGTTTTGGCAAATCTGGTGCAAACTCAATATCCCACAGTTTGTTATCCAGGCGATTGACGAATAAATTGTATTTTTGCAACTGGTAACTAACAGACGGTGAATACCACTTAGTTAATTGCTTTGATAAACTTTCTTCAGTCACCAGCTGGGAACTAGTGGCATATAGTCCAAAAGTAAATTCGTTAAGGCCCTGTTCTTGTGCCATTGGCGTTGGCATCATAATGTGGCCTACCGAAGTGGTATCACCCGAAGCACGTCCAGGGCGCCACAATAAGTCGGGTTTACCCAACTGGCCAGTTGTTGCCATTAACGTAATGTAGAGTGCATCCCCTACTTTTTCGTATTCCTTTTGCCCTGTCCCTAGGAAATACAACCCTTGATTTTGATTTCTTAGACCAACCATGCGGTCAAACAAGTAAATATTAACGGGCTTTTCGACAAACTCATCATTCCAGTTGGCTGCAATTGGTTCATTTTTAGTTTCGCGAAAACCGCCCTGAATTTGTGCGTGCGCATAGTCAGTTTCAATATCAGTCTTCAGCCGCAACCGTAAGCGATGTGCCAGTACTTGGTTATCGATAATTAGTTTAGCCGTAATCACCTTTGCCTCGTCGGTGATTGACAGCACCAACTGGTAATTGACATCCTTTAATCTACTCTCGGCGGTGGACACCCGATCTGCCAGGTCGTACGGTAATTGCCACTTACCCTTCAAAGTCAAGCTTTCGATTCCTGGTGCCGCCTGTTTATGGATAATGCCATTCCACGGTAAGCGCACCTCGCTATCACCCCTTAATGGTGAAAAATCGTAGGTATCGCCATCATTGGCCTGGTCATAAATGCTGATGATATCACTGAAGGTTTTATTCTTGGTAATCAAATAGAACTTGCCTTCTTCAAAGACTAATTCAACGTGTTTATTGCCAATTGAGCTGCCACTTTCTTCTTGCAGCTCCGGAGCAGCATGCTTGCTGTCATTAAAATGCAGCACCTGATAGCCCAAACCAGCCATCTTAACGTGCAGGCTAACTTTAAGTTTAAAGTAACCTGGTTCATCCTTAAATTCATAACCGTTGGGTGTTAACTGCATAATATGTGGCCGCGCTTTAATTTCTTCTTTAGCAACAATCACCGCTTCATTTTCTGCTGGAAATTCAATCTGGGAAGTTGGGCTAATGATGGTCACGGTCTTACGGCCATCAAATTCAGTTGGGTCCAGGTTAAAAATAAGAACATCATGGTCATTTAATTTTAGTCGCTGAGCCAAGCGCTTTTTAACGTAATTTTCCACTCCTTCCGCAATTTCAGTTGCCTGCTTAATGCGTTGATTGATATCAAGCGCAACATTGTCGGTCACGCTGCCACCCAATGTATCATGCGGCTGTAATTCAAACAGCAGTTTCCACAATTTGATCACAATGCCGTTTGAAATAGGGATACCAGCATACTTAGCAATTAACATTAATGGTTCAACCCTCTTGGTAATAAGCTGTTCAAGCTTAAAGTTGCTCCGCTTATTGCGTGAACGAACAGAGCCAATTGTGCGGTGAACGCGTGAATAAGTTGGGTAGCGTAATTCACCCTGATATTCTGGTAATTTTTGTCCACGTAATTTGGCCATAAATTCTGGATAAGTCCCAATAACTACGTCATGCTTAGAATATTTATTCACCTGCTTGAGTGTGTGCGCGAGGTCATGAATAATATTCATCTGGTCAATGCCCGAGGGGATCAGAACCTCTTGGTTATTGCCTTTTAACGCTTCAAATTCAATCCCCTGATCCAGCCTGTTTTTGACAAAGTCCGCTAAATTTTGTTTTGATTCTAAATCAATTTGACCAGTGTAATAGCCCAAAGGGAAGTTGGCCGCAAAGACGGCCTTACCGCCAAGAGCTTTCCACTTAAAGTAAACAGAATTAGTCTGGCGCTTAAAGTTAGTCCCGCGCCACGATAAAAAATCATGAATTCCAACTTGGCGCAAAATCATTGGCAAATTAGCATTAAAACCAAACGTATCGGGTAAATATCCCAGCATCATTGGTTCACCGTAATTTTTGCAGGCATCCAAGATGCCGATAATCAAGTTGCGTAAGAGTGATTCGGCATTAGGCACCAGCGCATCTGTCTGTGTGTACCAGGGGCCAATGAACAACTGCTTACGCTCAACTAGGTCATGAATCCGGCTCTTGGCTTCAGGGTGAATTTCTACATATTCATCTACAATTGACATTTGGCCATCGAGCGTGAAATTGGCTTCTGGATGCTGCTCGAGTTCATCAAGAACCTCGGTAAAGAGCTGATCACTCAGTACTTGGGCATCCTGCGTTGTGAAATACCATTCTCTGTCCCAATGAGTGTGATTTACAAAATATGCTTTAACCATAATTTCTCCTAATATTCAAAATAAACTGTTATTAACTTAGCATGCGTCAATTCAGGTAAAACGACCTGCTTTTTAACCGGCGTCAATGACCTGACTTTTTTACCACGTAAATCTACGATTTCGATTTTTTGCGGCAATTTAGTAAAAGTGATGCGCTCCTGGATGGGGTGCTCCTTGGGGTTATACATCCTGATGATGTATCCCGGACGCTCATGATCTTTTTGAATTGTACTGATGCTCAACTGATTAGTTGTTGTCAGCCAACTAAAAGCTGGTTCATAGACTCTGGTTGCAGGATTAAACGGAAATGTCAGCCGGCCGTTCAAGAACTCGGCATATTCGTACACTTGTAGTGGCGTTTCGAGTTCTTTTACCTTATTTGCTAAATTACTGTTTTCGTAACTGGTTTGCCCCGTAATTAAACTAAAGGCAAAACTGAGTTGCTGGTTAAGCTGAGCCTGCGGTGTTGGAACAGTCTCGTCTCCTGAGGCACGTCCAGGACGGTACAATAAATCGCGCTTGCCCAGCATCCCGTAGGTACGAAAAATTGTTAACCTGATTGTATTATGCTTTTTTCCGCAACATTCATATTCCCGTACCCCTTGCGGTGCCAAGGCTAGCAAACGCTGCTCATCTGATAAGGCAACAAAGCTCTGCATCGTGTTAATTGCAATTGGTTTTTCTTCCCAATTAGCCTGATTTTGCTCCCAATCTTGCAGTTCTTTTTCTTTAACAAATGGGCGTTTAATTGCGCCAAACTGGATATCTGCAATGCTGGTCTTGGCGGCAATATCACCGGCAAAATCAATGCATACTCGGTGGCTCTTAGGCTTGGTGTTATCAATGTTGAGTACGCAATTAATTGCCGACTCGTTTTTCTTCAACGTAATTTCCAGCTGAACCGGCATTGGTGTATCCGTAATTCCTTGAGCCCGCTTAGTCAAATCACCAGGTACCATGAAGTCAAAATCAAGTATTAATTTACTAACTAATTGCCCGTGGATAACCTGTGCATGGTGCGGCTGACTGGTGGAATAAATCACCAAATCCTTTTTAGCAGGAGAATAATTATAGGAATCACCGTCGTCCCCATTTTCCTCAATCACGGCCTGGTGCTGGTATAAGTGCTGGTTGCGCTTATCCAAAATCGCTAAACTGCCGTCATCGTTTACCGTAATTCGGTAAAATTCGTTCTCAATTGTCGAATCTTGCTGCCGGTTAGCCAATTCGATTTCCTTATCAGCTAGCGGAATAATGTAAAATTGCTGGTAGCCCATGGCCGGAATTTGCTCAAACTCTAAGTTAACTTCTAAGCGGTAAACCTTATCCGGTTGGTAAATCTTCTTGCCAGGATCAAGCTGAATTGTTGCTCCCTTAATTAATTCCGTTACCTCCGTAACTGCTGTAATCTCATAAGGGACCTTTTTACCCGTTTCGTCTTGAAGTACGAAATTACGGCTAGGCGAATAAATTGTTTGACTAACTATGCCCTTACGCGGATGTGGCAGCAAATTAAAAACAGTTAGGGTTATCGGCTGCTCCTGCTTTTTTATGCGGGTAGCCAGTTGACGCAAAGTAACATCGACTAGGCTAGTGGCAATCTCTTGCACGGTTAGATAGCGGGCTTTAATATCCTCATTAACCCGGTCAGAAACGCAGTTGCCCATTGAATCATGTGCCGCATTTTGACACATCTTTTCCCAGATATCATCGACTGCTTCGGATGGATATGGCAAACCGTAATAATCTCCTAAAGCTAGAACCGGCTCCATCACATTACTCAAGTAATTTTGCAATTCCGTATTTAACTTCTTCAAGTCTGCCCGAGAAGAGGAAATCGACTTATGCACCCGCATATCTTTTCCGCTGTCCTGCTCACCCGTTAGACGCAAAAAGTGCGGCTGCTCCTTTTTGACTGCGTTAACATAATCGGTTAAAGAAGCAACTTCGAAGGTATATTTGCCTTGATTCGCCGCAGTTAACTTTTCGAGTAACACGGGCAGATCAAAGCGTATTGGCGCCATATCTGAACCATTCGGGAATAAAATATTGGCTGTTGTTGCCTCATCAACGATCGTTTTAAATGGTTCTTCCGTCATTAATTGCGCTAGTTTTGTTTCATCAATCACGCCACCGACAAAGTAGCCACAGGCCATCCGAAAAACAGTAACTTCCGTGCCATCTTCACCGCGCCAGATAAATTCAGATTTAGCAGCAGTGTCCCGGCAAAAGCCACGGTACAAAACCGCATCCTTGATGCCAAAGCCGCGATAGATTTGCGGCATACTGGATTCCTGCCCGAAAGAATCGGGTACATAAGCAACCGGCATATGACCGCCGAGACGATCACTTTGCTTAATCCCAATGCGTAAGTTATTAATAATACTTTCACCCGAAGGTAAAAACTGGTCGGTTTGCGTATACCACGGACCTAACGCTAATTTTCCTTCTTGCACTAAGCGCTTAACGCGTTCGGTATCTTGCGGGCGCCATTTAAGGTAATCAGTAATTAGTGACGATTGCCCGTCTAGCAAAAAGAACTTAAACACCCCACCTTGTTCTAAATAATCTAGGACATCCTTTACGTCTTTTAATAGGTAGACTTTTGCTTTAGACGCGGTAAAAAACCACTCCCGATCCCAGTGGGTATGCGGGACTACGTAAACTTTTTTAGTCATTTTCTCTCCTAAAGAAAAAACTATAGCTAGAAATTGCTTAATTCGTTCCAAACTATAGTTTTTGGTTTCATATTATTGGATATTTAATTCAATATCGTCATCACTCATTGATTCCTCACCAGTTGAGTCTTGATCGGTAAAGTCAGCAATTAATGGTGCAACAATTGCGATAAACAATGCACAAACCAAAATTCCGGCTAAGTAGGCAATAATGTTATCAGCTGTTAAAATGCCTGGCAAACCGCCTAGAGGAGGAATATGTGATTTTACTCCTAAAAATGCACCGGTAGCAGAGCCAAGTGCGCCCCCAATAACATTAACAATAATCAATTGTGGTGCCTTCATCATGAAAGGAATCGCTCCTTCGGTAATGCCGAATGTTCCCATAATGAGGTTGTTGTGGCCCATTTCAAGTAATTCTGGTGAAAAACGCTTCTTTGGCCAAATAAAACTCATGATTGCGTAACCCATTGGAATCGCACAAATTGCAATATTAGTGTAAAGACAAGGTTGGTAAATTCCCTCAATGAAGAAGAAATTACCCACGCCCCAAGCAGCCTTGTTAACTGGGCCACCAAGGTCGACGCCAATCATGCCGCCCATAATAGCAGCTAACAAAATGGCATTAGTCTTTTGCTCTACCATAAACTTAACCCATGAGGTCAGTCCGTTATTAATCCACGCTAGTGGCGGCGTTAAGACCACGCCGACAAAGAGCGCGACCGACCCCACTGTTAAAAGCGGCATTACAATCAATTCGATTGCTGAATTCCATTTGTCAGGGACCTTAATCTTGCGGCACCAACGTGCTACATAACCTGCAATTAAGCCGGCTGCAATCGCACCAATAAAACCTAATTGGTTATTGGTTGCAAGCTGTCCGCCGATAAAACCCGCACCTAGGGCAGGCTTATCACCTAAGGCATAGGCAATATAACCTCCGATAACCAGGTTAACTAAGCCAATTCCAATCCAACCCACTTGGTTGATTTGATACAAAAAATGGAAAAAGCCTTGTGTTTTCGCAAACTTCGATAAGTCACCATAGCCAAAACACATCCCAATTAACTGCGGGACACCAACAACGAGAGCACCACCAATGACCGTAGGGATCATGTAGGAGATCCCACTCATGATGGCTCCTTCCCATTCCTTCAAAATCCGTTTCATTTTAGTTCTCCTTTTGAACTGCAGCCGCACACTTTTTCAAAACGGCCTTTGGCGCTTTAATACAAGTATTAATGTCAACTCGAATAACTGGCTTCCCCTCAAAACGCTCCATGCTAGTAATCTTTTGATCAGAAGCAATTAAGACAAAGTCTGCTGCATTAGCCTCATCTTGCGTGATTGGGTTAACTGGGCCCATCATTCCTTGTTGTTCAATTCTGACATTCCAGCCGAGTTCAGTACCGGCTTTTTCCAATGCCTTAGCAGCCATTGGTGTATGTGCTAGTCCTGCAGGACAAGCAGAAACTCCTACTACATTCATCTTGCTATTCTCCAATCTTTTGGTTAATAAAATCTGCTATTGCTTTCCTGGAAGTTAACTCCCGTAATTTGACCTTAAAGTCATCTTCAAGCAATGCTGTCGACAGGTTGGCCAACATCTTTAAATGCTCATCACCCGCATTTTCAGGTGGGACCATTAAGGTAAAAATATCGCTGACTGGTTGATCATCATAGGTCTGCCAGTCAATTGGCTGCGTCAACCTAAAATATAAGAACCCAGGTTTTAACACAGCAGCTGTTTTGGCATGTGGAATGGCAAAGCCGTCTTCTAATCCCGTTGAGAATTCCTTTTCCCGTTCTAAAAAACTGCGTTTTAATTCACTGACATCAGCAGTAAAGCCAGCATCTTTAGCTGCTTTGGCGGCAAACTCTAAAAAAGAAGCAACGCTTTGTTCATCGACATCCAAAAACACGTCATTGGCGGTAAATTTCATTACTATTTTTCACTTCCATTCTTTGTAACCCTTTACAATGATTAATACTAAACTGAAACGCTTACTTTGTAATTACTGCTTATTTCCATTTAAAATGGAAAAATAATATTTACCATAATGCCTTTAAGTCGCAAAATGCTTGCTAGTGCGGCTTTTAGCCCGAATTATTTTTGATAGTTGAACGCTTAAAAAACCAGCATATATATCAGCTGATTCTTACTTGTTAAACAATTATTGGCTTTTAGACATACCAAAAAGCCCCTGTTTAAAAGCACAGGGGCAAAATCAATTAATGCTAAAAAGAAGTTTGGCTTGCTTTTTGCCATAAAGGACATTTGGCTACTCAGATGATTAAGGTAAACTAAAGTCCTTTACCAAATAACAACCTTTATTGAGAATATCTTAAGCTAAGGTTCCTAATTTGAATTATTTTGGGCAAGCTAATAAAGTAGAAAACGCGCTTTTCAGGCCTAATAATTGTTTCGACGGAGGAGAAAGCATTGAATCACAAAAACAAAATCGAATTGGTCGAAGATGACTATTTTAATTCAACTAATTGGCAGCTTAAAGCAAAGCAAACTGCTATTGCGTTAGTTGGTTGGCTTGGCGTTATTTTGCCATTTTTCTTTTTGATGTTGCCCTTATGGCTCCCGCAGGCAAGACATGCACTGCCATTTAACTATTATCATCAGATTATCATTCCACTAAAATTTCTCGCGCGCTTTTTTAATGGTTATTTTGTTTTTATTGCTCTTTTATATTTTAGTCTGACTGAGTGGAACAATTACCGGTTTTCGTCAACTTGGACCCGCCGAGTCGCGATTAATACTCACAGATGTGATGTTCGAAAAGAGTTAATTGAAAATGCCTGGACAGATAAATTTGGTAATTTACAAAAACGGCAGCAAGACAGTTTTTATACCGTAAAAAAGCAACAGAATCTTGAGCCTTACTTTGCCCAGCTATTATTTGTCAAAGGAGACGATCATCAGTGTACTTAACATGGCTTAATTTCAAAATTGTTCCGCAATTTTTGTTTTTGATTTTAGTTTCCTACCCAATTTTAGGGGGCCTAGCCTGGTTTATCGGTGGTTTATGCTATAAATATGTTTTTCAAAATAAAAGAAAGAAATTTGCCATGATTCCACCGGAAAAAGAACCGATGATTACAATCATGATTCCCGCCCATAACGAAGAAGTTTCGCTGGCAGAAACCATTCATTACCTCCTAACCCAGCTTAACTACACCAACTACGAATTATTGGTGATTGATGACGGCTCAACTGACCAGACGCCGACCATTCTCGCCAAATTGCAAAAGCAATACGCTAAGCTGCGCGTCATTCGGCTAGAACAAAATCATGGTAAGGCTCATGCATTTAACGTTGGATTAGCATTTGCTCGAGGAGATTTGGTTCTCAGTAACGATGCAGATACGATTCCTGAACCAGATGCGCTGAAACGTTATGTCAATTATTTTAATAGTCCCGAGGGGCAAAATATTGCCGCAGTAACTTCTAACGTAGAGGTGCGCAATCGGACCAAGCTGATTACCAAGTCAATCACGGTTGAATTTTCCAGTATCGTCGGTATCATTAAACGCGCGGAAATGGGCGTGTTTGGCAGTATCTTTGCTTATAGTGGTGCTAACACGATGTACCGAAAGAGTGCTTTGATGGATGTCGGGCTTTTTCGGCAAGATCGGGCAACCGAAGACATTAGCATTGCGTGGGATCATCAGCTCAACAACTGGCTCGCAGTTTTTGCACCTGATATAATCTCCTACACCTTAGTGCCAGAAAATTTGCGTGATTTATACCATCAGCGTAAGCGCTGGGCCAAAGGTGGGACTGAAGTTTGGTTGACCAATCTCTTACGAGTTTTGCGCCACCCACTTAAAAATTTAGGTGAAGTGCTAATGCTTTTTGACCAAACCCTGAGCATTTGCTGGGCATTCTTCTTCTGGATTTCTACCGCCATCTTTGCAGTTTTAGCAACTAGCGCTTTACTTACGCAAAATTGGTCCTCTTTAGCTTATTTATGTTTCTCGGCCTTGATCCTAATTAGCTTTGAAATGCTTGCCGGAATTATGCAATTAGTAACGGCATTGGTAATTGATAAACGCGGAAATAAGATTGAGTACCTGCTATTTGCACCAATCTATTTATTATGTCTATGGGTTATCAACACCATAACGATTATTACCACCTTCATCCCCGCGGTTAAAACGATTATGGGTCACGGGTCTGGCACCTGGGTCAGTCCATCGCGGTAAAGTAAATAAGTAATATTTGGCTAATTTATCATACTCGGGCATCATATGGACTGCCTTCCAAAATAAAATTTCGACATATACTAAAAAAACACATTCTGATAAGATCTCAGGATGTGTTTTTTAGATGAATAAATTATGTACTAACTATTTTTGTTTTGAACCAGTTTTAAAAATGTTTCAATCTGCTGCATACTGGCTCCAAGCATTACCAAAGCTCGTAGTGGCATGTTTTCTAACAATTCAGCATTACTATCTGACTGTAAAATTTGATCAATACTGCTCTGCAAACCGGCTTTTGCCAAAGCGTTTTTTAAATCAGAACGGTAAATTATATCCTTCAAATAGGTATTTAAATTTATCGTTTTTGAAGGTTTAGTCCCAATCTCTAATTGGATTCTTTGACGCAATTCAATTTGGCGAGAAGATTTTCCTACTCGAATTTCATATTCTCCTTGGTCTGTCTGCCAAGCAGAGTTTTGTTTATTATACCAAGCAAAATTAGGCCGTGTAAGCTTTAGTTGAACCGTTTTACTTTCACCTGGTTGCAAGTAAACTTTAGAAATGCCTTGTAATTCTTGAACAGGCATTTCGACAGCACTTACTAAATTACGCACATATAATTGCGCAATTTCCTGACCTGCAACTTGACCGGTATTTTGAATGTCAAATTCTACACTCACTTGATCGCTAGTATTTTGAATCACCAAATTACTATATGTGAAGGTTGTGTAGCTTAATCCATAGCCAAATGGATAATTAACTGCTTTCTTCTTTAAATCATAATAACGATAACCGACAAAAATACCTTCATGATAATTTTCCTGGGTTTTGCTAGCGTTAAAAGTGCCATAAGTCGGATTATCTTCTAATCGAATTGGAAAAGTCTCAGCTAATTTACCAGAAGGATTAGTGGCACCTGTCAAAATATTCCAGGTTGCCTCACCAACAGCCTCTCCAGCTAAATAAGTCTCCAAAATTGCAAGTGCTGAATCTCGCCAAGGCATTGTTACGACGGAACCGTTTTGTAAAACGACAATCAAATTAGGATTAACTTGCGCCAATTGCTCAATTAGTGCAACTTGATTATCGGGCAAATCAAGTGTTTCTTTATCGAAACCTTCTGATTCATCTTGCTCAGGCACTCCTGCAAAGAAAATTACTTTATCATTTTCCTGAGCCAACTTAATAGCGGCATTAACTAATTCCTTATCGGGTTTATTCGTATTTAAACTATAACCTGGAGCATAATCAAAGTCGTAATCACTTTGTTGTGCAGCATCTAACGGGGCTACAACACGATAAGAGTTAACGTGCGAACTACCACCACCCTGATACCGTGGAGTTTTTGCCAAAGCGCCAATTAGTGCAACATGATCATTTTTTTGTAGTGGCAAAATTTGATGCTCATTTTTCAACAAAACCAAACTATCCTCAGCCGCCTGCCGCGCAAAATCGTGCTGCTCTGCTTTATCATAGGAACTTGAATGAACGGTTTGTGAATTTACATATTTTTCGACTAGATGCAATACACGCAAAGCTGCTGTATCTAAGACTGATTCTTCTAATTGACCATTTTGCACTGCTGTCACAATTTGGTGAACAGAATCCTTTCCATTGCCGGGCATTTCTAAGTCTAAGCCAGCATTAAGAGCAGCTACATGATCGGCTACCGCTCCCCAGTCAGACATCACTGCACCTTGGAAGCCCCATTCATTACGTAGAATTTGCGTCAGTAAACGATGGTTTTGAGAGTTTAAAACACCATTAAGTTCGTTATAAGAACACATCAGAGTTGCAGGCTGCGCTGTTTTGACAATTTTTTCAAACGCTTTCAAATATATCTCACGCAATGTTCGCTCATCAATATTGGAAGACGCTGTAAATCGTTGATTTTCACGGTTATTAGCAGCAAAGTGTTTAACACTAACGCCTACTTTTTGACTTTGCACTCCTTGAACATAGCTACTGCCTAATTCTCCAGCTAAATATGGATCCTCAGAAAAATATTCAAAATTTCTGCCAGCTAAAGGAGAACGCTTAATATTAACTCCAGGGCCCAATAAAATACTAATATTTTCTGCTTTAGCCGCTTGACCCAAGTTTTGTCCTAATTTAAATAACATAGACTTATCAAACGAGCAAGCCGTTAAAGCAGCTGTGGGAAAGCATACAGCTTCAACACTTCCATTTAAACCTAAAGCATCCGCACCTTCAGCCTGTTTTCTTAAACCTGATGGCCCGTCAGTCATCATTATTGAAGGTATTTCACGCTTTTTATTATCTGCAGTATACCAATAATTTTTGCCCGTTACTAATGCTGCTTTTTCAGTAAGCGTTAAATTTCTTACAAAAGACAAATTAAATTTACTACTCATAACTATTACCTTAACTTTTTATTAAAAATATCAATATTAACTAATTAAAATTATTCTTCCTTAGATATTCAGCTAGAAATATCTAACTAGATTTTAATTGCTACTTACGCTTTAAAATTAATTCGATAAATCAATTTTTGTAAGTTGTTTATATTATAACAGCCATTGCCTCATTAGATACATAAATAATATTAAAAATGAAGAATAAGTAAAGCTATTAATGATATTATAACATTACACGAATAGTTTTGCTGCTTTTTTGATATTATAAAGTTTAAGTTAAACTGAACAAATTTTAGATTTATCCAGCAACAATATATCTGTAATCAAATAAGAGAAAAAATATACAAAATACACGATTCCGATACATTTAGCGGGATCGTGTATTAACTTAAATAACCAGTTTTTACTTTCTATTCAATTGAAACTCTTCAAGAAAAATTATGCATGTATTTCTGTCTTAATCTTAACGATTGCCGCCAAACTATCAGCTATTTCACGCCAATTATCTTGATAAGGACCATAAGCTGTATGAATTAAACTGCCTACTGGCAATGAAGGACATTCATTTTCAGCATTTGTGCCCCAATTTTGCCAACCAGATTGCGGCCGTTGAACGATTTGAAATGCGCTTGCAGCCTGATCTGTTTGCCAGATCATTGCTTGGCCAGTTTTGGTATTAATTTCGGCACTCTTAGTAGCCGGACCAGCAAAAATCGTTTGGTCAGAAACGGAACTGACGTTAACCGGATCAGAGCTATACAACCAGGGCCGATTATTTAGCTCCGCCAACACAAAGGCCTTTTGACGCACATCTTGCAGGTTAGTTTCAATTTCATCTGGTGTCAATGCGTTTTCCCATACAGAAAACAACCGCCAATATAAATCCCAATGAGCATTTTCCATGTTATCAGTCAGTTGCTTACGGAAATTTTCAAACCTGGTAGATCTTTTTTGACTGTCATGCACTAACTCTTGCACTTTTTTCGCCAATTGGCCGGAATATGGATCACCTTCACGGTACCAAACACCGTCATATGCGGCAAACCGATCAAAAACTAGTTGACCAATGCCACTTTCAAATTCATCACCAACGGTAATCTTATCAACGATTGACCGGTTATTAACAGTGGTCTGAAAATGATCAACCTGATATGTTCTCGAAAAGAAAGGAACATTATAGTAAAAAGACCAGTCCAAAGCAAAACGCTTACCATGAAGTTCAGGTTTTAGCCCATCCGGTATGCGTCCAGATAAACGATACTTCTTCATTACCGGACCATCTTCGATTGGCTCAATATCAACTATGATATGCTCGGCAGGATTAATTAAGCCGTTATCCGGCGTAAAGAAGGGCCCATAAAAGCCACCGATGGCATTGTTACCAGAAGGAAGTAAATCTTTCTTTTCATCAACTGCCATGAAATGTCGCAAGCCCCATTTTGATGAGCCCTCTCCCATAGCGGTTCCACGGCAAAGCTCAAAGTCAAATTTACCCGTATTCAGATGCACATACGCATCTTTTTCCTGAGCAGTTTTTATTTCTTTGATTCCCTTGACTTGATCCACGCTTATTTCGTGATCAAAGGTTAATTCTTCTTGAGCGCCCGCAAACGTAACTACTGCTACAAAATTATTTTTTTCATCATGATATAACCGCTGCGCTACTATTGTTTCTCCCTTACTATTTTTTGTTACCCAATAATCGCCCTTAATTTCAGCAGGTAATTTAAATTTAACAGGTAGCGGAATTTTGCTGCCATTTTGAGGATTAAAAATTTTAACTTTAACCATAGCTTTCCTTTCATTTTAATGATTTGTGACTTACAAAGCGGTGAAAAATGCAATTAAACCAAAAATTACACCAGCGGCATTGCACAGAGCTAAAGGAAGGTCACGATCTTTTTTAAAAAGAGCATAGATTACCCATAAAAAAGTGTTGATGGCCGTTGCTAAAGGTTGTATTGGACTACCTTTAATTCCTCTTATATTGTTAAAAATTTGCGGTATATATGCAACATACATAATGATTGCCGTAATCGAAGCAATCCATCCTAGCGTATTCATAAATTTATCAATTTTCATCAACTTTACCTCCTATCTATATGAATAGCCTAGCATTAAGCGATCGCTTTCACAAAGATTTGAAGTCGCAGATGAAAAAAATTTATGTTGGTGGAGTTACCAGGTTTTCTACAGCAGCCGTGGCACGATTTTTATATAAATGAAGGTTAAAACATGTGAACCTTTATTTAATGACCTAGCATAAAAGGAATTATACTAAGCAAACCACGGTTCTAGAATCCGTAAGCCCGCTTGCTCGCAATCAATTTCGGCAGTAGCACCGTATGGCAGGACCGTATGCGGATAGGCATGACCAAAGTTGACGTTATATAAAATCGGTGTTTGGTAGTCCGCGGTTGCAGCCAGTAATTCTTGCTGATATTCTGAAAAATATTTTTTATTCTGCGGCTTACCGACTAAAATACCACTGACACTGGGTAAAATTCCCACCTTATCAAGCTTAGCTAATTTTTCACGGAAAAGAGCGGGCTCAGGCTGTTCTTCGCATGTTTCGATAAACAACAGCTTTCCCTTGGCTTCATCGGGCGAAAGCAATAGATGGTAGTGGGAAATAACTTCAGGTTCATCAGGATAGCGATCATCACCTAAATCATCGGCTAGGCTGTCAAGACAGCCACCCCAAAGTTGGCCTTGAATCTTACCTTTGCCGCGTAAAATTTTGTAGCCTGTATCAGGATGACTCACGCGAGCTTGGCCCAATTGGGTCGGAGAAAAATCCGTTCGCTCTTCATACCAAGTTGTGCTAGCGGGGATGTCCGTTATTGGCGGATTAGTAAAAAAGTGGGCAATCGTTTTTGCAGTATACGGCAACATGTCATTATCTAGTTCAGCAAAATCGTTTAAAAAGCTAATGCCGTAGAAGCTCTGCATCCCTAACCGATAAAACAGCAGATGATCATTAGTAGTGTCCGAATAACCGGTAAACAGCTTCGGATGATCTACTACCGCTTGTTTAAATTCTTCGTCTTCCAGCAAATAAGGTAGAATTCGGTAAGTGTCATCGCCCCCAATTGCAGCAACAATGCCTTTAATGTTAGGAGTTAGAAAGGCCTCTTTCAGATCCGCTGCCCTTTTTTCCGGATGATTTCTTACATAATCAATTCCCTTAAGAGCGTGTGGCATAAAAACTGGTTTTAAGCCGAGTTCTTCAATTCGCCTCTTGCCCAGCTTAAGTTGGTGTGCGGCAAAATCCTCTCCTAGCGTTCCCATTGATAAGCTAACAATAGCAATTTGGTCTCCTTGGTTTAGACGGTGCGGTTTTTTTAACATCTAGTATCTCCTGTTGGTTAACTAACAGACCAAGCATAAGCAATAGAACTAAACTACAATAATTATTGAATAAGGTAACCACAAGAATTACCGTGCATCTAGTTTTTTCTAATTCAGGGTCTCGTTTTAATAGCTGAGCGAATAAATCATAGTCCAATTTAATTGAGTTAAAAATCCTAGTAAATTTCGATTTGCTTGATTAATTAAAATACTCAAATTGGCTAGCTATATAAAATATGCTTTTTTTAATTCTTGTTACTTAATCGCTATCGTTCCATCAAGATTTTTAACATAAAGCGAGTTTTTACCAGCTACTCTTTTAGCAAAATGATTACGTGGCTTTAAGTTATGATAATAAATTCCCTCCGAATTTGAAATTAGTTTATAAGATAATTTAGAGGCATTCTTGATGATTATATCACCACCTTTTTTCATTTCAATGGAGTTATTACCAAGTAACTCGGAATTTGTGATTGTTGCATTACCACCAACAGTCCTAGCATTAGTATTAATAATACTATTAGCAATAGAAAGATTACCAGAATTAATGTCAATATCGCTATTAGTTATTTTAGAACGATCAATGTCAATTTTACCCCTTTGGGTAGCGGCTAAATTCGCACTATTAGTAGTCAGCTGGTTAGCAACCAATCGCCCATTAGCAGTAATCATGCTGACAAAGTCACCAGAATAATTATTGATCTCAGCATTGCCTGACGCACTTCCCACGACAAGTGCGCGTAATTTCAGCTTTTTAGGGATAATAACTTGAACATTGTTATTAATTTTCTTCCAAACAATCCCCTTTAATGGTGGTTCTCCAACAATCAACTTTCTGCCAGCGACATGAGCCCTAAGTGCGTATGGGTTATTTGACTTAAACACAATTTTATTTTGCTTTCCTTGGGTTATTTGCACATTTGCTTGATCTAAATTTATTTCTACAATATTAAAATCTGTTCGATTAGTCAGAGTCGTTGTCTGTAAACGATCATTAATTGCCGTGTAGGTAAACGTTTTGCCATTATCAATCACTGGCTTCACGCCATGATTGATTCCTCCAATAATTGCCGTAATTAAACCAATAATGACAACTACCAAACTAGTTCGATAAAACTTCTTCATTTTTATTCCTCGATTCCTGATGTTGATCTCGTTTTAAAGTAATGTCTTTTAAATATTTTTCCACCCAGATAGCGAAAAAGAGTGGCACACCTGGCAAGCAAAAACTGAACAAATTTGCCAATTATTGGTAACAGCATGATGCCAATAGTTGTTAGGGCTAGGCTGAGGCCAACATAGAACATTCCTGTTGCCCAGTTACTACTACACAACAGTCCAAAGGTTTTGACTAGTACAAAAATTCCACCAGTAATGAGTGCCAGGACAAAGGCAACAAAAGCAATGAAAACAGCACAAAAGATTACGAGAACAGCAATCATAACAAAAGCAAAAACTATTGCTAACGGGATGCCAATCGGTGCTGCAAGAACGCCCAATAGAATTAGCCAGATAGTTTTCAAATTAGAATGTGAAGATTTCCTACTTTGCTTAGTTGACTGTGAATCAGCCGAAGCAGAGTAATCAGCTAATACTTTGCGTGCCAGCATTTTAGGTGTGCCTAAATCCTCTATAATTGCTTGTTCAGTTTGAAAATCACCGTCAAGTAAAAATTCATGGTAATAATCAATGACATCTTGACGGTCAGATTCAGGAAGATCCTCTAGCTTTTGATTTAGTTCCTTAATGTAATTCTCAATTATTTTACTCATTTTCTCTCCCCCATCAGATTGTTTAATTTGGTGCTAAAAGCCCACCATTCCTGTTCAATAGTCTCTAATTCCTTTTTTCCAGATGCGGTAATTTGATAATACCGCCGATTACGGCCCTGAAAGGGCTCATCATAAGTAATAACTAAGTTTTCCTTTCTTAATCGTTTCAAGACGGGATAAACAGTTGAATCAGAAATAGCAAAAATCTGTTTAACTTCTTGGGTCAGAGCATAACCGTACAAGTGATTTTGACTAATCAGAGCTAAAACTGCGCCATCAAGGAAACGAGTTTGAATTTGCATTTGCATACTTTTATTTCCTCCGATATTATATTTTATATAATATTCTAAAATGAAAGACCTATTAATGCAAGTACCTTATTTTTTTAAAAGTTTCAGTTTAAAACTTTTACTGTCCCAATAACTTGCTTTCAGTAAAAAAGGTGGTACTATTTAGAAAACTACCTAATTAGATGTTTTTCTAAATAGAAAGGAGAAAAAATGGCTTTTGAAACCAGTTTTAAAGCGTTAGCAGATCCTGTCAGACGTAAGATTTTGCAGTTATTAAAAGCTGGACAGATGTCTGCCGGTGAAATTGCTAGTCACTTTGATATGACACAAGCAACAATTTCTTATCATCTAAACGTTCTTAAAAAAGCTGATTTAATTAGTGAAGAAAAAGAAAAAAACTATATTTATTACTCTTTAAATACTTCCATCATTGAAGAAATCATGACTTGGCTCGTTGATTTGAAAGGAGATCAAGATGAATAAAAAAAGATACCAAAAAACGTTTGTGATTACCTGTTTACTAACGCTTTTACCAATTTTAGTTGGTTTACTGCTATATAATAAATTACCTGCGCGAATGGCAATTCACTTTGGCCTAAATGATAGTCCAAACGGTTTTGCTGCTAAAATTTGGGCAATTTGTGCTATTCCAATCTTAATGTTGCTGTTGCAATTGTTAGTTTTTTATCTCATTGCGCATGAGTCAAAGACAGGTAGTTTAAATTTTAAGATCGTTAACATTACCTTATGGTTTATTCCAATTATTGTTAACGTAACCAGTTATTCAATTTACGCTTTTGCACTCGGCTACCCACTTAAAATGTCATTCGTTTTCAATATTTTGTTTGGATTAATACTGGTTATTTTCGGCAATTACCTGCCAAAAACCAGACCGAATGGTCAAATCGGTTTTCGTCTTCCTTGGACATTGAACAATAATGTTAACTGGCAAAAAACACACCGTCTAGCTGGTTGGCTCATGCTGCTTAGTGGGCTATTTTTATTAGTAACCGCACTTGATCAAACAATGTCCCTTTTTATCATCATTATTCTTATCGATCTTATTGTGCCCATTATCTACTCATACTATTTAAGTAAAAAGTAAGAAGGCACTTGTAAATCTAATAGTAACAGCTATCTACGCTAATCTGTGATTTTTATTAAAAAAGTATTGACTATTAATATACTGAGCTGTATTATATCAATAATACAGTGATCCAAGGAGGAAAGACTAGATGAGTCTACTAGAAACGCGCGAAGTCACACGAACTTATGGCAAAGGTGCCTCTAAGTTCGATGCGCTGCGTGGAATCAGTTTACAAATTAATCAGGGCGAATCAGTTGCCATTATCGGTAAAAGTGGCTCGGGTAAATCAACCTTGATGCATATCATGGCCTTACTTGACCACCCCACTTCGGGTAGCGTTTGGCTTAATGACGAACCAACAGCTAAAATCAAGGCGCGAGACTTGAATAAGTTGCGTAACAAGACTTTTGGCTTTGTATTCCAACAATTTTTTCTTAATGCTCAAGACAGTGTACTCGAAAATGTCATGTTGCCAATGAAAATAGCTGGTATCACGGGGAAGAAAAGGCGTGAAGCTGCCTTAAAGGCAATTAAAGCCGTGGGCCTTGAAAACAAGGCTAATAATAAGGCTAACGCACTTTCTGGTGGTCAAAAGCAGCGGGTCTGCATCGCACGTGCTTTAGTCAATGATCCGCAAATAATTTTTGCTGACGAACCAACTGGTAATCTTGACTCTGGCACTGGTGAAATGGTTGAAAATATTTTATTCAACTTAAATAAAGAAAAAGGAATCACCTTAATTATCGTCACCCACGATCCAGATTTAGCAAACAAGTGTGAACGACAAATTCAAATTAAAGATGGCCAGTTAGTTGAAGGAGGCAAAGAATGAAATTTCGTGATATTTTAAATTCCGCCGCAACTAATTTATGGCATAACAAAGGACGCACTTTTTTAACCATAATCGCGGTGTTAATCGGTGCTTTGACAATTAGTATTACGCTTGGAATCAATACCGGTGTTAACGATTATTTGCATAAGCAAATTGGCAATGTTGGCAATACTGAACAAATGATTATCAGCCCGCAATATTCTAGCAGTGATGGTTCAGGACCACAAAAATACAACTCAAATAAGAGCAGCCACAATGCCGATGGCATGATTAGTAAAAAAGATGTCGCCAAAATCAAGTCTGTCAAAGGGTTAAAAGACGTTAAGGCTCTTAAAGATAGTAACGTTGAGTATGCTCAGGGTAAAAGCAAAACCAAATACCTAATTGATGCTCAAGTGACCTTAGGAATTAAATATGACTTGTTGGCCGGACGTCAAGTTGCTACTCAAGGTCAGGCAAGCGAAATTCTGTTGACTAAAGAGATGGCTAAGGCGTTTGGCTACAAAAACCCACGGCACGCGATTGGTCAACAAATTAATTTGACAGCAATTTCACCTGTGACTAAGAAAAAGGAAAAGATTGCAGCTAAAGTCGTGGGCGTTCGTAACGAAAGCATGGTCAGCAGCGGTCAATCGGTTTATAGCACCGGTTTAAGTGATAAGATTATTGCTGCCAACCAAGCCGGTTTACCTAAAGCACTAAAAGCACGTTACGTTGAAGTTGTAGCCACACCAACAAGTAAGGATGATCAAAAGATTACGGAAATTGAGGACAGGCTCAACAAAAAAGGCTTTGATGCAATGACACTCAAGGAATCGGTTAAACAATTATTCCAAGTCTTTAATGCTGTGACTGGCGTACTGATTTTATTCGGTGCGATTGCACTGATTGCTGCTAGTTTTGGCGTTATCAACACTCTTTACATGTCAGTGCGTGATCGTACGCGTGAAATTGGCTTGATGAAGGCCCTTGGATTAGGCGGCGGAAAAGTCTTCTCAATCTTTAGTTGTGAAGCAATTTTAATTGGCCTGATCGGATCCCTACTTGGCTTGTTAGCGGCAATGGGCATCGGACACGCCATTAATAAAGTTGCGACTACAAGTTTCCTAAAGGGACTAGATGGCTTTACATTGGTACAATTCAATTGGTCAAGCAGTTTGATAATCATTGGTATCATCTGTTTAATTACCTTCTTGGCAGGAACACTACCAGCACGACGGGCAGCTAAACTAGATCCAATTACGGCCCTACGATATGAATAACAAATTCTAAAACAAACAAAAAGTGCGAGAAATTACTCTCGCACTTTTTTGATTCAATTAAAAATTAGTAATTAGGTAAAATAACAGATATTCTCCGCTAACAAAACTAAAATCGGCAGCTGCTTGGGATAAGCAACCTACAATTATTGTTCGGATTGCTTGATTGTCTGCTCAATTAGTGGTGCTAATAAACTTTGTTCAACCACCATATCAACCGGACGATAAGTTTCATCAATGCATTCTTCCCAATATTCTAAATGCTTTTGATCAATATAACTGGTGGAATCTTCAACCGCATTTCCACCTATCCCCTGTATTGAATACCAGTAGAAGTATGTATAACCGTCTGGATTGCTTTCCTTAAAAACCGTTTCAACGTACATTTTTTCACCTGCCATGGTGGCGACAGTATCTTGGTGGTGCTGGTTTAAGAAATCCATCCACTCTTGTGCTGTTTGTTCTTTGCCCTTTTTAATCCGAAAACGTGTTAATTCGATATTTGCCATTTTTTACTACCTTATAAAAAAAGACATCAGTTTAACACTGATGCCTTGAAAACCTGTCTGGAAAAAGAATAAGTAATCCAATAACCAAATAGTTTTATTGATCTGTTCAATAGACGTAAATAAATTAACGCTTACTGAATTGTGATGCCTTACGGGCCTTCTTGAGACCTGGCTTTTTACGTTCAACCATTCTTGGGTCACGAGTTAAGAAGCCAGCCTTCTTTAATGGGCCACGGAAATCTGGGTCTACTTCAAGAAGAGCGCGTGCAATACCTAAACGAATTGCTCCAGCTTGACCTGAGAAACCACCACCATTAACGTTAACCTTAACGTCGTATTGACTGTCAGTTTCGGTTAAAGTCAAAGGTTGTTTTAAATCCTTAACCAAGTTAGGGAATGGGATGTATTGATCAACATCTTTGTTATTAACTGTAATTTTTCCACTGCCTGGTACTAAACGTACACGAGCGACAGCATCTTTACGCCGGCCAGTACCAGCATATGCAACTTGTTGTGCCATTTATAATAACCTCCTAGATTAATTTATTAATGTCCAATTTTTCAGGCTTTTGTGCTTCATGCTTGTGGTCTTCACCAGCATAAACATGCATCTTCATGAATTCTTGGTGACCAAGAGTGTTCTTTGGAAGCATACCTTTAACTGACAATTCAACTAATCTAACTGGGTTGTTGGCAAGTAAGTCACCTGCTGGGGTAGCCTTTAAACCGCCACGGTAAGAAGAGTGGTGATAGTAAATCTTGTCAGTAGCCTTTTTACCAGTTAACTTTAACTTAGCAGCGTTAATAATAATAACGTTGTCGCCAGTGTCAACATTTGGTGTGTATTGAGGTTTGTTCTTACCTCTTAAAATAGTTGCTACTGCAGTAGACAGACGACCTAAAGATACATCTGTTGCGTCAATAACATACCACTTACGTTCAATTTCATTAGGTTTTGCTAATTGTGTAGTACGCAATTTAATTTCCTCCGTTTATACGTTGTTTGAATACAATAAGATTCCGGGGCCTATCGTGGACAAACATACCTAAATAGAATACGTCCTTTTTGCTTAATTGTCAATATAATTCGCTATCTAGGCGATATTTTTTCGGAATATCTTCATAAAAGACGTGATATAAAAACAGGCCGTTGGCTTGTGCCGTTTCTCTGACTTCTTCCCTGTTCTTCGCTTTAATTACTCGGGGTATATCATTGAGCGGTCTTTTACCATTACCGATTTCCAGTAAAGTTGCCACCAAAATTCTGACCATATTGTATAAAAAACCGGAACAAATGAAGTCAAAAATTATTTCATTTTCCTCTTCATCTTTTTGCACATTGACATAATACATTGTGCGAACTTTGTTTTTTATCTGGCCTCCACTAGCGGCAAAACTAGTAAAATCATGTGTTCCTAATAAATCTTTTGCTGCTAGCTGCATTTTTTCCAAGTCAACCGGATAAGGATAATGGCCCGTATAAAAACGCTTGAAGGGATCAACAAAGCGATCTAGGCTAACTCGGTAACGATACCATTTTCCCTTTGCACTATAGCGAACATGAAAGTTTTCATCAACAATTTCACATTCTTTGAAAACAATATCAAGCGGCATGATTGAATTAAGTGCACAAATCATGCGTTCAGGCGGAATTGTTGTCCCCGGATAATCAAAATGAATAACTTGACCGAAAGCATGCACGCCTGCATCCGTTCTTCCCGAACCTTCAACGGCGACTTCGCGACCTTTAGTCATTTTCTTTAACGCAGCTTCAATTGTTCCCTGCACTGTCCGCTGACGAGGTTGCGATTGAAAGCCATGAAAAAGGTGCCCATCGTAGGCAAGTGTCATTTTATACCTTGTGTAATTCATTAATGTGTCCTAAAAATTAATAATAGAGCTGTTAAAACGACGAAATAACCTAAGTTTACTAAATCATATTTTGACCATTTTAAAACTCGGAATTTAGTTCGTCCCTCATCACCGCGATAGCCGCGTGATTCCATTGCTGTTGATAAGTCGATGGCTGTTTCTAATGAACTAATGAATAAAGGAACCAAAAGTGGCGTTATTGCTTTAGCACGTTGAATTAAGCCACCATTATTAAAATCGGCTCCCCGAGAACGCTGTGCGTTCATGATTTTATAAGTTTCATCAAAAAGCGTGGGGACAAATCTTAAGGCAATTGACATTACTAACGCAATTTTATCCACAGGTATCCTAAATAATTTTAAGGGGATTAGCAGCCACTCAATTGCATCTGCAATTTCTAGCGGCATTGTTGTTACGGTCATGACTGTTGAAATTAAAATGATGACAGTGAACCGAATAAAGATAAAAACCGCATTAGTAATACCATAAGTTGAAATGGCAAAAATGCCCCATCGCCAATAAACTTTTCCACCAACAGTAAAAAATAATTGCAAAAAAGAGGTAAATAGGATCAGCCAAATCATTGGTTTGACACCATCCCAAAAGACCTTTGGTTTCAAACCTGTTGCTGCCACTGCAAGTATACTGAAAAGCGTAACAATAATATATGTAATGGGATTATTAGCCAAAAATATTAACAAAATAAAGCAAATTGTTGTTAATAGTTTTCCCCGTGGATCCATCTTATAAACTAGCGAATCTCCGGAAATGTACCGACCAATTAAAATTTTATTCACAAGTTCATCCCCTTAAATTTTGCTCTATTTCTTCTACAAGTTTTTTCTCCGTTAATGGTGGCTGAACAAAATTAAAATTAGTTAATCGTGACGCAAATAGCGATGCCTTAGGCTCCTCAAGATGATGCTTTTTTAACCATGTCCGATCCTGAAAGATTTTTGCCGGACAGTCATGCTTGATCATCTTTCCGTGTTCCATTACCAGAACATCATCCGCATAATCGGCAACATCATCCATATTGTGTGTAACTAAAATTACCGTATGCCCTTCTTGTTGGTATTGTGCAAAAAGATGCATCATCTGTTTGCGTGCCCGTGGATCAAGTCCTGCAGCTGGCTCGTCTAAGCATAAAATATCGGGCTCATAAGCCATTACGCCAGCAATTGCTACCCGGCGCATTTGCCCGCCTGACAATTCAAACGGTGAGCGCTGAGAGATATCATCTAACAAGCCAACTTTTCTTAACCAGATTTTGGCACTTTTCTTTGCCTTTTCGGCACTATAGCCAAAGTTTTTGGGGCCGAAAGCAATATCATCGAGTACAGTACTTTCAAATAATTGTGCTTCAGGAAATTGAAAAACCAAGCTTACGTGCCGTCTTAATTCCTTTAAATCTTTATTGGTAGTTGCAGGCGTAATTGTTGTATTCGCGATTTCAATTTTGCCCTCAGTTGGTTTTAGCAGCGCATTAAAATGCTGCATTAAAGTCGATTTGCCGCTGCCAGTGTGCCCAATAATCGCTGTAAAGGAGCCATCTGCTAGTTCAAAACTCACATCTTCTAGACCTTTTTTTTCAAGCGGCGAGCCGATTGAGTATGTGTAACCTACTTGTTCGAATTTAATTGACATAAGTAATTCACCAACTCTTTTTCTGAATTAATCTTTTGAGGCAGTTTAAGCGAATCGCTGCGTAAATCATCCATTACTTGTTGGAAAAAAGGCACATCAAGGCCAATCTCCCGCAAAAGCTTTACCTGACCGAAAACCTCCGTCGTCGTGCCCTGAGTTAACAGCTTGCCATCGTTCATTACCAAAACGTTATCCGCTTGATTGGCTTCATCAAGGTCATGAGTAATTGCCAAGACCGTCAAGTCGTATTCGTCTTTCATTTGCCGTACAATACTTAAAATCTTATCGCGGCCCTCTGGATCTAACATTGATGTTGCTTCGTCCAAGACGATAATTTTGGGTCTGATTGCCAAAATTCCGGCAATTGCAACACGCTGTTTTTGACCGCCGGAGAGATTAGCCGGCTCAGTATTGGCATATTCACTCATTCCCACCGCTTCAATCGCTTCTGGCACAATTTTAAGCATTTCAGGACGTGGCACACCACGATTTTCCAAACCAAAAGCCACATCATCAGCAACCGTCGCACCAACAAATTGGTTGTCCGGATTTTGAAATACAACGCCAATTTTATCTCTAATGTCCCACACACTGTCATCATCTAGCTTAGTGCCATCGATTTCAATGGCTGAGTCACTGTTTTCATCGGCCACCAGCAAGCCGTTAAGTAAGCGAATAATGGTCGACTTGCCACTGCCATTATGACCAATAATCGAAGTCCACGAACCCCGTTTAATTTCAAAACTGACGTGATCAATCGCAGGTGAGTCGGTCTCAGGATATGTAAAACTGATATTATGAACTTTAATAATACTATCTTTTGCCATGCTCTCACCTTCTTACAAAGTCTTACTCAATTGTACCAAAAAAAGACTCATATAATAAATTATCAACAAAAATAAAATTTTTACGTTGTTCTAAAAACCTTATAGATTTTAAACAACATCAATTTTTCAACGAACTGGTTTTTTATTTCAAAGCAAAACAGGCTTAAAGACTTGCTATTTAGTGATAATACAAATAAGTTGATCAGTGATATTTCCTAATTTAGTAAACTTTAAGAGTTAGTATCACATGTGCTTAACCTCATTAAATCAATTTAATATTTATTTAATTTTATTGTTGTATAAAGTTAATTTATGCTTTATAATAATAGTTGTAATATAATATTTTTATTATCCTGCGTTTCTATTGGTGTATCTCAACATGTTTCGGCAAAAGAGAATATCGAGTCCGAGAACAATTTTGCTATCAATTCAAATGTAAATAAGGATTTGTCTTCACTAGTAGTTAACTATAAAGTGCCTGATAAAGTTCTAAAAAAGGATATGGAGCAGCAAGCTGCTGCAATTATTGAGGAAAATAGCCGAACTAGGACACCAAACTATGTTAATATTACCTATAAAATCGATGGAACAAAATATCCTAGTGCTAAAGGATATGTTGGCAATCAGCCTTCACATGGAACAAGGATTAAAAATTCGTCAGGCGGCTTTTTTTGGTCTACATCTGGAGGCCCTTCAATTTCCGTTGGATCCGGTTTTCCCGGTTTTAGCTTTTCGATAAGTCTTGGTACAGTTGGTCCCTCAGGAGTTTGGGTAAAGGCTCCTAATACAAGAGACTATTTCAAGGTTTACGCTCAGAAAACATATAAAGCTGAAAGACTAGCTTTCTATGGTCACCCGATTAATCATCAAAGTGGACCAAAACAATTTTTGTATTATGGTTACAGAAAACATTGGTACTCTCAAACAGCTTGGGCAGTAGCACAATAGCATTAGGAAATATATATTATGAAGAAAAACTTCTATAAAATCACTACTTTTCTGCTTACTTTTTTACTTACTTTATCATTGTTTTTTTTATTGAAAGCAATTAGAAAACCGCCTTCCGTTTTTGGAGATTTTTCTAACAATTTAAATCCAGGAAATAATGTGAGAATCGCTTTAGGTATACATCAAAAGAGCATATATCGACTGTATTTTAAAGGAACTGAATTTGATCGAGGTATTATAGAAAAATCTAGTGAATATGCATATATTTTAAAAAGTAAAAAAGGTACTAATGGAACCTTGATTTTAACAAGTAGAGATTCGTATTTATATTATCCAAATTTGAAAGATAAGGTAATTATTGTTAAAAAGGTTTCAGATGTGCCAACAATAACAAAATAAAGCGAAGTTTTAATAGACTGGATTCCCATTAAATCGTAGCAGAAAAGTAATTAAACAAATATTAACTTTATTGATATAAAGTTAGGAGTAATAAATCTTAATAATTTCTATCTTTGGACTAAATTCCGATTGTTTATCAGAGTTTAGTCTTTTAATTTGGTCCCTTGCTTATATAATGATCTAAATGGATGTAATAAAAAGCTTTATCAGAATAAGCCTTAATTAAGTCAATCCAAATTTAACAGTATTGATGATTTTGAGTTTACTTTTTAAGGAAAATTTATTACCTTTTCTTGGCTCACATTCTTCAATTTTTTAGTCAAATAAGTCTTGGTACTTATTTTTTAAAATCGGTTTGAAGAGAAAACAGTTAGTTTAAATTTTTAATTTCTGACTCTTTTGAGTAGAATGTGAACTTTAATGAATGCCAAAATGAATTCCCTTATTTACCTCATAAATAATTATTAAATTTATTCTTTAATTACAATTTTAAAGAAACATACTGAAAAAATCATTTTTTATTTACCAGTTACTTATCGAATTATAGTCAGACTATACTTGTTTCAAATAAAAAAATCAATTTGAAACATAACAATTTACTTCTATTAAAAGAAACGTATTAGCTTTTTACCTACTCCAATTATTTTAATATTTTTAAAAAGAGTTCAATCAGAAGATCTTAAATCAAAACTTTTTTGTTTCAACTAAAGTTGCATCTCTTTATATGAGCAAATTCGTGACTTTCACTTAGATAGATATATCCGTTGGTTGCTACACTAAAATTAGGATTCATTCAAAAACAAATATTAAATTCAGGCTGAAACTTTACATTTCAATTGAATTCAGAAAAAAAAATCACCCATGAGGAGGGATAAAATGAATTATCTAAGCTAGACTAAACTTTCGTCATCATCTTAACGCTTATTCTCACTCTCACGGGTAATTCTTAATAGCTATTAAGTTTTGGTTATTCTAACTTAAACCAATTCTAGAATAACCATTGGAGCAGCATCGCCTCGACGAGCTTTTGCTAACTTCAAAATACGGGTGTAACCACCATTACGGTCTTTGTAACGAGGTGCAATATCACTGAAGAGTTTTTGCAATGCTGATTTTACAACAACTGCATCTTTTTCTTCTTGAATGTCAGCAACTTCATTACGAACGTAAGCAGCAGCTTTTCTTCTTGCAGCTAAATCACCACGCTTGCCTAAAGTAATCATCTTTTCGGCAGTTTTGCGGACTTCTTTAGCACGTGTTTCAGTAGTAACAATGCGTTCGTTCATGATCAATTGAGTAGTCATTTCTCTAAGCATTGCTTTTCTATGTGCACTATCGCGACCTAATTTACGGTATGCCATCAGTTTACCTCCTTTTATTTGTTAGTTAATCTTCTTGACGAAGTGAAAGTCCCAAATCAGTTAATTTATTTTTAACTTCTTCTAATGATTTACGTCCTAAATTACGTACACGCATCATATCTGCTTCTGTCTTATCAGTCAGTTCTTGCAGAGTATTAATGCCGGCACGTTTAAGGCAGTTGTATGAACGAACAGATAAATCAAGCTCTTCAATTGTCATTTCGAGCTTCTTCTCTGCAGTATCGTCCTCTTTTTCAACCATAACATCATTGAATTGGGTATTTGCATCAGCAGTTTCAAACACTTTAAAGTGCGCTACCAAAATTTTGGCAGCAAAACTAAGGGCGTCATTAGGCTTGATTGAACCATCAGTCCAAATCTCTAAAGTGAGCTTGTCAAAATCGTCTCTTTTACCAACACGAGTTGACTCAACCTGGTAATTAACTTTTTTAATTGGTGAAAAGAGAGAATCAACCGGAATAACACCAATTGGCATATCTTCACTCTTATTCTCACTTGCGGCAACGTAACCACGGCCATTTTTGACTGCAATCTGCATATGCAAGTGACCACCGTCAGCAATGGTACAAATATATTGATCTGGATTCAGAATTTGAATATCTGAATCGGCTTTCAGATCATCGGCGGTAACAGTAGCTGGACCCTCAACATCTACTTCGATGGTCTTTTGCTCATCTGAAAAAGATTTTAATTCAAGCTTCTTCAGGTTCAAGATAATCTTAGCAACATCTTCTCTAACACCTGGAACAGTGGAGAATTCGTGTAAAACATCATCAATTTGAACATAAACAAGTCCAGTACCTGGAATAGATGTAAGTAAAACTCTACGTAATGAGTTACCTAAAGTAGTACCAAAGCCTCGTTCAAGTGGTTCAATAACAAATTTACCATAAGCCTTCTCTTGGTCCACAACGGTAATATTTGGTTTTTCAAATTCAATCATTACTAGGCCCCTTTCAAAACGCAACGTCCTTCATTAAGAACAAAATTAAACACGACGACGTTTTGGTGGTCTAGAACCATTGTGGGGAACTGGAGTGACATCACGGATTGCAGTGATCTCAAGTCCAGTAGCTTGAAGTGATCTTATAGCAGATTCACGACCAGCACCAGGACCCTTAACAGAAACTTCTACATGTTTCATGCCTTGGTCCATTGCGCTCTTAGCTGCTGCTTCGGCTGCCATTTGAGCTGCAAATGGGGTAGACTTACGACTACCTTTAAAGCCCAATGCACCAGCTGAAGACCAAGCAATTGCATTGCCTTGAACGTCAGTAATCATGACTAAAGTATTATTAAACGTAGAATGAATGTGAGCAACGCCTTTTTCAACGTGCTTCTTCACACGACGCTTACGTGCTGTTTTAGGCATCAATAAACCTCCTTATATTTTGTTTATCTCTTCTTACTACCCTTACGAGTACGGGCATTATTCTTGGTATTTTGTCCACGAACTGGAAGTCCACGGCGGTGACGCATACCACGGTAAGAACCAATATCAATTAACCGTTTGATATTCATGCTGACTTCTCTACGCAAGTCACCTTCAACACGGTATTTATCAACTTCTGCGCGAAGCTTTTCTTGATCATCTGGAGTCAAATCTTTTGAACGTATGTCTTCAGAAACACCAGCATCCGCACAAATTTTCTGAGCTGTTGGTTCACCAATGCCATAAATGTATGTTAATGCAACAACTATTCTTTTATCTCTTGGTAAGTCAACACCAGCAATACGTGCCATAAATTGCACCTCCTATTTTATTTTTAACCTTGACGCTGTTTGTGTTTTGGATTTGCAGAACAAATAACCATCACACGACCATGTCTTTTAATAATCTTACAATGTTCACACATTGGTTTAACAGATGGTCTAACCTTCATGTTTCCCTCCGTTATTATTTTATAAACCGATAAGTAATTCTACCTTTTGTTAAATCGTAAGGAGAAAGTTCCACAGTAACACGGTCTCCGGGCAGAATACGAATATAGTGCATTCTGATTTTCCCAGAAACATGTGCTAATATTTTTGCTCCATTTTCCAATTCAACCTTAAACATAGCATTAGGCAAAGTATCAATAACTTTACCCTTTACTTCAATGACATCATCTTTTGCCAAAGCTGTTCCTCCGCATTTAAACAGTCATACTTTGAAATTATAACACGGAAAAGTAAATATACAAATTATTGCTTTTTACTTAAAACCGCATCAACACTTTCAAAGACTTTCTCAGGAGATTGTTCACCATCTACACAGGTTAACAACCCATTCTTTTGATAGTAGTCTTTCAAAGGTGTATTCATCTTTTCATTAACTTGTAAACGATTCTTAACTACTTCTGGCTTGTCATCTTCACGTTGATAAAATTCATGACTGCCACAACGGTCACAAGTACCTTCTACCTTAGGCATCTTAGTAATTTTGTTATAAGTGGCACCACACTTTTTACACATAAAGCGTGCTGATAAACGTTTGACTAAAGTATCTTCCTTAACCTCTAAAGAGATTACGTTAGTTAAAGGTTCGTTCAACTTCTTAGTGATATCTTCCAAAAGTTCAGCTTGAACAATCGTCCTAGGAAAGCCATCTAAAATGTAGCCTTCTTTAATATCTGGTTGACCCAAACGTTCTTCTACTAATCTAGCAGTAACTTCGTCCGGTACCAAATCACCTTTGTCAATGTAACTTTTAGCTTCAAGACCAACTTTGGTCTTATTAGCCATTGCTTCTCTAAACATATCCCCAGTTGAAATATGAGTTAGATGATATTTATCAACAATTTGCTCTGATACTGTTCCTTTACCAGCACCCGGCAAACCTAAAAGAAATAAATTAATCATTTATTCGTTCCTATCTGATGAATCCTACATATTCTCTCTTCATTAACAAACCGTTAATTTGACGAGATAACTCCAAGACAACTCCGATTACGATCAAAAGACTAGTACCACCTAGTCCAATTGAACTCGGTAAGTCCCAAATATTAGTAGCAAGTTGTGGTAGTAAAGCCACCAAACCCAAGAATACTGAACCAACAGTTGATAATCTAATTAACAACTTTGAAACATAATCTTGCGTATCCTTACCTGGCCATACACTAGGAATGTAAGCACCTTGTTTTTGCAAATTCTTTGCAAGTTTCTCAGGATTAACCTGAACAAAAGCATAAAAGAAGGTAAACAGTACAATCAAAAGAGTGTAAATAATAACACCAGTTGTAGTCTGCATACTAAAAATGTTAGTCATTACTTTATACCATTGTTGGTCGCCTTGAGTTCTTTGAAAGGCCATTAAAATTGTAGCTGGTGTAACAATAAACGAACTAGCGAAAATTACTGGAATCACACCTGAGACATTAACTTTTAATGGTAAGAAACTTTCTGAGCCACTAGTAGTTGCTCGTCTAGTGTATTGGATTGGAATACGGCGATCAGCCTGTTCAACCCAAGTAACTATCTGCGTTACGATGAGTATTGCAATGAGAATCGCAATGAAGAACACAATTCCTTGCCAACGATCACTCGCACTATTATTGATCACTTCATCTTTATATAACTGCCAAAGACCGCGTGGAAGTCGAGCAATAATACCGGCAAAAATAATTACTGAAACGCCGTTACCCAAACCTTTATCGGTAATTTCATCACCAAGCCAGGTCAAAAGCATCGTGCCCGCAGTCATGATGATTGCAATTTCACAGTAAGTTTGCCAAGTTTGGGATTTAACTAGTCCCATTTCAGTCAAAGCGTTAAATCCAAGCGTGATTCCAAGACTTTGAAAAAATGCGACAAATAGTGCAAGCCATCTTGTAACTTGGTTTGTCTTACGGCGGCCAACTTCACCTTGCTTGCCCCATTCCACTAAAGTAGGAACAATGTCCATTTGCAACAATTGGATAACAATTTGCGCAGTAATGAAGGGCGAAACACCAAGTGAAAAAATTGAGTAATTATCTAGCCCACCACCGGAAACAGTGTCCAGCATTGGAACTAAACCAGTTTGTGCAACTTGAGTAATCGCTTTTGCATTGACACCTGGAACAGTAATGTTAGCTCCAATGCGATACAGCAAAAGAATAAAGAGTGTGAAATAAATCTTATTTCGAATTTCTTTATCCTTAAAGGCGTTCTTCAAAGTCGAAAACATTAGATCACCTCAACAGATCCGCCGGCAGCTTCAACTGCTTTTTTAGCAGCGGCGGAAACCTTGTTAACCTTTACGTTTAACTTAACTTTTAGCTCACCCTTAGCAAGCAGCTTAACGCCTGATAGTTCTTTCTTTACCAAGCCGTTTTCTTTAAGACTAGCAACAGTAACTTCGTCGTTGTCTTTAAACTTGTTTAAGTCGTCTAAATTAATAATTGCATATTCTTTACGGTTAATGTTCTTAAAACCACGCTTAGGCATAGTTCTGAATAATGGCATTTGGCCACCTTCAAAACCTAAACGAGTGTGTCCACCTTGACGGGCTAATTGACCCTTTTGTCCACGGCCAGAAGTCTTTCCGTAACCACTTGAAGTACCACGTCCAACACGTTTTCTAGTATTGCGTGAACCCTCAGCAGCATGTAATTCATGAAGCTTCATTAATTCGGCACCTCCTTAATTAATTATTTATTGATCTCTTCAACAGAGATTAAATGTGCAATTTTCAACAGTGCACCACGAGTAGCGGCGTTGTCTGGTAGAGTAGCTGTACTATTAATTCTACCTAAGCCTAAGGCTTTAACAACTTTTCGTTGGTTAGGTAGACGGTGCGCAGCACTTCTAATTAAAGTAACTTTTAATTCAGTCATTTATTTTGTCTCCCTAATCTAAATCAGCGTGACGTAGTTTTTCAACTTGCTCACTGGTCTTAAGTTTTTTCAATCCATCAATAGTTGCACGAACAACATTGATTGGAGTGTTTGAACCAAGTGACTTAGAAGTAACATCAGCGATACCAGCCATATCCATAACGATACGAACGGCACCACCGGCAGCAACTCCGGAACCAGCAGGAGCAGGTTTAATTAAGATGCTACCCGAGCCGTAGTGACCGATTACTTCGTGAGGAATGGTAGTACCAACCTTAGGAACAGTAATCATGTTCTTCTTACCGGCTTCAACGGCCTTACGGATTGCTTCTGGAACTTCTTGAGCTTTACCAGTACCAAAGCCTACACGACCTTTTTTGTCGCCAACGATTACCAAGGCAGCAAATCTCATTCGTTGACCACCCTTGACAACCTTGGTGACACGATTAATTGCTACTAACTGATCTTCGATGTCGTCTTTATTTCTGCGATTATTGCGAGAATCGTTGCGGTTTGCCATGTATTATTCTCCTTCCCTAGAAATCTAATCCGTTTTCACGAGCGGCATCTGCCAAAGCTGAAATACGGCCATGGTATAGGTAACCACTTCTATCGAACACAACATTTGAAATGTTCTTAGCTTTAGCTGCTTCGGCAATTGCCTTACCTACAGCTTGAGCTTGTTCTACCTTAGTTGAATCCTTAGCTACGGAATCATCCAAAGTTGAGGCACTTGCTAGCGTTACACCCGCTACGTCATCAATTAATTGAGCGTAGATGTTTTTGTTTGAACGGAAAACGCTTAAGCGTGGGCGCTCAGCAGTACCAGAAATCTTGCCACGAATACGTTTGTGACGCTTTAAGCGTAACTTATTTTTATCTGGTTTTGAAATCACAATTTCACCTCAAAAATTTATTTATTACTTACCTGTCTTACCTTCCTTACGACGTACATATTCGTCAGTGTAACGAATACCTTTACCCTTGTAAGGCTCTGGTGGACGTACATCGCGGATTTCAGCAGCAAATTGTCCAACATTTTGCTTAGAAATCCCTTCTACTTCAATATCAGTTGCTGAAGTAGCTTTTACGGAAACACCTTCTGGTGCAGTCATTTCAACTGGGTGTGAGTAACCAACATTTAATGTTAATTTGTTGCCTTGTGCTGTTGCACGGTAACCAACACCGATTAACTTCAAAGTCTTCTTGTAGCCATTAACTACACCTTCAACCATTGATGCCAAGTTAGCTCTTTCAGTACCGTGAAGTGCTTTATCACTTTCATTTGAACGTGAAAAGTTAATCTTGCCATCTTCTTGCTTGAAAGTAATCTTTGGATCGAAGTATCTAGTTAATTCACCCTTTGGTCCCTTAACGGTGATGTTGTCACCATCCTTGGTAACTGTGACACTATCTGGGACTTCAATTGTTTTTAAACCAATACGGCTCATTGATTGTTCTCCTTTCTGTCAGAATTACCAAACGTAAGCGATAACTTCGCCGCCGACGTCTTTTTGTCGAGCTTCTTTATCGGTAATTACACCAGCAGAAGTTGAAACGATGGCGATACCTAAACCATTAAGAACTTTAGGTAAGTTTTCAGCACTAACGTAATTTCTAAGACCTGGCTTAGAAATACGCTTTAAGCCTGAAATGACACGTTCTCCGTCTGGACCATATTTCAAGAAAATCTTGATAATGCCCTGTTTGTTGTCATCAGTAACTTCGTAATCACGGATGAAACCTTCGCGTTTCAAAATTTCTGAAATAGATTTTTTAATGTTTGATGCAGGAATTTCAACTGAACTATGCTTTGCCATATTGGCATTTCTAATTCTAGTCAAGTAATCTGCGATCGGATCTGTCATGACCATTTATGCTATCCTCCTAACCGTATTACCAACTAGCCTTTTTAAGACCTGGGATTTGACCTTTGTGAGCTAAATCCTTCAAGCAAATACGGCATAAACCAAATTTACGGTAAACGGAGTGTGGACGACCACATCTCTCGCAACGAGTATATTCACGTGAAGAGAATTTAGCAGGACGATGATTTCTAATTATTTGTGATGTTTTAGCCATTAGTGTCCTCCATTATTTTGCAAACGGCATACCAAATTGACTTAAAAGCTCACGAGCTTCTTCATCAGTGTTGGCAGTAGTAACGATAACAACATCTAAACCTCTTGTCCGATTAACCTTATCAAAGTCAATTTCTGGGAAAATAAGTTGTTCCTTGATACCTAAAGTGTAGTTACCACGACCATCGAATGAACGGCTTGAAACACCGCGGAAGTCACGAACCCGAGGAAGCGAAACACTAATTAACTTGTACAAGAAATCATACATTCTGTCTCCTCTAAGTGTTACCTTAGCACCGATAGACATACCTTCACGTAAACGGAAGTTAGCGATTGATTTCTTAGCCTTTGTTACTAAAGGCTTTTGACCTGAGATCAAAGTTAATTCTTCGACTGCTTCATCCAAGTTCTTTGCGTTAGTAACTGCGTCACCAACACCCATGTTCAAAACGATCTTTTCGATCTTAGGTACTTGCATAACTGAGCTGTATTCAAACTTTTCTTGCAATGCAGGAACAATTTTTTCTTTATATTCTTCAGCTAAATAATTTGCCATTTGTGTCCTCCTTCCTATTTCTTAGTTTCTTCTTTTTTGCTTTCAGACTTAGCAATAACTTTTACGTTTGATGCGTGAATTGAACCTTCTGATTCAACTACACCACCATTTGCATTAGTTTGCGAAGGCTTTTGGTGTTTCTTAATTGTGTTAACGCCCTTAACAACCACACGGTTTTTCTTAACGTTAACAGAAAGAACAGTACCTTCTTTACCTTTGTCTTTTCCGGCAATAACTTTTACTTTGTCACCAGTTTTAACAAACATCAGTGCACCTCACTTAATTATAAGACTTCAGGAGCAAGAGAGACGATCTTCATAAAGTCGTGCTCACGCAGCTCACGTGCAACAGGCCCAAAGATACGAGTACCACGTGGGCTCTTATCTGCATTAATTACTACACCGGCATTTTCATCAAACTTGATGTATGAACCATCTTCACGACGTGCGCCTGATTTTGTTCTAACAATGACAGCTTTGACAACGTCACCTTTTTTGACAACGCCACCTGGTGTTGCTTGTTTAACAGTTGCAACCACGATGTCACCAATGTTACCAGTCTTACGTCTTGAACCACCTAAGACTCTAATAACTAATAGTTCTCTGGCACCTGAGTTATCAGCAACCTTTAAACGGGATTCATTTTGAATCACTATTTAATCCTCCCCTCACTAAATCCGCAAAACTATACAGATTTCTTGACAATTTTTACTAAACGGAAGCGCTTTGTACGAGATAATGGACGGGTTTCCATGATACGAACAGTATCGCCAACTTTAGCTTCATTATTTTCGTCTTGTGCGTAATATTTCTTAGAATATTTGATACGCTTCTTGTAAACAGGGTGATTCTTGTAAGTATCAACAACAACAGTGATAGTTTTGTCATTCTTATCAGAAATTACTCGACCTTGATATACGTGACGACGATTTCTTTCGATTGATTCGCTCAAGTTAATAACTCCCTTCCACTAATCTTTCTTCAATGCATCTTCACTTAGAATTGTTTTAATTCTAGCGATGTTCTTGCGGACTTTGCTTAGGCGAGCGGTATTTTCTAATTGACCCGTTGCTTGTTGAAAACGCAAATTAAAGAGTTCTTCTTTGTATTGCTTTTCCTTGTCCAACATCTGATCAGTGGTTAGTGCTCTGATATCTTTAGCCTTCATTAGAATTGCCACCTACTTCCGAACTTTTAGTCACAAACTTACATTTAATTGGTAACTTAGTTGAAGCAAGTCTTAAAGCTTCACGAGCAGTTGCTTCGCTAACGCCACCAATTTCAAACATAATTTTTTCTCTCTTAACAACAGCTACCCAGCCGGCTGGTGCACCTTTACCGGAACCCATACGTACACCTACACCTTTAGCAGTATATGATTTTTGAGGGAAAATTCTAATCCAAACTTTACCACCACGCTTCATGTAACGAGTCATCGCAACACGAGCAGCTTCGATTTGTTGGGTAGTAATCCAGTGTGATTCAAGAGCTTGTAAACCATATTCACCAAAGGCAATGGTTTTGCCACCCTTAGCAGCACCACGCATCTTACCACGGAATTCACGACGGTGCTTTACCCTTTTTGGTACTAGAGGCATTATTTGTTTCCTCCCTTCACAGCTTTTTCAGGTTGCTTACTCTTTGAAGGTAAGACTTCACCACGGTTGATCCATACTTGAACACCAATTTCACCATAAGTAGTGAAGGCATTTACCCAAGCATAGTCAATGTCTGCTCTTAAAGTTTGTAATGGAACACGACCTTCAGTATGCCATTCTCTTCTCGCCATGTCAGCACCGTTTAAACGACCAGAAGTTTGAACTCTGATTCCTTTAGCACCAGCACGCATAGTTCTTTGAGTAGCTTGGCGCATTGCACGTCTAAAAGCAATACGAGCTTCAAGTTGACTTGCAATACTATCTGCTACCAATTTAGCATCAAGATCTGGTTTCTTAATTTCGACAATGTTAACGTGAACTTGCTTGTTAGTCAACGCATTTAATTCTTTTCTTAAAGATTCAACTTCAGAACCACCTTTACCAATTACCATACCTGGCTTTGAGGTATTAATTGATACGTTGATTCTGTTTGCTGCACGTTCAATTTCAACAGTAGAAACAGAGGCATCCTTTAATTTCTTAGAAATGAATTTTCTGATCTTCAGGTCTTCATTTAAGGTTTCTTTATATCCTCTGTCAGCATACCATTTAGATTCCCAGTCACGAATTACGCCGAGACGAAAACCATTTGGGTTAATTTTCTGACCCATTAATATACCTCCCTTAATCGTTCTTTTCTGAAACTACTACAACTACATGACTTGTTCTCTTGTTAATTGGAGAAGCCATACCTTTGGCACGTGGTCTAAATCTCTTTAAAGTTGCACCTTCATTTACGTATGCTTCTGATACGTAAAGGTTAGCACTTTCGAGATCGTAGTTGTGTTCCGCATTAGCGATTGCTGAGCGTAAAACTTTTTCAACGATTGGGGAAGCAGCTCTAGGCGTAAATTGCAAGATTGCCAATGCTTCAGCAACGTCTTTACCGCGAATTAAGTCAACGACTAAACGTGCTTTTCTTGGAGCAATACGAACAGTTCTTGCTTCAGCCCTAGCTGAACTAATTTGTTCTGCCATTTAAGTGTTTCTCCTTCCTCTATTTAGTTGCCTTATCGTCAGATGTCTTGTGTCCATGGAAAGTTCTTGTTGGAACAAATTCACCTAACTTGTGACCAACCATGTCTTCAGTAATGTAAACTGGAACATTTTTTCTACCATCGTAAACAGCTATAGTCAAACCAACGAAGGAAGGGAAAATAGTTGAACGACGTGACCAGGTTTTAATAACCTGTTTTTTCTCTGTGTCTGCTTGTGCATCAACTTTCTTTAGCAAAGATGCGTCTGCAAAAGGCCCTTTTTTAATACTACGGCTCATTAATTAACCCTCCTTCTATTACTTGTTACCCTTACGGTGACGAATAATTAACTTCTCGCTAGCTCTCTTACTATTTCTAGTCTTGATACCGCGAGCTTTCTTACCCCAAGGAGTCATAGGTTGTGGACGACCAACTGGAGCCTTACCTTCACCACCACCATGTGGGTGATCGTTAGGGTTCATTACAGAACCACGTGATTGTGGACGTCTGCCTAACCAGCGACTACGGCCAGCCTTACCTAATTGAATCAATGAGTGTTGTTCGTTACCAACAACACCAATAGTTGCACGACAAGTTGACAAAATCTTACGAACTTCGCCACTTTGAAGTCTAACTAAAGTGTACTTACCGTCACTACCCAAAACTTGAGCATTGGCACCAGCACTTCTGACAAGTTGTCCACCCTTACCAGGTCTTAATTCAATGTTGTGAATTGAAGTACCAGTAGGAATGTTCTTTAATGGTAAAGCATTACCTGGTTTAATGTCTGCATTAGGACCAGATTCAACCACATCGCCAACTTTTAATCCTTTGGGAGCTAAAATGTAAGCTTTGATACCATCAGTGTAGTGAAGAAGTGCAATGTTAGCAGTTCTGTTTGGATCGTATTCGATAGCCTTAACAACAGCTTTTGCATTGTCCTTGTTACGCTTGAAATCGATGATACGGTACTTTTGCTTATGACCACCACCACGGTGTCTACTTGTAATATGACCATATGAGTTACGACCTGCAGTGTGTGATTGTGATTCAAGCAAGGTACGTTCTGGCTTGCTCTTAGTAATCTCAGCAAAGTCGGAAGAAGTCATATTACGGCGACCATTTGTGGTTGGCTTATAAATCTTAATAGCCAATTGACTGACCTCCTATTACTTATTTTCTTCTTGATTTTCGTCTTTGAAAATCTTAATGTCGTTTGAATCATCAGTTAAAGTGACAATTGCTTTACGGCTACGAGCTGTTTTACCAGTGTAACGGCCAACACGCTTGTCTTTACCACGAACATTCATGATATTAACTTTCTTAACTTTGACATCAAAGATTTCTTCAACAGCGTTACGAACTTGAGTCTTGGTTGCAGTTAAAAGCACGTTGAAAGTGTACTTCTTATCATCCATTAAGTTCGTTGACTTTTCAGTAATGATAGGTCTTAAAATGATATCATGTGCACTCATTTCTTCGAAGCCCCCTCAACATTCTCTTCAATCTTCTCAATAGCGTCTTTAGTCAAGATTAACTTGTCATAGTTTACTACATCTTCAACGTTTAAGCCGTTAATTGTAATAACCTTAACTTTTGGCAAGTTTCTTGCTGAAAGTTGTACATTCTTGTCTTCTGAAACAACAAGTACTTTACCTTCAATATTTAAGCTGTCTAATATTGACTTAAATTCTTTAGTCTTAGGAGCTGACAATGTCAACTGGTCTAAAACGATTAAATCTTGATCAATCAATTTTTGGGAAAGAACTGACTTGATAGCCAAACGACGTTGTTTTCTTGGCATTGAGTACGCGTAAGAACGTGGAGTTGGTCCAAAGACTACACCACCGCCGCGCCATTGAGGTGATCTGATTGAACCTTGACGAGCACGTCCTGTACCCTTTTGCTTCCAAGGCTTCTTACCACCACCACGAACAGCAGATCTATTTTTAACCTTTGAGGTACCTTGACGCTTGCCAGCTCTTTGTCTGATGATTGCATCGAAAACAACGCTCTCGTTTGGTTCAATACCAAATACTTCATCTTTTAAAGTAACTTCACCAGCATCTTTACCTTTTTGATCGATAACTTTTAAATTAGCCATTCTAGTCCTCCTTCCTATTTATTATTCTTAACAGCAGATTTAACAGTAATTAATGAGTTCTTAGCACCTGGAACATTACCTTTGATAAGTAATACGTTCTTGTCAGCTACAACCTTTTCAATTACTAAGTTTTCAATGGTAACTTTCTTCATACCCATGTGACCTGGCAAACGCTTGCCCTTTGGTACACGGTTAATGATGGAACCCATTGAGCCAGGAACTCTGTGGTATCTTGATCCGTGAGTTTCAGGTCCACGTGATTGGCCCCAACGCTTAATGTTACCTTGGTATCCATGACCTCTTGTAGTACCAGTAACGTCTACGACGTCACCTTCCTTAAATGTGTCCACAGTAACTTCTGAGCCGACTTCGTAGTCCTTAAGCTCAACTCCGCGGATTTCACGTATGAAGCGCTTAGGCGAAGTCTTTGCTTTTGCAGCATGACCTTTTTCTGGTTTGTTGCTCAAAACTTCACGCTTGTCTTGGTATCCCAATTGAACTGCTTCGTAACCGTCTGATTCAACAGTCTTAACTTGCATAACAACGTTAGGAGTTGCTTCGACAACAGTTACAGGAACAAGGATGCCATCTTTGGTGAAGACTTGAGTCATACCGACTTTTCTTCCTAAGATTCCTTTGGTCATGATTACACCTCTTTCTCTTTAAAAATTATAATTTGATTTCGATGTCAACGCCGCTTGGTAGATCAAGCTTCATTAAAGAATCAACAGTTTTAGGTGTAGGGCTTAAAATATCGATTAAACGCTTGTGCGTACGCATTTCAAACTGTTCACGTGAGTCCTTGTTCTTGTGTGGTGAACGAAGAACAGTGAATAATACCCGTTCTGTTGGTAGAGGAACTGGACCTGAAATTTCAGCACCAGTTCTCTTAGCTGTTTCTACGATTTTAGCAGCCGATTCATCGAGAATACCATGTTCGTAAGACTTAAGTCTGATACGAATTGATTGACTTGCCATTGAATTACCTCCTCAACGTCTTCTTTTAAAAGATGACTAGCTTCCGCAAAAATTCCCGGCGCCACCTCTGTGGCAATGCAGCCTGGTGTGCCGCAACCTTTTACATCAACGCTTTACAACAAATATGTGCAATAGAGCATACTATGCCCTAAGCGCACAAAAACTAGTATACTTACTTTAAGCCTAAATATCAAGGGTTTTAGGACTTTTTCTTTAATTTTTTCATGATTTTCTGAAAACAAGCAATGGCAAAATAAAAATTTACTCTACCAAATATATTTTGTAAATTTTTTTGCTTAGAATTTGAGCAATGCCATTCTTAATTTTTTATGGTCGCTAATAGACTCATTTTTAAATAAAAAAAGAGCTATCGGATTTACCAATAGCTCGATTAAAATTGTTGTTAATTTTTATTGTCAGTTATTAAAAACTAGTCAGCGTTGTTGCCGCCACGGCTCTTAATAATTTCTTCTTGAATTGACTTAGGAGTTGCTTCATAGTGGTCAAATACCATTGTGAAAGTACCACGTCCCTGAGTTGATGAACGCAAAGTAGTTGCGTAACCAAACATTTCAGCAAGTGGAACCATTGAGTTCAAGACCTTAGCACCTGAACGGTCAACCATGTTGTCCATTGTACCACGACGAGCGGTAATTGAACCCATTACATCACCCAAGTATTCTTCAGGTGTGATAACTTGTACCTTCATAATTGGTTCAAGAATAACAGCACCAGCCTTAGGAGCTGCATTTCTCAAAGCAAGTGAAGCAGCAACCTTGAAGGCAGCTTCTGAAGAGTCGACTTCGTGGTAACTACCATCGTAAAGCTTAGCCTTAACATCGATCAATGGGTAGCCAGCAAGGATACCGTTCTTCATTGATTCTTGCAAACCAGCATCTACTGAAGGGATAAATTCACGAGGAACAACACCACCGACGATGGCATCTTCAAATTCGTAACCTTTACCTCTTTCGTTTGGTGTGAATTCAATCCAAACGTCACCGTATTGACCCTTACCACCTGATTGACGAACAAATTTACCTTGTGCCTTAGCAGGTTTAGTGAAGGTTTCACGGTAAGCAACTTGTGGTTCACCGATCTTAGCTTCAACGTGGAATTCACGTTTCATACGTTCAACCATGATTTGAAGGTGTAATTCACCCATTCCGGAAATCAAAGTTTGACCTGTTTCAGCATTAGTTTCAGCTCTGAAAGTTGGGTCTTCTTCAGTTAACTTTTGCAAAGCAACATCAAGTTTGTCACGATCAGCCTTTGATTCTGGCTCGATTGAAACTTGAATAACTGGGTCTGGAACTTCCAAACTTTCCAAAATTAATGGGTGATCTGGATCAGTTAATGAGTCACCAGTTGTAGTGTTTTTCAAACCAATCGCACCAGCGATATCACCTGAAAATACTTCTGAAATTTCGCTTCTTGAGTTAGCGTGCATTTGAAGCAAACGACCAACACGTTCACGACTGTTCTTAGAAGCATTCAATACGTATGAACCTGATTCAAGAGAACCAGTGTAAACACGGATATAAGTTAAACGACCAACGAATGGGTCAGTTGCGATCTTAAATGCTAAAGCTGAGAATGGCTTGTCGTCACCGGCAATCAATTCAACTTCTTCGCCAGTTTTAGGATCATGAGCAACGTAAGGCTTAACATCTAATGGTGATGGTAGGTAATCAACAACACCATCAAGCATCATTTGAACACCTTTGTTCTTGAAAGCAGAACCAGCAAATACTGGGAATGCCTTCAATTCCAAAGTTGCTTTACGGATAGCAGCTTTTAATTCATCAATGGAAATTTCATCACCGTTTAGGTATTTTTCCATAATGTCATCGTTAACGTCTGCAACTTGTTCAATTAAGTCGTTACGACGCTTTTCTGCTTCTTCTTTATATTCGTCAGGAACTGGTATAGTATCCCATTTTGAACCAAGCTTGTCTTCATCATAAACATCGGCAACCATGTTGATCAAGTCGATAACACCTTCAAAGGTATCAGCAGAACCAATTGGCATTTGAACAGCTAAAGCATTGGCGTTTAAACGTTCATGTAAAGATTTAACAGACTTATCAAAATCTGCACCAATCTTGTCCATCTTGTTAACAAAAACAATTCGAGGAACACCGTAAGTTTCAGCTTGGCGCCAAACATTTTCAGTCTGTGGCTCTACACCTGCTTGAGCATCAAGAACAGTTACGGCACCATCAAGAACACGGAGTGAACGTTCAACTTCGATTGTGAAGTCAACGTGTCCAGGTGTATCAATGATATTAATTCTGTAGTCATTCCATTGAGCTGTAGTAGCAGCTGACGTAATGGTAATACCACGTTCTTTTTCTTCGTCCATCCAGTCCATCTGTGAGTCACCCTCGTGGGTTTCACCGATTTTATGAATCTTACCAGTATAGTAAAGAATACGCTCAGTAGTGGTAGTCTTACCCGCATCAATGTGGGCCATGATACCAATATTACGTGTTTTTTCTAATGGAAATTCACGCTTATTAGCCATAAATTATTTCTCTCCTTAAAAAATTAGAAACGATAGTGAGCAAATGCACGGTTAGCTTCAGCCATACGGTGTACATCTTCACGCTTCTTAACTGCTGAACCGGTGTTGTTAGAAGCATCAATGATTTCGTTAGCTAAACGCTCATCCATTGTGTGCTCATTACGTAAACGAGCATATGAAACAAGCCATCTTAAGCCCAAAGTAGTTCTTCTTTCTGGACGAACTTCAACTGGAATTTGGTAGTTTGAACCACCGATACGGCGAGCTCTAACTTCCAAAACTGGCATAATGTTGTTCATAGCTTCTTCAAAGACTTCAAGTGGCTCCTTATCAGTCTTTTCTTTCACAATGTCAAAAGCATCATAAAGGATTGAAGATGCCTTAGCTCTCTTACCATCAATCATCAAGTGGTTGATCAACTTAGTAACAAGCTTTGAATTGTAAACTGGATCCGCTAAAATATCTCTTTTAGTTACGTGTCCTTTTCTAGGCATTATTTATCTCCTCCTTAATCTTTCTTGGCACCGTACTTAGAACGGCCTTGCTTTCTGCCGTCAACACCGGCAGTATCAAGTGCACCACGGATGATGTGGTAACGTACACCAGGAAGGTCCTTTACACGACCACCACGAATTAAAACAACGGAGTGTTCTTGTAAGTTGTGGCCTTCACCTGGAATATAAGCAGTAACTTCAATTAAGTTTGAAAGACGAACACGAGCATACTTACGTAAAGCTGAGTTTGGCTTCTTTGGAGTCATAGTACCAACACGAGTTGCAACTCCACGCATTTGTGGTGCTGGGTTTGATACTAATTCTTTCTTCATACTGTTGTAGCCGTAGCTTAAGGCTGGTGATTTTGATTTAGTCGTCTTTGAGTGACGGCCTTTTCTTACCAATTGGTTAATGGTTGGCATTAAATTGTTCCTCCTAAAATTTGATTATCTTGTTCACACATCCAGGAGTTTCTTTTTTAGTCCTGAATCTATCTTCAAAATGCACAATTGACATTGTACTCCCTTTTTACCAAAAAGCAAAATTATTTTGGCAAAAAAGTTTTTTATTTTTAGCGTAACTAATTATGGGAGGTAAAAAATGGCTTGGATTTATCAACTTACTAACTTTTTAATTGGAACCTGCTTAGCATCCCACGCCTGTGTTGTTTGCGACCGCTTTGATACTGATGACTTCATTTGGGGACGTTCTCGCTGTGATTTCTGTTTGACTAAACTTACTTTGGTGGACGAGTTGCCAATTTTGTCCTATTGTTTTTTACACGGAAAATGTCGCTACTGCCAGCGCAGTATCCCCATTAAATTACCGTTAATCGAATTTTTGGGTGGTTTAGCATATCTTAAGATTGATTTTAGTCAGATGACCGGAATTGCCACTGCGATTGTCATTTTTTGTTTACTATTGGCCGCAATCTGCGATTATGACAGGCTAGAATTTCACCTAACAATGATTCTTCCCGCACTTTTATTAACACTACTTAGGTTCAAACATCTCTTTAAGTTGCAATTAGGCGATTTAATTGAACTAATTCCCATTTTGCTAGTCTTGCTTTTTTATACTATGCAAAAGAAGTTGGGTTCGGGTGATTTAATTATCTACTTAATTTTAGCCTTTTTCTTTACCCCTCACTTTGCTAACCTGGTTTTTCTTTTTGGCTCTTTTCTACTTCTCTTTCAATTCTTTCTAAAAAGAAAAACTTGGTCCTTGCAAAAGCAAATTGCCTTTGTACCATATATTTTTGTTGGACTAATCATTCAATTACTTCTGCAATAGCAAAAAAATAGCTTTCCTACTTTAATTAGTAGAAAAGCTATTTTTATTAATAAATTTTACTTATCCTTGTGGTTCCCCAGCTTGATCAGCTTCCTTCATCTTTTTCTCAATATCAGCTATTGAGTAAACAGACTTAGGCTTCTTCACATCAGCTTCAGGTTCCATATCACGGTAAATTGGAAGACCAGTACCGGCTGGAATAATCTTACCGATAATAACATTTTCTTTCAAACCAAGAAGTGGATCGTTCTTGCCTCTGATTGAAGCATCAGTCAGCACACGAGTAGTTTCCTGGAATGAAGCAGCTGACAAGAAACTATTAGTTTCAAGGGCAGCCTTAGTAATACCAAGAATTACACTTTGAGCTGTTGCAGGGATTCCACCTGAAATAATTACAGAAGTGTTGCGTTCCTTGAATTCACCAATATCCATGATTTCACCTGGAAGCAAGTTAGTCTCACCAGGATCAAGAACACGAACTTTTTGCAACATTTGTCTAGTTAAGACCTCAACGTGCTTATCTGAAATGTCAACACCCTGCATCCGGTAAGCCTTTTGTACTTCAACCAAGATGTATTCTTCGGTTGTCAACGTATCAGTTACTTGAATTAATTCCTTAGGATCGATTGAACCCAGAGTCAGCTTGTTACCACGGCGAACTTCATCACCTTCACTGACTGCAACTGAAGCAGTATAAGGAACACTGTAGCTTCTAGTATCAATCTTACCCTTAACAGTAATTTCACGTGTGTGTTCTGCTGGGTTTTCCTGAATTGAGTCAATAACACCATCAACTTCAGAAATAATAGCACGACCCTTAGGGTTACGAGCTTCAAACAATTCTTGCACACGAGGAAGACCCTGAGTAATATCTTCAGCACCGGCAACCCCACCGTTGTGGAAAGTACGTAAAGTAAGCTGCGTACCAGGTTCACCAATGGATTGAGCGGCAACAGTACCAACTGCTTCACCAACTTCAACTTCTTCACCTGTAGCCAGGTTCATACCATAACATTTACGGCAGACACCGTGAGGGGTATCACAAGTTAAAATTGACCGAATCTTCACGTCTGTAACACCGGCATCACAAATTTTATGTGACAGATTTTCATCAAGCATTACGTTTGGTCCAACGATCGCCTCACCGGTTTGTGGATCCTTAACAGTTTCAGCAGTGAACCGACCAAGTAAACGATCGTATAATGGCTCAATTAATTCGTCACCTTCCATGATTGAGTGAACATTGATACCACGATCAGTTCCACAGTCATCTTCCCGGATAATAACATCTTGAGCAACATCAACCAAACGACGAGTTAAGTAACCTGACTGAGCAGTCTTCAAGGCCGTATCAGTCATTCCCTTACGTGCACCGTGAGTGGACATGAATAATTCTAGAACTGACAAACCTTCCTTGAAGTTTGAAGTAACTGGAATTTCGAACAAACCACCGTTAGGAGTGGCCATCAAACCACGCATTCCGGCAAGCTGAGTAAAGTTAGAAATATTACCACGAGCACCAGAGTCAGCCATGATTGTAATAGGATTACGTGGATCATAGATCTGTGCAATCTCATTTTGAACCTGGTCCTTACACTCATTCCAAATACTAATTACTCGATCGTGACGTTCTTGCTCAGTAATTAAACCACGTCTAAACTGCTTAGAAACGACATCAACTTGCTTGTGGGCCTTAGCTACTTTTTCATCTTTGTCATCAATTTCTGGAACATCGGTCATTCCGATTGTAATACCAGAAGTAGTTGAACTTGTGTAACCAAGTGTCTTCAAGTCATCAAGGTATTCTGAAGTTCTTTGAACCTTGTAGTACTTGTAAATTGTGGCAATTGAGTCAGATAAGAATGATTTCTTAAATGGCGCAGCAATTAGATCACCAGCAACATTATCAATTTTTTCATGAATATCCTCACCTGGCTCCAAGAAGTACTTAGCAGCTAGTGGATTATTCAGGTTCTCTTCAGTTGGTTCGTTAACGTAGAAGTAATCTTCTGGGAAGATTTGGTTGAAAATCACACGACCATAGGTAGTAATGAAAATGCCGTGTTCGTAACCTTTAGGCCATGCTTTCTTTGGCATTGAGTCCGCAGACATTCCAATAATAGAGTGATAGTGAATATCACCATTATTGTATGCAACAGTTGCTTCGTCAGGTGAATTAAAGATCATTCCCTCACCTTCACGACCCTTTTCAGCTTGAGTCAACCAGTAGTTACCTAAAACGATATCCTGAGAAGGAGTAACGATTGGCTTACCATCTTTTGGAGCAAGAATATGATGAGCTGCAAGCATTAACAAGCGTGATTCTGCAACAGCTTCATCTGACAAAGGTACGTGAATGGCCATCTGGTCACCATCGAAGTCAGCGTTGTAAGCTTCACAGGCAAGTGGATGCAAACGAATTGATTTACCAGGAACTAAAACTGGTTCAAAGGCTTGGATACTCAAACGGTGTAATGTTGGCGCACGGTTTAGTAAAACCGTTCTTTCCTTAATTACATCTTCAAGTACATCCCAGACATCATCGTCTTCACGATCAATCTTACGCTTAGCGCTCTTAATGTTAGAAGCAATCTTGCGTTTAACCAATTCATGCATAACGAATGGCTTGAATAATTCTAGTGCCATTGGACGAGGAACACCACATTGATAGAACTTCAATTTTGGTGAAACATCGATAACTGAACGACCAGAGTAGTCAACACGCTTACCAAGCAAGTTTTGACGGAAACGTCCTTGCTTACCCTTAAGCATGTGTGAAAGTGACTTAAGTGGACGGTTACCAGGCCCAACAACTGAACGACCACGACGACCGTTATCAATTAAAGCGTCGACTGCTTCTTGCAACATCCGCTTTTCGTTTTGAACGATAATGTTTGGTGCATTCAGGTCAAGTAATCTCTTCAAACGGTTATTACGGTTAATAACCCGACGGTACAAGTCGTTTAGGTCTGAAGTGGCAAAACGGCCACCTTCAAGTTGTACCATTGGACGCAAGTCTGGTGGGATGACTGGAACAGCGTCAATCACCATCCATTCAGGCTTATTGCCAGAATCTTTAAACGCATCCAAGATATCTAATCTTCTGATTGCACGAGTCCGTTTTTGACCTGTAGCAGTTTCCAATTCTTTCTTTAAATCTTTAACTTCTTTTTCAAGGTCAACCTTGCGCAATAAGTCACGGATTGCTTCGGCACCCATTTTTGCTTCAAAGCGACTACCAAACTTAGCTTTTTGCTCACGGTATTCAGCTTCCGTCAGCAATTGTTTAAATTCAAGGTCTGTATCGCCTGGATCAATCACGATATATGCTGCAAAGTAGATAACTTCTTCCAGCAATCTTGGTGACATATCAAGAATTAATCCCATCCGTGATGGAATACCCTTAAAGTACCAAATATGAGTAACTGGAGCGGCCAACTCAATGTGACCCATCCGTTCCCGTCTAACTTTAGAGGAAGTAACTTCGACCCCACAGCGATCACAAACGATCCCGCGGTATCTTACACCCTTGTATTTGCCACATGCACAGGCCCAATCCTTGGTTGGTCCAAAGATTCTTTCGTCAAACAGACCATCCTTTTCTGGCTTTAAAGTACGGTAGTTAATCGTTTCTGGCTTCTTAACTTCACCATACGACCAGCTCCGAATTTTGTTTGGCGAAGCAAGACCAATTTGCATGCTTTCAAATTTATTTACGTCGATCAAAAGTTTAACCCCCTACTTATTTAGAAATCTTATTATCGTCATCAGATTCATCCACAGGAGTATCAACCGGTGTTGATTCCTCAGTTTCTTCATCTTCAGATTTTGTGGTTTCTTCGGCTAACTTCTTCTTTTGTTGTTCTTCGGCCATCTTCGACAAAGTATCAATATTCAAATGTTCATTTGAATCATCATCCATGTCGCGCAATTCAATTTCCTTGTGGTCCATGTCAAGAACACGAATATCTAGTCCTAAAGATTGCAATTCCTTGACTAAAACGCGGAATGACTCTGGCACACCTGGCTTAGGAATTCTATCGCCCTTAACAATTGCCTCATAAGCCTTAACACGTCCAACAACATCATCGGACTTGTAAGTCAAAATTTCTTGCAAAGTATAAGCAGCACCATAAGCTTCAAGTGCCCAAACTTCCATTTCACCGAAACGCTGACCACCAAATTGTGCTTTACCACCAAGAGGTTGTTGCGTAACTAATGAGTAAGGCCCAATTGAACGAGCGTGAATCTTATCATCAACCATGTGAGTCAGCTTCAAGTAATGCATGATTCCGACAGATACACGGTTATGGAATGGTTCACCCGTCCGACCGTCATAAAGAACAGTTTTACCATCTTTATCGATACCAGCCTTGTGGACAGTATCCCAAACATCATCTTCGCTGGCTCCATCAAATACAGGAGTGGCAACGTGAATACCAAGACTATTAGCTGCTCGACCTAAGTGCAATTCTAACAGCTGTCCAATGTTCATACGTGAAGGAACACCCATTGGGTTCAAACAAATATCAACTGGAGTACCATCTGGTAAGTATGGCATGTCTTCTTCAGGAACAACAGCAGCAACCGTACCCTTGTTACCGTGACGACCAGACATCTTGTCTCCGACTTGAATCTTTCTCTTTTGGGCAATGTAAACGCGAACTAAGGTATTTACACCTGGTGAAAGTTCATCACCATTTTCACGCGTATAAACCTTGACATCGCGAACAATTCCGCCGCCACCATGAGGTACACGAAGGGAAGTATCACGAACTTCACGTGCTTTTTCACCAAAAATGGCGTGTAGCAATCTTTCTTCTGCTGATAATTCAGTTACCCCTTTTGGTGTAACCTTACCAACTAAAATATCGCCATCATGAACTTCGGCACCAATGCGAACAATTCCTTGACCATCGAGATCCTTTAAAGCATCCTCACCAACATTTGGTAATTCGCGAGTAATTTCTTCAGGTCCTAGCTTAGTGTCACGTGCTTCAGATTCATAATCCTCAATACTAATTGAAGTATAGACATCATCTTTAACCAGACGTTCTGATAACATGATGGCATCTTCGTAGTTGTACATGTTCCAAGTCATGAAGGCAATAACTGGGTTTTGTCCCAAAGCAAGTTCTCCGTGATCCATTGTTGGACCATTGACAATTACTTCGCCTTCTTCAACTCGATCACCCAACTTAACGTTTGGTGTTTGGTTATATGACTTAGAGTTGTTTGAACGACGGTACTTTTCAAGAGTGTACTTGTCTAAAGTACTGTCATCACGTCTAATTCTAACTGTGTTAGCGTCAACATACTCAACTGTACCAGCAGCTTTAGCAACAATAGCTGCACCAGAATCGTGAGCGGCACGATATTCCATACCAGTACCAACAAGTGAGCTGTGTGGATTAATTAAAGGTGCTGCCTGACGTTGCTGGTTGGCACCCATCAACGCACGGTTAGAGTCATCGTTTTCCAAGAATGGAATACATGCAGATGCAACAGAAACAACTTGCTTAGGAATAACGTCCATGTAATCAATCTTATCTGGACTAACTTCGACGTTATCTTCCTTGTGTCTTGCCAAAATTAAGTCATCCTTGAATGAACCATCAGGATTTAACTTAGTGTTAGCACCGGCAATAATGTAGTTATCCTCAACATCAGCAGTTAAGTAGTCAATCTTATCGGTAACCTTGTGTGTCTTCCATGAAACACGCCGGTAAGGTGTTTCGATAAAACCGTACTTGTTAATAATTGCGTATGTTGCAAGCGAGTTGATCAACCCAATGTTTGGTCCTTCTGGTGTTTCAATTGGGCACAAACGACCATATTGAGTATAGTGAACATCCCGGACTTCGTATCCAGCACGGTCACGAGTCAAACCACCAGGCCCTAAAGCAGACATACGACGCTTATGCGTTAATTCGCCAAGCGGGTTGTGTTGGTCCATAAACTGTGACAGTTGTGATGACCCGAAAAATTCTTTGATGCTGGCGACAATTGGCCGAATATTGATCAATTGCTGTGGTGTAACTGTTGAAGGATCCTGAATTGACATTCTTTCACGAACAACACGTTCCATTCTTGCTAAACCAATTCTAAATTGATTTTGCAATAATTCACCAACACGACGAATACGACGGTTACCCAAGTGGTCAATATCATCAGTATTACCAATTTCATCTTGTAATAAGAAGAAGTAGTTAATTGATGCCAAAACATCAGCTGGAGTTAAGTACTTAACATCCTTAGCAATATGACCATTAGAAATTAACTTAACAACACGTTCTGGGTTAACCTTTGAGTAAACCTTAATTTCTTGCACGTTAATTGGATCTGGCAAGACACCTTCTTTAGAAGGTTCATAAGTAACCATCTTGAAGTCATCACGGTCAAGGTACTTTTCCAAACCGTCCATTACTTCATGAGTAACAACAGTACCTTTTTTAGCAATGATTTCACCAGTATCTGGATCAGCTAGAGTTTCAGCTAAAGTTTGACCAAAAAGACGATTCTTTAATGATAACTTCTTATTAACCTTGTAACGACCAACAGGGGCTAAGTCGTAGCGGCGTGGATCAAAGAAGCGAGCGTAAAGTAGCGAACGTGAAGAATCTGTTGTCTTTGGTTCACCTGGACGCAGACGTTCGTAAATATCCTTCAACGCCTCGGCAACGCGGGAATCAGCCGGATTCTTGTGCACATCTTTATCTAAAGTAAATTGTAATGTGTCACTATCACCGAAAATGTCAGTGATTTCACCATCAGAGCCGATTCCTAATGCTCTAATTAAAACCGTCAATGGCAACTTACGGGTACGGTCAACACGAACATATGACACATTTTTAGCGTCAGTTTCGTATTCAAGCCATGCTCCACGGTTAGGAATAACTGTGGTCCCAAAAATTTGCCGACCATTCTTATCATAGTCACCGGAGTAGTAGACACTTGGTGATCTAACTAATTGCGAAACAATAACTCTTTCGGCACCATTGATAATAAATGAACCGGATTCGGTCATTAATGGTAAATCGCCGAAGAAAACATCCTGGGTCTTAATTTCACCGGTTTTTTGGTTAGTCAACTTTAAGGTTACATGCATTGGTGCAGCATAAGTTGCATCATGATCACGTGCCTCATCAACAGTATACTTTGGCTTTTGTAGTTTATAGCCAACGTATTCAAGCGAAAGCTTACCTGAAAAGTCACTAATTGGCATAATGTCGTCGAAGACTTCCTTAATACCTTCATCCAAAAACCATTTATATGATTCAGTTTGGACATCAGTCAAGTTAGGTAGTTTCAATACTTCTTTAATACGAGAGAAACTACGTCTTGTACGATGTTGACCAAAATTCACTACGTGTCCATTTAACAAGGAGAAAACATCCTTTCTGTCAGAGAAAGCTAATATTACATTTTGGTTACAATTTCAAAAAGCGGGATTTTTAAGCATAAAAAAGACAAAAACAACTGTAGTCGTTTTTGTCCTTTATTATTCTGCTGGACAATATATCAGCAAAATCCTGAAAATCAGCCTTTTTAATCACGCATAAATATAGCAAATTTTAATAGACTTGTCAATCAATTTTACTTAGAGCCAACAAGACTTTTGTCATTTGCCTTAACAATGTCAAACTTTAATTTATTATGATTACAACCAATTTTGAGCAAGTCGCCTTCTTTAAGGTCGCCCTTGATTAGCATTGAAGCTATTTCGTCTTCAATATCCTTTTGAATAGCTCTGCGAAGTGGCCGTGCCCCCATCTCAGGATTGTAACCGTCTTTAGCAATCTTATCTAAAGCGGCACGGGAAATTTTTAATTGAACACCTTGTTTATTTAACCGGTTAATTAACTTACGGGTCAACAAGGTAACAATTTGACGAAGCTGCTTCTGATCGAGTTCATCAAAAATAATTGTTTCATCAATTCGGTTCAAAAATTCTGGACGGAAGAACTGTTTTAGAGCCTGCCGTACACGATCTTTTCGCATTTCAATTTGACTTGAATTATCAGCCGTAAAGCCAACTTCCTTAGTTTCAAACAGAGACCGTGAGCCAAGGTTAGAGGTCATAATCACAATTGTGTTCTTAAAATCAACCTTGCGTCCCTTAGAATCAGTCAAGAAACCATCATCAAGAACTTGCAATAGCAAATTGAAAACATCTGGGTGCGCTTTTTCAACTTCATCCAATAAAACAACGGAATAAGGATGACGTCTGACCTGTTCAGATAATTGGCCACCCTCATCATAGCCAACATAACCCGGCGCGGAACCAATCAACTTGCTGTTAGCAATTTGATCCATGTATTCGGACATATCAATTCTGATCAAGTTGTTTTCTGAGCCAAAAATAGAAGCAGCAATTGCCTTAGCTAGTTCCGTTTTACCAACTCCCGTTGGTCCTAAGAATAGGAAGGAACCAATTGGTCGATTTTCATCCTTAATGCCGCTGCGACTACGACGGACTGCACGGCTAACAGCTGATACTGCTTTATCTTGGCCAATAATCCGCTTATGCAAATCGCTTTCCAGATTAGCTAAATGCTTAGTTTCATCACGGTTCATCTGCGTGACAGGTACTCCCGTCCAATTAGAAACTACTTTAGCAACATCTTCTGGCTGAACCGTTGACTTTTTACTAGTAGCTTGATCTAGACGGTTAGAGAGCTGATCTTGGCGCAATTGTAAACTATTTTGTCGATCCTGCAATTGAGCAGCTTTAACGAAGTTTTGGTTAACGGCAGCTTCATTTTTCTGCTCAATGACCTTTTTAATTTGTTCATTAATCTGAATTAATTGATTGTTTGAACCCTTACCTGACTTAATTTTAACTGCGGCACTAGCCTCATCAATTAAGTCGATTGCCTTATCTGGTAAATAACGGTTGAAAATGTAACGACTTGATAAATCAATTGCATTTTCAATTGCGGAATCGGTAATCTTGACGTGGTGGAACTTTTCATACTTCGGCTTTAATCCTGACAAAATCGCCTTAGTTTCAGTTCTTGAAGGTTCATTCAACCGTACGATCTGGAAACGTCTAGCTAAAGCCTGATCTTTTTCAACGTATTTTTGATACTCATCAAAGGTTGTTGCACCAATCATTTGAATATCACCACGTGCTAATGATGGTTTTAAGATATTGGCTGCATCAATTGAGCCCTCTGCACCACCTGCACCAATTAATGTGTGCATTTCATCGACAAAAAGAATAATCGTACCATCTTCAGTGATTTCTTTAATGATTTTCTTCATTCGGTCTTCGAATTCGCCCCGGTATTTTGTACCGGCAACAAGACCACCTAAATCAAGAGAAACAACCTGCTTATCCATCAAGTCGTGTGGTACTTTTTTGTTCACAATTGCTGTAGCAATCGCTTCAGCCACAGCTGTCTTTCCCACACCAGGTTCACCAATTAAAACAGGATTATTTTTATTACGACGAGATAAAATTTCAATTACCCGAGCAACTTCACGGTCACGACCGATTACCGGGTCAATTTCCCCGTTTTCAGCTCGCTCATTCAGGTTAACTGAAACTTGATCCAGGGTAGGCGTACTACTGTTGGAATTAGATTGACTATTTAGTTCGGGACCATTAAAGTTGGACCAACCATTACCGTTATCAGGCTGATCGTTATCCTCAATACTATCGTAGTCTGCACCTAAGCTATGGAAAAGATCATTGCGCAAGCCACTCAAATCGATATTTAAATTACGCAGAATGGTCGACGCTAAAATTTGATCATTAAGAACTAGTCCGAGCAAAATATGGCAGGTCTTAATCTTCGAAGAGCCTTCTCGCTCAGCTAATGTACCGGCATAAGCCAATACCATGCTTAAACGCGGCGACATTTCCATATAAGTGGTTTTGCCAGCTGAACCATAACCAGTATAACGCTCAATTTCTTCACGGATAGCTGTTGGCGTTGCACCCCAAGCGCGCAAGTTCTTGCCTGCTTCGCCATCAGATTCAATTACCATCGCAAGCAGTACGTGTTCAGTACCAATCAAGCGATGATGAAAACTTTGTGCTTGTTCACGTGCAATTTCTAAGACTTGATTTGCACTTCTAGTATAAGATTTTTTCATCATAGCACCACCTTTAAAAATGACGTGTATACACTATAAACTTTTTTGCAAAAATGTAAAATAATTTGATTCAAGCTTGTTAATCGTTTTGTACTTAAAAACATTGCTCTCATTATAGCAGAGACTAACTTTTGATGCGAATTTACATTCTAAAACATTGGCTTCTACTTAGACTGATATAAAAAAATAAGTTTGCAATAGCAAACTTATTTTTTGGGCTGATTAAAATGATTTAATACTATTTCTACTAAGAAGGCAAAAAGCCCCATCACAATTGCGTCAGTTATGGTCTTAACTACATTATTGGGAAAAACAATTTTTTGATCGACTAGCAAACTATAACCAAAGCCAAAGATTCCTACCGTTAAGCCTAAAATCAAGCTTTTCGTATACTTGTCCATTGATGTTTCCTCTTTAATAATATTTATTTCTTTAACATCTAGTCAAAGTTTATTTTATTTTTTCAACTACGACCAATTAACAAAACTCAAAGTGTAAATGTCAAATGACATTGCAATAGGGGTAAATAAAATATCGGGAAAACAGGATTCGAACCTGCGACCTCTACGTCCCGAACGTAGCGCTCTACCAAGCTGAGCTATTTCCCGATTAACAAAAAAACTCACCGCGCGGTGAGTCTTTATTTTTTAGAGCGGAAGACGGGATTCGAACCCGCGACCCCCACCATGGCAAGGTGATGTTCTACCACTGAACTACTTCCGCAAGACAAATATTATTATAGCAAACCCCATCTGATTTGCAACCCTTTTTGACAAAAAAATTCACGAAATTGCAACTGGCACATCAAACCTAGCGTTTTTGGGGGTCAGCAAAGGAAAAAACTTTGAACTTCTACGATCTTTTAGTAATAATTACCCTTACCTATAGCTCTAATACTTGATCAAGATATATAATTAATGAAAAATTCTGTATTGAGGTTGGTGATAACAATGAAACATAGTCTAGAAAAATTAGTCAGATGCCCCGAAGGCGAATTAAAATTTACGGATAATCAAGTGCAATTGTTGCTGGGCAATATCGGTAACTTAGATCCAGTTATTCGCGATGATCTTGTCTATACTTTATTTGCCCGCGGCTTTTTAGAACGCGCATTTACTCATGAGCAAGAACAAACTATTATTAATACATTTATAACAGAAAAGAAGCTCTTTAAAGATATTGCTAAACCACAAAATGACAATGTTTTTTTAAGATCATTCAGTGCCTTATTAGGCTCCGTCATACTCGAAACAGATCAGGAAACGGAAATTTTGACGAACGAGCAGCGCAAGCAGCTCTTTGCATGGAGCATTGACTACCTCCTGCGCGAAAAAGATTATCGCGGCTATGTTGAAGGCAAAGGCTGGGCCCATAGCATTGCCCACGGCAGCGACTTTCTTGGTGCAGCTTTAAGTCATCCCAAATTTTTTGAGCAAAATCAAAATAAGCTTATGCAAATAATTCCCACAATTTTTAAAAATATGAAAGCACCTTTTGTCGATGATGAAGAGCAAAGACTCGCTTTTGCATTTTACCAAGGTGTTAAAGCTAACAAAATTGCCCTTAGCAACTTCATTGAACTTATTAATCAAAGCGACATAGTGAGATATCAGGAATTGCAAAAAGACGATCTGCTGTCATGGCATAAATTAAGTACTTGGTTACGGCTTTTACAAAACTGGTACTTCTTCTTTGATGCTACCAAAGATTTACAGATCATATTAAGAGAAAAAATCACTAAATACTATACTGAAATGGGCTATGAGTAAATGGCATATTTTCCTTTGTCTTTTTAGCAAATTTATAACAATTTAATTATTCGATATTGTTTCAATGAATCCGAAAACGAAAATTTAGCAATAAAAGGCATAATCGGTTGAATAGACTTAAACTTTAAATAGTCAAAGGTAGGGTCAAAATAATTAATAACCGTACCAATAGCGTTTCCATGACTAGCAATAATTACACGCTGTTTTTCGTGATTCTTAATGACAAATTCCAAGGCCTTAATATTTCTTTGTTGCGTTTGTCGTAAAGATTCGCCTTTAGGCAATTTATAATCGAAATTAGCCCATTGGGATTCACAAAATTCATGGAAGTTAGAAATCCAGCTATCACCGACTTTTCTTTCTCTAAAAGCTTCAATTCGCTTAACTTTTAACTTTTTTTGTTTGGCAACGGGCTGAATAGTCTCAACCGCGCGTTTATATGGGCTGGAATAAATGGCACTTATGTTTTGATTGCTAAAATATTCTACTAACTTTTGGCAATCAGCCAACCCTTTTTTGGATAACTGCCTGGTTAAGTCGTTGTGATTGCTTAAGTCTGGTTCTGCATGCCGAACAAAATACACAATTGTCATTTATGATTTTTCTCTTTCAGTTAAATTTAGTGTTAAAAAGTGACTTACTGCCATTATCTATTAATTGGTTACAAAAAAGCAAACCATTAAAATTAAAGGCTTGCTTTTTACAGACATGTTATGTTAATGATCTTTTTTCTTCAAATCTTCCTGAACTTCACGGTCAATATCTTCAACCTTTTCTGGACGCATCGTTGGGAAGAGCAAAACATCCCTAATGGCAGGCGCATCAGTTAAGAGCATTACCAAACGGTCAATACCGATGCCGAGACCACCTGTAGGCGGCATTCCGTATTCCATTGCCCGCAAGTAATCTTCATCAATCATGTCGGCTTCATCGTTACCAGCTTCACGTTCATCCATTTGCGCTTCAAAACGTTCACGTTGGTCATCTGGATCGTTCAACTCAGAAAAGGCATTGCCGTATTCTTCGCCCATGATATAGATTTCAAAACGGTCAGTGAAACGAGGATCATCAGCATTCTTTTTAGCCAGTGGTGAAATTTCAACTGGGTGACCATAGACAAAGGTTGGGTCAACAATTGTTTCTTCACAGTATTTTTCAAAGAAAGCGTTGATAATGTGACCAACCTTCCAGAAACTTTCCACCTTGATATCATGATCTTCAGCAATCTTAGTTGCTTCCTCAACGCTCATTTCTTTCCAGAAATCAACGCCAGTTTTTTCTTTAATCAAATCAACCATGTGAACACGACGGAATGGCTTGCCAAGATCAATTTCGGTACCCTGGTAAGTTACCTTACCATCATCCGTAACAACGTTAGCAGCTGCCCGAATAATGCCTTCTGCTTCATCCATCACATCGTGGAAGTCCCAGTATGCGGCATAGGTTTCCAGTTCAGTAAATTCTGGGTTATGGTGAGTATCTAGACCTTCATTTCTGAACACACGACCAATTTCGTAGACCCGTTCCATATCACCGACAATCAAGCGCTTAAGAGGTAATTCAAGTGCTATTCTCATGTATAAGTCAATATCAAGAGCATTGTGGTGGGTAATAAATGGCCGAGCTTCAGCACCACCAGGAATATTGTGTAAAACTGGCGTTTCAACTTCCAAGAAGTCCTTACCATTTAAGAAATCACGGATTGCTTGAATAATCTTAGTCCTGTTAACAAAACGTTTATAACTTTCATGATTAGTAATTAAGTCCAAATAACGTTGACGGTAGATTTGTTCAACGTCCTTCAAACCATGGTATTTATCTGGCAAAGGCCGTAAAGCTTTAGATAAGAAAGTTACGTGCAAAGCCCGAATGGTTAATTCACCAGTATCGGTCTTCATCACTTCGCCATCGATACCTAAGAAGTCACCAATATCAGATTTTTTGAAAATCTGGTAGTTTTCTTCACCGACGATGTCTTTACGAACGTAAATCTGAATCTTACCAGTTCTGTCATAAAGATCAGCAAAACCGACTTTACCCTTACCTCTTTTTGCCAACATTCTGCCAGCAACTTTGGTCTTAGGGAGCTCGCTATTTAACTCATCCTTATCATCTTGTGCGTATTTTTCATTTAAAGTTCGAGCCAAATCTTGCCGGTCAAATTTTCTCATGCCAAATGGCTCAATCCCATTTTCGCGTAATTCTTCCATTTTTTGGCGGCGAACGATTAATTGGTCGTTCATTTCACTTTTAGCCAATTACTTTTCCTCCATTATCTTTCTATTTTCGCTTCTAACAGCCTTTTGTGCTTGCCTTGCTTCATAGTCCTCAACAAAATTGTCAAGTAAGTCATAAACCTCTTGTGCCGTCCAAACTTCATTTATTTTAGCACGAGTACGGGCTGAACGGGGAATTCCCTTCAAATAATATGCTGCTTGTTGCCTAAACTCTGGGACAGCAATTTTTTCACCTTTAAGATCTACTAGGCCCTTCAACTGGTGTTTAGCAGTTGCTACCCGCTCACGAACCGTCTGAGGTGCGAGCTTTTCACCAGTGTCCAAATAATGCACCATATCTTTGACAATCCACGGATTACCTAAAGCAGCGCGACCAATCATGACGGCGGTACAGCCAATTTCATCTAAGGCCTTTTTAGCAAGTTCAGGTGTTGTAATGTCACCGTTAGCAACAAATGGCACGTCAAGTACTTGAGCTACCTCATGAAGCGTCTCCCAGTCTGCTTCACCGGCATACATTTGTTTCCGAGTTCTGCCGTGCATCGCAATCATACTGGCACCCGCTTCTTGGGCAGCTAAGGCATTTTCAACCGCAAAAATATGTTTACGATCCCAACCAATCCGCATTTTAACGGAAACGGGCTTAGAAACATTTTGGACTACGGCGTGCACCATTTGATAAATTTTGTTAGCATCCAAAAGCCACTTCGACCCCGCATCGGTCTTAGTGATTTTTGGCACCGGACACCCCATATTAATATCAATAATATCAGCCGCCGTGTGTTGATCAATATATTGTGCCGCTTCAAGCAGGGTTTCCTCTGTACCACCAAAAATTTGAATACTCATTGGGTGTTCACGCGGATCAACCTGCATCATCGACATTGTTTTTTTATTGCGATAAATAATTCCATGATCAGAAATCATCTCGCATACAACCAAGCCGGCACCGAATTCCTTACAAATCATCCGAAAAGCCGAATTCGATACTCCGGCCATCGGCGCTACAACAACCCGGTTTGGGATGGTTATTTCGCGAATTTTCCAGCTATTATTCACCAAATCATCCTTTCAAATACTTTAACATCATAACAAAAAGGATCTTATAAGCAAAATTTCTGGCTATTATGCATGCTAAAATTTAAGTAATTTAATTTTTGATTATTCAATAAAGAAATTGCACGGTGCAACCCGATTGTAGTAACGCAAAAAGGCTTCTTTACTATGATCGTCAACTGAAATATTGGTGACACCAGCATTTTGCATTTCACCAATTTTAGAAATTTTCTTACTTCCTAAAATGTTCTGTACCATCGACCGCGAAGCAGTACCATGGAATACCAATGCAACTGATTCATTCACATGCCGCTGAACCAGGTCATGCCAAAAGTCGGTTAAACGTGCAGCTAAATGCTCGTAACTTTCACCGGTACAATAATTAGTATAATTTTCAGTAAAATACCCTAAATCATCAAAGGCCTGTGGGTATTTCGAGCGAATATCTACAGCAGATTTTCCGTCCCAATTACCATAATTCATTTCCTTAAGCCGGTTATCATAAATAATGTTGTGCTTATTTTGATTCAATATCTCAGCCGTTTGCTTAGCCCTAGTTAAGGGGCTGGCGTAGACATAATCAATTTTATTAATGTCAAAACTATCACGTAAAGCTTCAGCCTGCTTAATTCCCGTTTCGTTTAAGGGCAGGTTGGTTCCTGAACCATTAATGGCTAAGGTTTTATTAGTATCAGTTTGACCGTGACGCACAATATACACGTTTAGCATTTAGTTACACTCCTTATTCTATTTCGATTCAACTTCTCCATTATAATCAAATTTAGTAATTGCCGCACCCTAATTTTAAGGAATAATTAAGTGCTAGCCCTAGTTTTTACAACTCCACCACATGTTTATAATAGCGAAGTTCGGCTGTCCGGTGAATGACACTAATAATCGTACTCTTAGGTATATATTGTTTAAGCATTTTATAGACGGTAGCAATCGATTTTTCATCCAAATTACTTGTAAATTCATCTAATAACAAAATTTGTGGTTTAGTGATGATCGCCCGCATAAAGAGGATTTTTTGTTCCTCACCGCCTGAAATTTTATTCTTAAAATCTCCAGGCGTTTTATCAATTAAATCAGTCGGGGATTTAATCAGTGAATCTAACCCAATTTCCTGGACTAAGCCGTAAATTTTCTGAAGATCAACTTGATGGTCTGGATAACAGATATTAGCCATTAGGGACCGATTAAACAAGGAGGCATCCTGCGCCACATACATTATGGTAGGCCTATCACTAAACGGAAGAATAATCTGCCCTTTATCCGGTTGATAAAAGCCACTGATAATTTTTAGCAAGGTACTCTTTCCCGCTCCGTTCGGCCCAATCAGCGCCGACATTTCGCCCTTTTTAAAATTGAGCTTTAAATTACTTAAAACCGGGTGTTGTCCGTGATATGAATAACTGATGCCATTAATGATAATTTCTTGTTTACTGCCATCCAGGTGGAAGCAAGTGAGTGGAACTTTTTCTGCTTTACCGTATTCAAGTTCAGCAAGCCCTGCCCGAATCCGGTTTAACAGTTCCTCAATTGCCAAATATTGTGTACCAAAACCGGACAAATTTAAGATGGAATACAATAAAATCAACACAATTGAAAGAGACTGTGAGTCATGAGTGCCTAATAAAAATTGACTAATTCCTGCAATCACACAAGCTAAGACAACAATCATTAATTGTTGCAGCAGCGCTGCCTTGTTTGTAATTGCTTGGACTTTGATAAATGAACTTTGCTCGTGGGCAAGAATTTTGTCCATCTTGTCCTGTTCATATTTAGCTGCGTCACTCGACATAATTGTTTCAACATTACGATAATAATCAACAATATACTCATTAACTTTAGAGGCACTACTTAAAGAAGAAGCCACATTTTGCCGATTTTTCCTTGCCATCATTATCGAAACTAATAGGTAACCAATAAAAAACAATAAGTAAGCCAACCCCAGCCAAATATTTTGCAGACTAAGCAGGATCGTATATAAAATTAACATCACAGCCATTTGAATTACAACAGCTAAACTAGTTTGTTCTAATTCGCGACAAGCAAAGGATACATCCTTAATATAGCTCTGGACTTTGCCAACCGATTGTCTAGCAAAATAACTCAGCGGCTTTTTAGTAATATCTGCCCATAGTTCCTGTTTGGAATATTTGCGCACAGCCTGGATAAAACCGTTATTGAGGCAATTAATTAGCGGCATCATCATAAGTGAAATTGCTAGTAATAACAGAACAATTACCCTGTTAGTTTGCGTTTGCTTTTGCGCAAATAACTGATTAATCAAATAAGGCTGTAAAAAATACACCGCATAACTAATAATTAAAAGCACAATAAAAGCCATGACCCGAGCAACACCGATTTTTAAAATTAATTTTTTCAAGTAGTTGAATATCATGACTTTTACCTTTTTATAAAAATATCGTTATTTAACACTAACTTTTGTCGAACTAAATATTACTTTTTATCAGCTAAAATTGCCTTTAACTCCTCTTCTGTATAGTTATACTTGTTACCACAGAAATTGCAAGTTAATTCTGCACCATGATCTTTGGCAATCATTTCTTGCAATTGACTCGTTTTGAGTGTGGCCAAAATTTGGGCATATTTTTCTTTCGAGCAATCACATTTAAATGCAACATCGTCTTTTGCTAAAATCTTGCAGTCATCACCCAAAATTAACTTGGCTAACTCTTCAGGCGTCATCCCATCTAAGAATGAACTAGACAGTGCTGGCAAATTGTTAATCCGCTCAATTGTATGATCGATTAAAGAATCACTTGCTCCCGGTAAGGCTTGCAACATAAAACCACCAGCAGCGCCAATTGAATTATTGGGATTAACAAAAACGGACAGTCCAACAGCAGAAGGAATTTGTTCCGACTTTGTTAAATAGTATGCAACATCTTCGGCAATTTCGCCAGAAACGATTGGTACTTGCCCTGTGTATGGTTCTTTCAAACCTAAATCTTTGGTCACTTCGAGCCAACCTTCGCCCACTGCCTTTTTAACATCAATATGACCATCATCCTTCGGCGGTAATGCAATATGCGGATTTTTCACATAACCTTTAACCGTTAAGTCAGACTTAGCCGTAACAATCGTTGGTCCAACAGGACCATTGCCAAGCAGGCGAACAGTTAACTCCTCTTGATCAGTCAATTCAGCCCCTGCTAGCAATACACCAGCAACTAAAGTTCTCCCTAAAACGGCAGAAGAAGCAGACCAAGTGTCGTGTCTAGTTTGTGCTTCTTGTACTAAATTTTTGGCATTAATCGTTAACAAACGTAAATTTTTAGTTTTATCAATTGCTTTAATTAAATAGTCGCTCATTTTTATTCTCCTAAAAAAATAGAGCCCAACACAGGCCCTATTAATTATTAATTTTGTGAATGATCATCAGAGTGATCGTCATCACTTAAATTAGAATCTTTGTTTTGTCCAGACTCAGCATTATCTGCTTTTTCTGAACCATTTTCCTCAGGAAATTCAAGCTTTTCTGGATTCTCAGGATTTCTTTCTTCTGCTTCTTTATTCTTTTCTAAAGGAGTTTCGGATTTTTCCTCTTCAGAAATTTGCTCTTGTTTTTGCTCACTTGGTGGCAATGAATCTGCACCATCTGCCTTATGATTTTCTTTCTTTTCAGCAGCAGCTTTTGCTTCTTCATAAGTTGACGCTTTAGACTCACTTGGATATTCTTCAACCGTCTTTTCAGGCATTTTTCCAGTAGTGTAGAGTGACATAATCTGCTTTTCGTCCAAAGTTTCATACTTCAGCAAGGCTTCTGCAATGATGCGGTGTTTTTCACGGTTATTCTTAACAATTTCAACCGCTTGTTCATGAGCTTCGTCAAGAATCTTCTTCACTGCTTCATCAATCTTAGCAGAAGTTGCTTCACTATATGGTTTAAAGCCGTATGGATTAGTTTCGCCCTCTTTTTCGAGCTCAACCATTCCTAAAGAATCGGTCATACCGTAATTAACAACCATGCTGTGAGCAATTTGCGTTGCCTGCTCGAAGTCGTTTGAGGCACCAGTTGATTGGTCACCAACAACAACTTCTTCACCTGCACGACCACCCATTAAACCGACAATTTGTTCCATTAATTGTTTCTTAGTCAACAGGAACTGGTCATCTTTTGGCAACATCAGGTTGTACCCGCCAGTCCGTCCGTGAGGTACGATAGTAACTTTACGAACTGTCCGTGAATCGCTTAAGACCAGCCCACAAATGGAGTGACCGGCTTCGTGAAAGGCAACTCGCTGACGCTCTTTCTTAGAAATCATGCTATTACGCTTAGCTGGACCGGCAATGACACGATCTTCTGCTTCATCTAAATCACTTGCAGTAATTTCATTGCCATTGCGCCGAGCAGCAAGCAATGCAGCTTCATTCAACAGGTTAGCCAAATCGGCACCAACAAAACCTGGTGTTTGGCGCGCAATTTCCTTTAAATCAACGTCGTCAGCTAACGGCATGTTCTTAGCGTGAACCCGTAAAATAGCTTCACGTCCGCGAACATCCGGAGTACCAACCAAGACTTTCCGGTCAAAACGACCAGGACGAAGCAAAGCTGGATCCAATACATCGGACCGGTTAGTTGCGGCAATAACAATAACACCTTCATTGCCCTCGAAACCATCCATTTCAACTAACAACTGGTTTAAGGTCTGTTCACGTTCATCGTTACCACCACCGCTGGCATTGCTACCACGACGACGACCGATTGCATCAATTTCATCGATAAAGATAATACTTGGTGCATTTTTCTTAGCATTGGTAAATAAATCACGTACACGACTGGCACCAACACCGACAAACATTTCTACAAAGTCTGAACCAGAAATTGAGAAAAATGGTACATTGGCTTCACCAGCAACTGCCCGCGCAAGTAAGGTCTTACCAGTACCCGGAGGACCCTCAAGCAAAACACCAGACGGAATTTTAGCACCAAGCTTGGTGAATTTGGCTGGATTCTTAAGGAACTCAACCACTTCAACCAATTCTTGCTTTTCTTCTTCTTCACCTGCAACATCAGAGAAACGAACTTTATTTTTCTTCGGATCTTCTGGCTTAACGTGTGAGCGACCAAAATTCATGATACCGCCGTTACCACCACGGCCACCGCCACTGCTTTGACTAATCATCATCCAAAGCATCACGATGAACAAAATGGTTGGCACAAGCATCACAATCGTGGAAATCCAATTGCCAGACTGTGATTCGCCCTGAGTGGTCATCTTCGTACCACTCTTTTCAGCTAAGTTTTGAACATTCGAAACACTTGAATCATTTTGCAACATCGTTGTCGAAAAACGCGTTACTTTAGAACCAGAATTACCATTGAAGAAGTCAAAACTATTTTTTGACTGTCCCTTGGTACCCTGAGCAGTCTTGTAACTGCCTGATACAGTGTAAACACCATTGGAAGGCTGAACGTTAAAGTTTTTAACTTTTCCGTCATTTAAATCCTTCACAAATTCCGAGTAGCTAATGTTTTCACTACCACCGGAATTATCAGTTCCACCAAGTGCCCAGTTGATTCCCCCCAATAATAACAGGAAAACAACAATATAGAACAAGCCGTTTGAAAACAGCCGATTCCGGTTATTTTTCATAAAAAACCTCCGCAAAGTTCCTAAGGATATACGAATAAAAGTTTAACACAAATTTCAGTGATGCTCTAATATTTTAAAATATCTTATTAAATATTGTCATATAAATAATATTGCTGCAATTCAGTTCGCTTATTTTGCTTAACATACGTTTTTTCAACAAAAACGGGCACCTCATCTGCCAACACTGCCAAGCAGTATGGGCGTAAAACATTGGGGATTCCCTTAGCAGCAAATTTTTTCTTGCTTTTAACGTGCTGCCCTGATATTAACTCCAGCCGCGTGCCGGGAGTTAGTGAACCAACGACTAGAGCTGCACTAGCTGGAGCATAAAACCGTCCAACTAGCTTGCCAGAAGTACACGGCCTGGTTGTAATTAAGCAGTGGCGATTATTAAAACCGAACTTTTGCCCTACACTAACATGATGCAGTTTTTCTTGCGGTGGCAAATTATTTTGGTAAAGATAAAAATAGGCTTGGTAAGTAATTAAGTTAAACTCGCCTAAATGCTCATTGACGCGAATATGAAATTTTTGCCAAATAAAATACTGCCAGTAAAAAAGCTGTTGCTTTTTAGATAAAGATGCAAGATGCGAAGTTTTGATGCGGTAAGCAATTCCTAAAAAATTCTCTGGCTGTCCGAGCTGGCTAAATTCTAACTCAACCAATGAATCTACCAAATTAAGCTGGTTAGTAAAGCGCAGAGCATTCTGACCAATTTGATGATTTTCTTGTTTTAATAATGGAACAAGGTGATGGCGCAGACGGTTGCGCAAAACGTCGTCTTCATTGTTGGTCTCATCAATCACATACGGAATCTGCTTTTCCTGATCATATTTCAGCAGCGTTTCTTTTTCTAAAGACAAAAACGGACGCAAGAGCGTCCTGTCTTTCATTTTAGTTACGGCCTGTAAGCTATTCATTTCACTAGGATTTCCCGAACGAATAAACTTCAATAAAATATTTTCTAAAAGATCGTCACAATGATGTGCAGTCAAGAGATAATCGGCATTGTTTTCTTGCATCACTTGCACTAAAAAGTGGTACCGATATTCGCGGGCGGCAGCTTCAACTCCTTTTTGGGGATGTAAAGCAGTCGGCCACAACCCATTAACCACCTTAATTGGCTTATCACGGCAATAAGCTGCAATTACTTCACCTTCACGAGCCGAATCAGCACGTAATTGGTGATCTAAGTGGGCCGCAATGATGGCTAAATGATACTGCGACTGAAGTTCCTCCAGCATATCTAGCAGTGCCATCGAATCGGGGCCGCCACTAGTAGCAACTACGAGCGTCTTATTCTCAAGGGGCAACCTATGACGCTTAAAAAAATCATCAACTAGCATAATCGGTCAATTCTTGCTGTAATTTGTTAATTTCCTTTTCGGCATCAGCAACTGTCTTAGCTAAAACGGTTAAGAAGTCTTCTTTTTTGGTGGTTGAAAATTCATTAGTATGGTCAATTAAACTAGGATCATTAATCCGCGTTTTTGATAACCCTATTTTACCTTTGAAGTTATTAATTACGACTACTCTAATCGTCTCTCCGACCTGATAGTGGCGCTTTTCATGCAGCCAGTTATCGCCAAAATCATTATGGTGAATAAGGCCCGAAGCATTTTGCGGTAGCGATACGAAGATGCCTAAATCGGTAATGTTGTTAATTTTACCAGTAACGCGCTGTCCTACTTGGTATTTCATTAATTGTTATCTTTGTCCTCAGGTAAATTATAAACTGTTTCATTTGGTTTAGAATACAAGAACTTGAAGCGAACAAGTTTGGCCACGTAGTCAGGATCCTTCAAGTCATCGCGTTTAGCCAATAAAATCTTTTTCTGATTATTAATCTGCTTTAACGATTTCTTAGACGTTTGCACTTGCTCATTAATGCGGTTAGTTTGCGCATGCGTAACCGCTAGTTGAATGCCTAAAAAGGCAAACAAAACTAAAAAAGCCGCAATAATCCTGTTGCGTCGAACACGATGTACTTCTTTTTCCCGTTTTTCCTGCTTTTTTCTCAAGCGTGCAACTCGCTCTTCTGGACTAAGCGAATTGTAAATACGTGGTCCTTTCATAATTTTTTCCTTCTATTACTAAAATTACTAATTTCATTATAGCAAGACCACTTATAAAAGTCATTAAATAACAAAGTAATTAATCAACTAATTCGTATAGTTCACTTGCTTCTGCTTTTTTGGTTGTTTCCTTAATGTCACAGACCTTGGCTTTTACTTCTTTAGCGCCATAGCCGACTTCAATAACATCACCGATCTTGACATCGTAACTCGACTTAACGACCTTATCATTAACTTTGATTCGACCCTGATCGGCCATTTCCTTAGCTACAGGACGTCTTTTGACCAAACGGGAAACTTTTAAAAATTTATCTATTCTCATTTTTTTACCTCAAATTATCTTTGAATAATATCATTAGCGCCGGCCATAAATGTTGTTAATTCATTAAAAAGCTGTCTGCTCTGAATTTTAGCTGGCAATTCCAATAAAACAATTAACCGTTTTTGTGGCGATAGGTTAATTCTAGCCTTTAAACTCACATGTTCCAAGGCTTTAAAAATATTCGGTCCTTCCAGCTCTCGGCTTGCCTCGTTATCAAATTCAACTTTGACTTGATTATTGCTTTTAGTAATAGTTAAAGCCTGTGCCAGATCCGCCTCAGTCTTCAATTTCGAAATTGCGAGGAGATTTTCAACCGGCTCCGGATAATCACCAAAGCGATCAATTAACTCATCCTGAATTTGTGCAATTTCATCAACATCAGCCGCCTTAATTTTCTTGTAGAACTCGATCTTTTCTTCCTGGTCAGCGATATAACTTTCCGGAATATATGCTTCCAAGCCCAGATCAATTTCTGCGTTACTCTTTTTAAGCTTTTTCTTGCCCTTACGCGTTTTAATGGCATCTGCCAGCATCTGTGAATACAAATCATACCCAACACTATCAATAAAGCCGTGCTGTTGGGCGCCCAGCATATTGCCTGCTCCACGAATTGACAAATCACGCATCGCAATTTTGAAACCCGAACCAAGCTCGGTAAAATCACGAATAGCATCAAGCCGCTTTTCACCTATTTCCGTGAGCACCTTGTTAGGCTGATACAAGAAATAAGCATAGGCTAGCCGTGCGCTCCGGCCAATGCGGCCACGCAACTGGTATAGCTGACTTAACCCATAATGGTCGGCGTCTTCAATAATCATTGTATTAACGTTGGGCATGTCGATGCCTGTTTCAATAATTGTGGTGGTCACCAAAATATCAAATTCACGATTCAAGAAACGGTACAGAATATCTTCCATCTGGTTCTTGCTCATGCGTCCATGGACACTCACAATCCTAGCCGTTGGCATCAAATCTTCTAAATGATTAACAACTTCATCAATATCATCAATGCGATTGTGTAAGTAAAAGACTTGGCCACCGCGCTGCATTTCGCGCAAGCAGGCATCCTTAATGACGCTAGGAATTTGTTCCATCACATAAGTTTGAATCGGATAACGGTTAGATGGCGGTGTCTCCATAACAGATAAATCACGCACTCCCACCATTGACATGTGAAGCGTTCGCGGAATTGGCGTTGCCGTCAAAGTTAAGACATCGATATTGGCCTTTAATTCCTTTAGCCGCTCTTTATGTTTAACGCCAAAGCGCTGCTCTTCATCAACGATTAGCAATCCGAGATCTTTAAACTGGACATCTTTTGATAATAACCTGTGCGTTCCAACAACCAAGTCAATTTTGCCATCCTTTAACCCCGTTGTGATTTTTTTAGCTTCAGCTGGAGTTTGAAAGCGAGATAAAACAGCGTAATTGACCGGAAAGTTTTTAAACCGATCTTGGATTGTTTCATAGTGTTGTTGGGCCAAAATGGTAGTTGGTACCAAAAAAGCTACCTGTTTATTGTCCTGAATAGCCTTAAAAGCCGCGCGCAATGCCACCTCGGTTTTACCAAAGCCAACATCCCCCACCAATAGGCGGTCCATCGGCTTATCTTGCTCCATATCATGCTTGATTTCTTTCAGTGAACGCAATTGGTCAGGTGTTTCTACGTACGGAAAGGCATCCTCAAATTCGCGTTGCAAACTATCATCGGGAGAATATGCAAAGCCCTTTTCAGATTCACGCTTGGCGTATAAATCAATCAAATCATCCGCAATGTCTTCCACCTTCGATTGAACCTTGCGTTTGGTTTTAGCCCATTCAGTTCCGCCTAGCTTGTTAACATGTGGCGTCTTACCTTCCGAAGCAACATATTTCTGAACTAATTTCAGTTGATCCGCTGGCACAAATAGCTGATCGCCGTGCTGATAAGTGATTGTAATATAATCACGTTTAACCCCATTATTTTCTAGGGTCTTAATTCCTTCAAAGCGTCCAATCCCATGATTGACGTGAACAACATAATCGCCCGGCTTAAGCTCCGTATAATTGCGCAAACGCTGGGCATTTTCCAGTGTTTTAATTCGGCGATTGTGATGGGTCGTTTTATTAAACAGTTCATGTTCTGTTAGATAAACTAAATTATTATTTGGCAACGTAAAGCCGCTGGTGAATGAACCCACAATAATTTGTGTTTGCTGCTCAGAAATATCTGCCACATTAACCACCGGAATATCCATCCCAAATTCGGCCATCGTCTGACTAATCTGCCGTGCCCGTTTAGGATTATCTGCTTGTAAGACAACCGTTTGGCCGTTTCTTTGGTACGATTCAATTTCAGTTTTGATTAGCGGCATTTGACTGAAAAACTGTTGCGGCTCACGTGTCTGCCAATCAAATAACTGTCCAAGTCTTACGCGGCCGATGCTACGCTGAAAGAGTGAAAAATAAATGTGGTGATGCTGATCCTTGGACCAAATGCGGTGAAAGTCAGCCCGTAACTGCTGCCCTGGCAACATTGCACCCGTTTTTAATTCATCATCAATAAAGCCGGCATTTTGTTGGTCAACTGTCTTTACCGCCTGATCAATTAACGGCCAATCGTCAAGTAAAATTAGTCCATCCGAATCTAAATAGTCCAGTAAGCTACTTGGTTTTGCTAGTAAAAAATCAACTAAAAAAGCATAATTTTGCGGTAAAGTCCCACCATTTAATTCATCCAGAATTTGGGTAAAGTGGTCTTTGACGGCCTCTTTTGGAGCGGGAGCATCGCCCATTGCCTTCGTAATCATTTTTGCCGCACGACTAAAGTCAGCAGCTGTAAATACACGGTCTTGCGCTGCCCCAATCGTAACTTCTTCTACCTGCTTTTGACTGCGCTGACTTGCTAGGTCAAATTTCTTAATCGTATCGATTTCGTCACCAAAGAACTCGATTCTGATCGGATTTTCGCGATCAAGCGGGTAAATATCAAGGATATCTCCTCTTAGAGCAAATTCACCCGGCCGCGCAACCAAGTTTTCCCGCCGATAACCTGCTTGAATTAACCAGTTAGTTAGTTCAGATAATTCAAACTCTTTACCCGGGGTAAAGGCTCTTCTAGTAGCTTGATATTGTTCAGGCTGTGAAAGTTGATACTGCATTCCTTGCGGCGTCGTTACCACAATTCCCATTTGTTTGCTTAACAAAAAGTTCAGCGTTTGGATTCTGCTGCTCAATTCATCAGGAGAACTAACAGCGGTTTGCGTAGCAATTGTTGCATCAAGTGGAAAAATTTGAACAGTATTATCCGGCATAACCGCATTTAATTCACTATACAGTTTCTGAGCTTTATTTTCGTTTTCCTCAATTAATATTAAAGGCTGCTTGAGTGTCGTTACAATCTGACATAAGAGCAGACTAAAAGCACCGGCATTAGCGCCCGTGATTAGTGAATTTTTAACTTGTACCGCTTTGGCAATAAACGCGGTTAAATCCTGATCTTTTTCGATTAAGTCTGTCAAACGCATGATTTAGTTATACTTATTCATCAAAAACTGACTGCTTTTACCAGCAATAAAATCGGCAATGACCTCACTGCTAGTTTCAAAAGCAGCATCCATTAAGTCTTTTTGCTCAGCATTAAACGGGGACAAGACCCACGAAATAACACTGGCTTCAGTAACATTATCTGGGTGCCGAATTCCAATTTTCAAGCGGTTGAAATTACTGGAACCTAGATCACGGATAATGCTCTTAATACCATTATGACCGCCTGATTTACCATTTGCACGAATGCGGATTTTGCCCAATGGCATATCCATATCATCATGAATAATCAAGATATCTTGTGGCTCAACCTTGAAAAAACGGGCAAACTGAGCGACTGACCGTCCAGAATCATTCATATAAGTTTGTGGTTCAAGCAGGATAATATCTTCACCATTAATTTTTTGTTTTGTATATTTACCCTCGAACTTTTCCCGTTCAAGTTCAAGCGCATTTTTCCGTAAATAATGGTCAACTGCCATAAAACCAGTATTATGCTTTGTACCATCATATTTTCTGCCTGGATTACCCAGGCCAGCAATTATTTTCATCAAATTACCCCTTACTTTTAGTCGCACTTAATAATAGCACATCCTGCCAAAAGCAAATTGCCCAAGACTATTACACTTTGATTTCAGTCGGTAAAAAAGCTTTTTAATTTGGCAAGCTCGTGCTAAACTCTATTTGTTCAATAAAATTATTCTAATTTTTATTTAATAAAAACCATTTGAGTGATGGTTGACTAATCAGATTATTTTTAAAATGGAGGCAGTTTCATGCTGATTAAATCTTTAGTTATCAAAAAAGATTATCTAACTACAGTTAACGAACACGCAACACTTGAAGAAGCACTTAAAATTTTAGAAGACTCTGGCTATCGGTGTGTGCCTATCTTAGATGATACTGGGACGATTTTCCGCGGAAACATTTATAAGATGCACATCTACCGCCATAAATCTCAGGGTAAAGACATGAGTTTGCCGGTTACCTATCTGCTCAAAAACGCCACCAAAACAATTAAAGTTAATTCACCATTTTTTAAAGTTTTCTTCACAATTAAGGATTTACCATACATTTCGGTTTTAGACGAAGAAAATAAATTTTATGGTATTTTAACGCACTCCCGCTTGCTTGATATGTTATCCGATGCTTGGAACATCAAGACTGGATCATATGTTTTGACGGTTTTAACCGATAATTCTCGGGGTAATCTAGTTAAAATGGCAAAAGCAATTAGTAAATATTCGGAAATTGCTGGTGTAATGAGTCTCGATGCCTCCTCGGCCGAGGTTAATGACAATTTTGTTCGGCGAATTCTCTTTACTTTGCCAGCCGGAGTAACAGAAGACACGATGAAATTGATCGTGAAGCGCTTGGAAGCAAAGAGCTACGTAGTAGCAGAAATTGAAGATTTGCAGGCAGGGATGACGATTATGAGTGATGAAAATCCTGGCGTATTTATGAGTAAGCCAATTGATGATTAATTATCAATAATTGTAACTAGCAAAACTTTGTTAGATTAACTATTTTCTAATAGCAAAAAGGCGGCTAACCTCTCTTAGTTTGAGAAATTAGTCGCTTTTTGTATGCTTTTAACTTTTAAAGGACACAGATTTAGATGGCAGATGGCTACCCTTACTATTTTCTTCAAGTAAATAAGTTAATACATCATGACTAAATTGTACCTCTAAGTCTTTGACTGATATTTATTTAATCATTTAAGCTAGAAATACTAAATAAAAATATCTAGCCAATTTATCCTTCACGGTAGATGCGTGGCAAGCGGTCGTCTAGTAAGCAAGCCACTTCGTAATGAATTGAATCAACATAGTCCGCCGCAGCCTTAATATTATTCGGAGCAGTAGGATCATTTGAAATCAAAATCACTTTAGTTTTGGTCGGCATCTCATACGGTAAACGTACCATCAGCTGATCCATGCAAATCCGCCCTACAATTGGACAATATTCGTCTCCGACCTGGATTTTAAAGCCTTGAAATTTGCGGATAAACCCATCTGCATAACCTAGTGGAATTGTACCGATAATTTGGTCACAATCAGCAATATAAGTTGAACCATAACCAACACCTTGCCCCTTGTGAATGGTGTGAACCTGAACTAGTTCACTCTCCAAAGATAATGCTGGCTTTAGTCTAATTTGTGCTGGTAAATCCGGAGTACTTGGATTTGAGGATGGGTTAAGGCCATAAAGCCCGATACCAAACCGAACTAAATCACTGTGCACCTTTTTACCATAGATACTGGCTGCCGTGTTATCCACATGAATCCATTTAGGTTTTACTTTCAGTAAACTCTTAAGATGCCTGAACCGTTCTACCTGGGTTTTAAAGTAGGTATCATCACTGCTATCCGCGGAAGCAAAGTGCGTGAACAAACCTTCTACTTCGAAGTGCGGGTTATCAAGCAAAAAGTCATTAGCTTGGAGAAATTCCTCATCCTCGCTAAAACCAATCCGCCCCATTCCTGAATCAACCGCCAGATGAATTTTCAATTGCAAACCGGTATTGTTAAGCTCTTGGTCTGCTGTATTTAGCCATTCAAAGTCAGGCACGGTCAGTGATATATCATTTTTGGCCGCCAAGGTGACGTATTCTTCAGGGGTAACTCCCAGGACCAAAATTGGCTGGGTAATTCCCGCTCGGCGAAGTTCAAGGGCCTCATCTAAAATTGCTACGCAAAAACCGCTGACACCATTTTTAGCGGCTAATTGAGCAACTTTAACGGCACCATGACCATACGCATTAGCCTTAATTACGGCAAATAATTTTTGCCCAGGCTCAAGGTGGTTTAACTCTTGCTCAATATTTTGCTTAATTGCACTTAAATCGACATAAACAGCTGCCGGACGATGTATTCCAGGAACCATATTCACTTCTCCAATACAACTAAAGTTATTATTTCATGATTATCATGAGTGATACTCGAAAAAATTTGACCATCGAATTTTGGCGAAGTTGTCACCGGGTGCCCGTTTTCATCCCATAGGGTTTCAACATCCATTAAACCGATTTTTTCCCCTAAGCCAGTACCCATTGCCTTTGAAAAAGACTCTTTCAGTGAAAAACGGCCGCCTAAATATTCAACTTTTCGTTTACCAACCATTTTTTGATACTGTGCGAATTCTTTCGGGGTTAAAGCTTTTTTGGCAAAACCATCACCCTTAGCGACAATCTTGGCTACTCGTTCAACTTCAACTGCATCAATGCCCACGCCAAAAATCATTTTTTCTTACCTCACTTGAGAAAATTATAATACAAAAAAAGAGCTGCACATGACCACAACTCTTTTTTAGTAAAATTATTAATCTTTTTTGTTCTTAATTACGAAATTATGGCTGCCACCGGAACGGTTCGAGCGACCACCACGGTAGTTGCCACGACCACCATGACCGCGGTCACCACCACGATAGCCGCCGCGGCCACCGCCATTACGACCGCGACTATAATGGCCACGACCACGGCCGCCGCCACGACGACCGCCCCCCTTATAAGGTAACGGCTTTTCTGAACTAATCTTAACCTCAACGTTTGATGAGTCCTTAGATAAGTTCTTCAAGAATGCAGAAACAAGATCAATTGCAGAATAGTTTTCTAACAACTCACTAGCATCGTCGGTATACTTGGTCAGGTCTTCCTTCATCAGGTCTTCAATCTTGGATTTGGCAACCTTTAATTGGCCACGGAAAGCTTGGTCATCTGATGGTGGACGAAGAGGTGTCATCTTTTTCTTAGTAAGTTGTTCAATTGTCCGCATGTAGCCAATTTCATTTGGCGTAACAAAAGTAATTGAACTACCGTTTTGACCGGCACGACCAGTACGGCCAATGCGGTGAACATATGAATCTGGATCTTGAGGAATATCATAGTTGTACACATGGGTAACACCTGAAATATCAAGTCCACGTGCTGCAACATCGGTAGCAACTAAGATATCTAATTTACCAGAACGGAACCGTTTCAAAACGCTAATTCGGCGAGCCTGGGATAAGTCGCCGTGAATTCCGGCAGCGTTATACCCACGAGCTTGCAGTCCACGCGTTACTTCATCAACGCGGCGTTTAGTTCTAACAAAGATAACCGCTAAATCTGGACTTTCAACATCAATTAAACGACACATAATATCAAATTTTTCTGAGTCCTTTGACCGGACAAAGTATTGATCAATTAAGTCAGCCGTCAATTCCTTAGTCTTAATCCGCACGATTTCAGGGTCATGCATGAATTTTTCGCTGATATTTAGAATTGGTTTTGGCATTGTCGCACTGAAGAGCAATGTTTGCTTACGGTTTTTGACATAGCCCAAAATACTTTCAATATCTTGAATAAAGCCCATGTCAAGCATTTCATCAGCTTCATCCAAAACAATTGTGTTGACGTTTTCCAAATTAATGGTCTTGCGTTTTAAATGATCAAGCAAACGTCCAGGGGTACCAACTAAAATAGCTGGAACATGGTTTTTAAGTGACCGAATTTGGCGGCCAATATCAGCACCACCGTATACTACTTGAACGCGCGCTTTTTCATCACGGCCTAAGCGGAAAAGTTCTTCTTGTGTTTGAATAGCAAGTTCACGCGTTGGTTCAATGATTAACGCCTGAATTGCCTTATTGTGTTTGTCTAAGTTTTGTAAAATTGGCAAAGCGAAGGCAGCTGTCTTACCAGTACCTGTTTGAGCTTGGCCAATCACGTCCTTGCCTGCTAAAGCAAGAGGAATTGTTTGTTCTTGGATTGGTGTTGCTTCTTCAAAGCCTGAGCGTTTAATTGCTTTTAGAAGCTCATCATTTAATCCTAATTCCGAAAATTTCACTAAGTTCTCCTTATCTAAGCCGCTCCACTACTTTTTCGAGGTGCATACCATGTGATCCTTTCAGGACAACAATGTCGTGCGGCTTAATATCATTTTTCAGATCAGCTATCATTGGCTGCATCTGATCTTTTTTATAATAATGTAGATTTTCTGGCTCGTAACTTTCTTTTAGAGCATCAGCTAAATTTTTCATTTCTGAGCCATATAAATATACTTCGTTAATCACTTGCGGATCAAGGCAATCTGCAAGACCAGCATGAAGCTCAGCTGATCTGTCACCTAATTCGAGCATGTCACCCAAGACAGCAATGCGCCGGCTACCTTCAGGAACCTGGATCTGACCAAAGCTGCTTAAAACGGCACGGACAGCTGTCGGATTTGAGTTATAGACATCACTCATAATGTCCTCACCCACATCACCTTTTTCCCATTCCATCCGGTTGGCAGTTGGGGTAAAGCTAGCTAAAGCAGTAGCAATTTCTTCGTCGCTTTCACCAAAATGGCGACCAACGCAAAGAGCAGACAGGGCGTTTGAAACATTATGCTTACCAATCATTGGAATAGTAAACTTACAGTCTGATTGGTTAATCGTGAATGTGGCGTGGTGTTTATAACTTCTAAAACCCGTTGCATACACTGTATCATTTTTACCAAAACCAAAAGTAACTTTTGACTGGTCAATCTTTTCAGCTCGCTCACGTAAAAGCGGCTCGTCACCATTGTAAATAAGTTCGCCATCCTCACGCAGGAAATCGGTAATTTCCATCTTCGCATCAGCAATTTTTTCACGTGAACCTAAAAATTCAATGTGAGCCTCACCAATCATGGTAATTACCGTAACATCCGGATGAGTCAATTCACTAAGTTGGTGCAACTGCCCCGCATGGTCCATTCCCATTTCCAAAACCAAAATTTCAGTATTTGGCTTCATATCCAAAATGGTCATTGGGACGCCAATTTCATTGTTAAAATTAGCATCTGTCTTATGCACATTAAATCTTTTGGCCAAAACCGCCGCAGTCATATCCTTAGTAGTGGTTTTACCGTTTGAACCAGTAATGCCGACTACGGTCGGATTAACCTTATTTAGGTAATACTGCGCCAATTTTTGCATACTTGTTAATGGATCATCAACTTCTAAGACGGCAATATCTGTGGGCTTATTAGGGTGACCTTTTTGCCACAAAGTAGCACTAGCCCCATTATTAATTGCGCTGCTTACAAAGTCATGTCCATCCCGATCACTGACTAACGGGACAAATAATCCGCCCTCAGCGATTTTTCTTGAGTCAAAGGCAACGGAAGTAATAACAGTTTGGTCGTTGCCCTCACAATTCGCGTTGATTGCTTTAGCAATTTCTGCCAGTTGCATTTTCATCTAATTTTCTCCTAGCTAAAAAGAAATTCCGCTAAAATCAATATTACACTATTAGTTATAGTTAGCAGCGTAATATTAACGTTTTACGTAAAAAAGCAGCCCCAATGGGACTGCTTCCACCAGATCAAAGATATTACTTCTTCATACCATACTTCTTGTTGAACTTCTCGATTCGACCATCTGCTTGAGCAAACTTTTGCTTGCCAGTGTAGAATGGGTGAGAATCTGAAGTAATTTCAACCCGAATTAATGGGTAAGTTTTACCTTCGTAATCTACTGTTTCTTTTGACTTTAAGGTTGAACCAGCAACAAACTTAGCACCTGTTGCGGAATCCATAAAGACAACTTGTTGGTAATCTGGGTGAATGCCTTGTTTCATGTTTATTACTCCTTTGCCATGACTTTATTGCAAGTCATAGATTAATCGATTAACGTCTAATACAATAACATTTTCCAAAATATATTTCAAGACTTAATTATTATACCAGCATCTTTAATCTAAAACAATGTCACTCGGCTTAACTTCCTTACCAAAATATGGTTTTAGTTCCTTATTATAGTCATCGGTAAAGAACTTCTGGTTGGTCAACTTGGTAATTTCTTTATTGGTCCAATCTAAAAGAGAGTTATTGCCTTTTTTCACGGCTGGCGAAATATACTGGTTTGGCCCAATATTTTTAATTCCAACCGTATAAGTTGGATTACGCTTTACCCAGGCATAAAGATACGAGTTGTCATCGGCTAAAGCCGCCGCACGCTTATTTTTCAGGGCATTAAACTGTTGCGTTTTGGAATCAAACTTCAGCAAATTGACGCCGCCTCTTGCCGTGAAATAGTTTTCCGCGGTTGTCCCTTTATTAACAATGATCGACTTTCCCTTCAAAGCCGCCTCACTTTTAAGTGGCGCACTTTTAGGTGAAATGACTCCGACCGAAACTTTCATGTAAGGTCTGGCAAAATCAACCACTTGTTTTCGCTCAGGCGTAACCGTGAAATTGGCAAGAACAATATCGGCCTTATTTGAATTTAACGTATCAACCCGGTTATTGGCATTGACCTGGGTAAACTTTACCTTTACGCCAAGATCCTTAGCCATTTTTCTAGCTAAGCGCAAGTCATACCCCCTGCGAAAGCCGTGGTCGTCGACCCAACCATAAGGGGGCAAGTCACCAAACACTGCCACACGCAAAACGCCCCGTTTTTTGATTGCGCTAACGCTGCTATCGCTGCCACCCGTACTTTCATTTAAAGAGGATTTAAACCCAAAAAAGCTAATAATTAAAACTACGGCAACAACAATTATACTAATTACCTTATTTTTTGTTTTAACTTTCATGCTTGCTCCTTAAAAATCCATGCTAGCCAAAAAGGCACGCGCACGTGCTGTTTGCGGTTGTGCGAAAAAGTCCTTTCCCGGAGTATTTTCTAAAATCTGTCCGTTTTCTAAAAATAAGACTTGATCAGCAATTTGCCGGGCAAAGTTCATTTCGTGCGTCACAATAATCATTGTCTTGTGCTCTTCTTTGGCCAAGTTTGTCATGATTTGTAACACACCCCGCACCTTCTCTGGATCTAGTGAAGCTGTCACTTCATCAAATAGCATCACTTCTGGGTGCATAGCTAATGCCCGTACGATCGCAATTCGCTGTTTTTGTCCACCTGACAGTTCCCGTGGATATGAATCCACATAGCCAGTTAAACCTACTCTAGCTAATAGTTTTTCCGCCTCTTTTTTGACTTCTTCTTCAGGCCGTTTTTGCACTTTTGTCGGTGCCAGTAAAATGTTTTCCATTACTGTTAGATTAGGAAAAAGGTCATAGCTTTGAAAGACCATGCCAATCTTCTGCCGCAATTTTTGCCAATTTTTGGCCGATGGCGTGACTTTTTGGTTTTTAAAATAAATTGCCCCATCATTGTATTCTTCAAGACCATTCAAGCACCTGATCAAAGTACTTTTCCCTGAGCCAGATGGGCCAAGCAAGGTTAGTACTTCCCCTTCATGGAGAGTAAAGTTGATATCATGCAAGACATGCCGATCTCCGTAATACTTATTTAAATTTTCAACGCGCAAAATTTCTTTTGTCATTTAATCCACCTATTTCTGTTTTGCAGCTAACTTTTTTGACCAAAGCGATAATGGATAATCGATTACAAAATACAGGACGAAAATCAGTCCGTAAATCCAAAAGACTGCTGTCGGATATTTTTGGTTATTGGCTTCAATTATTTGTTGTCCGACCGCAATGACATCCATAATACTGATCATCATCAATAAAGAGGTCGTCTTGATAACCCTGGTTGCCAAGTTGATCGTAGCTGGCAGTTCGAGTTTCATTGCCTGCGGTAATAAAACATATCGAAAAAGTTGCGTCGGACTAAGTCCCAGCGCAAGTCCCGATTCTTTTTGGACAAGCGGAACAGATTCAAGTGCTCCGCGAACAATATCACTAAATTCTGCGGCGACCCACAGTGCAAAAGCCAGAATTGCCATCCAGCTGGCTGGCCAATCGATATGAAAACTACGCGGCAAGATATAATAGAACAAATATAGCAAAACAATTGTTGGTACAATTCTGAAAAATTCTAAATAAAGTCGCAAAATAAACCGAATAATTTTGTTTGGCATTGTACGTAAAATACCAAATAAAGTGCCCAAAATAAGACCAACCGCAAGGCTGACTACCGAAATCCAGACAGATGTCCATAAACCATCGAGGATTCTGGCAAAATTGTTGCCGGTAAAAATGACATCAATCGCCGAATGTGCCATAGCGCACTCTCCTTTCTAGGTAGTTCAGGATTAGGATTACCGGAATTAAAATAATTGCGTAGGCAATTACCAGCATTAACAAATATTCATTGGAACGATAATACATTCCAATTAAATCAAGTGCCGTATTGGTTAATTCCGGAATTGCAATCACTGAGAAAATCGAAGTTTCTTTAATTAGAAAAATGATATTAGCAGTTAAAGATGGCATGCTTAAGGCAAAACCTTGTGGAAAAACCACATAACGGGCTAACTGAAGATTATTCATCCCGAGTGCCTTGCCATCATCAATTTGGGTCGCACTAACGCCAGTGAACCCACCGGTAAATCCTTCCGCCATATAAGCTCCACCAAGAAAAATCAGGCCAATGATGCCACAAGTCATCGCTGACATTTTTAACCCAATTACTGGAAAAGCATAATACAAGAAAAATAGTTGAATTAATAACGGCGTGTTTCGCGCTAACTCAACATAAGCCGCCAATAGTTGGCTTAAGACCGGCACTTTAAAGTACTGCACTAAACTGCTAATCACACCAACGATAATTGCCCCTAAGATTCCAATTAAGGAAAGCCAGAGGGTCAGTTCAAAGGCTTTTAAAAAAATTGGCAAACTTTGAGTAATGATCTGCCAGCTCATTTTCTCTCCCCCACTCCAAAAGAAAAAGACCCAATCATCGCGAGGATTCATGGGTCTTACCTAACAAATAAAAACAATAATCCGCAAATTACACTAGAACTGCAGATTGCTAATTAAACCGTTTTTAAGCGACACACAAATTTCCCCACCGGCTAAATACAAATGAGTTAGACAAACAGACATTTTTGCATTGTACAGTGTTTAAAATTTGAGCCATAATCGCACTTCCTTCAAGTAAAACAGTTGATAAAGTTAATGCTATTCTTATACTTACTTTTTGTCAATGAAATTGCTTTGTGCGACTCTTCCTAGGAATTCAAGCAATTAGGGCAATAAAAAAGCGTCCATTTTAAAGGACGCTTTACCCAGTAATACTAATTACAATTTAAACTAGGCTTGAGATTTTTCTTTGATTGTTTCAGCGGATTTTTGCAAAAGACTTTCTTCGTCTGGCGTTAAGTTTAATTCAACGCGAGCAACAATACCGCACCGCCCAACAATTGCTGGGTATGACATGTAAGTGCCATATTTTTCTTGATAACTTGAAACTGGCAATTCAGTCCGTGAATCAGTCAGAATTGCCCGAGCAATTCTAACAACAGCTGCAGAAACGCCATAATTAGTGTAGTGCTTACCCATGAAGACGGTTTGACCACCACGGACAATCTCATCTTCTAAATCTGTTAGTTCCCAAGAAGCGGACTTAGCAAGTTCAGAAATAGGCTTTTCTAATACCTTAACCGTTGACCAAGCAGTGAACTGTGAATTACCGTGTTCACCCAAGGCAAAACCGCTAACTGAACGGGGATCAACATCAAATTTATGAGCAACCACTTTTTTCATTCTCGCAGTATCGAGCAGTGTACCCGTTCCGATAACCCGCTCTTTTGGTAAGCCCGTTAATTGTTGATAAAGGTTGGTAATAGCATCAACTGGATTAGAAATAACCAATAAAATACCGTTAAAGCCACTTTTTTTAATTGATTCAGTGATTGGCTGCAATTGCTTCTTATTGTATTCAAGCTCTTGGAAACGATCGCCCTTTGACTCAAGAGAAATCTTACCCAATGTACTGATCACAATTTCCGCATCTTTAAGTGCACTGTAATCATTAACCGTAATATTGACGTGGTTGGGTAAATTAGCCATTGCATCCTCAAAGTCGACAGCATCAGCGTTAACCTTGCCCTTATTAAGATCAATCATTACCAAGTCATCAACTAATCCTGAAACAATTAATTCATGTGCAACGGTGCAGCCAACGTGCCCATCGCCAATAATACCAATTTTAGTAGTCATAATAGATGTCCTTTCTGTGCTAATTGGACAGCTTAAATTCATGCTGCACCAATAAGTTCATCTTAATTATAATTTTTACCACGTGTAAGTTAAACTATTTTTTACTAATATCTAACGATTATGCTAGTCAAAAGACCCGTAAACTACGAAAAATCTAGTCAACTTGTTCTATTTCTTTTTTATAGGGAATCGATGGCTGAGCACCATAACGCTGTACGGTTAACGATGACGCCTTATTGGCAAAAATAATTGCCTCTTTTAAATTAGAAAAATCAGGCTTAAGGATGCTAGTCATTGCACCGATAAAAGTATCACCAGCAGCTGTAGTATCAACGGCTTTTACCTTAAACGCTGGCACCAACCCACTTTGACCATTGTAATCATAAAAGGCACCCTTAGAGCCAATGGTGATAATCACCGCTTCGACGCCAAGAGCATGCAACTTCGCTGCTGCTTTTTTAGCACTTTCTTCATCACGTACTTGAACACCGGTAATTGTAGCCGCCTCAGTTTCATTTGGTGCGATAAGATTAGTCTGCTTTAACAAAGCAGAAGGAATTTCGGTCATCGCTGGCGCCGGATTCAAAATAGTTTTTATTCCTTCTGCGTGTGCAATTTCAAAGCCCTTAATTGTGGCTTCAACCGGCGTCTCAAATTGGGCAATCACATAATCGCTTTGGCCCAATAAGTCACGCTTTTCAGCTACATCATCAGCATTAAAGCCAGAGTTAGCTCCAGAATAAATTGTGATTGAGTTTTGCCCAGCATCATCAACGGTGATGAATGCCTGGCCCGTTGATTCATTGTTAATCACTTTTACACCAGAAGTATCGATTCCTTCTTGCTTTAAAAGCCCTAGCATTTCTTTTCCGGGTGCATCATTTCCAACCGCGCCGATAAAGTTAACTTCGCAGCCTGAGCGAGCAGCAGCAACGGCCTGATTTGCACCCTTGCCACCAGCAGCAGAATAATGCTCTTTTGCATGAATCGTTTCGCCTGGTTTAACCATTTGCTTAACGCGCAAATTGGTATCTAGATTAATACTACCAATAACAGTAATCTTAGTCATTTTCTCTCCTTATTACCAAAGGCAACCTTGCCAAATAGCTCTCTAAAAGAATAATAGCACACTTGAAATTGCTTTCAAATTAATGATTTAAGTATTATTATATTTAATCTTAAAAATAAATTGAAAAAAAATGTAAGCAAACTTTTTATTTTGGACAGCATAGCCTATAATTACAATTAATTATTGTAATTTTTAAATAGGGTAATTATTATGAAAAGACAACTCAACTTTTTCGCTGCTTTGGCAACAGTCATGGGAACCATGATTGGGGGCGGTGCTTTTTTCAAAATTGCAAATATCTCATCGCTAACACACAATGCCTGGCTCAGTATTTTAGTTTGGCCACTTGCTGGTTTTATCACATTAATGGCCGGCCTCAGTATTGCAGAACTTGCTTCCGTTTATCCTGAAGATGGTGGTCCAGTGAAATATCTCGAAAAGATTTACGGTCCGCAAGTTTCTTTTTTATTTGGCTGGTCCCTAATTATCATTTATTATCCAGCCAACATTGCTGCCCTCTCAATTGTCTTTGCAACGCAACTAAAAGAAATTCCACAATTTAAAAATTGTTCGACAACACTTATTGCTTTGCTTGTCATGTTAACAGTGCTAGTAATCAACTGGTTAGGCTCCAAGTTAAGTTCACAGGTGCAAAAAATAGCTTTGGTAATTAAACTGTTACCAATTATTGCTATTATCGTTTTCGCGCTTTTTTATCAAGGTCCTAATCAACTAGCAGGTGCGCCTAGCCCTCATTTGACTACCGCCAGTAGCACGGCAGCTTTTGGTCAAGCCTTGCTAGCAGTTCTTTTTGCCTATGATGGCTGGCTTAGTATAGGTAACCTTGCAAGTGAAATCAAGAATCCCGCTAAGACCTTAGCCCAGGCCATCATTTGGGGTTTGTTTGGTGTAACCATTTTTTATACTTTACTAAATTGGAGTTATGTCAAAGTTATTCCGTGGAATCAAGTAGTCGGCAATCAAAGTACTGCCTTGTTAACGGCCCAAAAGTTATTCGGCCACCTAGGTGGAACCATTATCGCTGCCGGAATTTTAGTATCGGTTTTTGGTGCCATTAACGGCCACCTCTTATTAGGCTCCAGAATGCCCTATGTTTTAGGTAAAGAAAAGAAACTGCCAGCCTCAAACTATTTTGGCAAATTAAATAATCAAACAATCGTTCCAACTAACAGCATGTTATTTGAATGCATCATCGCAACCATTATGATTTTTTCAGGGACCTTTGATTCACTAACTGACATGCTAGTTTACGTTTCGTGGATCTTTTCAATTCTCTTGTTTACTGGCGTCTTTGCTTTGCGCAAAAAACATCCAGATTTAGAAAGGCCATATAAAATCCCCTGGTACCCGCTACCACCGATTTTGGCAATCTGCGGTGCATTGTTTGTTGTTATTACCACAACTTTGACACAGCCAATTTTAGCAATCATTGGCATTTTATTAACGCTGAGTGGCTGGCCCGTTTACCTTTATGTCCAAAAAAAGAATAAACAACTAGAATAAAAAAGCTTTGTCCAAAAGTGGGCAAAGCTTATTTTTATATCCTGAACTGCTTTAACGATTGCACAAAACTTTTAAGTGCACGAGAGCGATTATTTTTTAAGTAAATTAATTGCATCGCATACTCTTGATTTTGTTGTTGTGAACGAAACTGCCGGTACACAATTTCCGAGTTAGGCTGCATGATGTAATCAATTAGTCCTCGGGGAATATAAGAAATCCCCTGGTTTAACGCAGTGTTTGTTAGTAGCTGCTCAATTGAAGAGACACGTTCAATTTGATAATTATGCTCATTTTTATTTAAAGTAGCAGCAAATGTCTTGCGCATAAAATCAGAGTTTTCACTACTGTAATAAAAAAGCGTCGCCCCGTCTAAATCATTTTCATCAATATATTTTTTCTGACTTAACTTATTCTGTTTACTGATTCCTAACACCATTTCGTTAGAATACACCGAAACATATTCATACAATTCTGCCTGTGGAATATCATAACTACCATAATGGTTAATGTATGCACAATCGAGCTTGTTTAATACCAAATCCGCCAGGCAGTGCTCAACGCTTTCTTCCATCGTAAAAAAGGAAATCTTCGGCGACAATTGCAATTTCCGATAATTAATAATCTCTTTTTCCATAATGTATGCGTCAAAAATCGAAAAGTAGCCAATTGATAGCGTCTGTTCCGTTGACTTAGAGATATGCTTTAATTCAGAAACCGTTAGATCAAAATTATTTAAATACTCTTGTGCTCGCCCAGCAAAATATTTACCAGCTGGTGTAAGACTGATGCGATTATTAGTACGGTTAAAGAGTTTTACGCCAATTTCATTTTCTAATCGTGAAATTTGGCGCGAAACTGCCCTTTGCGTTACATAACGCTGCTCAGCAACTCGACCAAAACTACCTTGTTGAGCAACCGCTAAAAATACTTTTATTTGTTCACTATCCATTTGTTTTACCCGTACTTTAATGTCCTAGTCTCGACTGAAATAACTATAACATACTGACGCTGTAAGCGGTTATAATTTTTGGTGAGAAAAGGAGATTTTGATATGGAAATCAAAAATGATTATGATGTTATAGTTGTTGGTGGCGGTGCTGCTGGCTTTACAGCCGCTTATCAGGCAAGTCACCGGGGATTGTCAGTTTTAGTAGTTGAAAAAGGGCACAATACTGGCGGCAGTGGTGAATACATTGAAGGCGCATTTGCAGTAGATTCATATTTGCAAAAAGAGCATCATGTTAAGCTGACTAAAGAAGATGTCCTTAATGAGGAATTAAATTATTCTCATTATCGTGCAGATACAAAAGTCTGGCAGGAATACATTGCTGCTTCGGCAGATATCATTAAATGGTTAAAAGATCTTGGCGTAGAATATCTTGATGTTGCTCCTTTAGGCAGCGGCTATCGCACATGGCATTTATTCAAAGGATTAGGCAAGGCTGTTATCCACAACGTTTTAGAACCGAAAGCAAAAGAGCAAGGAACCGATGTAGTTACCTCAACTACTGTAACCAAAGTTAATTTAGATCAAGATGGTCAAGTTACCAGCGTAGTTTTAGAAGATCTCGCTACTCATAGTCAAAAGACCGTTGCCACTAAGGCAGTAGTTTTAGCAACCGGTGGCTATTTAAACAATCAAGAATTAATTAAAAACGAAACCCATTATGACCCGGACCAATTAATCCCTGTTAATTCTGAAAAGAATACGGGAGATGGTTTAAAACTTGCTTGGGCTGCTGGTGCACAAAAATATGCGATGGGAACTGCCATGCTCTTTGGAGGTTACCTCAAAGACCACACCAAGCCAGGTTACGTTTACCGTTATTCCGAATTAAACGGAGCAGCAGACCAGCAATCTCTTCTTTGGGTCAACGAAAACGGCGAGCGGTTTGTTAACGAAGAGGTTGTCGATAACTTTGCCCTAGCTGGCAATGCCCTCTTTACTCAGGGTAAGGTCTTTACCATTTTGGATCAAAGTACGATTGATTATTTGAATGACGAACACATTTATAAGCCAATGGGTACTTGGGATTACCACGATACTCGTTTACCGCACCTCAAGGAAGAAATTCAGCAAGCCTTTGCCGAGAATGCACCTTACCTGACTAAGGCAAATTCAGTTCATGAACTGGCCCAAAAGATCGGGTTGGTCGATTTAGAAAAGACCGTTACGCGGTATAATCAACTTGCTCATGATGGTCATGATTTAGACTTTGGTAAAAAAGCGGACTTCATGATTCCCGTCGAAAATGGACCATTTTATGCAATTGAGTTGGGAATCGGCGCCTTTTGTACAATGGGTGGTCTCAAAACTGATACTGAGCACAAGGTATTGGATAAAGATGGTAAACCAATTACAGGATTATACGCTGCGGGTAACGATGCAGCGGGAATGTTAATTGGTGATACATATGGTCCAAATATGCCAGGAACTGAAGCTGGCTTTGTATTCTATTCCGGCAAACATGTCGCTAACGTAATTTACGATCAAATTAAGGGTTAAATAAAGATATTAGATTAATGCTAAGAAATTAGTTTTTCTGCTAAAAAAATATGTAAAAAAGAAGCTTACGTCACTATAGAATCACAGCGTGAAGCTTCTTTTTTGTTTAAGCTCATTTTTAATTAAGACTAACGTTCCTCTGCCAGCCAAGTTTTAAACCAGTAATATGAATCTTTTTTAAACCTCTTACCTGAGCCTTGGCCTCTATCATTATAATCGACATATATAAAGCCATACCGTTTGCGCATTTCGCCGGTAGATGCACTAATTGCATCAATTCCACTCCATGCCATGTAGCCCAATAGGTCTACACCATCCTTTCTTGCTTCTTGCAGCGCGTTTAAGTGATTCTTTAAATAATTAATACGATAAGAATCATGAATTTTTCGGTCACTAGTTAAAGTATCAACTGCGCCTAAACCATTTTCGACCACCATCATCGGTATTTGGTAGCGATCATATAAATTATTTAGCGTAATCCGAAAACCTAGTGGGTCAATTTGCCATCCCCACTCAGAGGTATCTAAATATGGATTTTTGACAGACTCAAATGCGTTACCATCAGTAACATTTTTTTGTACCTGTGGATCTGTTGTAGTGCAGCGACTTGAATAATATGACAAAGAGACGAAATCAACAGTATTTTTTAGTATTTCTTCATCTTGGGGCAGGATATCTAGCTTAATATTTTTTTGTTTAAATAGTTCATTAGCATATGAGGGATAATATCCACGTACTTGAATATCAGAAAAGAAATATTGTTCGCGATTCTTCTGCAAAGCTGCAAAAACATCCTGTGGGTTACAAGAATAAGGATAAACTTCACCAGCAGCAAGCATACAGCCTATTTTATTTTTAGAATCAATTTGATGAGCTAACTTAGTTGCAGCACTGGAAGCCACTAGTTGATAATGCGCTGCCTGATACATTTTTTGCTCTCTATTCTCGCTGGTCTTAAAACAAAGCCCCCCACCCACAAACGGTAATTGCAAAATCATGTTTATCTCATTAAAAGTAATCCAATAATGAACTTTTCCTTGAAAAGTCCTAAAAAGCGCTTTGCATAGCCTTAAATATGCTTCAATCAGTTTTCTATTAAACCAGCCACCGTATTTTTTTATTAGTTCAACTGGAGTATCAAAATGACTGATAGTCACAATTGGCTCAAGATGGTTTTTAAGACATTCATCAATGACTTTAACGTAAAAGTCAAGCCCCTCTTGGTTGGGCTCGTTTTCCTCTCCTGTAGGAAAAATTCGTGACCACATAATGGATAAACGGAAAGAATTAATGCCTAATCCAGCTAAAAGTTCAATATCTTCCTTATATGTATGAAAAAAATCAATTGCATTATGTGCGGGATAATATTTTTTATTAGCATCATAATTAGCTAAAGCAAAACTACCATCTTTAACACATTTAAATCGTTCGTTTTTGTTTACCGGTAAAAGATCTGCCATGCTTAAACCTTTACCGTCTGCCATATAGGCGCCTTCGATTTGACTAGCAGATGTTCCTACACCATATAAAAAATCATTCTTCATTATTTCTGCTATAGTTCCTTTCTAGTCAAATTGATTGTTTCAACATTTTTAATTGTCTGCATTGGAAAGTCTTGCATATCTTGTTTAAATTCATTACTTTGCATAAATTCATCATTAGAAGTCGAAAGTTGCTCTTCACTCTTTCCCTTAACTATGGCAACAATCCGATAGCAGTCATTTGCATCTGGCTTATTTTCTAAAAAGACTGAACAAGCTACAATATTAAATTTTCTTAAACTAACGATATGTCTTGACCACTGAACATTAAAATATTGTTCGGCATTGTCTTTTGATTTAATTATATATATTCTCATCTGATACACTATAGTTACTTCTTTTCTAGCTTAATAATGGGAGTTCCTTTAGTTACTTTTTGGTTAGCACTTACACAAGTTTGCGGTATTTGACCTTGATCATTTGTTATTACTATTATAACTATGGGATTATAACCGGCTTTTTTAACTGAATTAGACTCAAAATGAGCTATTTTTTGACCTTGGTCTACTTCTTGTCCTTGTTTAACAAAAGATGTAAAATATTTTCCCTTTAACTCAACTGTGTCAATTCCAAGATGAATCAGAATTTCAAGATTATCTGCAGTTTTGATTCCATAAGCATGCTTAGAAGGAAAAACTGCTGTAATTGTACCTGCAATCGGGGCATAAATATCGCCATTAGCTGAATTAATAGCTACGCCCTTACCCATCTTCTCAGTCGAAAATAGTGGATCATTAACATTAGCTAAAGGAACAATTTTTCCGTCAGTGGCACTAACTAGCGTCTCAGATTTACCATTTTTGACTTTCTTTTTTTGCCCATCTGTTCGAGCAAATACTAAAGATAATACAAATGAAACTGTAAACGAAATTACCATTGCAATTACAGCATTAAGTAAGTTTCTAAGTGTTTTAGCAAATAAAGCCAAAGCTAAAATACCAGGGCTTGCCATTGCAGTAGCTGTTACAAAAGTTATTCCGGCATATAAACCTCCAACAGCTCCACCAATAATTGCTGCATATAACGGCTTTTTGAGTTTCAAATTTACGCTATATAATAGTGGCTCAGTAATTCCTAGTAAAGCAGTTACTGAAGTAGAATATGCTGTAGACTTTAACTTTTGATTTTTGGCTCTAATGGCAACACCAAAGCCGGCACCGGCCTGAGCCATATTAGCCACCAAACCTGAAGGCGTCAAAAAGGAATCATAGCCAAAACGTGAAATTGATTGTAATGCTATTGGAAAAAGGGAATAATGAACACCCAGCATAACAAATAGTGGTGAAAAAGCTCCCAAGATGGTTGGTGCAAGCCAGGGAACGTGACTATTCATAAAGCCTATTGCCATACCAAGATAATCTCCTATATAAGCTCCTATTGGTCCTAAAATGATTAGGCCCAATACCGCATTGATAAAAATTGAAATAGTTGGTGTCAAAAACATACCAATTGTGGATGGAAGTTTTTGATTAAGAAACTTCTCTATTTTTGATTGTACGTAAACAATTAATAAAATTGGAATAACACTTGACGTGTAATTTACTGACCTAATTGGCAATCCAAATAACACGATTTTTGTTTGATTATTGATCATACCAAGAAAAGCAGGACTCAGCAAAACACCAGCCAAAGTAACTGAAATGAAGGGATTAGCCTTTAGCTTTTTAGCTGAAGTATAAGCTAACAAAACCGGAAGAAATTGAAAACTTGCGTCTGCAATTAAGGCCAATACTTGGTAATCTATACTTTTCTCAGAAAGCCAATTAAATGCTACAAAAATGGCAATTATTCCCTTAAGTAGTCCTCCACCAATTATGGCTGGCAATATCGGCGTAAAGCTACTGGAAATAAAATCGATTATGCTAGAAAAAATTCCTTCTTTGTTTTTAGTATGCTCATCTTTTTGCGGGCTTGTTTTTTCAGATAGCCCGGACATGAAGGCATCATAAACCCGAGGGACTTCGGTTCCAATTATTATTTGAAGCTGACCATTACTAAATAAAGCATCGACCACTCCTTCAATCTTTTTTATTTCGGCTAACTTAACTAGTTTAGTATCCTTAACATTAATTCGAAGGCGAGTTGAACAATGCGTTATTGCTTGAATGTTGGACTCGCCACCAATCAAAGTTTTAATTTGACTGACCATTTTGTTGATATGACTCATTTTTTACCTCTTTTCTTCTAACTTAGTTGTATCATTAAAACAAGGAGCGAAAAACCAGAAGAATGATGATAAAAGTTGTTTAATCAACTATAATAGTGCTTTCGTTGTTTAACTTAAAAAATCGACTTTATCCAAGTAGTGAAATGGGAAATAATAATGAACAAAACAGATTTACGAATTAAGAAAACAAAGATAATGATTGAGCGTGGGTTTGTGTCTTGCATTAAGCAAAAAACCTTTTCTAAAATTACAATTCTTGACTTAACAGATGCAATGATGATTAATAAATCGACTTTTTATAAATATTACGATGATAAATACGATTTACGACAGCATTTTATCGATAGCACCTTGGAGAACTTTTCACAGCGACTCGATCTTTCTTTTATGAATAAAAACTATGACTTAAAAAGATATGAGGCAGATCTTCCCAAGGCTTTATTACCAATTTATCATCATCGCGAATGGCTAAAAGTCATGTGGTCACCTAACTTAGAAGATGAAGTTTTTAACAAAATGCAAACAATCTTCGCCGAAAAATTTAAGGAAAATGTTTATTCATTGGATAAAGAATTAACCGTATATCATCAATTACAGGCTAACCTATTTGCTTCTTCGGCAATGCAAGTTATACTCTGGTGGATTGAGACAAACCCTTCCGCACCAGTTGATGAAATTGCCAATATCATCACACGTTGTTTACGTACTGGATCTTATTATGCTTTTGAAAAAAGAGCTAAATTATAGTCTTGACATGGACTTCGAAGTTAAAACAACTTTGAGACTTTTATTATGATCAAACTATCTTATAATCGTTTGTGCCATCTACATTAAAATAATCATGGTTAAAAAAGGACTAACACCAAGTTTATATCGGCGTTAGTCCTCAGCTAAGATCTATTGAATTATCCTAACTTTTGGAATTAACAATAGTTATTCAAATTAAAGGCAGCTTTTCCAAAATGTTTTAACTAAATTGCCTGCCCATTAATTACTAAAACTAAAAATAATCTTATGTGTTTTAGTTTCATTTGCCGGCAGAATAATATTACCAAAGTTACCGTGGTTTATCGCATCAGGCAAAACCTGCGCTTCTAACGCAACTGCTTCACTTGGCTGAGCAACAATCCCCTGATCGCGCACAAACTTGACTCCTGGTTGTTCTTGCGACATCGTATACATCACTAGACAGTTTGATTCACTAGTAATCTTAACTTGACGACCACTTTCTTTTTCACGCAGGATTGCTACTTCCTTCATTTCATTTTCTGGTCCATCAATAACAAATGCATCATCAAAACCAGCGTTTTCTCTAATTGCAGTAGCTAGGTTTTTAAATTCATGAAAATCATATGGGGTATTGGCGGTCAGTAACATTTTGCCTGTTGGAATCAACTGAGAATCTAGTTGTAAGTATTTCTGACTATTAATTTTAATTTCATGTGAATCTAGATTGGATGCATCACTTAAATTGAAGTAAACATGAATAGTTGGATTAAATAGTGTTGCCTTTCCACCATTAATTGCCTTTTCAGAAATTGTAACCTGATTTTGATTATTTAAAGTGTAAGTGATTGTCGCTTTAAAGTCGCCAGGAAAACCATCTGTGTTTTCATCGATTATCTTTTTGAAAATGACGCTAACGCTATCATCGGTCTGCTCTGTTGCTACTGACCAATTCAGAAAGCGAAAGCCGCCTTTACCACCATGGAGAGTATTTCCATTCTCATTTGTTGGTACTTGAACTTGCTTGTTGTTTAAAGTGAATTGACCTTTTTTAATTCGGCCAGCTACACGACCAATTCCCTGACAACAACAAAGTCCATTTGCATAATAATCAGCACAATGAGCAAAATTCATAATCAAATTTTTCTGTTGGCCATTTTCTTGTGGCACTAAAAACTCATACCAAGTTGCACCCATTGATAAGCACGAAATTGCAACACCATTGTCATTTTCCAAAGTTACCTTGGTAACATCGTGATCTTGATATTTTTCAAAAAATTCTTTAATTACCTTCATTTTTATTCTCCTGTTCTTTTTAGCAAAATACACTACTTCAACAAGATAATTGAAATAGTGTATTTAGATAAATATTTAATTGCTTTTCATGAAATATATAGGGATTTTATTCTTTGTACAGATTAGTTACTTCTAATTAATACTACATAAATCTACGCCGTATAGAGTAGCTAAATCTGTTATTTGCTCTTCAGTTGCTGCGAATGAGAAGACTGTATGGTGGCCACCACCAGCTTGAATCCATTGCTTTGAGCCATTTTCAAGGCCAACTTTTGGAGTCCATAATTGTTTAGCAACAGGTAAATGTGGTGTTTCTTTTTCAGCCTTATGGGCATCAACTGCATATGTAACTAACTTAAAGTTATTTCTAAAATCAGCTAAGGTGACATCGATTGCATCGCCTTCAGAGCCAGAAAAGACTAAACGTGCAGGATCTGCCTTACCACCAATATCTAGGGGATGAACTTCAACACGTGGTTTTTCTGAAGCAATCGAAGGATCAACTTCCAACATGTGTGAGCCTAAAATTGCTTGGTGACCTGGGCGCAAGTCTAACGTATAGTCTTCCATAAATGCAGTCTTTTGATTATGGGTCATAATCTTAATTGTCCGCAATAATGCAGCTGTCTTCCAGTCACCTTCACCGGCAAAGCCGTAACCATCGCGCATTAATAACTGGGCCGATAAGCCTTGAAGTTGTTCTAAACCGTGTAGGTCTTCAAAGTTGCTAGTAACAGCAGTATAGCCCCCACGTTCTAAGAAGCGTTTCATGGCAATATATTGTCTCAATTGATAGCGAACAGTCTTTTCATATGCGGCTTCATCCATTGAGCCCTGAACCATAATATAACGAGACTTTAAATCAGCATATTCATCATCAATTTCTGATTCTTTAACTTTAGCCATCTCATCAACTAAGTCGCCTACGCCATAGTAATCAACTGTCCAGCCTAATTGGATTTGAGCTTGAACCTTGTCGCCTTCAGTAACTGCAACGTCACGCATTGTATCGCCAAACCGGCAAACCTTTAAGTTAAATGACTCATCATAGGCAACAGCAACATCTTCCCAGTCAGCAATTTGTTTCATTACTTTTGGATCTTGCCAATGGCCATAAATAATCTTATTGTGCATTTGTAAACGGGCATTAATATAACCATATTCACGATCACCATGGGCACTTTGATTTAAGTTCATGTAGTCAAAATCAATGGTATCATAAGGAATATAATCTAAATATTGTGTTGCAAAGTGCAATAATGGTTTTTGTAAAAGTTTTGTGCCACGAATCCAGTTCTTTGCTGGTGAAAATGTGTGCATCCAAGTAATGACGCCAGCTACTTTATCTTCATAGTTAGCTTCTTTCATAAACTTGGTTATTTCATCCGCTGTAGTTAAAACTTGTTTGAAAACAATCTTATATGGCAAATTTCCATTTTTATTTAGGCCATCTGCAATCTTTTTAGCATCTTCTGCAACTTCCTTCAAGGTTTCTTCACCATATAAGTGTTGACTTCCAACTGCGAACCAAAATTCATATTTAGGTACTTCTAACATAATATAAACTCTCCTTTTTTAATCAAAATAATAAAATTTTACTTTCTTTTAGCATGTGTTTTTGATTGCGCATTATTCTGACCATAATATGCATTTTCTCCATGCTTACGGTAATAATGTTTATCTAATAAATACTGAGGAAGATGGCTATCGGACCTAGTTAATTGCAAGGTATGATAATCTTCTTCGGCAACAACTTCTAAAACTTTAGCATTGTAAACTGCCTTTGCCGGAGTTTCACCCCAACAAAACGGTCCATGCTGACTAACTAAACTCCCAGGAGTTGCTTCATAATCTAAATTTCGTTCATTAAAAGTGCGAACGATAGTCTTACCAGTGTTGCCCTCATAATCTTCTTCGATTTCTTCTTTAGTTAACGCATCTGCAGCTGGTACATCAGTGTAAAAAGTATCTGCATGCGTTGTATTAAGAGCAGGAATATCCATTTTAGCTGCCGCAAAGGCTACTGCCCACGGCGAATGGGTGTGCACAATACCACCAATTTTAGGAAAATGATTATATAAATACGTATGTGTTGGAGTGTCACTTGAAGGATTTAATTTACCTTCAACCACTTTACCCGTCAAATCAACTACTACAAGGTCTTCAGGTTGCAATTTATCATAATCCACGCCAGAAGGCTTAATGACAAATAATCCTTGATCGCGGTCTATTCCTGAAACATTGCCCCAGGTAAATGTAACCAAATCTAGTTTTGGTAACTGCATATTAGCTTCATATACTTCTTTTTTCAGTTGTTCCAGCATTTACTTCGCCTCATCACTCAAAACTTTTGCTTCATTTTCCAAAGGAAGTGCTAATTTATAGCGCTCAAGGTATTTAGCAGCACCCTTAACTCCTTCTGGCTCTGGACTCAGTGTCATAATTTCAGAATCAACAAAAACCTTAGTATCTAGGTAATCTTCTAATGGCTCGGACGCACCGGAAGCAACATATTGCGCAAGTACTGCCATACCCCAAGGTCCGCCAACACTAGCGTTAGTCATAACAGAGATTGGTAAGTTCAACATATTGGATAAAACTTGCTGCCCGATTACGGGAGTTTTAAATAGGCCACCTTGAGCAATCATGACATCAGTTGTAACATTTTCTTCATTAGTCAAAATGTCCATCCCAATTCTAAGTGGTGCATAGGCCGAATATAGCTGAGCCAGCATAAAGTTAGCCAATGTAAACTTACTATTAGGTGTTCTGACTAATAGCGGTCTGCCTTCTTGCGTCTTGGTAATTGGTTCCCCTGAGAAATAGCTGTAATTAACCATTCCTCCTGCATCGGGATCCGACTTAGTCGCGTCTAGAAATAAAGCGCTATATAGCTGATCGGCACTGATGTCAATTCCAACCCTTTCAGCAAATTCCTGGAAAAGTTGTGCCCATGCATTGATATCAGATGAACAATTATTGATATGCACCATGGCTACAGGCACCCCAGTCGGTGTTGTAACAAGATCGATGTCACGGTGAACTTTCTTAAGTGGCTTATCTAAGACAACCATCGAAAATTCAGAAGTTCCAACAGAAATATTACCTGTGCGCTTACGGACACTGTTAGTACTAATCATACCTGTTCCTGCATCGCCTTCAGGTGGTGCCATCACGCTTCCTGCTTGCAATGTCTGGGTTGGATCAAGTAAATTTGCCCCCTCTTTAGTTAAATGACCAGCAACTTCGCCTGCCTTTAATACATGTGGCAAAATTTGTTCAATCTTCCACGGGTACTTTTTTACTTTTTCTAAGGCACCAAACTTTTGTAAGCATTCCTGATCGAATTGACCATTCTTACCGATGGGAAACATCCCTGAGGCATCGCCTACACCGATGTTTTTTTCACCAGATAATTGCCAGTGAACATAACCTGCTAATGTTGTTAAATAAGCAATGTCTTTTACATGTTTCTCATCTTGCAAAATAGCATGATACAAGTGAGCAATGCTCCAGCGCAGCGGGATATTAAAATTAAACAATTTGGTTAGTTCACTTGCTGCGTCTCCAGTTATCGTATTTCGCCAAGTTCTGAAGGGAACTAGCAGCTTGTCATTTTGGTCAAAAGGCAAATATCCGTGCATCATTGCACTTACACCGATTGAACCAATATGTTCAATTTTGACATGATATTTACTGCTTACATTTGCAGCTAATTGTGCATAACTTTGTCTTAAGCCAGTTAAAATTTCTTTTTGTGAATATGTCCAAATTCCATCTTGCAGTGTGTTCTCCCAGAGATAACTACCTGATGCAATTGGCTGGAAATCAGTTGTAATTAATACTGCTTTTACTTGTGTTGAGCCAAATTCAATTCCAAGTGCTGTTTGACCTGATTTTATTAGTTGCACAATTTCTGAAATATTCAATTTCACTTTAGTCCTCCATCAGATCTTTTCCGTGATTCATTCCAATAGACTCAATTTGCTCTAATGTATATCCTTTGGTCTCCGGTACACAGAATTTAACGAATAAGACTCCTAAAATGCAGATAATGCCAAAGATTGCAAAAACCATTTCTTGAGACATTGAAGCCGTCATCATTGGAAACAGTAGACCTACAGCCCAAGATCCAATCCAGTTGACGGATGAGGCTAATCCAGAAGCACGTCCACGAATTGCCAATGGGAAAATTTCACCTACTAAAACCCAAGTTAAAGGTGCCCAAGTGAATGAGTAAAATGCAACATAGATACATAGAAAAACTACAATCATCATTGGATTTGCATGAGGATCTATACTATTAATAACGGAAGGAAGTAAAAAGGAAAGACCCATTACAGTTCCGCCTAGCATTAGTAAGGTTCTTCGCTTACATTTTTCAGCTATTGCTATATATACCAACGAACCAATCACTAAAATCACACCTTGAACGATTGGCCATAACAATGCTGAACTTGCAGCGTTTCCTGTTGCCTTTTCCACAATTAACGGAATGTAATAGAAGATTGCATTTGCTCCTTGAAATTGCTGAAAAGCTGCCACACCAACACCAGCAATAACCAAATAACGATATTTACTACTAAAAAGAGAACCCCAGGTCGTTGCTTCAGTTGCAGAATTTTCTTTTTGTGAAGCGGATTTTATATCATTAATTTCATCGGTAACTTCCTGTGGGTTTTTCCGAATACTTGAAAGAACTGCCTTAGCTTCTTGTTCCTGATTATTTTTTATTAAAAACCGAGGTGATTCTGGTAAACGTAGTACGCCACAAAACAAGATAATTGCGGGAACAGCGGCCAAGCCAAGCATTATTCTCCAACCCCAAGCTTGTGGAAGCCCTTTTAATAAGAAATCCATTATATAAGATAGCAACATTCCTGAAACAATCATTGTTTGATTCAAGCCTGAAAGACTACCTCTGGCGTTTGCAGGTGCCATTTCTGACATATATGCTGGAACCAAAGCCGAAGCCGCACCAACAGCTAGACCTAATAAGACTCTGACAATAATTAAATAAAGAGCCCCATTATTCGGAGCAACCATTGAAAGTAAAGCAAAAATTGCAAATACAATAGCTGAAGCCAAAATCATTTTGCGTCGTCCAAAACGATCAGAAAGCTGGCCAGCAACTGCTCCTCCAAAAATGGCTCCAAACATAACAGCTGAAGTTATCCAACCAACAACTGTTGCATTTGTTAAATGCCAATCTTTTTGAAGAAAAGGTAAAGCACCTGTCATAACTCCAATGTCATAACCAAATAAAATTCCACCAAATGAACCAAAGAAATAAATAAATCGACTAGAAATTTTATTCTTTTTCACTCATAGTACCTCCTTTTATCTAAAACTAGTTTTAATTTTCGCCTTCTCGAAAGCACTTTCATAATATGACTTTTATTTGTTATCTGCAATAGCTGTTGAAATTTATTCGAATAAATTTTATAATATTTATGTAAGTTAAGTGTTGATATTAAGGCATATTTTGTTATAAAGAAAAAATATTTGTTTTTTATGCTGTATTTTTCCAAAAATTCATCCCATAAAATGACTAATATTATAATTAATAGAAATGATTATGAAACTACTGTTATTTTTATACTAAAAAATTAGACTAATGAATTACAATTTTTATCTAATCTTTTATATCTAATTTGAGTAATGGCTTCTTTTATCAAACTATTTTTTTGGAGGTTTATATTTTGAAACGTGATTACATAGCCATTGTGGAGACTTTAAAAAATGAAATTACTTTTGGACATTATCAAGTTAATCAACAACTTCCTACTGAAAGTGAATTAATTAATCGCTTTCATTCGACAAGATATGCTGTTAGAAAAGCACTAACTGAGTTACAAAACGAGCATCTAATTTATAAAGTTCAGGGAAGTGGGATGTTTATCCAAGATTGGAACAAGAAGTGGCAAGTAAATCCTAAAAGTAAAACTATTGGTTTAATTTGTACACATATTGCAGACTACATTTTCCCCAAAATTATTTCTCAGATTGATACCGTTATTGATCCTAAAGGATATTCTCTTCTAATAGCTAACACTCATAATTATCCAAAAACTGAACGCTCTAATTTAATTAAAATGCTTGACTTACAAGTTGCTGGACTAATAGTTGAGCCAAGTGAGAGTGCAAAACCCTGTCAAAATTCTGATATTTATCAAAGGATTGCAAAAAGCAAGATTCCACTTTTATTCATTAATGCAGAATACCCAGAATTTAATTTCCCTGCAATCACTAATTCTGATCGTGAATCTGAAGAAGAATTAATCAATTACCTTTTACATAAAGGCCATAAAAATATATTAGGGATCTTTCAGACTGATGATCTCCAAGGTGTAGAACGTATGAAAGGCTTTATCCAGGCCTATCAGAATAATGATGCTAATTTGGCTAATAGCAATTTAATTATGTATAGTTCGCATGATTCATTCAGTATTATTAGTAAAAAGATTGACGATTATTTAAATAGCAGTCAGCCACCAACAGCAATTGCTTGTTACAACGATGAGCTGGCTCTACTAGTAACTGATAAACTTAAAAAGAAAAACATTAGAATTCCACAAGACATTTCGATTGTTGGCTTTGATAATTTTGACTCTGCAGCTTACTTAAATCCTAGTTTGACAACAATGAATTACCAGCGCACATCAGTTGGTGAAGAAGCTGGTAAGGGAATCTTAGCGCTAATCGATGGGAAAAAGTTTACTTCGGTTGTCCATCATCCACAATTAAAGCTACGTGACTCAGTTATTTCACTCAATAAGTAAATAATGTTTACAAATTGTAGCTTTAACTTTTGAATTAACAAAAAAGCAGACTCAACACTGAAAAATGTGCTTTGCCTGCTTTTTACGTTTGCCCAGTTTTAATTGGTGGTTGACCTTGCTCTTTTATTCTACTTTGTTTACGATTTATTGCTATTTCGCTTCTTAATTAGTTTATTAATTTTATGAACAGTATTTACCTGCATCAAGATTACAGCCGCCCAAACAATCAGGTAGATTAGCAAGAAAAGTGCAATTGTCACTTGGCTTAAAGCAAAATTACTAATTATCATCATTAGAATAAATAAGATAAAACTGCCCGCTAAGTGAATAATCAGCGCAATTGTAAAAGGCAGATCTGTTTCAAAAATCATCGACAAAAGGCCAATCAAACCTGACATGATGAAAACGGATATAAAACTAATTTGGGTGGGTGCAACCTTAGGATAGACAAAAGTTAAGATAGCTAAATAGCTGGTTGAACCAAAGCCAACTCCGGTTAAGAAATAACTAATACACTTTTTTAGTAGCTTCATTTTAAAGACCTACCTTTTTTTCTAATTCTGGCAAATAATGTCTTGAAACATCAGCTTTTAAGTTATTGGCTAGTTTAGCAACCATATTTCCCGCAAAGCCGACCTCAATTGACTCCAAATAATTTAAATTAATTAGACCATGGCGAGACACTCGAACAAAATCATCGTTCAAATTAGTTAGCACCTGATAGAGTCTCCCCTTAGCTTTAAAAACATTTTTGGTTGTGTAGTAGATTAATGTCGTTGTTTGAACTTCGATTTTGATAATTTCCCTTTGTTTAAGGGTGACAATGCGATCCTCAGTTTTAACAGGGATTAATGCGCGCTGACTTTCGTTAAACTTATTTAAATAACTGATCAATTTACTGACAGTTTCTGTTTCCTGCATAGCTTTAATGGCAACTTCAATTTCATCTTTGCTTAAAGTGGCATCGGTTTGAAATTTAATTTTCACTTATGCTTCACTTTCTTTCTATCTTGTAAGAATGACGATTTCATACTCTATTCATTACTTTGGTAGTTCAAATTTAAGAATACCCCAAAAATATCATATTTACACGTAAACAGTTAATTGTAAGCACCAAAATGTGCAAACCAAAACATAAGATAATAAATGAAAATTTTATATTACTAATGCTCACTTACTAACCAAGTTTTGACATTTCTAAAATAACCGGTTAATTCTTCAAACATTATTTTTACTTTTAGCAATTGTCAACGATAAAGCAATAATTATCACGGTCAAAAGTGCTGTCATCCCCAACAACATATAAGCATTATCCATTCTGGCTAACCGATAGCCATAAATTTTAAAAGAAACTCCAAGATAATTGAACATTTGGGTTCTTGCATTACCTGTTAAAAAATTGGGGCTTACTTTATCTAGTAATATACTTCTCAAAGCTGCAGCTTCATAACTACTTGGTATTAACTTGACTAAAGTTTGAGCATGAGTAGTCAGTGTTCCGTATGGCATATAAGTTGCTACTGCAAAACCTGCCGCTGCTCCAATGATAGATGATAGGCGACTAAAAGTAGTATAGGAGTGAATAAATAGCGTAATTACTCCGTTTACCAAGGTCGCGGAAATAGCACCCAGCAAAATAAACCCACTGCTTAACAAATATGCATTATTAGGAATACTAATTTTATCAACCGCTGTAAAATAAATGCTCATTATCGTAAAAGTAACTATTTGCATAATCAAACTAACAAAAATACTTGCTAAAATATAAGCAAAATTTCGCGTTGGCAGGGAAGTATCGGTCAGGCTCAAATCATCTGCTGTTCTTGTTTCTTTGTCCTTAACGAGCTGCCCTAACGCCTGAAAAGACGTGGTAATTCCCGCAATTGTCACAATACCTGCAAGCATCCACAAATCGAGGATTTCGGTAATATGCGGAATATTACCCCAAGATTTTTCTAGAGTTCTTTGCAAAAAGCCAATATAGATGAAGAATGAGATTAATGCCCCTAAGCAAGACATAATCACGCCGAAAATATTTCCAAAATAAATTCTAATGTTTCTTTGTAATAGAGCAAGCATCACTGTAACTCCTTTCCCGTAATTTTAATAAAGGCGTCATTGATTGATCCTTTACGATACTCAAAATCAGTTATTTCATCCAGATTTTGATTTAGGAAGCTCGTTACTTCTTTAAAAGACAAAGCATCAATTTCAACTAGGTTATTTTTATGGTGAATGACCGCATGATTTGTTTTCAGCTTCGCTTTATTCTTTATATTAACGAGTAATTTAGTAGGCGCATATTGCTTTTTTATTTCTTTAACTGTTCCACTGGCTAAGACATGCCCATTTTCCAAAATATACATTTGATCGGCACTTTCAGCTTCTTCGAGATAATGCGTCGTCAAGAAAATGGTTAGTCCTTGCTCTTTTTGCAGCTTTTGTAAGAGTTGCCAAATCACTAATCTTGTTTGTAAATCTAGCCCTGTGGTTGGCTCATCTAAAAACAAGATGTCGGGACGATTAACTAATGATCGGGCAATGTCCACTCTTCTTCTTTGACCACCAGACAATGTTCCGTATTTTTGGTGCAAGAATCTCCTAATCCCCATTAAGTTAATTAGTTCTTCGAGCCACTCTGATGAAAACTCTTTATACATTCTTGCCCTTAAATAGAGATTGGCTTTAACTGACAATTTATCATCTAAAACACTAGTCTGAAAAACTACACCTATTTTCAGGTTAGCTGCATAAGAAATAGTACCTGAGGTTGGCTTTAATAACCCAGTCAAGATATTAATCGTAGTTGATTTTCCTGCTCCATTTGTACCTAGAAAAGCAATGAGTTGTCCCTTACCAATTTTTAAATCAACCCCATTTAAAGCAGGACGATTACCGTAATTTTTAGTTAAATTGTGCGTTTCAATAAGCATAGTTTCTCCTTTCCGTAATCTCAATTATTAGAATACCGAGTTAGTGGAAGTAAATATCATTTTTTGCAACAACAGGTCAATATTCAAACATGAAAGGATATGATTTTGCTATGAAATTTTGAGAATAAAAAATAGAAGCAACTTAATGTTAAGCTGCTTCTACCTTTGGACCAAATTACTTACTTAACTGAATTTCGCGATCAAACAAGCCAGTGATTCGCTCGTCAAAGTTATGCGCAATAAAGATAATGGTGCTTGGCAGCTCGACTAATTTTTTTAAGATTGCCACTGTTGCCGTTTTATCAATCGCACTTGTGCCTTCATCAATGAGCAGAATATTACTGTCATGGATTTTGGAACGGGCCAAAATAATTTTTTGCCTTTGACCACCAGAAACATTTAACTTGTGCAGATTAATTTTAGTATCAAGGCCTGCATCAAATTTGGCTATATCTGGCGCTAAGCCAACATCCTCGACTGCATTTTCCACCAAACCATCTAACTTATCATCAAACATCGTAATATTGTTTTTTATCGTGCTAGGAAACAAAACGGGGTCTTGCGCAATATAACCAATTTTCGACAGGTCAGGTGTGACAACTCTACCCTGTTTGTCCATAAATTGAATTTTGCCTGAACTAGGCTGAATAATTCCTAAAAGCAACTTTAACAAGGTCGATTTACCAGTACCGCTATCACCCGTCAACAGAATTTTTTCGCCATAATTAATCTTGATATCAGGGAACTTTAGGGCTTCGCCATTTTCAAAATTAACTTCCAAGTTGTTCGTACATAATGAATATGGGGCATTTTGCGTGCTGTTATCAACCTCAATCGACGACGTAGCAGCGGTAATTTGTTTTCTTAGACTAGTTGTTCCTTTTATTAAACCAAAGTAGTAGGGCAAATACTTTATTCCAAAAGAAATATATGTGCTGAAACTACCAATAACCCCAACAGCCCCGAATGTAACTGAGCCCTTATTGATTAAAATACCTGTCCAGACATACAGAACTATAACCATGATTTGAGAAGCACTTCCGGTAATAATTGCCAAAATTTGCTGCTTTTTGGTCAAATTGAGATTTGCTCTTTCCAAATCTTTTGCGCCTTTGTGCATCACGTTGAATAATTTTTCACCGGCGAAATATCTTTCCAATTCAGCAATTCCACTAAGCCATTTCTCAATCAAGTCCAAGTATTGTTTGTTTTGACTTGATAATTTTTCTGTTGCTTTTTGAATCGGTTTATCCATTACCTTTGGTAGAAGTATTGAAACAGCAATCGAAATTAGTGTTAAAAAAAGCAAGCTCCAATGCATCGTTAAGAGTGCAATCGCCGTAAAGGCAGTATAACCCGTAAAATTGCAAATAAGCGGTATTAAATTAAAGTATTGGTCATTTACTGTGTTTAAATCATTAGTTAATCTATTCTCAACTTCTGAAACCTGATAATCTCTTTGATCACGGCATACATGATTAACAATCTTCTTTCGCAGTTCACCATTAAACTCTTGCACTTGTCTTGCGAGTAAATTATCCGAACCCATATCAAAAAAATATGAGAGCAGATATGCTAATAGCGTGACCAAAAGAATTATCAACCAGGCTCTAGAGTCGTGGTTATGAAGGGACGTAAGTTGCCACATGTTGAGATACGAAGCGGTAATTATCGCAACCGGATTCATTAAACTAAGAAAGATAATGAGGACAAAACGCAAGCGATTGGTCTGGTAAAAAGTTTTCAGATTCATTTTTTGCCTTCCTGGTTATTTACTAAATAAATATTTTTATCAAACAGCTGCTGAATTTCTGGCTGCAAGTTATGTGCAATTAGAACGATGGTTTTGTCAGTCGAAACCAAATACTCAATAATTTTCTTGGTTGCTTTGCTATCTATAGCACTGGTTGCTTCATCCATTAAAACAAAGTTATTATCAAAGACTTCTTCACGAGCCAAGATCACCTTTTGTCGTTGACCACCAGATAAATTATCTTGATCCAAATCAACTACTGTTTCAACACCCGCAGGGAATCTCATCACATCGGCTTCTAACTGAACCTTATTTAACAATTGTGGTACTTTGGTAAAAAGTTCATGATGAAACATCACAATGTTATCAGCAATCGTGCCCGGAAACAGTTTCGGGTCTTGCGCCAAATAGCCAATTTGCTTTAAATCCGGGGTGATTTGATCGCCAGCATCATTTTTATAGATAATTTCACCGCGATAAGGTTTAATTTCACCTAAAATGGCTTTCAATAAAGTTGACTTACCTGTACCACTGTCGCCTGTGAGTAAAATTTTTTCACCTTTGTTAATCGTAAAATTGGGATAGGCAATTTCTGGGCTATGGTCGTATTTAAGTACCAAATTTTTAACTTCAATCTGACTTATCAGTTCAGCTGAAGAACTTTTATCTTTTTCAACCCCTGCAATTATTTTTTGCGTGTTTTCATTAATTGTCTTAGTTGATTTAAGCTTAACCATGGCGACTGTAATTGCTGAGACGGCCGAGAATATGCTATAGGCAAACGAAGTCGCAGCTAATACCGTACCAATTTTAATCTGACCTAAAAGGAACAAAATACCTGCCAAAAAAGCAATTGAAAGCTGACCAATCGTGTTGCCAAAGCCATTAACAGTATTTGAAAATGTTCTTGTTTTAGTCTGATGAACCTTTGACTTTTCCAACTGTTCACCATACTTTGCCAGTTCCCGATTAAGTATTGAAACAGCATGGTAGCGCCGCAATTCATTCAAGCCACTAATCCAGTCTCCAATCACAGTCAAAAAAGAACCATTATTTTGAGCCACTTGCGTACTAGCTTGAGAAGTCTTTTTTTGCATTACTTTGGGCAAATACAAATTAATCAAAACGAGAATCCCAGTTAATAAGACAAATGTCCAGTCTAAGTTGAAAAGAGCCCCAACGGACAATAGAATGATTAAAAAATTGCTGACAATATCTATCCAAGGCAGAGCATAATCTATCGTTAAAATGTCGAGATTATTTTGCAAATTATTTTGCATTTGTGCCACGTTCAAGTCATTTTCAGCATAAAAATGGCTAACCATTTTTGATCTCAATTTATCAATATAGTCTTGAATTTGTTGGTTAAACAAGTATGTCGCCAAAGGCAAAATAATAATCCCGAGAAAAGCAGGTATGAATTCAAAGACCTGCCACTTAATATATTCTGATAAATTTCCAGCTCCTAAAGCATTGACAGCGAATTGAAACAAGTAAAAGTCAATTGTCCCGGTAATTGCATAAACAAAATATAATAAAAGGACAAAAGTTGCACGTTTTCGGTTGATTTTGAATAAACCAGATAAATTCATAAGCAATGTTCTTTCTTGTACAAGTTAAAGTTGTTATTCATCTTTATTAAAATAAAATTATAATATAATTAACGAGGCAAAATGTCAATCTAATTAAATAGCTAAAGATAGTAAGCAGATCTAATTCAATATAAAAAATGAACGGTTATTTTTAAAATTTCGTAGATAAAAAGCCCTCAATTAAGATTGAGAGCCTTTATTGGTGTCTTCTAGTTTTACATCGGTGGCTTCCGATAACGATGATAATTGATTGTTTGCTTCTTAAATTCAGCCTTCTGATTTAATTTCTTCGCCAATTTTTTGTTAAGGTAGCCTTGGGTCAATTCACTTTCTTTTTGTAAAGCAAGAAACTGATCATAAGTTTTCTGCGCTAGAGTCCCGTTTTGTACAGCTTCTTTGACGGCACAATCAGGCTCATTGAGATGGCGGCAATCATTAAAACGGCAATTTTTTGCTAGCTCCGCAATTTCAGGAAAAACCTGTGCTAGGTCGTTAGCTCCAACACCAATGCTTTTCACGCCTGGGGTATCAATTAAGACAAAATCCCCATTTTCAATTGGAATTAACCTTGAGCTCGTAGTTGTATGGCGGCCCTTATCAGTTTTTGCACTAATATCACTGGTCGCCATGACCTCTTTTTGGGCAACAATATTAATTAAGCTCGATTTACCCACGCCTGAGTTACCGTAAAAGGAAACAGTTTGTCCCGGCAAAATATTGGAACGTAATTTTTCAATGCCATCACTGGTTACACTGGAAGTGCAAAAGACGGGAACTTGCAATTTGGCAGCAAGCTGGGCAGCGATTTTGCTACTATCTGAAGTTAAGTCGGACTTAGTCAATACCACTGAAGTCTGATATTCATCATCCTTTTTTAGTGCATACAAGTAACGGTTAACCCGCGAGTCAGTTAAATTTTTATTCAGTGAAATACAGATAAACAATTGATCAATATTGCTAGCTGCACACTTTTGCTCCGCCCGATATTCTTCACCAGTTATTCGACCTAAAGTACTATAGCGCGGCAAACGCTCATTAATTAAATCAAAATCAATTTGCGGATCAAGCGTTACCCAGTCGCCTACTAAAAACTGCTCGGTGCGCTTTTTAGGAATGGCATTACTCTCGCGTCCGTCCAAATGCATTACTTTATACATATCAGCCGAATTTAACGAGATTCTACCGAGTGTCTTTTCACAATCAATTTGTTCATGTTGTTGATAAGTATTTAATCCTAATTCCAAAATTTCCCCTTTTTTCGAAAAAATCGTTCATATTTTATTTTAAAAATATTAAAATAATTAACTCAAATAAGTTGTATTAGGGTATTTTATCATATTTATTTCAGAAAAAGCCAACAACATATAATTATTTAGATATTTTATTAATGCCAATCTTTTTACACCATCAAAGTGGCGGTAATAGATTCCTATTCCGACTTAGAAATCACTTGGTCAAGTTTAGTAATATCGGTTAAATCTGCGTCTAAAAAGTCCTGACTTTCTACTGGTAGATGTAATTGCAAATTATCCAGCAACTGAACGCTGACAGTTACATCCTTCATTGTTGCAGCCAAAACATGACCGCCCACAGACAGGCTATCAGCTAAAAAGTGATTGTGAAAGCCAGAAACTCCCACCCCTTGAAAAACTTTCGGCGTGTAATATGAAATCATAGTTCCCGTAATATTTTCGGCTTCAAATTCGACCTGATTTTGTGCAATCTCACCCAATGAAGGATAAGGTTTCTTTGACTTCTTGGATGATCTAGTTCGAATTTTCTGAAAAACACCGTTAGTTTTAACTGCCAAGAAACGATTTTGTGCATTATTTGCTGTTAAAACTTGGGAAAGCATCTCTTCTAACTCAATATCCTGGTAGCTTTTAAAGTCGTGATAATTCGCAAAGCTAACATCTGCGTATGTTACTTTAAAATCGGGTGGTAACTTAACAGCTTTTCCAGTCGTATCAATTTTGTAACCAATCCCGTCTAAAATCACTAATTCACCATCAACGCCATCACCCGTTCCAATGCCAATATCGCCGTGCTTTAGCAACTCCTCTAATGGCAAAGTGCCGTCTAATAATCCTTCTACTAGCATTTGCATTGTGCCATGTTGAAATAGAGTATTTTTCATAATACTTGCTCCTCCCATTTTTTACTAAGATTAAGTTTATTATGCAATTATATTGATGTTTAAGGCAAGTATGATTAGTTTCAATAATTTTGATAGTACTTTACTTAATTACCAAAATATACATTTAATTATATAATTTATATATGTATATAAGAAGTGAGAGATAGTGACACGGGACAAAGAGAAATTGCTTTAGACTTTATTAATCAGATTACTGTCAAGAAAGCTGAAAAAGCTGGAGCATTAAAGGTAACACTTTATCGCTTAGACAATCACAAAAATTGCTCCAGTCGTTTTTATTGATCCCAAAGAATTTGGCAATGAGTTAGCAAATTTACAATATCGTTATTCTAAGGGGATTTTCTATAAAGATACAGTACTATTTTTACATGGAATGATTGATCGGATTCCCAAAATTTATGAAATTAATTTTTCTATTTTTAATTCTCATACAAAATTTATTGATGTTCCTTTAAAAACTTATCGTCAAACCAATAAGCTTTTTCAAATTGGAACTGAAGAAATTATTAGTTCTAGAGGTCATAAGGGTCGAACTTACAATCTTAAACAAACTTTGTGTGACATTGAAAAAGAGATCGTTCAGACGCTGAAACGATTAAACAAGCAATGAATACGTATGTAAAAAAGAACCACAAAAACCTACTCAGGCTTTCAAAGTATGCAAAACTCTTCAATGTGAATAATGAGATGCAAAGATATATGGAGGCTCTTTTATGAAGTTAAAGTTTACTGATCAAAACTTATGGTTTAAATATCAGAATCCCAAAAGTTACTAAAAAAATAACAATTTTTGCGATATTGTATCGCGGCTATTCATTTAGTCTTAAATATTTATTTAAATCTGCCTAAATTAATTTTGATTACATTCTTCCTACTGAAAAAGCCATGTGTTTTTTTTTTTAACTTAAAGCAAAAGAATCAGTTCACCAAATAACTGATTCTCTTTAATTTGTTTTAATTGCTTATAAAAAGTCTTTTTTATTTTGTACTCTCAGAAGATTGTTCCTTCTCGTAATTAAGGTCATCAACTTTTTTAATAAAAGGAAAGTAAATTAAACATGAAATAATGATGTTAACAACTTGGGCCAAGGCTAATCGCCAGCCACCTAAAATAAAACCGGAAATAATTGCTGGTGTCGTCCATGGAACCTGAACACCACTGAATAATGGCAGCACACCAGCAGTCATAAGACAATAGTCTAAAATTCCAATTACTAGCGGTGTTAATACAAATGGGATGAATAAAAATGGATTCATCACAATTGGCGTACCATAAATCACAGGTTCATTAATATTAAAAAGTGAAGGAATAATTGCAAGTTTGCCTAATTGTCTAGTTTGTTTAGATTTGGCAAAGAAAAACATATATATAACCAATCCAATAGTCGCACCAGTACCTGTCATATTAATCAAGATGGCAGTGAATTGATCAGTAAATACGTGCGCACCATTTGCTACAGTTAATGTCTTACCGGCATCCAACAGTTTTTGATTTGAGGTTAAGTTAGCTAATAAAATTGGATAAAAAATACTGGTAACAATAGTACCGCCATGAACACCAAACCACCAGAAAAAGGTAGCAATTATACAATATGCCATTACGCCCCATATTGAGTCTGTCATTCCTTGCAAAGGTGTTTGGATAATTTTATATACTCCTTCAATAAAGGTTGTATTCCAAACAAAATGGATAAATGAATAAACAACGAATGATGCTGAAATAATTACAGCTGCAGGAATTAAGGCAGCAAAAGAGTTTGACACACCAGATGGAACTGTCTCTGGCATTTTAATAGTCCAATGAAGTTTAATCATTGTTGAATAGGCCCAACCAACTAGCAGACCAACAATAATCGCTGCAATCATTCCTTGCCCACTAGTCCAGTCTTTTGGAATGACATTGGCAACTGTAAATTTACCATCTGCACTAATTGCAGTTGATTTAGTCAGTACTATGAATGAAGAGAGTGCAATTACGGCTGCGCCTAAAGGTTCAACATTCTCATTTTTAGCATATTGATAACTCACACCTAATACTGCAATGATTGCAATAATTGAAAATGTGGCGCCATTAATTTGATTTAAGGGATCCATCCATCCATTTTTAGTTAAGAAATTAGTAACTGGTGCCCAAGGGAAATTCGCAATTAAAGTAAATAACGAACCAATCATTAAAAGCGGTAGAGTATAAAGAATACCATCTTTTAAGGCTTTAATTGCTTTCAAGTTTACAAATTTAAGCACTGGTGGAACTAAATTATCATTGACCCACTGTGAAAATCCATTTTTCATTGTTAACCTCCTAGAATAAATCCTTACCATTAGAATCGATTACTTTTTTATACCAATAAAAAGAATCTTTTTTTAGTCTTTTAAATGAACCAACTCCTTTATCATCACTATCAACATAAATAAATCCATATCTTTTTGACATCTGACCTGTTCCCATTGATACTAAATCGATGCAACCCCAAGGTGTATAACCTATAATATCAACCCCATCTTGCTCAATAGCTTCAATCATTGACTTTATGTGTTCTCTTAAATAATTAATTCGATAATCATCATGAATCGAATTATTACTTTCTACTTTGTCTTTAGCACCAATGCCATTTTCTACTATAAAAAGCGGTTTATGATAATGATCAGTCAACCAATTTAACGAATATCTAAAGCCTAATGGGTCTACCGGCCATCCCCATTGTGTTTGTTTTAAATAAGGATTTTTTACATTTAATTCAGTACCAACAAATTTAAAATCTGGATTATCTTCTCTAAACTCAATTGTATTTGAGTTGTAATAGCTCAAGCCTACAAAATCAACTGTGCCGTTTAATAAGTCTTTGCGGTCTCTATCTGTAATGTCTTGGCGTAGCCGATTTTCTTCGAAATAGGCCTCCATATTTCTAGGATATTTGCCTAGTGTTTGCACATCCGCAAACCAATATCGTCTCTGCATAGCCTTCTGCGCCTGAAAAATATCTTCTGGCTTACAGGAGTATGGGTATTGTGGAGTCATGTTGATCATGCAGCCAATTTGATTATCTGGATTTATTGCATGCCCAATTTGTACTGCTTTAGCACTCGCGACTAACTCATAATGAGATGCCTGGTACATTTCTTCTTCTCTTTCTTTATCCGAAAGATCATTAATTAAAATCCCAGAGTCCGCCAGCATACTTAAATCACTGTTATAGTCAGTTTGATTATTGATTTCGTTAAATGTCATCCAGTAGTGAACCTGGTTCTCATATCTTGAAAAACATACTTCAACAAATTTTAAGTAAAATTTTATTACTTGACGGTTTGTCCAACCTCCGTATTTTTCTACTAAGTTATATGGCATTTCAAAATGAGAGAATGTAACTACAGGCTCAATATTATATTTTTGGCATTCCTTAAATACATTTTCATAAAACTTCAAACCATCTTCATTCGGTTCTTTATCATCACCATTAGGAAAAATTCTTGTCCATGCAATCGATAGCCGAAAACACTTAAAATGCATTTCGGCTAGTAATCTAATATCTTCTTTGTAATGATGGTAAAAATCACTAGCTTGATGCATTGGATAATACTTATTTTTTTGAACTCCTCTAGTAATTTTCCTTGGTCTATCGGCCGCTCCTTCAGTTACTACGTCTGCTATGCTTGGGCCCTTATTACCTTCATTCCAAGCTCCTTCTACCTGATTTGCGGCAACAGCGCCACCCCATAAAAAATCTTTTCGCAATTTATTCATAATGATAATTCCTTTTTATTCAAAACTAATCTGTTCATCATTGTTTGTTACCAAATACGTTAAATCCATAAAGTCAACTTTTGCAGTTGCTTTACGTGTCTTGCTTTTATTCATTCGTACTATTACAATTTCATGATCACTAGGGGTAGAAACACTAATTGTCCCATCTAAATCAAATGCTTTTTCACCATTGCGAAACTCTAATAGCTTAATTAAGGACTTAACAATGGGCCGATGAACTTCTTTGTCAACTTCCTTAATGCTATAGAAATGGCGATTAATATTTCGACCCTCTTTAGTTTTCTCAAGAAGTTGTATATCATTTTTCCCAGCAAGCAAGCCGACATAATATATTTGCGGAATACCAGGTGCAAAAACTTGAATCAAACGAGCAATAAAGTACTTTTTATCATCATTACCTAAAGCTGAGTAATAGGTCGTATTAATTTGATAAATATCTAAGCAGTGATACTCAGAGCTAGAATACTTTTTATTAACGTTTGCACCTACTTGGTAAAGTTTATCAGTAGTGTAATCAATTTGTTGATCGCTCAGAACATCTTTAGCATCTACTACACCTATCCCGTCGTGGGTATCGAGAGTGGTAAATTGATGCATTGGACATTTTCTTAGCCAATTTGCCAATCGTGAACTCTTACCACTATAAAGTGTATAAAGTAACACCAACGGTAAAGCGAAGTCATAAATGAAATAACCATGTTGTGCTACCTTAAATGATAAAGTGTAATGCTCATGAATTTCAGGTAAAATAGTCGTATCAGTATTTTTCAAATAAGTCTTTATTTGATCGAGTAAATGCCAAACTTTTGGCTCTACAAAGAAGTCACTGGAATTAAGCTCTTTAATGGCATAAGCAAACGCATCAAGTCTTATCAAACTAGCACCATGCCCAGCTAAAGATTGAAGACTATCTTTTAAAAACTTTTGAGTAATACTAGCTCTGACATCTAAATCCATTTGATCAGGACCGAAAGTATTCCACATTTTTTCTTTACTACCATCTTCAAAAGTTATCTTTTTATACGGTAATTTATCTTTACGCCTGTAAATCAAGTCAATGTCTTTTTTAGTCGGCCGTCCTTTGGGCCAAAACTTATCCCAACTTAGAAACAGTTTCTGATACTTACTTTTATTTTTTTTAGCCTGAAAATCTTTAAAGTAATCAGAATGTTGTGACAAATGATTTATCATAAAGTCAAACATTAGATAATATTTCTTACCAAGATCTTCAATATCTTTCCAGGTACCAAATTTTGAATTTACTTGATCATACCTTTCTGGTGAAAATCCCCTGTCACCTGATGACGGGAAAAACGGTAATATGTGAATTCCTCCAAATGCATCTTTAAAATAATTATTGATGATTAAAGCTAAATCCTTTAAGTTATTACCAAGACTATCTGGATATGTAATTAATAAAGCCTTGTTCTTGATTTTCATTAAATTCCTCACTCTCAAAGTTTGTGAAATCGCTTTATTTCTATATAATTATGATAACAGAACTGAAACCATGTATTGCGTAATTACGTTATTTACATTAAAAAGTATATAATATTGCGTAATCGCAGAATTTAAGCGTATGTAAATTTACATAAATAGGTGTAAAAATGAAAACAACTATCAAAGATGTAGCACAACAAGCTAATGTTTCTATAGCTACTGTTTCTAGAGTTATTAATAATAATGGTTATATTAGTGCAAAAACACGAAAAGCTGTATTAGAAGCCATCAAAGAATCCAAATATCAGGTACCAATTAAGAAAAAATGTTCCCCAATTTCCCCAAGGCTTATTAAGGTTATATTGCCAGGATTAAATAATCCTTTCTATGCGGATTTTTTCAATAGTCTCGTCGAGAGTTTTAATTATTACAATTATGATGTCATTTTTACTATTGCTAACAATCCTAAAGAAGGTCTGGACAATTACATTAACGATATCCGCTCCAGCAAAGTTGATGGAATCGTTGTCAGTTCACATTTACAAGACTCTCACCACAAGCTATCTGGTAACTTGCCAATTATTTCATTTGATCGGAATTTTAAAAATATTATCAAGATAAGAAGTGACAATTTAAATGGTGGCAAGAAAATAGCAGAAAAGGTATTAAGCCTTGGAAAAAAGAACGTATTGATTATTTCGGGCGACAAGTCTGATTTATATCCTATTAATGATAGAATTAAAGGGATGTTATCAGTACTAAATTCATACAAAGTGAATGTCAATACTAATTACTTAAATTTTAATAGCTCAACCATGGCTAAGAAAATTGCAATTGCCCAAATTATAAATTCCAAGGTTTATGACGCAATTTGCTGTACTGATGACAATACAGCATTATTAGTAAAGCAATATACGAACAGCCAAAATTACTATCCCTTGATTACTGGTTTTGATGGTACCGAAATGATTCGAAATTTCTTCCCTGACTTAATTACCATTAAACAACCAGTTAAAGACATGACAGAATTGATTGCTGAAATTTTAGTGCAAAAGATTCATCACCCAACCGAAAACTTTAAAAAGACGTATACTTTACCAATTACTTTAATTTCTTAAATGTGAAAAAGTATAATATTAAAATAAATTTTTAATTTCCACTATAAGGTAATGCAGCTAATTGTTTTTAATAAAAATAGAGTTAATTAGTATTGTATCAACAGTTTGGTTGGTTAGAACCTTGAACACAATTTACAAAAAAGTAATATATCTCATTTTATGCTGTATTTGATAATCTAACCATACAAATACCCCATAATTAGTTATTCTAATTATGGGGTTTATGTCTAAAACTGATATTAAGCACTCTAATTGCAGTGTTCATTTTAATTCATATGAAAAATTTTTTCTTACGTGCTTTTATATATAAAATGATTTTTTATTCTAAATATCAAAAACTTGATAATTAATATACTATTTCTATTATTCCCATTCAATCGTTGATGGTGGCTTACTCGTCACGTCATAAACTACGCGGTTAACGTTATCAACTTCGTTGATGATTCTGGTTGAAACTTTTTGTAAAACATCCCACGGCAAACGGGCAAAATCTGCGGTCATGCCGTCAATTGAGGTAACTGCACGGATACCGATGGTGTAATCGTAAGTTCGGCCGTCACCCATGACGCCAACTGACTTGATACCGGGCAAAACAGTGAAGTATTGCCAAACTTTTTCTTGCAAACCGGCCTTTTTGATTTCATCACGTAAAATTGCGTCACTGTCGCGCACAAGCTTCAACTTGTCTTCAGTAACTTCACCAAGAACGCGAATTCCAAGGCCTGGACCTGGGAACGGCTGCCGCCAAACTAGATCATGTGGAATGCCCAGCTTTTCACCAAGCTCACGTACTTCGTCTTTGAACAGCTTACGCAACGGCTCAATCAGCTTAAAGTGCATGTCTTTTGGTAAACCACCCACATTATGATGAGATTTAATTGTTTGTGCGGTATTAGTGCCACTTTCGATCACATCAGTGTAGAGTGTACCCTGAGCTAGAAAGTCAACATCGTGCAATTTTTGTGCTTCTTCATTGAAAACTTCAATAAATTCATTACCGATAATCTTCCGTTTTCGTTCGGGATCAGTAACGCCTTTTAGTTTGGCTAAAAAGCGGTCTTGGGCATTGACCCGAATAATATTAACCCCAAGTTCATGATTCAAGGCTGCCATCACTTCGTCACCCTCGTTTTTGCGGAGCATTCCGTGATCAACAAAAATTGCGGTCAACTGGTTACCAATTGCTTTATGCAATAGTGTAGCAGTAACGCTGGAATCTACACCGCCGGATAAACCTAAAATAACTTTCTTGTCCCCCACTGTTTGCCGAATTTCAGCAATCTGCAGGTCAATAAAGTCCGTCATGGACCAGTCAGCTTTGGCGCCACAGACCTTGAAGGCAAAATTACGCAGGATATCAAGACCATATTCAGTATTGCGCACTTCCGCGTGAAACTGAATGCCATAAAGTTTAGCTTGATCATTAGCGATTGAAGCAATCGGACAATTTTTACTTGAAGCTACCACCTTGAAACCCGCAGGAGCTTGTTTAACCAAGTCGCCGTGACTCATCCAAACATACTCATCTTTGGGTAAGCCACTGAACAAGACCGAATTGGCATCTTCAATAGCGATATCCGCACGGCCATATTCTGAGTTAGCGGCTTTTTCCACATCGCCATCTAAGTAATATGACATTAGTTGCATGCCATAGCAAATTCCTAAAATCGGAATACCGAGTTCAAAAATCTGCGGATCAACTTTCAAAGCATTTTTATCATAAATGCTATTTGGGCCACCGGAAAAAATAATTCCTTTGGGATTAATTTCTTTAATCTTAGCCATGCTGATGTCATGCGGCAAGAGCTCAGAATAAACCCCAAAATCACGTAAACGTCTGGTAATTAACTGGTTATATTGACTACCAAAGTCCAAAACAATAATTTCATCAAAATCATGAAGATTCTTTTTTACTGCCATCCGAACTCCTTTTCTACCAAAACAAGAATTTGATTAAACTGTACTAAGAATTTCTCTTCGGGTCAACCACTTTTTAAGAGAAAAAGGGGCAATAAAAAAGGCCAGTTATAGAAATAAAAAATATTATTTACCACCTTAAATCTCATCTTGCACAACTTAATTTACTTTGTTAGAATGCAGTCATCAAGTCAATATTAAATCTGTATATTGCCGTAATAAGGTCGGCAGTTTCTACTCAGAACCATAAATTCTGAACTATGGATTAAGAGCAATTATTGCAGTTTCTTACTGCTGTAAGGGTCTTTTTTACCATAGTTTGGTAGAAAAGGCCCTTTTATTTTTTCAAGGAGGAAATTGTGAAGTTATTAGAAGACCGCATTCGTCGTGATAGTGAAGTTTTGCCTGGGAATGTCCTAAAAATCAACTCTTTTTTAAACCACCAGGTAGATCCAGAACTAATGATGGCTGTTGGACAAGAATTTGCCCAGCTTTTTCAAGATAGTGGCGTAACCAAGGTCCTAACTTGCGAGGCATCTGGCATCGCACCGGGCGTAATGGCTGCTTATGAATTGCATGTGCCCATGGTTTTTGCCCGTAAGAAAAAGCCAGCTACACTGAACGATGCGGTCTACTGGGCCGATGTTTATTCATACACCAAAAAAGTAACCAACCAAATCTGCGTTGAGCAAAAATTTCTCCATGAAGATGACAATCTGCTGATTATCGACGACTTTTTAGCCAATGGTGAAGCAGTCAAGGGTATGATAAATATCGCTAAGCAAGCAAAAGCCAATATTGCTGGCATCGGTATTGTTGTTGCTAAAAATTTCCAAGGAGGCAGTGCTTGGATTAAAGAGCACGGCTACCGTCTGGAAGCTCTCGCCAATATTGCAAGTCTTAGAGACAACCAAGTACATTTTATGGGTGAAGAATAATGGCACAAAAAGAAGTTAGTCAACAAAAAGCGGCGGTTCTAGGGTTACAACATTTATTGGCGATGTATTCTGGAGCAGTTGCAGTTCCACTACTAATCGGCTCGGCACTAAAATTTAACGCTGAACAAATGACCTACTTGGTTTCCATTGATATCTTCATGTGCGGACTCGCCACCTTATTGCAGCTTTTGCGTAATAAATATTTTGGCATTGGTTTTCCCGTCATCTTAGGCTGTGCTATCCAAGCAGTTGCGCCCTTGCAGATGATTGGGCAGAAGTTTTCAATTAACGACATGTATGGGGCAATTATCGTTGCCGGTATTTTCGTAATACTTATTTCTGGTCTTTTTGCCAAAATCAAAAAGTTCTTTCCGCCAGTTGTCACTGGAACGTTAATTACGACAATTGGCCTAACCCTAATCCCAGTAGCTATCCAAAATATGGGCGGTGGCGATGCTACTGCCAGAAATTTTGGTAGTGGGCAAAATTTGTTTTTAGCCTTTTGCACAATGTTCATCATTTTAGCATTGGAAATTTGGACAAAAGGGTTCTTACGTTCAATTTCAGTTTTAATCGGGTTAATCGCCGGCACAATTATTGCTTCTTTAATGGGACTAGTTTCCTTCCAGCCAGTAATTAATGCCTCATGGTTTCATTTACCCCAACTGTTTTACTTCGGCATTCCTAAATTTGAATGGTCTTCCAGCCTAACGATGATCATTATTGCGCTTGTTTCAATGATCGAATCGACCGGAGTTTTCTTTGCTACTGGTGATTTACTTGGCCACAATATAACAGAAGATGATCTCAAAAAAGGCTACAGAGCCGAAGGATTGGCCCAAATTTTTGGTGGTTTGTTTAACGCCTTTCCCTATACCACCTTTTCCCAAAATGTTGGACTGTTACAGCTTTCAGGAATTAAGACCAAGCGGCCAATTTACTGGGCAGCTGGCTTATTAATGGCAATGGGGCTTTTACCCAAAATCGGTGCCTTGGTAACAATTATTCCAACACCAGTACTTGGCGGCGCCATGCTAGTTATGTTTACGATGATTGCCGTTCAGGGAATTAAAACTCTGACCAAAGTCGATTTAAGCGATAACAACAACATTTTAATTATTGCCATTTCCGTTGGCCTAGGCTTAGGTGTAACCATTTACCCTCAGTTCTTTAAAAACTTGCCGGCTACGTTGCAACTCTTTTTGAGTAACGGGATTGTGATTACTAGTTTATCTGCCACAATCTTAAACTTACTACTTAAAGGAGGTGAAAAACGACAACACACAACAACGAAAACTCAAACTGCAAATATCTCGTAAACTAACCATTTTCCCTTAAATATGATTTGTTTACGCAAAAACATCTTCGACAATGCGAAGGTGTTTTTCTTTTCTTAAAAAATAGGGCTAATCCCTAGGAATCAATACGATTAGCTCAGGAATTGAACTATTTGTTTCATTAATAGGAATGTTACTCGATGAATTCATTCGTTTTAAAAAGAGTTCTACCGTATCAAGCATCTTTTCACCAACACGTTGAAAAGGAGGATCAGAAATTTTGGCAATATAGCTCATAATGCCAATAGCAGTAAGCAAAAGTAAAAATACCTGCGTACTAGGACTTGCCATTACCGTCTCACCCAAAGATTTATAACCGTTAACAAAAGAAGTAATCAGCTCTTTGTTTAAGCCAAAATCTTGGTAAAACAGTTTGATAAAGTCTTGGTAATTCACGCCCATTCGTGCGCGTTCAAAATCAATCAAATTCGGTTTACCGTTAATTATTTTGTAATTACGAACACCTACATCACCATGAAGAACAGTAGTTGAATAGTTAAATAAATCTGACTCAATAGTAGGTTGCAATGATGAAAGGTCCCGTAAAAGCAACTGCAACCGTGTTTTAATGGTTGATTCCTGCAACTGCGCAATATCGTACTCAGCTTTTGCAAACAAATTATTATTAGGATAAATTCCCGTAAATGGTTTTACCTTCTGGTGAAATTCTGCCAGTTTGACTCCCATTACATGAGCCAGTTCAACCGTTACCGGCAGTTTTAAGTCAATTGGAGCTAAATCTTTCATCACTAAAACATACAATTGCTGTGCAGCGGTAATCGTAAAACTAGTTAAAACTCGGTGTAGGTATAGCTGTTGGTTGACCGCCTTTTCGGTAATAAACTTGCTTTTATTTGGAAATACTTTAACAAATACTTGTTCTTGTAATTTTTTACTATAACCAACAAATGTACTATTTAATGATTGATGCGTAATTTGACTTAGCTCAGCCTCTAATTTGGCTTGGATAATCTGTTTTGTTTTCATAATATCACCCTGAATCGTAAATTATTTTTTCATTTAGGCAAATTTTGGTACATACAAGACTTATTTTGCTAAGCTATCCTATAATGAGATTTAAATATACTTATAAGCATAATTTAGTAAAATTAATCTGATTAGTTTTATAATACAAGTGAAAAGGTATTGCTATTTAGCCAAATGAAAGGAAGTTAAGATGGATAAAAAAGAGGTTACAGGAATGCGCATTATCATGGCCATTATTTTTACCCTAACTACCACCCTATTAGTTTTTGTACTGAATAGTGCGACTATTATCATGGCCGCGCAAGTATCTGATAGTAATTTTAGTGAATTAGCACCGCATGAACACGAACTTGGGCAAGCAAAACCGGACTTGCAAACTAGCCAAAAAAAGGATACTATTAATCATTTGTTAGCGCAACAAACAAAGTATCAAAAACAATTAAAAAAAGTGCGTCATAAAATAACAGCCCTTAAGGCCAACCTGGAGCGGGTTAAAACCGAAACTAATGATGCGGATAAGAAAAAGCGAGCAGAACAAATCGCTAGTTTACAAAAGAAACTGCGCACGACAAACAAGCAGTTCAAGCGGATCTATCATCAACTTCATTTATTGCAAAAACAAATTAGCAACACTAATCAAATAAAGCAAGCTGCTGCTAATTCGTCCCAGGACTTACTTGACGGATATAGTGCCGCAAATACCGGGAAACAAGCTGAAACAAATATCCCTCATCCAGCACAAGAAAGCCAACCTTATCAGCAAGGCTTTGCCGCTAATCAAAAAGCCACTAATGACAGCAGCCCTCTTCGCGCTGTTAACTTATCACCTGCCACCTCTAAAACAATTCAAGCACCAAATTCTCAATCTAATGCGCCAAAGAATACTAATGACCTAGCTAATCCTAGTGAGCAAATTCAGTCTGAAAAAGCTAACTCCGATTCTAACAATAAAAATAATGATATAGACGGTCAAAATGCCAAGTTGCGTAAAGCACCTATTCAATCCATGACTACAATTAGAGAAAACGAACAACATTTTGAACCTACTACTAATAAGCAGTATACACTTACATATGGCAACAGATTACCGCAAACTGACACTAATCTAATAGAAAAAACTAAATTGACGACGATTGGATTGATTTTTCTTTCTATCAGTTTAATTTTGTCTGGTATTGCAAATTTTAAAAAATTAAAGTTTAGGTATTAAAAGCGGAGTTTTACCTAAAAGGTATTTAACTTAGTAAACCTGAAATTTTCCCTTCAGGTTTTTTATTTGGTCAAAAAGCTAACTGTTAGCGGTCCATATAGCAATAAGCAAAGGCATAAGCCCACTCATTAACTAAGATCGTGATTGTAATTAGCAGAATACCTAAGACATTAGCCGAAAAAGGCAGAACAATTTTTTGTGAAGGCAATTTATTAATCACCGTTAATAGAGCTAATAGCACAACCAGTAATACTGCAGTCATCCGATTAGCGATATAATGCGCGCGCAGCATCAAGCTCCATTCACGCTCATCATTATGAGACATGTCAATCGGATAACTGTCGCTTTTCCAATCTAGAATTTTTACCTGTTTGATTTTGTACTTTGCCTGTCTCATGCTTAAAATGATCAAGCATAAACTAAAGAGCACAATCATCACTAATTGGTCAGAAATAGAGATATTACTTAAGCAGGCCTCCAAAACAAATAAAGCCAAAACGAAAGTTTCGATTGCAGCACTTACAATAATGTTCTTTTTTGTGTTAATCATCTTTTTCATTTTCTTTTTCTCCCGGACAAAACAATTCATCGACCGTCACGTCTAAAATCTTAGCCAGTTTAAAGGCCAAACCTAGGGACGGATCATACTTATCATTTTCAATTGCATTAATCGTTTGCCGAGTTACATTTGCTGCCTGCGCAAGTTGGGCCTGTGAATAGCGCTGCTGTTTGCGCAGCTTGGCAATTTTATTTTTCACGTTTCTTCTCCTTGTCAAACTTATTTGACACTTTTAGTAAAACATGTTTGACATCAATTAGCAAGTAAGTAAAGCAGCCTTTTGATAAGAAAATTTAAACCAAGTATGGTGAATGAATAATTTAGGCTTAAGATTACGTATTTCTTTGCCAACTCACTACTTTTTTTAATACAATATAGGTTAAGTAAATTTGAAAGGACAGATTAAATGAAAAAAGCTGAATGTACGACAATTCTTGTCGGTAAAAATGCTTCAATTGATGGCTCAGCAATGATTGCCAGAAGTGAAGATGGCGGACGCGAAATTATCCCTGAGGGCTTCGAACTAGTTACTCCTGAAAAACAACCTAAGCACTATGAAAGTGTTATCAGTCACCAAAAAATTGATGATGAGGATTTAGCTGAAGCTCCTATGCGTTATACCAGCGCACCGGATGTTTCTGGTGAAAGTGGTATTTGGGCAGCAGCCGGAATCAACTCCGATAACATTGCGATGACCGCAACTGAAACAATTACAACCAATTCCCGCATTCAGGGAATTGATCCACTAGTTAATGAAGGCGGACTGGGCGAAGAAGATTTTGTTACCCTAACCTTACCTTATATCCATAGCGCACTTGACGGTGTTAAGCGTGTCGGCTACTTGCTAGAAAAATATGGTACCTATGAAATGAACGGGATGGCTTTTGCTGATCACGATGAAATTTGGTACCTTGAAACAATTGGTGGCCACCACTGGATTGCTCGCCGGATTCCTGATGATGCATATGTTGTTGCTCCTAACCGCTTGAACATTGATGAATTCCATTTTGGTCAAGACGGTTTTATGGCTGATCACAAACTCGAGGGTCTAATTGACGAGTACCATTTAAACCCTGACCGTGAAGGCTACAACATGCGCCACATTTTTGGTAGTTCTACCATCAAGGACGCACATTACAACAATCCACGTGCTTGGTTTGTTCACAATTATTTTGATCCTGAATTTGGCGGCAAGCCTAGTGATCAAGATCAACCATTCATTTGCCATGCTAACCGCAAGATCAGTATCGAGGACATTTGCTTTGTTGAAAGTTCACACTACCAAGATACCCCATTTGATCCATATGGCGACCAAGGTACCCCTGAACAAAAGAAAACTTACCGGCCAATTGCCTTGAACCGTAACTTTGAAACACATATTTTACAAGTTAGAAACGACGTGCCAGAAGAAATTGCCGGTGTGCAATGGCTTTGCTTTGGTCCAAATACCTTTAACAGTTTTGTCCCATTCTACACCAACGTTAATGACACACCAGCTAGCTTCCAAACCGGTCCTAAGTTTGACTTGAACAAGATTTTCTGGTTAAACAAGCTGACTGCTCAACTTGGTGACACTAACTTTAAAGTTTATGGCGAATTAGAAAATGATTTTGAGCAAAAATCATTAGCTCAATGCCACTTCATTCAACATGAAACTGATAAAAAAGTTGCTGGTCTTTCAGGTAAAGCAGTCGAAGAAGCTCTAACCGAAGCTAACCAAAAGATGGCCGATCAAGTATACAACAACACAATTGAATTGCTCGGCAACATGGTTAACGAAGGACACAACTTAGCTACGTTGAAGTTTGATTTATTGGATTAATCTTTTTAATTAAAACTGATACTCACTGAAAAACAAAACGCTCTCTAACGGTTACCTAACCGTTAAAGAGCGTTTTTTACTTTTCCATTTCTTCAATTAACATAGTTACTAATACATATTTATCAAGGCTTTCATCAAAAATCTAACTATCAGTTTTTAGTGCAGTCTATTATGGAGGAAAGATCAATTCGTTTTTCCACAGCTGCTAAATAAGTTCTCTTTTTTATCTAATAAACTAAAGCAAAAATACACGATATCACCAAAAAAATAATATCGTGTATCTAGTTTTACCCAACTTTGAAGAATAATTTTATGACATTAGTGGATTCTTGCACCACAGCCAAATGAGCCTGGTTGCTTAATGGTTTTAGCTGCCGCAATAGCAGCCTTATTCAGGGCTCTTTGGCAAGTCTGTTCAGAAAGATTCCGAAGGCAACTATTCTCAGTAAGTAAATAAGTCACTAAATTAGCAAAGAAAGTGTCACCAGCTCCCATTGTGTCAACCGGATGTGAGATAGGTATTACATTTCCAATATATTTTCGGTTATTTTGACAGTCAAACAACAATGAGGGCTTAGCGCCATTAGTAAATAAAACTAACTTTGTTTTTTGTTCCTTACAGAGGTGCAGAATTCTTGTTACTTCAGTAGCTTGGGCTTCGGCCAAAGAAAACTGTGCTATGTCAACATTCTTTGCTACTCTTCCTAAATATTCATTAGTATGGTATTTAGCCATTTCTGAAAAATCAAAAGCAGTTGTGATTCCGTGTCGGTGAATTTGTCCTAATTCTTTTTCAGCATTGGCATGACAAGCACTGTAGACAACTAAGGCCGAGGTTAAAAGTTTAGCCAATTTTTGCTCGGTTAATTCTGGTAATTTACGTGGTCCCTTAACGCTGCTTACAAATTGGCGATCACCATCAACTAGATTGACAATCGTTTTTTCTGTTTTACCATCAATTCGATTGCAAAAAGTAGTATCAACTTGGTGCTTTTTTAGACTTGCAAGGATTAAATCGCCATCTTGATCATCAGCTACACTGCCAACATAATAAGCTTTAACTAGTTCCTTAGGAGCAAATACTGCAAAATTTACTGCATTTCCTCCAGGATATTTAATATTTTGATTTTGATAGTAATCGACCACATTGTCTCCTAGGCCTACAACATATTTTTTTGGCATAAGTTTAACCTTAATATTCAACAACGCGGTAATAACGTCTTTTAGTCAGTGGATGATTTCTAATTTTTTCAAGATGAATACTTACTCGGCGCAAAGCCGCCCACATCACGGCTGGTTCCACCAATGCCCTGAATTGTTTTGAAATATGGGTTAATGGAAAGCTTTTCATGTCAAATACAGTAAATTCGTTAGTATATTTCTTAGCAAAAGCAGCAACTCGTTCGTCTAAAGGACGGGTATTACCTTCAGATTCGAGTAAAATCACTGGGACATTTTTCTCCACTAATTCAAAGGTACCATGAAAGAATTCAGGTGAACTGACTGATTTAGTCCTCAGCCACTGCGATTCCTCTAATACGCACATTGAATAACAATAAGTTGTCCCCCATAAGTCACCAGAGCCAACCCAAATTTGATAATCTGCATTTTGATAACGTTCAGCGAATTGTTTAGCTTGTTCATCAACTTGTTTTGCAACGTCATTCATGTCCGCAGGCAAATATTTAAGCTCCTTAGCAAAATTATCATATTCTAAAAATTCACCTTTTTCTGCCATTATTTTTCCAATAAAGAAGTAAAATGCCATTTCTTGTGGATGGTATCCGAAAGTATTAATAGTGTATGTTGAATGTCTTTGTAATGGAGTATTATCTTTATTTACAAAAGAGACAGTTCTAATTCCCAATTTCTCCATCTTTTTAGCAATTGCAACTGTTTCCTTTGTATCACCAGATTTTGAAAGTAAAACAACTAGACTATCCTTTTGGATCTTTTTATTACCCGAAGCTAACAAATCAGCAGCTGTCGTTAAGTAGCTTGGGATATTAGATTTGCTTTCCATCCAATAATAAAAGGGTTGCATAATAGCATTAGATCCACCTGAGGCGGTAAAGAAAATATTTTTTATGCCATCATTAAAAAGCTTGATGGCAATTGCTTCAATTTTGTCACGTAAATTATAAACTTTTTCACCCTCACGAATGAATTTTTCAGCATCAAATTTTATCATTAGTTTTCCTTTCCATATTTAAGGTTTTAAAATGCCTAAATAAGCCATTAAAATGCCAAATACAAATATCCCTGTCAGAATGGCAATTGTTGAAACCTTCTTTTTAAGCAGCCAATAAATAAATAAGACACAGGCTAACGGCAATAAATTTGGTAAAATACCGTTAATCATACTATTCCAAGTTTGTGCATCATTACCTTGACCCAATTTACCAGCAACAGTTATTGTTACCATACTGGCAGACATGCCACCAATGACCATCAAGCCTAAAATTGAAGCACCGTAAGAAAATTTCTTAAGTAGACCAGTAGATTGAGCATTTTTCAACATTGAAGCTCCTAAATCATAGCCCTTAACTAAGCCAAACCAGCGAACAATTAAGGCAGGAATATTGTAGACAAGTAAAAATAAGATTGGTCCTAAAACACTGCCTTTCAGAGCAAAAGACGTTCCTAAACCAGTGGCTAAAATTCTCAATGTCCCCCAAAAGAAGGAATCACCGATGCCAGATAATGGTCCCATTAGTGCCGCTTTGACATTATTAATTGATTCAGGATCAAAATCATCTGGATGGTTAGCATTCTCTTCCTCCATCGCTGCCGTTATCCCCATGACAATGGTAGAAAGTGGGGGTGAACAATTAAAAAATGCCATATGTCTTTTTAATGCTTCACTACGTTGTTTTTTTTCAGGATAAAGCTTATTGAGTACCTTATTCATAGAATAGCTATAAGCCATATTCTGCTGACGTTCAAAATTCCATGATGCCTCCAAAGTCAGTGAACGCCAAAAGATGCCTTTTAAATCAGATCTGGTAATTGCCTTATTTGCCTCTTCAGAACTCATTATCGTTTCCTCCCTTATTAATTTTAGTCTGGCTATGATCAATTCTTGTTTCTAAATGTAGAATAATGTACATCAAACAAAATGCGAAAATCGAAATGCCTAAAATAGGAATCTTTAGATAGCTGTAAAGAGCAAACCCAAGCACAAAGTAAATTGCAACATTCTTTTTCAAAATCATTTGTAGCAATAGTGCAAAGCCTAATGCAGGCATAATTCCAGCTGCAACATTAATACCATTTTGCACAAAGTCTGGTATTAAATTCAATAAATTGGTCATAACCGGTCCACCTAAGTAAAAAGCTAAGCCAACAAAAATAGCCCTTGGTAAACTCTTTACTGTAATAAAGCCATAAATATTCATTCGATTTAAGTGCCTAGAATCACCTTGTTTAGCATATTCATCGCCTTTTTTTAAAAAAATAGGCAAAACTAAAATTGTCAGTAAATTATCAATAATTAAATAAAGGGCTGCAACTGGGAAGGCTAAAGTAATTGCAAAACCTGCTCCCTTACCAGTAGAAATTGCAAAAGCAGTACCTAAAACACCTCCAGCAATTACATCGGGCGGTCTTGAAGCACCAATTGTAATTGCACCTATAAATGCCAACTCAATTGTTGCCCCCATTATTATTCCAGTTTTTAAATCGCCCATAACTAGTCCGGTTAAAGCCCCTGTTACAAGCGGTCTCGAAATATTACTTGTGCCAGTTAGCCAATCAACTGGAATAATTGCCGTAACCACAGCAAGTAATACTGCTTGTGTAAGAATATTCATATTTGACTTCCTTCATTTTATAATTTCTTAATCAAATCAATGCTTTTATCACTAGGTACCATTTGTGAGAAAACTCTTACGCCACTAGCAGAAAGCATCTTTAATTCCTGCTTATCTTTTGCAGTCAAATAGACGGCTGAAGTAACCTGCTCCGAGTTATCAGTTTTATTAGTGCCAGCAACATTAAGCTCTTTTATTTGCTTACATTCAGAAATCAGGTGCCAAGCATCTTGCACATTTTTGACAACTATTAAAAGTCGATATTTGTTCGTCACTCCTGAATTTATTTGTTGGATTGATTCAGCTATAGTTTTTACAACAACTTTTACTCCTTGTGGGGCGGCTAACTGTAAGGCCGTCATTTGTATTTCATTGTGAGCCGCATCGTCATTAGCAGCTAAAATACAGTTTGCATTAATTGCCGTGACCCATGAAAAAGCTACTTGACCATGCACAAGACGATGATCGACTCTCATTGCAACAATCATTTCAATCTCCTCAAAACTCTTCGTGTGTCAGGTGAAAATCTAGTTTGTTACAAAACGTCAAGCTCTTTTTGGCATTTTTAATTGAACTAGTAATGATATCATTGATATTCTCACCTGATTTTTGTTCAATTTTCAAAACTAATTCAATGATTAGTGGCAAAGACAAACCAGCAATTAAATAAAGATTTTTTTCACTGTCCAAATATTTCATCCAGCAGTTATTTACACTCCCACCAAAAAGATCGGTGCAAACGATGATAGTTTGGTTGTTATTTTGCTTTAAAAACGTTTTTATTTGGTGATCAATATTTGTTTCTTGATCAACATAAGCATTAATGTATTCAAGAAATTGAACATCACCAACAATCATTTTTGCTGATTGGACAACACCTTGTGCCATCGTTCCGTGACTCATACATAAGATTTTCATCTTCTACCTGTACTCCTTCTTTTTAAATTCTTTTTCTTAATAATCATTGCAAAAAGTGCAACTATTAAGTGGTATCGCTATTTTGAAGATTTATTTAAGCAATTAGTTAATCAGCTAATTGCTTAAAACCGGAATTTATCTGATTTTAATACGGGATTCGTTTGTAATAACGTCTAACAGTGAGTGGATGCTTTCGCTTATCCGAAAGATATGCACTTACTCGTTCTAAAATTGTAGCTAAAACAATTGGTGAGATAATCTTTTTAGTTTCTGGAGAAATATCCATTTGGTAGTCTTTTGTATCAAAAATTGTAATTGTATCTGTAACTTGCGGTAAAAAGCGCTTGACTCTTTCAACTATTGGTCTTGAATAGTCTTCTCCTTCAAGAACAAGCACACTTACACCCTTTTCAACCAGTTCCAATGTTCCATGGAAAAAGTCTGCTGCTTGAACTGGTCTAGTTTTAATCCACTGCATTTCTTCCAAAATACACATGCCATAATAGTAAGCCTCTGTGAAACTGTCCCCAGCACCTGTAATAATATGGTAATTAGTATCTTGGAATTTGTCGGCAAATTTCTGGGCCATTGGTTCGGCCTGCTTCTTTACCTTTATTAATTCTTGTGGAAGCTTCTTGAATTCGTTCAAATATGAGTCATATTTTGCTTGTGTTATTTCGCCCTTTTTAAGCATTACTCGTAAAACAATCAATATTCCCTGTAAGTAATAGCTTTCAGAACTAGTATCATCTAAAACATCGTTATAAACGGAATAGGTTGCTTTTTGCTCAAGCGGTGTTTCAGGGCTACCCACCAAAGCCAAGGTTTTAACATTTTGCTTTCGACAAAAATCAACTAGCTCTAAAGTTTCTTTAGTTGTTCCAGATAAAGAAGGTATAACAACTAAAGAGTTCCGCGAAAACATTTTACTTGGTGCCGCAATAAATTCAGCAGCTAAGATCCTATGGAATGGGAAATTACTTCTAGTGCGGGCAAATTCAATAGTTGAATCAAACAAAATACCCACTCCACCTGAGCCAATAAAGAAAATATTATCCGTGTCTGGAAGAACTGTATCAATTATTTGATTGATACTATCTTTTTTATTTATTGCTCCTTTTTGCGTATCCAAAAATCTTTGTTCATCAAAATTAAACATTTTTACCTCCTAAAAATTACCTTTGGTTATATTTTATGATTTAACATTAACACTGTTTATTACAAAGTGTCAATATTTATTTGACATTTTATTTTACCAAAGGTAATATTATTCTAGTAAGCGATTACATATATTTGGAAGGAGTAGAACATAATGATTACTTTATTTAGAATTGACGATCGGCTTATTCATGGTCAAGTTGCAATGGCCTGGTCTAGAATTGCCCAAGCTGATGTGATCCTAGCTGTTGATTCACGTGCAGCTAATGATAAATTGCAAAAAATGGCTCTCTTATTGGCCAAGCCTTCAGGAGTTGATGCCAAAATAATCGATCCAGTGGACTTCAGTCAAACTTACCAAAGGTTAAAAGAGCAAAAAGTAATGGTAGTAGTAGGTAATCCAATTGAAGCCAAAAAGATATTGGATTCTCCAGAAATTGATAACCAGCTCAAGGTAAATTTAGGAAACTTAAAAAGTGGTCCCGATAAGGAAAAAATTGCTGATGCAATATATGTCGATGACGCAGAAAAAAAGGCCCTAGCTTCAATTAAAAAAAAGGGCTTTAAAATTTACATTCAGGGTACCCCAACATCCAAAATGACTTCTTATTAATTTAGTCGTTTTACATTTTTTGAAAGGAAACGAGAAAATGATAATACAAAATACCTTAATAGCGCTGGTCGCTTATATTTCTCAGCTTGATGAACGTTATTTAGGTGCGTCAATGATGAATCGCCCTATCATTATTGGGCCGATAGTTGGACTTATCTTAGGAGACTTGCAAAAGGGAACTTTAATTGGTGCGGCACTTGAGGCAATGTTTATCGGAATTGTGACAATTGGTGCAGCTTTACCACCAGACGTAGGAGTAGCTAGTACAATTGCAACAGCATTGGCAATTCAAAGTGGAGCCAGTACAAATGTTGCAGTTACATTGGCCATGCCTTTTGCAGTAGCCGCACAAGGTTTGAATATGCTAGCCTTTACGCTTAATTCTTATACAATCAAAAAAGGTCGTGATGCAATTAAAAAACATCATTTAGCAAGTATGCAAAGATGGCAATTTTTTCCACTCATTCTAAGATTACCATCGGGAATACTTACATTTTTAGTTTTACAGCTAGGAACTACAGCTGCCCAGTCATTAATTTCATTATTACCAACTAAACTAATGACTTCTTTTTCTGTGGCTGCAGGACTACTTCCCGCTGTTGGTTTTGCCATGCTAATTCAGATGATGATTAATAAAAAAATTGCACCATACTTTTTCATTGGTTTTATCTTAACTTCATATTTAAAAATGCCAGTTATTGGTGTCTCGGTATTGGCATTATTATTTGCTCTTTTAATCGTTCAAAATTCAACTCAAAACAAGATAAAAGAATAACCGGAAAGGAGAAAAAATGACTCAAAAATTATCAACTAAAGATTTAAATCGTGTTTTCTGGCGCTCATTTGCATTACAAGGTTCGGAGTCTTACACAGATATGCAAGGAATGGGATATACTTTTTCTATTCTTCCTGCATTAAAGAAAATTTATTCCGGTCAAGAAGATAAACTTTATGAATCTGCTTTAAGAAACACCGCTTTATTCAACACTACCCCACACATTGCCACCTTTATTATGGGAATGTCATTAGCCTTAGAAGAAGAAAATGCGCAAGAACCTAACTTCGATGTTGAGGCAATTTCGTCTCTAAAAGCGGCATTAATGGGACCAGTTGCCGGAATCGGCGATACATTATACTGGGGAACATTTAGAATCATTGCTGCTGGCATTGGGATGTCATTAGCGGCGCAAGGAAATATTCTTGGACCAATTCTTTACTTTTTAATTTATACCACTCTTCACTTTATCGGACGCTACGGCGGTATTCGATTAGGTTATAATACTGGCGTCAAGGCAATGGAAAAAGCTTTTGAAGGAAATTATCTTGAGAAATTCACCTTAGCAGCATCAATTGTTGGACTTATGTCAATTGGCTCAATGACTTCTTCACTGGTCAATTTCAAAATAGCGGCAATTTGGAAAACTGCTAGTGGTACAATCAACGTACAAAACATTCTAAACGACATTTTTCCTGGATTATTACCTTTAGGACTAACGTTTTTAATGTATTACCTTTTAAATAAAAAAGTTAAAGTCATTTATTTAATTCTAGGAATATTTATATTGGCAATTGCTGGTGTTTATTTAAATATTTTAAGATAGTACTAATGGCAATTAATGGTATTAAAAAGAAGTTTTGCTTTTCTCTTATAAATAACTTTAAATAAAAATATCAAACTGCTGTTTTTGACCAGCAGTTTTTGAATTTCGCCACTTTGTTTTATACTTTAAATAAAGAAGTTTGGTAAAAATCAAATTTTTCTATCCGGCTAAGTTTGAAAATTTGCCTATTCTTACTAATGCAGTTTAAACTTGATACAGAGGTCAATTAATCGTACACTTAATACTTAATTATCAGCAAATTTAAGATTTAAAACTGCATACTAGATTAATCTAAAATCTACTAGTACAAAATATTGACTATTTTCGCTCAAATTAGGTGGATTCATTAATGATATATAAAGAAGTTAAAGAAAAAATATTTGATCAATATATCAAAAAAGCAAGCCAATCTGAACTAATTCCAGCAGAACGTAGCTTATCGGAACAGTTTCAAGTCAGCCGACCAACTATTCGAAAAGCACTAACTTCGCTTGAACAGGACGGATTAATTACCAAAAACTATGGCCGTGGGTATGTTATTAACCAAAAGTCTACTACCACTGATAAATATATTGATCACGAATTAAGCACATTCATTGGATTTTATGAAGATGCTGAGCATCAGCAAAAGCCCACTTCTTCCAAGGTTTTGCAACAGTCGGTTGAATATGCCGATGAAGATGTGGCTAAAAAACTTAATTTACAAAAAGGCGATCCTATTTTCGTTCTTTCACGAGTTAGGTACATTAAAGAAAAACCGATGTGCATTGCTACATCATATATTCCTCTAAAATTTGATAATGAGCTAGTTAAGGAAGACTTTAGTAAAAAATCACTTTTCACTGTCCTTAAAGAAAACGGGCTTCAATTGTCTAAAGCTAAACGAACAATTGAGGTTGTTAAAGTAACATCTTTAGACCACCTTTACTTGGACATTTCGAAAAATGAACCTATTCTAAAATTCACAAGCATCGGCTATACGAGTAAAAATATTCCCTTTGAATACGAGGTATCCAGATATCCTGCTTACAAGGTAAAATTTGAAAGTACTGTTTGCTAGCAAGATAGTTGATGTAAAGCTTCCTTAATAAAAAGCCAAAATTAATCTTTTTAATTTCAACTGAAACTCACTGAAAAACAAAATAAGCTGCGGAATTCATTTTTACATGAACTCTGCAGCTTATTTTTTATATTGTCATCTATGCATTGTTAACATCAATCTGTTTTTTCGCAAATCTTTAAGTAAGTTTGAACCAGGTTAACTACGGTGAAGCCAGACTTCTTAATTAATTCATCACCGTCACCACTTTCGCCAAAATGATCACCTAACAATAGTGTTAAAAAGAGCTCGCAAATTGATACTCTGGCCCACTCTTAATCTTTTTTGCTAAGGGATAAATGACATTATCCTTAGTCGATTTTTCATTAAAAATAGCTTCAAAGTCAAGGCATAAAAGTATTCAAAGGGATTGATAAATTCTTCAGAATAGCTAGTGGTTTTTTTTTGCAATCTTAGATTTGCCACGGAAGATCGGCTTCAATAAGTCTTTACTTTTCCAAGCAAAAAAGGCTCGAGTAAGAAACTCAAGCCTTTAAATGTTACTCTAAATTATTCTCTTAATAGCCGCTTGGCTAGAGCGAAATCGCCAACTGTTGCTGAACCATTATTATCAATTGCTGGCAAAACAATGTACTCTTCAAGTTTAGGAACATGAACGTAGTTATTCAGTAACTTAGCAAAGTCACGCCGAACCTTTTGCAAGAATGCTTCACTGGTTACCCCGCCGCCAAAAACAATTTTGTCAGGGCGCAAAATCAGTGTTACTTGAAGAGCAGCTTGCGCAACGTAATAGCTCATAATATCCCAAACAGGGTCAGATAACGGGACATCCTTTCCTGGCTTGTTCAGTCGTGCTTCAAATGTGGGACCTGATACTAAACCTTCTAAGCAATCTTGGTGAAACGGGCAAACGCCTGCAAAAGCTAGATCATCTGGATGACGCTTTAATTTAACGTGACCCATTTCGGGATGGCCTAAAGAGCCAACAAGTTTGCCATTAATAATGGCACCACCACCGACACCCGTTCCAATGGTGTAGTAGACCAGTGAATCAATGTCATCGTTTGACAACAATGACATCACATATTCACCGTAAGCAGAACCATTAACATCAGTTGTGAAATACATTGGTACCTTGAGGGACTTTTGCAAGAAACCGACAAAGTCAGTATTGCTCCACCCAGCCTTGGGTGTATCAGTAATAAAGCCATAATTGGGCGCAGTCTTGCGGACTTCAATCGGACCAAATGATGCAATTCCGATCGCATCTACCGGAAATTTTTTAAAGTAATCAACCGTCTTCTGCAAAGTTTCGGAAGGCGTTGTGGTCGGAAAGGTAGTTTCATCTTTAATCTGATAATTTTCATTGCCGACCGCACACACGAATTTAGTACCGCCAGCTTCAATTGATCCTAATAACATTTAGTTTTCCTTTCAATTTTAATTGAATATCTTTACTTAATTAAGTGTACAGCGAAAAGCATAATAACTCGATAGCTTTTACTAAATGTCCACTAAAAATTAATATTAATCACTGTTATTAAGCACTATTTATTACAATCGCTGACAGACTTCAAAGATTTCTTTATTTGGACCATAAAAATTAAAATATTTAATACCATTTTCCCAATACGGCAAGCTTTGGATGCCGTTCTTAACAAATTCAACATCTAACTTTTGCACTTGCGCAAATGCTGCAGCAATATCGTCCGTATCTAAAGCAATATGATTAATCGCCCCAACTTTTTCCGGAGCTTCTGCTGGCGATTCCCAGCTTTCAATCATTAAAGAACCTAATTGATAAAAACCGACTTGGCTACCATTATTATCTTCGGTATTCACTAACTTAAATCCTAATGACTGATAAAATTTCTTGCTTTGTTCAAACTTTTTCGTTGGAACACCAATATGCTGTAAACCATTAAAAATCATTTTTTACCTCAATTTATTTTCTCGTATTTGCTTCTTGCCAATCCTGATAATATTTTATTTTTGAAACTAAAATCTGACCTTCTGTGACAAAAAAGCTTAACTCTCGACCAAGCTTATTATACATCCGAGCACTCAACGCCACATTATTAATATATAAAATAATAATACTGTCATCTACAATCAGCTTCAGGTCATATGTCTTACCTTTAATTAGGGGAAGTGGTCTCTCTAAGCCAGTGGCAAAATATGAGGGCCAAGGATAGTTAGGCGTACAAGTAAATTTAAGTATATTTTCTGGTCCATATGCCTGGTATTGGTAGCCTGCTCTAGTTTCTTCATTAACATATGCTTTGACGCCAAAAGACTTAGTATCTTGTAAAACCGTAATTTGGGCTTCAAGTAAAAATTGGTCGGGAAGATTTTTAATTATGGTTTCTTCCTTTTTCCCATCATTACAACTAAGCCTGATTTGAGGCAGTGGTCGACTTTCAGCAAAATTAGCAGTAATTGTTTCTGGAAGATCTACTCCTAAAGTCTTATCAGGCCGTTGAATAATCTGGTGAGGCACAAATGCACCACCCCAATCCCAATTACCTAAGTCCTGCTCATTTTCTTTAGTTGCTACCCAACCGGTTAAAAAGCGCCCGACTTGATTGTTACCGACCGTTCTTGCGGCATAATAGGCTTTGCCATCAAAAAATTCATCACTAAGGGAATGCCATTGATTGAATAACCCATCACTAACGCGATATTTGGTCCGTTTATCTTCAGAATATTCAGAAAAAATTAGGTACCAGGTATGATCAAGTTCAAATAAGTCTGGCATTTCAATCATGTTAAACTCATTCGGTACCCAAAAGTCACCCTTAAAATGCCAATGATGTAAATCTTCTGATTCAAAATAAACCAGGCGCCCTGTTGGCTTCTTTTTATCTCCCGGCAGTCGTGCACCTAACACAAGAACATAACACTGGCGCTGCTTTGAATAAACAATAACTGGATCGCGCCAATCATTATGATCATAGCCTTTTTGCGGAGCCAAGCTAGTTTCCTTGCCTTCTTTTTGCCAATGAAGTAAATCTTGACTAGTTGCTGACATCAGAATTTCAGAAGTCTTTTTAGCTAATTTTGCTTGGCGATTATGTCCGGTATAAAATGCAATTTGCTCATTTTTGCCTTGGGTTACACTTCCAGCATAGATAAACTGATCGGCAGCATCATGTTTACCTTTAGGTAAAACCTCACCATGATCCTGATAACTAACAAAATCCTTTGTCGTAACTAATGACCAGCCAAATGGATCAGTCAACGGCTTAGGATTGCGAGTATCACGCTGGTGAAAAAGGTAAAAGGTCTGGTCTTTTTCATTAAAAAATGGCATGCAATCGCCAAACCAATATCCTTCTGGTTGATAAAATATTTTTTGCATATTAAATTCTTTCTTTATTCATCTTCTGCATTTTTTCTGTCTTGTGCTTTAAACATGGTTAGAGGAGTTAATTGTTGCAACTTTTCAACCACTTGATCTAGTGACTGGTTCTGCATCCGCAAGTTTAACGCTTCAATTAGAACCGGTAAGCTAACGCCACCAAACAAGAAAAAGTCACTGCTGTATTTATTGCTTCTTTTTGCAAACTCATTAAACGGGGTTCCGCCAGCCAAATCGCATAAAACAAGTACCGACTGATTAGCTGTTGTCGCTAATAACTGATCTACCTTATTACCAAAACTAACGACTCCCTGATCTTTAAGACCGAGTGCTTCAATTTGGTTTAAGTGGCCAAAAAGCGATTGTAAGACATTTAAAAATTCTTCTGCTAATTGGCCATGTGTTGCAATAATAATATTGAACATAAAATCATAATCCTTCTAATATTAAAGGTAATCTTTTAAATAAACTGTTGGACTCTGTGGTGTCGGAATAACCGTTACTTCCACACCACGGTCCAATAATTGCTTAAAGGCAGTTATTTCTTCTTGAGTAACATTAATTGATGGCCTAATACGGGTTGTTCCAGGGCGAGCCGCCAAGTTGCCTACGTTTACTTTTGTGATAGGCAAGTCGTTATCAAGCAAGTAATTCACATCAACTGGTGAAACACAAATCAGCAATACGCGTTGCCCTTCATAACGACCACTTTTAATATTCGACACCGCCTTTTCTCTACCCAAAATTGAGGTGCTAACATTAGCCGGGGCAGCCAGACGAACAACACTTTTCCGCATGTCGTCATTCATAATTGCATCATTAATTACCATTATTCTTGTTGCGTTAAGCCGACCACTCCACTGCGTAGCCACCTGCCCGTGAATCATTCGATCATCAATTCTTACGTGAATAATTCCTGCCATCTTCTCTGTCATTACTTTTTCTCCTATGCCAAAATATGTAGCGCATTTAATGCGATTGATACTACTAATACAATTAAAATCACATAAACTGGTTTAACCTTTTTTCCTAATAAATAGTAAATTACGCCAACAACTGCTGCTGGCAACAATCCAGGCATTATTTGATCCAAAATACTGTTACCAGTCATCGTTAACTTACCCTGTTTAAACGTAAAGGCTAAATTGACCTTAACCATTGTTGCAGCCAATGCTCCAACTACCATTAAGCCAAGTACAGAGGCGGCATTGGTTAATGCTTTTAACGTTGTATTGATTGAAGAAAGCATTTTGGTTCCTGAGCGATAACCAGCAGTGAATAGCGGATAGGCAGTTAGCCGAATTAAAATAGACGCAATTATCCACAAAATGCAGCCAAATGGATTACCGTGCAAGGCCATGTTAGCGGCAATTGCACCAAAGATTGTCCATGGAATCGTAACAAATAAGCTGTCACCAATTCCGGCAAGCGGTCCCATTAACCCAGTTTTTAAGGCACTAACTGCCTCAAGTGAAGCCGTTTTACCATTTTCTTCCATTCCAACATCAACGCCCATAATAAATGGTGCCGTGTACGGAGTAGTATTAAAAAACTGTAGTTGTGTGGTAATGGCTGTCTTTTTACCAGCTGGGTCATCACGATAATTTTCTTCGATGAAAGGCAACATGGCATAGGTATAACCCAAACCTTCATATTTTTCATAATTTAGCGAAGTTGCACCAAACACAATCCACCGATTCATCACTTTGCGATATATCTTTTTCATTTTACTCATCTTCGTTTGCCCCTCCGTTCACAGCATTTGTAGTTCCTTCACTAGTTTTAGTCTGGTTTTGATATAACAGTAGGGCAATTGCAAAACCAATTAATGAAATTCCAATAATTGGCATCTTGAGGTAAATTGCCAGTACAAATCCAAAGATAATGTATGAAAAATAATCTCTAGTCGGCAGGTACTGTAATAACATGCCAATTCCGACTGCTGGTAAAATTCCGGCTGCGGTTTTAAGACCGCCTGATAACCAAGCAGGAATATAATTTATAAAACTGCCCACAATCTTTGGTCCCAAGATAACAGTTAATAAGACCGGAATTCCTGAAACAAAACTTGTAAATAACGTAGCCAAATATTGCATCCAATTAATCATTTGATAATTTTCTTGCTCCGCAAATTTTTCTGCCCGCTGTTGACAGAAAATATTGGCAGACCATTTTAAAACATCAACTTGAACAATTAATAGTGCAATAGGAATCGCTAGTGCAATCCCAATTGCGGCTTTTTGATGCGTTGCAATCGTTAGATATGTTCCAATTAATGCGGCTGTTTGGTAATCAGGTACCGAAGCTCCCCCAAAACTGGTAATTCCTAGCGTCATCAGTTGCAAAGTACCACCTATATAGAGCCCAGTCTCAGCATCCCCCATAATTAGGCCAGTGATAAAACCAGCAACAACTGGTTGCGAAATGCCTAATTTTGGTCCTTCTTTATCGAAGTTAATAATAAAGCCGTAGATTACGACTAAAATGTTACGTAATAGCATCTTCTTCTCCTTCTTTTATAATGGTCCAAATATCTTTTACTTGGACTAATTTGCCCTCTACCGTTTTATTAGCAAATACCATGCCAAGATTGGGAAGAAAAAAGCATGCTAATCAGCAAATACTAACTAACATGCTATTTTATTGGTGATTAAAAATTATTTGGTCAATATAAATTAACTCAGACACTGGAATTTTCACATTATAATTGTCAATAATCACACTAAAAGCAGCTTTGATAATTTTAAGATCTGTTGCATATTTGTGTGCATACGTCTTGGCATATTCGGGATCAAGATCATTTTTCTCCTTTCTGATTAGTCGTTCAATTAAGTAGCTAATATGCACGTACAAGGTAAATTTTTTCTGATTAGACAAAGATATTGAAAAGCGCCGCTCAAGTTCCTGTAAAAAAATAGTAATGTTTTCAATCACTTTAGGTGCGTCAAGGATAGTCACCATATTAATCGTACGTTCAAGAGAAAAATTCTTAACCAAATTATTCATAATGAGTTTAATCTCTGGCACCGTGAAAGACTTAGTCAGCCATTTTTGCAGCTTAGCAGTCCCCTTATCAGACAATATTTTTTCAAGATGAATAAAATCTAGCCCCGGAATTTCTGGGTTTTCCGTACCGACAATGCCGATAACATCATACATTTTATTAACCACTTTTACCTTATGTGGATCCTTTAAGGCTTGGTAATCATACGGAATAATCTTGATTTTACTACTGCTGGGCATGCAGCGCTCTAATAGCCGCGCCACATGAGTTGCCGTACCAATTCCTGAATAGCAAGTAGTCAGAATTACTTGTTGACGCCGCTTAGCCGGATAGGTTAGCTTAATTTCAACCTTGCTTTTTTGTTGTGCTAACTGGCCAATTTCGCGAAAACTGCGTTTTTGTAAAATGCTTTCGCCAACTATTAAAGCTAGTGATGTCGAAACGTTATTGATCAACAACAGCGGTGCATCAAGCTGGCGGGGAAATAGTTTTTCAATTTCTTGTAATGAGCCCATGTCAACTAAAATAATTAGGCCATGACTAACATCATTATTTTCACTGTAATCAATTATTTTATTAGCAATCTGTTGTGTACTAACATTAATTGGCATATCAAAAGCGTCAAGAGTATGGGCATTTAAAAGTCGGTTGACCACATTGGCAATACTGCCAGCCGTCGCGTAACCATGAGCCAATACGATTGCCTTTATTAGCCCAGTTTTAGTAATAATTTCGAGCTTATTGAGATAAATTGATAAGAAAATATAGTCAACTTCATTTAATTCAATTTCTAAATTATTTTTGATTAATAGCAGCAATTTACCGACATAAGCATAAACCTCAGGATAGCGCTGGCGTACTTCCTGATATAAACTGTGCAACGCATTTTTTTGCCTAACCTCATCGATATTCCACTGAATTTTTTGGCGCTCAAAGAGATAATAACTAATTGCATAAATGGCATTGCCACTTACCTGCAATTGATAAGCATTTTGTAACTGCTCAAAAAGATGCTTAAGGTGCTCAATTACATAGGACAATAAGGGAAGCTGCTTACTGGCATTTTTCTCAAATAATAAAGTATCGAATAGCTGGTAGACAATTTGCTTCAGCTTTGATTCACAGTTTGGCAAATGATTATTACTTTGTTCATAGGTCGTTAACAAGCGCTCTAGACTATGAAGAAAAATCTTCTTTTCAGGAAAACTGCGGGCAATCAGGTCGGCTGGTTCAGTTTCATCAGTAATTTGCAGTGGTTTTTTAGCGGACAGATATGATTCTGTTTTACTTCTCATTAAAACGTCGACTGGTAAATTATAAGCTGTCAGTGTCAATTTATTCGCCTTTTTTTCATCGGCATTAGCACGGGCAATTGTTAATTTGACGGCATTTTTCAAGTCGCCAATATTTCCAACAGGAAGATAATTAGCCAGCATTTCAAGCACCTGATCACTAACAGTAATTGGTTTTGCAATCTCACGCTGTTCATTACAAAGTAAGGTATAAATTAAATTCAGTCTTTCTTCCCGACTTCGCTGACTTAGTGGCGGCAAGCTAATCTTAACCGGTATTCTACGCATAAAAGTAGTTAAAAAGTTATTTTCTACTTCCTCAGTAGTCGCAAAGCACAAACGGACACTTACCCTTTTGCCGTGACTTGTTTCACCGACTGGATAAACCAGTCCTTGATCAAGATAAGTAAACAATTTCTCCTGCCCTTTTGGTCCCAGACGGTGAACTTCATCTAAAAATAAAATGCCACCGTTTGCTTCAACAAACGCCCCGTCATGATCTTGATCTGCACCTGTGAATGCACCCTTCTTATACCCAAATAAGTTGCTAGTAAGCAATTCCGGATTATCAGCATATTGGGCACAGTTAACTGTAACAAATGGTGCAGTTGTCTTAATTAATTTATTCGTCCGACAAAACCGATTGATTAACCCAACTAAATAACTTTTACCAGTGCCGCTTTCACCTGTAATAAGCAATGGTAGTCCGTTATTAGGATATAAAACAGCAGCCCGAACACGTTCGACACTTTCTTTTAGACTAGGATTTATTTGCGCAAAACTTTTTAAAATATCTTGGTTGTTATTTTCTTGTTCTAACTGAGCAACTGTTAAATAAGTATCTTTTTTTAACGCATAATTGCTTTTTTCAAACTGGGCTCTGTGAATAAAACGCACTGGGCGTGTTTGAACCTTTACTAATTTATGCTCATTTGTTAATTGGTTTAAATAAAGGCTGACAGTATTGCGCTTTGCATTAAGTGCTTGAGCAATACCGCCAGCCGTAAACCGCTTGTCAAGATGATCTAAATCAAGCGTCTTAGTTTGCTTTTTAAGATAAGCCAGTACATCATTTTTTAGCATATTCTCCTCAACTTCTCTGCCCTTTCATTTTCAAGATAAATCGCTTTCAAAGGACATTTTACCGCAATTCTTTCTACAAATAGTGCGTGTTCTACTGTGAAAGTAAGCGATAGACAAAACTTAGATGATAAAAGTCACAGATATTAAGCAAGAGCACGTTTGCTCAATTTAAATAAAAATTTCAGCTTTTTTTACTGTGAAAAATGACATACTAGTGTGAACTAAAAAAGCCTCGAAAATGTTTTTTCAAGACTTAGATTAATTAACTATTTTTAGCTTTTCTGTTAGTTCTTTCTCTGAATAATTTAGTAAATAGATATAGCAGAACATCAGTAATAACTGCGGCCAATGGAAACAGACTAATGTTTCCAATTAAACGACTGTAGTACATGGATAAGCGTGGCGTCAACGGAAAGAGAATTGCTCTGGCAGGAAGAAACCACGGAATAGCCATTAAAATTATAAAAAGAACCTGAATCTTTTTTGATAAAGCCGCAAAATTCAGGGGAAAGTGATCGCTGTTCTTATATTTGAGCACATAATACAATATTCCGATTATCCCATATGACATTGTTAAGTTGCTGATAATGTCCATTAAGTCACGATTCACAATGATAATTCCTTTCTTTCATCTCTGACTTAAAAATAAGCTCAGCTAATAATTAATTTCATTCTAGAAGTTATACCCTATTTTTGCAAGCGCTTTAAAAATTAATCATATTTATTACTAAGTAGCTTTTCGCCTTTTTACCTGATTATTGAGATCGCAAATAACAAAAAACGAATAAAAGAACGTATCTCTTATTCGTTGTTGATTTTATGATTACTAATTGCAAAGCATTACTCAAGTCGTGACTTAATTATCCAAATCGTCATTAGGCCAGCTACCAACCAAAAGATCCGGTGTTTCAGCCATTGTGCCATATTTAATAAATTCCTTTAGCTGCTTGATTGAGGTTAACGCAATCTGCTTGTTTTTCCCTATTAATCCAGTGGCAATTTGCTCAGCCTGCTTAAGCAGTTCAGCTGTCGGCCGTTGGTCGCCTCTAGCATCCATTACCCATAATTCTGCTTTAATTAGTTGCTGAAGTTCTTTTATTTTTGAGTTGTGATTTAAGATACCATTAATGTATACCGTATTGCCCTTGTACTTGCCATTCTTCAACACTAAGTCAACAGATACATCATTATGAATCTTATTAACACGTTTAACCTTAAAAAGTGGCTGATTTTTAACAATCTTTTTAAGCGTTTTTTGCCGATAAGGTTTTCCTGCTTGATGATAGAGCGCCCCCTTTTACAGCATTCGGCAATTCAAAGACATAGCCAGCTTTTGCTAACTTTGCAGTCCATTTTTTCGCTGTTGAATATAGTGCCTTGACCGTAGTTGCTGCAGCTACATCGCTTGCTGGTAAAATTGTTGAATTGGCAATCCCACAAAATACTGTAATCACAGCAAGTTTAGTTACCTTTTTATTCCTGTCTTCATTTTTTTATTTCTCCAATTATTACCAAAAATACTTTTCTCTAAGCAAAATTTATTTTTTCTTAGTTCGATGAGCATCAAAACTATTCAAAGTACTTCAATAAAGTTAATATTGATTATGAATACAATACTACAAATATATTAAAAAGCTAGTTATTTAATTTAAGCAAGCACTAAGAGACAGAATAAATAGTTTTCAATTAAAGGACTGGGTTGAAAATTTTTTGATCAGCTCGGGCAAAGAAAAAGCACCAAGCTATCTAATAGCTTGATGCCTAAATTATCTGTTCTATCTGCTTTCCCTTTTGGAAGATTCGACAGAGCGCAGTTTTTTATTTATCTGGTACATCTTGAATTGTCACATCAGCGCCGAGCAAACGCAGTTTTTCCTGAACCCGGTCATAACCACGCAAGATATTGCCAGCATTATTAATAATAGTTTCACCATGGGCCATTAGGCCGGCAATCATTAGACAAGCACCGGCCCGAATCTCACCAGCGGAAACTGTTGCACCATGCAATTTAGAAGTTGGGTGCACTAGGATGATATCATCTTCAACCTTGATGTCAGCTCCCATTTTCCGCAGCTGCTCAATATGGCCAACCCGCTTAGGGTAAATACGATCAATTATTACCCCTTCGCCGGTCTTAGCGGTAAGTAAAAGTGGCGTGACCGGTTGCTGCAGATCGGTTGCAAAACCAGGGTAAGCACCGGTTTTGATCTGTGTCATTTTTAAATCACCTGCAGGATAAACATACAGAGAATCCTCATCAGCATCAATCACAACACCCATTTCCTCTACTTTTGCTAAATAAGAATCTAGGTGTTCCTCAATAATGTTGTGAATACAAATACCATTACCAATGCAGCCAGCAAGTGAAATATAAGTTCCAGCTTCAATTCGATCCGGAATAATTGTATGTGGGGCTCTGGCCTCCAGCTTTTCCACGCCCTCAATTCTGATTGAGTCGGTCCCAGCACCACGAATGGTTGCTCCCATGTTGTTAAGAAAAGTCGCAAGATCAATTATTTCCGGCTCTTTAGCAGCATTTTCAATGACTGTTTGCCCTTGTGCCGTAACTGAAGCCATAATAATGTTCATCGTCGCACCAACTGACGGCATCTCTAAGTGGATAGTCGCTCCCTTTAGACCGGTCGCGGGAGCCGTAATTGTTATTTGATCATTTTCATTTGTGACACATGCGCCTAAGGCTTCAAAGCCTTTAATGTGTTGGTCAATGGGGCGGGGTCCAATATCATCCCCACCAGGGAAGCCCACAACAGCCTTACCAAACCGGCCAAGAAGAGCACCCATAAAATAATATGAAGCACGCAAGCTCTTGATTTTACCGCTTGGCAATGGGCTCATCTTAATGTTCTCGGGATCAATATGCAAAGTGGTTTTCTGAAAATCACTTTTAACATCCATTTCATTTAACAAGTCCATTAAGTTGTCGACATCAGCAATCCTCGGAACGCCTTCCAAAGTTACCGGTGTACGCGACAAAATTGATGCCGGAATCAGTGCTACAGTGGAATTCTTTGCACCACCAATCCAGACATCACCCTGTAGGGGCTTTCCACCATGAATTATCATTTGCTTCATTGGCGAAAAAATCCTTTTCTATTTCGATTAGTCATAATAATGTTAAAGGAATTTAACAGAAAAAACAAGAGAAGACTTCTGTCCTCCCTGCTTAAAAATTAAGATTTTTGTATTATTCAACTACACGCATTACAATTTCTGTTCTGGTAATCCACAAGCTGCACCAATAAATGCCTTATATAAGCCTTCTGGTCTTTGTGGTCTACTCAAAAATTCAGGGTGATATTGCGCAGCAACGAAGAATTTGTTCTTAGTTATTTCAATTACTTCAACTAAGTGATTATCTGGAGAAACACCAGAGAAAGTCATACCGGCTTTTTCAAATGCTTCACGGTATTCATTGTTGAATTCGTAACGGTGACGGTGACGCTCTTGGATAACTTCTTGGTTACCATAAGCAGCAGCGGTCTTAGTTCCAGGCTTTAAGGCAGTTGGGTATAAGCCAAGACGCAAAGTACCACCAATGTTTTCTTCATCCCGTTTATCTGCCATGATATCAATTACATTATGAGTTGTTTCAGGATCTGCTTCGATTGAGTTAGCATCACGATAGCCTAGGACATCACGAGCAAATTCAACCGTTGCCATTTGCATTCCTAAGCAAACACCTAAGAATGGAATGTCATTTTCCCGTGCATACTTGATCGCGGTGATCATACCTTCTAAACCACGCGTACCAAAGCCACCAGGAACGATTAATCCATCTGAGCCCTTCATAAAGTCAGCAATATTATCTTCAGTAATATCCTCTGCTTGCACCTTATTAATTTCAACATTAGTGTTGTATGAATAACCAGCGTGCTTCAAGGCATCAGTAACTGAAATGTAGGCATCTTCAAGTTCTACGTATTTTCCAACCAAAGTAATCTTAGTCTTGTACTTCAGGTTCTTAACTCGCTCATCAAGCCGAATCCATTCAGCCATGTCAGCTTCCTTTTTCGGACTTTGCAGGTGTAAGAAGTCACAAACCTTTTGGTCCATGCCTTGCTCTTGGAATGCTAGTGGCAAGTCAAAGAGTGATGGTGCGTTGATGGATTCAATAATCCGATCAACCGGAACATCTGTAAAGTTAGAAATCTTGTCCTTATGTTCTTGGTCAATTGGCATTTCTGCCCGTAAAACCAACATGTTAGGCTGAATACCAATACTACGGAGTTCGGCTACTGAGTGCTGTGTTGGTTTAGTCTTCATTTCTTGGGCAGCGTGCAGGTAAGGTACCAATGTACAGTGAATGTACATCACGTTTTCTTCCCCAACTTCGCGCCGCATTTGTCTAATTGCTTCCATAAATGGGGTCGACTCGATATCACCGACCGTACCACCAATTTCAGAAATAACCACATCAGAATCAGTCGTCAGCCCTGCCCGCATGATTTTTTGCTTAATCATGTCCGTGATGTGCGGAATAACCTGAACAGTAGCTCCGTGATAATCACCACGACGTTCTTTTTCTAATACTTCTTTGTAAATTTTCCCAGTTGTTACGTTCGAATATTTACTTGTCCGTACGTCAACAATCCGCTCATAGTGACCTAAATCAAGGTCCGCTTCAGTACCGTCATCAGTGACAAAAACCTCGCCGTGTTGGTAAGGATTCATTGTACCTGGATCAATATTGATGTAGGGATCGAACTTTTGCATAGTTACCTTTAAGCCCCGATTCTTTAACAACCGGCCGAGACTTGAAGCAGTGATTCCTTTACCCAGAGAAGAAACAACACCGCCAGTAACGAAGATATATTTTGTCATTAGCCAAACTCCTTTTGCAAAAAATAAAAAATAAAAAAAGCTCCCTTGCGGGAGCATAAACGCACATAGGGTGCCCAAGTAAAATACTATCATTTTCAGACATGAAGTCAAGAAAAATTATTCATCTTCATCGTCGTCATCATTTAATTCAGATAATTGACCTTCGATACCGTCAGGCAAGTCCTCATCATCTTCGTCATCCGTATCAACGAAATCGTCATCTTCGCCAAAGTCGTCAGCATCGTCATCAGCGGTAGCATCAAGATCTTCATCTTCTGGATCATCATTATCGTAATCGATAATATCATCGCTACCAGTAGCACTTGCTAAGAAAGCATTGACCTTCTTATGGTGAGCACGGGTATCTTCTTCATCCTCATCTTCAGGGTGGTTGACTTCTTCGTCAACTGACTCATAAGGAAACCATGAGCGCAAAGCCCAAACATTTTCACCCATTGAAATGAACTCACCATTAGTGTTCAAGTCAGTATAAAATTGGGGTAAACGCTCCCGAATTTCCTCGTCGCTCTCACCCAAGTACTTTTGTACTTCATTAACAATATCGGCAAAAGCCATTCTCTTATTGTTATCTTCCAAAATTGCGCGAGCAACTTCAATCATTGATAATTCATTACGATTTTTGTCTTTAAAGTCGTTTAATCCCACAATTGCATTCCTCTCTTTTAACAATCCTTCTTATTTTACTAGGCGTTTAAGTAAAAATCAACGTGACGGTATAATTTCCTACTAAGTATAGACCACTAAAGAGGTCATATTCAATGTGAAGTTCCCTAGATCCATCAATTTTAGGGAAAAATTTAATTATTTTAGCCCTACTAGTTAAATCCATCTGATAACCTTGGGCTACGTAACGACATTCCTTTTTCTGGCCCACACTAAAGTGGAGTTGTGAATAATCACTGGCAGAATCACCACGTCTAATGATCACATCATTTTCTTTAATTAAAAGCTTAACGGGCACTTCGCCGTCTTCCAGATAAGAGACACGGGTAATCCCATTATGCTCGGTTAATTCGCCAGTACCAGACTTGCGAAAAGTTTCGCTTTCCTTTTCTTGTTTAATTGTACTAGTAAACGCAATTTTTACTTTAGTCATGACTTAACTTAAATTCCTCATCTTAACCAAAAGCTGGCACCAGCAACTCGGTTTGTTAAATAAAAAAAGCTAACCATCTAGATTAGCTAAAATCTTACAGTCAAACTGGCCAACTTAAAAGTTTTTAATCGAGCAGAAGTCGACTGCTTATTGTCATTATTATAAAGTAAAAAGCCGATTTTCGCCAGTAAAGCAAACCCTAGTTGCAATCAACTTAGTGCAATTATGGCACTTGCCAGCATAACTGAAGCAAACTCAAAATTGCCGAAAGCGGGCCTTACGCTTAGTCAGCAACTCATTAACTGACACTTTAGCAAAAGCGGCAATTTTTTGCGCAAGCAATTGCCGCAATTTAACCGCATCCTGAGCTAACACATCTTCAGGTAAAACACGTTCAATTACACCGTGTTCTTTCAGCCACTGCGGCTCAATATGCATTAATTCGGCAGCTTGACTAGCTAGTTTACCATCTTTCCACATAATTGAGGCAAAGCCTTCTGGCGACAAGACGGTGTACATACTGTGCTCAAGCATCCAAATTTCGTCACTGCAGGCCAAAGCAAGCGCGCCACCGGAGCCAGCCTCACCCACAATAACAGTTAATAGCGGCACCTTAAGCTGAAGCATCTCACTAATACTTTGGGCAATGACTTGCCCCTGACCACTTTTTTCCGCGTCAGCTCCCGGGTATGCTCCGGGTGTATTTATTAATGTAATCACTGGAATGTTCAAACTAGCCGCAGTTTTCATTATTCGGTTAGCCTTACGGTAACCACACGGTAGCGGGCTACCAAAGTTCGTCGCTAACCGCTTGTCCAGTTCTTGCCCCTTATTAGTTGCAATAACGGCAACACTACGGCCGTTAATTGTCGCAAAGCCGGCAATAATTGCGGCGTCGTCACCGGTTGCCCGGTCACCATGCATTTCGAAAAAATCAGGAAAGAGCTGTTTTACCAGTTTGTTCATGTCAGTTTTGCTATCACTACGGGCACCATTCATGATGGCAATAATTTTGTCATTTGCCATTAGCTCGCTCCCTCCCACTTTTTAGCGGCAAAAATTGCCAAGAGCTGTTCTAGGCATTCTTTCTGTTCAGTTCGGGGCACAATAGCATCAATAAAGCCGTTAGCAAATGCATTTTCAGCACTTTGAAAATTTGGCGGCAATTTTTTATTAATTGTCTGTTCAATTACCCGCCGACCAGCGAAGCCAACCAAAGCATGGGGCTCGGCAAGAATAACATCACCTTGGGAAGCAAAACTGGCAGTTACACCGCCAGTTGTCGGATCCATCATGATTACAATATAAACCAGTCCTGCTTCGCGGTGCTGGTTGACTGCCTGAGAAATCTTGGCCATTTGCATCAACGAAGTAATTCCTTCCTGCATCCTAGCCCCACCAGAAGCTGTCAACATGATGACCGGTAGTTTTTCCGCGGTTGCCCGCTCAAACATTTTCGTAATCCGCTCACCCGTGGCACTTCCTAAACTTCCCATGATAAAATCAGGATCCATAATGCCAAGAGCCGTTTCATAGCCACCAATTTTAGCTTGTCCAGTTAAAACGGCATCCTTAAGCTTAGTTTTGGTCTGCATTTGCTTAATTTTGGCTTGATATTGGGGAAAAGCCAGAGGATCAGTTGTCGCAATTGTTTCATCCCATTCGCTGAACTCTTTGGTCAGCATTTTAAGCCTTGTTCTGGCAGTTACCCGGAAGCCGTAGCCGCAGTTAGGACACAAACGGTATTTGCCTAATTTGCGAAAATAAAATTTGGTCTTACACTGCGGACAAATCCGAAAGATTCCCTGTGGTACATTTTCCTGGTAATTGGCTAATGCGTGGTGAGGATGCTTAGAGAACTTAATTGCCATCTGTCACAGCCTCCTTAGCGCCAGCTTTTTCTTTTTCCTGCTTAATATAATAAGGTAAAAACTGTTGATCAATGTAGGTGGTCAAGTAGTTACCACTTTGAAAAGCCGAATCGGTTAATAACGCCACTAAAAAGTCGCGGTTAGTTTTCAGACCCGTGATTGAAAACTCACTTAAGGCGTCTAATAACCGTCTGATGGCCAGCGAACGATTATCGGCATGAGCGATAATTTTAATAATCATGGAATCATAAAAAGGTGAGACTTGATCCCCACTGTTGACACCACTCTCAATTCTGATACCTAAGCCGCTGGGCAAAGACATCTGCTTGATTTTACCGGCTTGCGGACGAAAATGGTGAAGTGGATCTTCGGCATTAATTCGGGCTTCGATGGCGGCACCATGCAGATGGACATCATCTTGGGTAATACTTAAATCATCCCCGGCAGCAATATGGAGTTGCTCTTTGACAAGATCAATTTGTGCAACTTCTTCAGTAATCGAGTGCTCGACTTGAATACGCGTATTCATTTCCATAAAGTAAAAATGATGTGCTGGATCCATTAAGAACTCAATTGTTCCCACATTTTCATAGTGAATAGCCTTAATTGCCTTGGACGTAATCCTTTGCAAGTATTGCCGTTCTTGATCATTAATCTGTGAACAAGGCGTTTCTTCAAGCACTTTTTGCTGATTACGCTGCATTGAGCAGTCACGCTCAGGCAAAGCCACGACCTGACCCGCTTGATCTGCAATAATCTGCACCTCAATATGCTTGGCTGGTGAAATGATTTTTTCAAGGTACATCGAATCATCGCCAAAAGAAAGTTTTGCTTCTTCTTGGGCCTGACTGAATGCCTGTGGTAAATCTTCGGGACGCTTAACTTTCCTGATTCCTTTTCCGCCACCACCAGCAACAGCCTTAAGCATTACAGGAAAACCTACTTTATTAGCTACAGTTAGGGCTTGGGCAGTATCTTTAACGGGACCAGTGCTGCCAGGAATAACGGGAACTCCATGTTGCCGCATTGTTTCCCGCGCGTTGGCTTTATTTCCCATAAGCGAAATGGTCTTGGCCTGCGGTCCAATAAAAACCAGGTGACATTCAGCACACATCTGGGCAAATTCCGAACTTTCAGATAAAAAGCCATAGCCGGGATGAATAGCTTGTGCTCCGGTTAAAAGAGCCGCACTAATAATGTTTTGCATATTTAAATATGATTGTGCCGGCTGAGGCTGACCAATACAGACAGCCTCGTCCGCTTCTTTGACGTGTTGGGAGTCTTTATCGGCAGTTGAGTATACTGCCACCGCAGTAATATCTAACTCATGTAAAGCATGAATGATGCGAACTGCGATTTCTCCTCTATTAGCGATTAATACTTTACTAAACATGTTTATCCTACTTTACTGTATGGCAAAAATTAATTCGGCCGTGCATGCCACTTTACCATTAACGGTCGCCTTTGCTAGTCCTATTCCGGCCGAGCCACGCAATTTATCTAGTTCAACTGTTAAATCTAGGGTGTCGCCAGGTTTAACCATAGTCCGAAAACGGGCATTTTTTATTCCGCCAAAATAAACGGTTTTACCAGTAAACTCCGGCATGGATAGCAAGGCAACTGCTCCAGTCTGCGCTAAAGCCTCGGTAATTAATACACCGGGCATGACGGGGTTATCGGGGAAATGACCCTGAAAATAGCTTTCATTAATGGTTGTGTTCTTGCGCGCATGGGCATATTCTCCCGGGCGATAATCAAGCACTTGATCAATCAAGAGCATTGGGTAGCGGTGAGGCAAAATTTGCTGAATTTCCTGACTTGATAAGGCTTGCTTAGTTTCTTTTTCACTCATCATTTGCACTCCTTTAATCAGGAATAATCGTCATCAATGGTTGATCGTACTCAACCACTTCTTCATTAGCCACCAAAATTTCAGTAATTGTTCCACTGCTAGTGCTTTTGATCTCAGTCATCATTTTCATCGCTTCAATCAAGCAAACAACTTCGCCCTTTTGAACATGATCGCCAACTTTTTTATATTGCGGTTTATCGGGACTTGGCTGCAAATAGACGATACCAACCAGTGGCGCCTTAACTTGCACTGTATTAGCTTTTACCTCAGTAGCTTGTTTAGCAGACTCAGGGACTGCCTTGGCTGAAGCTTTCGGCAGTGCGGGGCTGGCTTGCTCCTGCTGCTTAGCAACTTCTTCACCTGTGCCGGTTACCTGAACCGGCTGGTCAACGATGTCTCGTTTATCAATTAAAATATGGCCACCTTCAAAGTCCAACTCAAGCTTTTGAATTTCACTTTGATCAATTTGTGCGATTAATTCTTGAATTTCCGCAAATTTCATCTAATCACCCCCATCTTTTTATTGCAATTACCCCGTTATGACCACCAAAGCCAAACGAATTACTTAAGGCGTAATCAACCTGCTGGTGGCAATTATTTTTAGTAACCAAATTGATTGCACACTGCGGATCTTGCTGCTTGAGCCCCACATTAACTGGTAATTGACCCGAATTAAGAGCCAAAATGGTGGCAATAGCTTCAACAGCACCAGCAGCTCCTAGCAAGTGACCGGTCATGCTCTTGGTACTTGAAACGAGAACATTGCTATCCGCTCCAAAGACCTGGTTAATTGCCTTTGCTTCTGCTATATCATTAGCCTTTGTACTTGTACCATGAGCATTAATATAGCCGACCTGTTCTGGTGCAATTTTACCTTCCGTAAGCGCCAACTTCATTGCGCGGGCCGCTTGCGTACCTGCAGGATCAGGCGATGTAATATGGTAAGCATCAGAACTGACTCCGTAACCAACAATCTCGCCCCATATTTTAGCGCCCCTTTTTTGCGCATGTTCCAGTGACTCAAGGATGATTGAACCAGCACCCTCACCCATCACAAAGCCAGAACGGTCTTGATCAAACGGAATACTGGCTCTTTGGGGATCTGTCGCTGTTGCCAAAGTTGCAATTGCCGCAAAACCGGCAATGCCGCTTTCATTAATTGCTGATTCCGATCCGCCGGTAATCATGACATCAGCATGACCATCCTTTATTTGCCGAAAGGCTTCGCCAATTGCATTTGTAGCTGAGCTGCAGGCCGTAACAATTGTTGTACTGATTGCTTGCGCGTTGTATTTAATTGAAATGTTGCCAGCGGCCATATTTGCAATCGCCGTTGGGATAAACATCGGTGAAACCCGGTCAAGACCTTTATCATGCCACTTGATTACCTGTTCTTGAATCGTAGTCAAGCCGCCAATGCCGCTACCCCAAATAACACCCAGACGTTCACTACTGGTATTTGTTTCATTAATACCGGCTTGCTGAATGGCCTCGGCCGTCGCATACATCGCATATTGCGTAAACCGATCCATCCGCCTCGTATCTTTTTTAGCTAAATACTTCAGAGGATTGAAATCCTTCAATTGTCCAGCTAAGGTTACGCCAGTAGAACTGGCATCAAAATAGGAAATTGGCGCAAAACCGACTTGCTGCTTGTTTAAACCTGCTTGAAAGCTGGCTAAATCATTACCAATGGGAGTTAGAGCTCCCATTCCCGTAACTACTACTCTTGTCATAGCCTCTCCTTTACTGCATGGTTAAACCGCCATCGACGGTAATTGTTTGGCCGGTTATATAATCACTTTGAGCTAAGAAAATAGCCGCCTGCGCCACTTCTTCCACTTGGCCTAGACGCTTAAGTGGAATCTGGTCAATTATCTGCTGCTCCAATTTAGAACTAAGATTTTGGGTCATCTGAGTAGCAATCATTCCGGGTGCAATCGCGTTGCACCGCAAGTTACGCATGGCAACTTCTTTTGCAACAGACTTGGTTAAGCCGATTACTCCTGCCTTACTGGCGGCATAATTTGCTTGCCCAATATTACCGGTCAACCCAATTACACTTGCCAGATTGATAAAACAACCACTGCGCTGCTTATACATTGGTCTGACTGCTTGTCTGATAACATTAAACGTACCAATCAGATTAGTATCAATCACGCTTTGAAAATCTTCTTCTGACATTCGGTTCAACAAGCCATCCTTGACAATTCCGGCATTATTAACCACGACATCTAACTGATTAAATTGGGCATAAATCTGGGCAATCATTTCTTTGACAGCAGAGACATCCGTTATATCGGCGCTAAGATCAATTACATCATTACCATATTTTTTTAGTTCTGTAATGATTGCTGGTGCTACCGGTTTACGCGCATTTAAAACAATCTTGGCATGATTTTGCGCAAAAGCTTGTGCGATAGCCAGACCAATGCCGCGTGAGCTGCCTGTTATCAAAACAACTTTATCTTTTAAATCCATTATTTCATTGCCTCCAATGCACTAACTGCAGCTTGCATGTCAGCACAACTATCCGTGCGGTAAGTTGGCACACCAACAACCACTTTACGGGCAAAAGACAGTAAAGTTTGACCGGGACCAAGCTCGACTACCGCGGTTAATTTATCTTGGTGCTGCATTAATGTCTTAGCAAAATAAGTTGAACTCACTAGCTGATTAGTTAAATTTGTCGTCAAATTCGCGGGCGTAAATTCTGTTTGCGTCGTTGTACTGTATACCGGAAAGCGCCCTTTTTGCCAGTTAACTTGCCTTAATTCGGCATTAAGATCTGACTGAATCGACTGCATTAACGGAGTGTGAAAAGCTCCGCTAACCCGCAGCGGCACTACCCGCGCACCCTGAGCAGTTAACTCACTACATGCCTTGGTGACAGGCTTTTCCGCCCCGCCAATTACCACTTGCTTTGGGGTATTAACGTTAGCAATGCCGATTTCTCCTAAATCTTGGACAGTTGCTAAAACCGTCTTAATTTTAGGTAGCGAACTTTTCATCACGGCCACCATCACACCAGGATGTTGCTTGCTTGCTTTTCCCATTAGTTCGCCGCGTTTTTGGATAAGCCGTAAAGCTGAAACAAAATCAATGTTATGCGCACTCGCAAGTGCACTGTATTCGCCTAAACTAAGACCAATGCCAAAAGCAGGTATATCTACGCTATCTTGCAATACTTGGTTAAGTGCATAACTCACTGCTAAGATAGCTGGCTGTGCATATTCAGTTGCCGCCAATCGTTGTGCTTGTGCCTGATCATAAAGTAGGTCAGGTAAGTCAAACTGCAAAATATTGCTGGCCTGATCAATCAACTGACGATACTGCGGTACTGATTGATATAAATCTAGCGTAAGCCCGGTTTTTTGTGCTCCTTGTCCACTAAATAGTAATCCAATCATTGCTTAACGACCGCCAGTCAATAGTTTTTCTGCTTGTTCAGCTACTTCAGCCAAAATCTCCGCAGCTGGTTGTTCTTCATGCACCATGCCGGAAATTTCACCGGCCATAAATGAACCGGTATCCGGATCCCCGTCGATGACTGCCCGGCGCAAACTGCCGCTTCCCATCTCTTCTAATTTGGCAAAATCGGGCTCAGGCTGCAATGCTTCTTCTTTTTCCAGCTTGATATAGTCCTTTGCCATCTTATTTTTCAAAACGCGCGAAGGATGACCGGCATATTCGCCAGTTACCATCGTACTGGCATCTTTAGCACGCAAGACAGCTTTTTTATAATTCGGATGAATCTTTGATTCTTTCGCAACTAAAAAGCGGGTACCCATTTGAACACCTTGTGCACCTAGCATAAATGCAGCTGCAAGACCACGACCATCACCAATACCACCAGCAGCAATTACCGGAATTTTCACGGCATCTACCACTTGCGGAACCAGTGCCATCGTTGTTAATTTACCAATATGACCACCAGATTCCATCCCTTCCGCAATGACAGCATCAGCACCAATGCGCTCCATCATTCGCGCAAGTGCTACTGAACCGACAACAGGAATTACCTTAATCTGTGCTTTTTTAAATTCGGATAAATACTTGGAAGGATTGCCGGCACCAGTAGTGACAACGGCAACTTTGTCCTTATTGGCTAAGATTACGTCAACCACATCATCGGCATATGGTGATAGCAACATGACATTGACTCCAAAAGGACGGTCAGTTAACGACTTTGCCCGCTCGATTTCTGCCGCTACAACATCGCCTGGTGCATTGCCGGCACCAATAATTCCTAGGCCACCAGCATTGGAAACACTGGCAGCCAACTTACCATCAGCAACCCAAGCCATTCCGCCTTGAAAGATTGGATAGTTAAGTCCCAAACTTTTCATTAATGGACTTAATTCCATGAGTTAACCCTCTTTCGCAGCTAGCTGTTTTTGCACAAAATCAACTAAATCTTGAACGGTCTGAATACCATCTTCACTTTCAATCTTGATGTCAAACTCGTCTTCCAATTCATTAATTACTTCAAAAACGTCCAAACTATCGGCATTTAAATCATCCTTGATATTTGCTTGCGGCGTCACTGCAGCATCGCTTTCTCCGGTTTGGGCAACAATAATTTCTTTTACCTTTTCAAAAATTTCTTGTTCTGTCATCTTGTATACTTCCTTTGTTAATTTCTTTAGTTAAAAATCAGTGCAATGCTGGCAACCGTCAGACCGCCACCAAAGCCGCTTAAAATTAATTTCTGGCCGGGTTGAATATCACCCGATGTTACAAATTCGTCTAGCAAAATTGCCACACTAGCCGCCGAAGTGTTGCCGTAACGGGCAACATTATTCAAAAACTTAGCTACTGGCTCATTAAGATGTTTGGCAATTACGGTTAAAATGCGGCCGTTGGCCTGATGCAAAAGATACCAATCAACGTCATCTTTTTGCCAATTAGCTTGTGTTAATACCCGGTTAATTGAACTTGGCACTTCATGTGTAGCGAAGGTATAAACATCGCGGCCCTGCATTTCCAAATAGTGCTTGTGCTGATCAGTATCATCTTGGCTAAAGGTGGAAACAGTCGGCTGATAGCCGGCGGTTAGAATTGCCGCCTGTTCACCAAATGCACGTAAATCTTCAGCAATAATTCCCGCGGTGGTGACATCTTTTTCCACAAGTACGCCACCACTACCATCGCCAAACAACACGGCAGTAGAGCGATCTTGCCAGTCAACTAACTTGGTTAAAACTTCCGCACCAATGACCAGTCCCCTGCGATAAGGACCAGCAAGCAACTTATCCGCAACGGCCAAGGCGTAAATAAACCCAGAGCAGGCGGAATTAAGGTCAAAAGCTAAAGCATGCTGGGCATGAATCTTTCCTTGCACTATTGCAGCTGTCGAAGGAGTTAAAAAATCCGGTGACATTGTAGCCACAATAATAAAATCAATTTGATCAGCATCAACAGCCGCTTTTTTTAGTAAACTTTGCGCCACCTTAACAGCTAAATCTGAAGTCTGCTCACCGCGAGAAACATGGCGCTGTTTAATACCAGTGCGGGATGAAATCCATTCATCAGAAGTGTCCATTATCTCTGTCAAGTCATCATTTGTGACAACTTGGGGTGGTACATAGCTGGCTGTTTGCGTAATTTTTAACCCCATCAGGTTAATGCCCCTTCTTGTTATCAATATGCGGTGGAAATTCGAGAAAAGCCCTTAGATTGAGCAGAGCCCGTTCAATAATGGCTATCTGCTCTTCATCAAAACCTTCGATAAATTTCTTAACCATGTGTCGGTGAAACGAGTCGTGTGCTCGGTAAATCAAACGACCGCGATTGGTTAACCCCAGGCGAATAATTCTGCGATCATCTTCTCCGTGAATTCGAATAACATAACCTTTGCGCACCAACTTATTAACCATCGTTGACAATGAGCCAACGGTAACCATTAATTCACTAGCAACTTGCGAGCTTGTCTTATGCTCATACATCGTAATTGCGTCAATTGCGTGTAGTTCTCTAATTGAAATGTCTTTAAACTCGCTTTTACGTAATTCGCGTTCTTCTACGCGCATAATATCGGAATAAACCGTTGTTAACAGGCTATTAATTCTTTTCAAATCTGTTTCCAATAGCATCACCTCTTAGTTAATAATTATTACTAAATTGCGATTTTCTATTCTTTAATACTAATCAAAAAACAGCTACTCTCCCTTTTTGACTTATAAAATCGTACAACTTAAAAATTAAAAGCAACAATCATCATCTTTCTTATTTACTTTGTATTTCAAAATAAATTATGAAAGTATGATATTGTATTAAGTAAAAAAAGTCAAATAAATATTGTAATTTGCGCTTTTTAGGTTAAAATCTTAATAATTTAAATTAATTTTTCTTCTTTAAATACTTTGATAATCAAACTATTATTTTTGAAAGAGGTTATATCAGTAAAATGTGTAATAAACAAACTAGCACTTCCCATAAAAAAGAGATTCTCAAAATGTTGTTAGCAGATTTACCATTACAAATAAATTGGTGGCAAACATGCCAATCGACTAATTTAACTGCTAAAGAAGAGTTCTTAGCAAGTGGCTATCACGGTCCCAAATTGTTTGGTAGTGACGTGCAGACAGACGGTTATGGCAAAAGTGCGCGCCCCTTCATCTCACGCTACGGGGGGATCTATCTTTCATTAGTAATTAAAGTACCGCAATTAACCGGACAAAATCAGGGCCTGTTAACCACTGGTATTGCTTGGCAGCTTTACGAAACCATTAAACAAGAATTACAGATAGAAACAGAGCTCAAATGGGTTAATGATCTTTTTTGGCAGGGCAAAAAAATAGCGGGCATTCTAGTTGAAAGTCCCGCTCCACGCATTGCAATTATTGGCATTGGCTGCAATCTTTTTCAAGCCCATCTAAGCGAAGAGTTACCCAGTGCGACTAATTTGCTTATTGCCCAGCCGACTACTGCAAAAACTTGTCATTTAATTAGTAATTTAGTCCACCACCTATTTTCTTTTATCCCTAATTTTATCCACAGCGATTTTCTTCCCCAATATAAAAAACACATGATGCTTTTAAACAAAAAAGTTACCCTTCAACTGGGTCAAACAACCATTCAAGGACGTGCGGTTGACCTAACACCTATGGGTAACTTAGTTTTGGAAACTGAAACAGGCAGCCAGTCATTTAATGCTGGCGAAATTACTAGAATCCACTAAAAAATGACCTACTTTTTAAGAATTAATCTGCCGGTTTAACCAGTATTAAATTGATGCCACCTAATAAAATTAAGATAACGCAAACAATAATCAGCTCTTGCTGGCCTACACGGTCAAGAAGAACGCCTGCTATAATTGATGCGATTGGTCCGCCAACTTCGGTCCCAGTGCGCATAGTTGTTAATACTCTTGCTAAATATTGATTTTCTGTTACATTTTGCTTTTTGGCTTCGCCTAAAACATTATGAATACTAGTTGTAATCCCAAAAATAAACAACAGAAAAATAAATGCAATCATATTAGTCATAAAAAAGAGCATTAATATAAGCGGAATTACACTTAAAATCCAGGCTGTTGCCATTATTCGGGTATCAGCATTCATTTTACCAGCTAATAGTGCGCCTATAATAAAGCCGGCCATTAGAAATAGATAAAATGTGCTGTACAGCATCGGCTTACCACTTTTTTGAGCAATACGCGGCAAAAGCAGAATTAGCGCCGGACTAGCAAAAGAAAATAGAAATGATGACCAAAAGTATCGCCGCAAAAAACTATTTGCTCGCACATATTGGTACCCGCTGACAATTTGCTGCCAATAATTTGCAAGTGTCGCTGTATGAGAAACCTTTTTTACCTGGTCATGCTCTTGGCTGGAGACTTGATTAAGCGCAACTAGCAATAAGATTAAGCCCAACAAACTTAGACATGCACAAATAAAAATAATTTGTCCACTAGTTAGAAAAGCTAATAGTGCGCCGGAAAGTGCGATACCACCAATTTGGACCACTTGATCAACAATATTGATTTGAGCAATCATTGAGGTCATCTCATTTTCTTTTGTCAGAGTGCCTTTTAGAATTGCCCGGTCAGCTGGATCAAAAAATTCATCACAAAGAGATAGTGCTCCCGCAATTAAAATTGCCCAAAAATAATTGTGTGCAAAAAAGGTAATAATGGCTGTTAACGTAAAAGTTAGACCTACTTGCCAAACCATTGCAACAATGCTTGTCTTCTTATAAGAGTGGCTATCGATGATCGGACCATAAAAAATCGACAATGCTGCTGTCGTAGAAAAAATAGCATTAACGATACCAACGATAAATGAACTTTCGGTCTGGGTTTGCAGCCACCAAATAAAAACCAATCCGTATAAAGAATTGCCTAGTCCGCTAACTAGTCGAGATATTAGATAAAATTTCTTTTTTAACATTGACCCACACTCTTATTCACATTATTAATTAAGCAACCAGGCAAAAAAGATTTTAATTAACAAATCATTAAATTGATAATTATTATTTTAATATCATTAATGCTAAAAGCAAAGTACTTTTAGCACTTAAAAAGCACATACCCGCTACTAACAGGTATGTGCTTCTTATTTTCTTAAGGAGATTTTTACATAACAAATTGACTTATAGATAGTAATTACTAGTCGATACTAACTGAGATTGTCCGATCTCGCGGCAACATATCATCAGAAAAGCTTTGTAATTCTGTTTCCAAAATGCCGAGACTGTCAGTTTTTTCTTTTAAATAAGCAACTGTCAGAGGTAATAAATCGATTCCTACTTTAGGATTTAACTGAGTAGCCTGTCTGATTTTTTCTAGGCGATACTCAATTGTTTTGGGGTGAACCATCAAAATACGTGCAAGTGAAGACAATGTAGCCTGCTCTTTAGTATATAGCCATAAAGTTAGTTGCGTATCTTCATCTAACTGGCTTAATTTTTTCCTGACATCAGGATAGTCCAGTGAAGAATGAACGATACTATACATATTGGCTACTTCATCGTACTGAACAATTGAATCAAATTTATTACTTAACAATAAGGCAAAAAGTGCCTCTTTAATACTCCCAGATAGGTCGAAATGTCGTTTACCTATACCAACTTTGGTTTCTTTGGGTAAACTAGTTAAAAATTTACTTTCTTGCTTAGGCCGCATTACATAAACCCGATTGTTCTTGTCAAGATCAAACGCTAAACGCCATTCGGGCAAGTTGGTAACAGAAGAGACAACCATAGCAAGATATTTCACATCCAAATCAACTCCATCGCGTCGAGCGCCACTGTAAAGCTTTTCTTCCGTGTTTATAGTATCAAAATCTGTAAGATATTCATGCAAAACATCATGCGTAGTTCCTAAGCCATAACTATGTTCGTCAAGATTCTGTTCTTTAATATTGTCATCTTTTGAGAGTGTCTCAACTCTAGGATCATCAATATACAATATTTCAATACCATCTTTCTCAATGTTTCAGCAAAATAGTCATGTTCTTTCTGTGCGATTTTTAAAAAAGGAATATCATCAAATAAAAGCCGTTCCATCGTATTTGGTGTAATATTTTCAACTTCTGCACCAGGACTTTTTAGTAAAACAGTCTTCAATTTACCGATTTCCGAATTAACATTAATTGCCGGATTATCCATAATTGCTTCTCCTTTGCAAAGTAATGTAAAATCATAAGAAGTGCTTTCATTAATTTACGATTTAATTATCAAAAAACAATTATTTTTTAAACGGTGTTTTAGATAGTCTTATTTATCCAATTGGATAAATAAAAACAATGCAAAATATTCTCTAAACCAACATGACAGTGTCGAACTTGATACGATTTTTAAATTTAGAACAACTTTGGAGATCATATCAAAATAGTAGTCTGTAGCAGTTAAAAAAAAAACAGGCAAAATACATTTTTTAGTGTATTGCCTGTTTCTTTATTAGTCCAAATAACTAGTTTTTCACCAAATCAGCTAATTAAAGAAGTATAATTAAAAACTATTTATACTAATTCTTAGCTAATATGGATTTGAAAAAAACCTAATTATCATAAGACATAAAACTATTTTCAATTTAGCATTGAATTTAAATTAATCAAATACAATTATAAACCAAATACAACTACCAAATCTCTTAATAAATCCATAATATATCTCCTTTTAAATTAAATCTATTATTACCTACAAAATAATAGTACTACTTTTTTGGATAAAGGTATTAACTTTTTCATATTTGAAAAATATTCATAAGGCTTTAGTCATTTTTTTAACAAAAGTTTGATAACCCGCTTTAGACAGTACATCGCGTATTTTTGCAGATTCATCTTTTTCATTTTTACCTATGCAGTCGTAATATTCAGCTAGTATCTTAAAAAAAGTTAATTCTACGGTACAAGGTAATTTTTTTAAATATTTTAGAGCTTCAATACAAAGTTCAGATTTTCCATTTTCAAAACACCAATTTACATAATTTGTCATAAGTGCACTCAAAGCAAATAATATTTTTCTATCAGTCTTGTCCTCATCATAGTACCTTCTCATAATACTAGTAACCAAAAAAGATGCCTCATCTAGACTATAAACTCGAATTGTATTAGCAATTATTGCTATTCGCAAATACTCGTTTTCATCTGTATCCTCTTGAAAAATAATTTTTTTGATGTTTTTTTTCTCATCTTCGCTCAATCTTGCAAGAGAGTTTTTATCGTGAGTATTTGCAATCATTTTTGCCAATAAAATTTGAGACTTAATAAATGGCGTTTTGGGCTTAATATTTTCAAATTCATTAATGAGATCAACAATCTCATTATCATTATCTTCATTAGCTGCTCTAATAAATCTATTAACCAAGGTATTTAATTTTTTCTTATCAGCATCTTCTTTTGAAACACTAGAAAAAAATTCCTGAAAGCTGATATTATGTTTCTGTAAGATTTCAATTAGTTCCTCTGCGCCAATATCGTGAAGCCCACGCTCAACTTTTGAGTAAAAAGAAACCGAAATTACTCCTGCAGCCATCTCTGTTTGAGTCAGTCCAAGATCATAACGCAATTGTTTTAACTTTCTCCCGATATATCTCATCTCAGCAATTTCCTTTCTCTGTTTTATATAGTTAATTATGGACATTTAGCTTAAATTATTCAAAATTATTATTTTTTTCTAATAGTTTTGTTTTTTTTAATTATCAAAAACTAACTGTAATCCTTTAAGTTTGCTATAATCAAGGTAAGTAGTAGATTTTTTCAATATCAACTGAAATTAAATTTTTGAGGAATTTATATGCCTAAATTTCAAAGCAAAAAATTAGTTAAGGAAGTCGTCTTACGCGATCCCGTTCATGATTACATTCATATCGAGGATCAAATAATCCTAGATATTTTAAAAACTAAAGAGTTTCAACGAATGAGACGGATTAAACAATTGGGACCATTAGCCTACGTTTTTCCCGGTGCTACTCATACACGTTTCGAGCATAATCTAGGAGTCTATGAATTAACCCGCAAAATTTGCAACATCTTTGCTACCAAGTATCCTTCACGAGTTCCCGGCGACGGACTATGGGATGACAATAACCGCTTATTAGTCGAGTGCGCGGGATTATTGCATGACATCGGTCATGGACCATATTCCCATACTTTTGAGCATCTTTTTGGCACAGACCACGAAAAGATTGGGCAAAAGATTATCACTGACTCTAGTACTGAAATCAATCAGGTATTGCGCAAAGTAGCACCTAATTTTCCCGATTTGGTTGCTAGTGTTATTGCCAAAACTTACCCTAACCCACAAGTCGTTAAAATGATCTCCAGCCAAGCCGATGCTGATCGGATGGATTATTTAAAGCGTGACGCCTATTTCACCGGTGTCACTTACGGCGAATTTGATCTTTCACGAATTTTGCAAGAAATCAGACCATACAGTGGAGGAATTTGCTTCACAATGGCTGGAATGCACGCAGTTGAAGACTATATTGTCTCGCGTTATCAGATGTATCAGCAAGTCTACTTTCATCGCGTTGGCAGATCAATGGAAGTAATTCTGCAACATCTGCTGGAACGAGCCAAAATGGTTTACCAACAAGGAGCGTTGCGGGTGACGCCTAATCTAGCCAACTTTTTAGCCGGAAATTGGACCCTCGAAGATTATCTTAAACTAGACGATGGCGTTATGGAAAGTAACTTTTTAGAATGGACCCAGGCTAGCGACCCAATCTTAGCTGACTTAGCAAGTAGCTACTTATTCAGAAAGCCTCTGGAAAGCGTCTGCATTGATGAAGAAACCAAAAACTTGCTTCCTAAACTGAAGGATTTGATCAAGCAAGCAGGATTTGATCCACTTTATTATACCGACACTAATTCTGCCTTTGATGAGCCTTATGATGCGTATAAGCCGAGTGGTAAAAACGCCAACAGCCAAATTGAAATTATGCAAAGCGACGGACAGCTAATCGAGTTGTCACAATTAAGTCCATTGGCTCGTGCACTTAATGGCACACTGCAAGGAGATGAACGTTTTTTCTTCCCTAAAATTATGATGTCAAACAGTGCGGAACCACAGATTTTTGATCCACTTTACCAGCAATTTCAGCGCTACGTTAAAAACGGCAAGTTGCGCTATTTGAGAAAACCAAAAAATAGTAAAAAATAAAAAAATGAGTTCCGAATAGAACTCATTTTTTTGATAGATTATTTTATTTAAACATTCATGTGCCCAGAAATGGAAGTATCAGTTACCGGACTAACACTGGTATCAATTCCAACTTTCTCAGATAACTTAGCCGCCAGAATTTGAAAAGGCACGATATAGAAAATTGGTGAAAGCAGTTCAGAAGTCTTTACACTCAATTTCAAATCTTTTTCGGTTGCCTTAAATTGCTCTCCAGAAATCACGAAAACATGCTTAGTATAGGCACGACGATAATAAGCACTTATCTCTTGCAACCGTTCAAACTCAGGCCCAAGATTGCCACCAATCAAGAAAATATAATTGTCTTGATTATAAGCACGCAGCGGTCCATGAAGCTGCTCTTCTTGTTCATAAGCCGTCGTTGGACGTCCAAATGTTTCAAAAAATTTTAGCCTAGCTTCTAAAGCTGTCGGCAAATTAACGCCATAGCCAGCAATAGAGGCCTTTTGCATGTCAACTAACTCCGCTTGTTGCTTTTCATACCACTCAAGGCTTTCCTTAACTACGATTGGAAAATCATTGACTAGCTGCTGAGCTTGCTCAATTAAATTATCATACTTAGCTTTACCAATTTGCTCTGATTGATAAGCAATTTCAACAGCTAACAAATAGAACTGCAGCAAAGTTTCAGTATAACCACGTGTTTCTGGCCCAACCTGTTCTTCTTCACAAACCAAATGAACATAATGATCAGCAATTTTCGTAATGGCTGATCCCAGTTGCTCAGTAATACCTAACGTAGCATATCCGCTCTGCTGTGCATGTCGCAGTGCATCACAAGTAGAAATACTATCCCCATGTTGTGATAAGCCAACCACTAGAATCTGATCATTTCTAAAATTACTGCTAGGGTTAATGTTCTCCGAATAAGTAAAAACGGTTGGTTCTACTGCAACGCCTTCAACATGTAAAAGCTTAACAAACATATTGCGGATTACTCTCATGGCATTGTAAGAGGTACCTGATCCCGTAAAAATAACTTTCTTAAAATCCTTTTTTAGCCAAAAAGCAATCAGCTCTTGACCATATTCATCCCTTTCGGCAATTGCTCGTTGCAAAACTCGTGCAGTGTCTTCAATATGTCCCATCATTGATAATTTTGTCATGTTTAAAACTCCTCCATTTTTATTGTTTGATGCGCGAGTTTACGCATCTGCATTACGTATGTCTGTTCTTGTTTTCTCAATCCGAGTATTTCAGTAGCTTTAGCCAACCTTTGATAAATAATTAGTTGTTGTTGTGGCTCACTTGCTACGGATAATTGTTGTTTTAGTTGATCTAACAGTTTTTTATTGGGTGCCAAATATACTTGATATAATTCATTTACCTCATCTTGAACTTCTTTTAGGTGACAATTTTTAAGCAAGTAATTTGCCAGTTTATCTGCCTCTTTACTACTTTTTTTATCCAAAAAGAAAATGTAACAACGCATTAAGCGAATTAATACGGCCTGTTCCGAATCCAACTTTTTATATTTAGCAATTAGCAGATTAACCATTTGCTTAATCTTATCTTCATTACCATATGCTAAATAATAATCTAGGCTTAATAGTCTGCGTGTCTTGACCGGTAAGCAAATTAATGAAATTGGGCCATTTAAAAGCTGAAAATATTGTTTTTGTCTACCTGCCTTTTGCAGACGTAGCAATTCAGACAATAGTCTTTTTCTTAAACCTGATTCTGCCACCCAGCTAAACGGTAAAGCCGCAACTAGCAAAAGCACAATCCATACTGTTTTCATTCAATTTACCTGTCTTAAAGCAACCCTAGCGCAACAGCTACAATTCCTAGGATAATTAGCCCAATCAAAATGACGGTTCCGTTGACTTTCTTTTGTAACAAGCCATAGCAGCCAAAAGTTAATAGCAATGGCAACAAATCGGGCATCAAGGAATCAAGGGTCTGTTGCAAACCAACCTTGGTCCCACCTAATTTCATTACTAACGGTACTTTAATAATAACCATCGAGGCAATCATTGCTCCTACAACAACCAAGCCTAATATCTTAGCCGCCTCAGTTAATTTTTGTAGAGTGCCATTTTCACTTGCTTCAGCTAGAAACTTATTGCCGCCCTGATAAGCCAATTTAAAACCAAACCAACGCAAAAGTTCACTCGGAATTACATTAATTAGGAAATAAAGAATAGGTCCTAGAATGCTGCCTTTGACAGCCAAAGGGGCACCAACTCCTACTCCAATAACACGCAATGTTCCCCAAAACATAGAATCGCCAATTCCGGCGAGTGGACCCATCAAGGCAGTCTTTACCGAATTAATTGAATTGGCATCAAATTTTTCCGAATTAGCATTTTGCTCTTCCATTGCACAACTGATTCCTAAAATTAAGGGTGAAGTCGAAGTTGAGCAATTGAAAAATTCTAAATGTCGCTGAAACCCCTTCTGCATTTCCTGGTCGTTATCCCCATACAACCTTTTAATGACAGGAGTCATGGCCCACGCATACCCCAATGACATTTGACGTTCATAATTAAAGGATCCTAAGAGTTGATAATGACGCCACATAACACGGCGTAAATCCTTTTTAGTTAACTTTTTCTCTGTTTGTGTCGCTTTAGAATCAGTCATTACAATAAGTCCTCCTCATCATTTGCAGCAGGCTTAAACTCATAATAAACATAGGCAATAATTAGGCCAAAAACTGCTACTCCAATCATCGGAACTTTCAAGAAAGCAACAAGACCAAAACCTAAAAACAAAAATGGTGCATACTTTTTGTCATATGTTAACTGCATTAACATTGCTATTCCTAAAGCCGGCAATAAATTACCTGATTGGGTCAATCCATCTTGAATAACTTTAGGGATTGCTTTAACGATCAATTTAATTACTGGCGCGCCTACTAAATAGCCCACAATTATCGGAATAAATTTAGCCAAAAACAGCATTGCCGTGCCAGACCACTGACCAATTGCAATTCCTTTCCAGTTTTTTCTTGCCACCTGCCGATCAGCATAGTGAGTAAAAATAGCGTTAAAACTGCCAATTGCGATTGCAATCATCTGTGCAATCAGGGCAATTGGTATGGCTAAAGTTAATGTCGTTTGCCAATTAGTGCCGGTTTTAATTGCCAAAGCAGTTGCTAGGGCCGAACCAACCACAACATCGGGTGGCGTAGTGGTACCAATACCAACTAACCCCATCCAGACTAGCTCTAGTTGTCCACCTAATATTAGTCCAGTGGTAAAGTCTCCCATCACCAAGCCCACAAGTGGTCCAATAATAATCGGTCGATCAAGCATATGCTGGCCGCCAATACGGCTTTCCATGTAAACGCCGGCACCAATCAGTGCAACTAAAAATGCCTGTAACATTGTTTACCTCCTTTCAGACTTTATTTAGTAAAAGCCTTTTCGATTCCCGCAAAATTCAGCTTTTCTGCTGTTGGTGTTACCTGAGCAAACACTTCAACGCCTTGCTCTTGCAATTCCTTGGCACAAGCAAATTCTTCTTGGGTCATTTTTACCTGTGGTAAGACAGCTACTCCGTTTTTTTCGTGAATACCAGCAGTGCCAACATTTACTTTTGCAATCCCAGGGACTTCTTTTTTCAATTTCAGAGCATCTTCAACATTAATCGTGACTACGAAAATCTTTTTATTGGCATACTTAGGATTATTTAGAATTTGAGCGGCTGATTTTAGGTCTTTAATTCCTAACGTTACTCCAGCTGGCTTAGCTAATTTCATCGTCATTTTAGTCATTGTGTCACTAGCTGCATGATCATTAGCGACTAGTAGAATATCTGGCTGCAATTGATTAGTCCAAGATACGGCAACTAAGCCATGAACTAATCGATCATCTGCACGTAATAGTGTAATCATTCCAAATCATCCTCCTTCAACAAATCATTTACGTATACGAGTTGCTTTTGAGCCTGACTAACAGCTAAACGAATCGTTTCATCTGACAATGTTTGGTCAGCATTTAACACAAGTTCTAGTACTAAGGCCAAATTAATTCCGCTAATTACTTGGCAGTGATATTTCTTAATTAAATTAACTGCTTCGCGATTTACGCTTCCTCCAGGCATATCAGTTAAAATTACTACTTGCTCATTTGGCATCTGATCTAACATTTGACTTAATTCATCAGTAAAATTAGTTTGCTCATCAACGTAAGCATTAATAAATTGCACATTATTAACTGAGCTATCAAAGAACTTGAGTGAACTCTGATACCCGTTTGCTAAATAACTATGGGTAGCTATGATAAATTGGCTCATTGATTACCTTCCTTTCAGTAAGTTCGATTTTTTAAGTAAAATGTTAGCGCCAACATTAAAACTAGCTTAAATATACTACTGTATATACATTTATGCAAGGGTATTTTTTGCATTTATTGACATAAGTTCCTTTTATCATGCATTTTAGCCAGTATTAATTATTAATGTAATAATTTTTATGTTTATTGGTATATACATTTTATCAAATAGCAATAAAACTTTTTTGCTTAAATGTCATTCCATTATTTATAATTAAAGTAACGTTTATTGCAAAAACTAAATTCCAAACCATTAATTAAGGACAAACAAGTGAAAGCTAAATATCAAAAAGTAGAAGATTTTTTTATTGAAAAAATCAATAAGGGCTTACTTAAAGCCGGAGATAAGTTGCCGCCAGAAATTACAATCAGTGCAAAATATGGCTATAGTCGAATGACCGTTAATAAGGCCATGAAGGACTTAGAGAAACAAGGCTATGTTACGCGTATTGCTGGTCGCGGCACTTTTGTCAAAGAAAAAAGTGTTTTACGCCTATTAACTGATAACATCAGTTTTAGCGACATCATTAAACAGCAACGAATGACTCCAGGATCCACGCTTATTTCATACAATTTATTACCCAGTAGCAAAGTTCCTTCGGCAACTGAATTTGAAACGCCAATTAATAAATTTCACCATACAGTAAGACTGCGCACTGGTGATGATAAGCCGATTGCAATTACGGAAGACTACTTGAATGCGGATTTAATCACTAATATTGACTTCAACCTTCTAACAACCTCACTTTATTCCTATTTAAAGAAGCTAAAGTTACCAGTTATTCAGAACTTTGTTGAAATTAAGGCAGTAAGAGCAACTAAAGAGCAACAGAAGGCCTTAAATTTAGACGTCGATTTTTTATTAATGACGCTTGCTAATGCAGATACAATCACTGCCAGTAATCAACGTGTCCCCCTAGGTGTGTTTGTTTCTTATTACAATCCAGATTTTTATACTTATCGTTTCAATGAAGCACAATAATAAAATTAATTACTAAAATACTCAGCCTTACCTTAAAAGGAAAACTGAGTATTTTTACTATAATTGAAAAAAATGGATAAAAATATTTTTACTATTTATATTGACAGTTACTTATTTATCAAGGTTTACGCTAGAGCTTCTAGAGGATATTTGGTAAACTTGTGTTTAGTAAAATTTGAACATTTCATGTTTTTCATCAAGATAAAATCAGATTTATCTTAAGGAGTTGCCATTTTGTCAGCTATCAGAAAAGAAGAGTTAGTAGCAAAAGATATTCAATATAAAATCGACCAGGGACTAATCAGCAGTGGACAAAAGCTGTCAGAACGCAGTATTGCCAAAGAATATGCCATTTCTCGCGGAACAGCGAGAACAGCGTTGCAAAGATTAGAAAAAGAAGGATTGATTAAATCTAAACAAGCTGTTGGCTACTTCATCAATCAACCCAAAAAAGAACCATTATTAAACTTTATTAATTATTTTTCTGATAAGTTTGCCGCTCTTTCGATGCTCAATGAGGCTCAAACCATTAATATTCTTTCCACCAAATTAATTGATACAGACAAAGAATTATCCGAAAAGTTAAAAGTAATTTTAGGGACAGTCTTCTTATTAGTGTCGCTGCAGATATTAGAAACAGATTCCAACAATTACACACTTTGTCGCGTTTTTATTCCGGCGAAAATTTCTTCTACTATTAATGAAGAACAGATTATGGCTTTAATTAAAAAGCAGCTGCAATTAGCAATTGATGCCGAAGTAACTATGAACCTTAGCTTTGCTGATGATAACACAGCAAGCTTCCTGCATGTGCCTAATCACAGTGCGCTATTAACTACAAGCACAATTTTTAAGGACAAAAATAATCAAACATGTTTATTTTTAGAACAGTTCAGTGATGCCAATCACGCCGTTAGCATCATGCCGTCAGAAATTATTAGCAGAAAGCTTGGTACATTTAATGAATAAGTTAGCTTATAAGACACCGCTATATGAGCAAATTGAACACATTCTTTACGAAAAAATTCAAACACAAGAATATCTTCCTGGACAAAAAATTCCGAGCGAACGAGAACTGGCCGAGCATTATAAGATTAGTCGAACTACCACTAAACACGCCATCAATTCTCTCGTTGAGCAAGGTTTATTAACACGTAAATTGGGCAAAGGCACTTTTGTAGTTTCTGGTATCGACCAACGCTTTAACATTTCCTTTCAAAATTCACGTTCATTAACAAATTCACTTTCTTCAAGCGGAATCAGTATTGCAAATAAGCAAATCAAATTTTTCACTAATATCGACTCTGCTTTTTTACGGCAAAAGCTGTGCCTAGCAAATGATGAGGCTGTATTCGGCGTACAGCGGCTTAAGTTGCACTGTGGCAAGCCCTTTGCCCTTGAAAACTCGTTTGTTCCTGGAGCTTTATTTACCGATTTTTATCAAATTGATTTTAATAATATCGGCTTGTATGACTACATGGAAAGTAAAGGTCATAACTTGGAGAATTACCAAGTTTACCAGCAAATTGAAACTTTGATGCCTGAAGAAGCCAAACTATTAAATGTTGCAGAAGATTCATATGTTATCAAGTCTTGCTACTCTAGTGCCGATCAGAACCAGCAAATAATCGAGTATACCGAAAGTTATGTAAAAGCCAATAAGGGCATTATTCAATACCATTTAAATTTTAAATAAATTATGAAAAAGACGTCTTAATCAAGTCGTCTTTTTTAGTAATGGCAATGAAAATACTAGTTCTGCTCCAAGCACCATAAGTCCACAAACTAAAAAAAGTACTTCATAGTTAGAATTATCAATGATTAATGCACCAAAAACGGGCCCGATTGCTTTTCCAAGTGCGCTAAAGATCTGCACTTTGCCCTGATAATACCCAGTTAGATTAGTCGGTGCAGCAAGGTCAACGAAGCTGGCTACGCCAGGAAATAGAAGGATTTCTCCAAGTGTTAGCAAGCACATAGATAATAAATAAAGCCAGTAATTATGTTTAAACGGTAATAATAAAATGACAAAGGAGTTTACTAGCAGTAACGCCCCTAAATTAAGCCTGCCACGAAGATGTTTGAGCAACCAATCATCAAAAAAAGTGACTAAGGGCTGAAAAACAACAATCAAGACCGCATTGAGTGTCCATAATAAACTATATTTTTTCACTGGAAAGCCAAGTTCAACCATATAAGCTGATAAGTTGCTCTGCCATTGTTCATACACTAGCCAACAAACTAGTGTCAAAAACAAGACTCCCAAAATTTGCGATGTCATTTCCCCCTTGTGCGCTGTAAAATTACGCTTATTCTCAGTAACAGAGCGGGCAACATTATATTTTTTATAAGCTACAAGTAAAAATAATATTTGAATGCAAGTTGCAAGCGCAAAAACATAACCAATTCCTAACGGTAAAATGTAACCAACCGTTAGGGTACCAAATACAAGGCCAAAATTAGCTGCAAAATACAGCAAGTTAAAAACATAGCTTGATCGCCTATTTTTTACCCGTGTTGCCAATGAATTCTCACAAGTTACAGAAATGCCATTGGCAAAGCCAGAAAGGATGAGCAAGATGGCATAAAACGGCCAAGTATGCAGGAAAATCAGTCCACCAAGTGCAAAAATATTTAAGCCAATACCGAGTAAAATAGCGTAATACGGCTGCCACTGATCAAATAATTTTCCCCCGATTAAACTTCCGAGCATTGTGGCAAATTGGTTAAAAAAGAGAACCAGCGAAGCAATAACTAAGCTTTTGTGTAAAGTTTCGTGAAGATAAATCGTATTTAACGGCCAAATAAAGCTCATTGCTGTGTTTGTAATCAAAACACCTACCAAAAGCCATTTAAGTGAGACAGTTTGTTTTTGATTAGTCATTTTTCACCTCTTTAATTCGCTAACCGAAAGAAAAAGAAATGAGTAGTTACGGCACTCATTTCTTTTCGTTAATTTAATAAATTGACTTAGCTATACTCCTAGAACATTAAAGTAGGCGCCAGCAATGCTGACAATGAGGACAATCAGCATAATTAACAACGGATTCATTTTCTTCTTTAACATCCAATACATGATGTAAAAAAGCGCAAGGGTTGCTAGTCCTGGGGCTATTCCGTCAAGTAAATTTTGAATTGTTTGTGCGCCCTTACCTGAACCAATTTTTGTCACAAAATTAACTTTAGACATACTCATCGTCATGCCACCAACAACCATGATCCCCATGATTGAAGCATATTCCATTACCTTATCCATAATGCCTGATTGCTTTAGCTTATCAATCACGTTAGAACCCAAGCCGTAGCCCAAAAAGGTCATAATATAACGAATAATAAAGTGCGGGACATCAAAAATTAACAAAAATAGAATTGGGCCTAAAATATTGCCTTGCAGCGCTAAGGAAGTACCTACACCTGTGGCAAGTATACGTAAAGTGCCCCAGAAAAAGGCATCCCCGACACCAGATAGTGGTCCCATCATGGCCAGTTTGACCGCCGAAATTGATTCCGTGTCAAAATTTGGGTCACTTGCATTCAATTCTTCCATTGCCGTTGCAATTCCTTCGGGTAAAGTAATGATATAAGGAGTAACATTATAAACTTCCAAATTACGAGTCAAAGCTGCGGATAAATCTTCTTTTTTCGGATAAAGCTTTTTTAAAATTGGGATCATCGCATAAGTGTAACCAACATTCATCATTCGTTCATAATTCCATAAATGTTCGGTAGGAATGCTGCGCCAAAAAACCTTTTGTAAATCCTTTTTAGTTATTTTGCCTTTATATTGAGGCTGAATTTTAAAACTCATCGAACCCATCTCCTTGTTCTTCACTTGAAGTTGTTGAACTAGTTGCTACCTTCGTAGAATTGCCATTTCTTTTTTCAATAAAGATATACATAACAATAATGATTAATGCTGCAAACAAAGCCACTCCCGTAGTTGAAAGATTACCGTAAGCAACCATAAAGAAACCGATGAAAAAGAACACAGCAACTTTTTTATTCATAATCATCTGGGCTAGCATGGCAAATCCCAAAGCTGGTAATAGGCCCGAAGCAATTGTCATCCCAGTTGTAATAAATTTTGGCATGTTGCTTAATAGGGTTGTTACCGCACTTTGACCAAAATAAAAAGCTGTCGGAACAATAATTAAACCAGGTAACTTGCCAACATAACCCCCGATAATCATGTTGCGTGCGATTGCTCGTGTATTTGCATCTTGAGCATTTTTATCAATCCGGTGAACAAAGATTAGTTTTAACGGTTGACCAATAGCTGTTTCTAAAGCTAAAACGATTGTGGCGATTGGAATTCCTAACGTTAAAGCGGCCGCAGAATTTGCGTGGGCTTGGATAGCTAATGCCGTGCCTAGAATTGTTCCGGAAACCATATCAGGTGGAATGTAAGCTCCAATTGAAACTGAGCCAACCATTGCTAATTCCATGGCACCACCCATAATAATTCCATTTTTCAAATCTCCTAAGACTAGTCCGGTCAGCATCCCCATGACCAATGGGCGCTGAATCAAGCTAGTACCAGTAAAAGCATCACTGTAGCCAATTAAGGCTACAAGAAAAATCAAAAATGTTTTTAAAATCATCTAGAACATCTCCTTTGTCGCTCTAAATTACATTCTTTGCTTCAATCCTATTTTCAGTCGGTACCATCTGAATAAAGACATCAACCCCTGCATCAATTAGTTCCTCAATTGTTTGTCTTTCATCGTTATTGATGTAAATACTATTACTTATTTTTTCTTTTCCCTTTGCAAATGAAATATTGCCTAAGTTAACCTGCTTAATGTTAAAGGTGCGTGCTAATTTTGCCGCAATCTCAACCGTCTCACAGATAACAAACAAAGTGTAATTATCAGTCTTGCCACTTTTAATGACATCTATTGCTCCCTGCGTATCCTTGACTACAACCTTAACGCCGCTCGGTTTTGCCAAAGCAAGCATCTGCAGCCGTAATTTGTCGTGCTTTAGAGTATCGCTGACCAATAAAAGAGCGTCTGCACCAAGCGTACCGGTCCATGAAACTGCTACTTGTCCATGTAAAAGCCGGTAATCAACCCGTATCATTTTAATCATTCAAAACATCTCCTTAACTGTTAACTAAAAGTCATCGCTAATTGTTTCTGTCTCAGTCTTAATTGTTTGATTAATATCCTGAATACCGTTTTTTGCTTCCCGAATTGTCTTTGCAATCGTTGCTTCTAAGTCTTGTTCATTTGAAAGTAAAAGTTGGACTACCATTGGTAAATTGACACCAGCAATTAACTGTAAATTTTTATGGGTTGGGATCATCTTTGCCAAAGCCGTATTGACACTACCTCCGACAATATCAGTCAGTACTACGACTGGCTCAGTAGGATGTTTTTGTAAAAAGGTGGCAATTTCATGTTCATAATCAACTTGCTCTTTAGTATAAGCTGCAATCGCATGCAGGTTTTCTTGTGGTCCCATAATGAACTCGGCCGTCTTTTTGACGCCAATTGCCATTTGTTCATGTGTGCAAATTATTACCTGAACCATTCTCTACCTCCCCTGATTGTCATAGTTTTTGGTTGGAATCATATTCATAAATTTAGTCGCCAGTGGATGCGCATCTTCTCGCTTTAAAGCAGGCATCATGCTGGCCACTATTATTTGGAAAAATGGAATTGTTGCCAATGAGCACAAACTATTAATTGCAGGTAGCTTGATGTTAATTACATTAGGCTGAACTTTGTCCGAATTATATGTAATAAGGTAATGCCGTGCAGTGACAGCAGCCAAACTGGTATTAATGGCAGCAATTCTAGGACTTGCCTGCGGATTATCAATTAGAAAAATGCTATATTGCGGACTTAATTGAATATCGGGTCCATGCATAAACTCTTCAATCTCGTAATGTAATGTCGGTATTTTTAGTGTTTCTTGAAACTTTAAAGCTGCTTCGCGAGCAACACCAAGATTCATATTATTACCACAAATAAAAGTTGGGCCCATTTGTGCTAATTCCATAAAATGATCGTTAACAAATTCAAGAGCAGTATTGATTGTTTCAGTCATAATTTCGGGCAGCTGTAACAGGTCATCATCGCTGTCAATCGGCCTTTGTTCTCTTTGCGCAACTTCATTTGCAAATAAGACCAGATACATCACCAAGGTAGAAAGCCCCACTGTGACGTACCCCACAGTTTCCTTACCAACACCATAATCAATCGCGATGTCAGCCTTTTGTGCCACCTCACTGTGTGTATTTCCTGTTAAAGCAATGGTTCGACCATTTCGCTCATTAACGAACTTCATTGCATGCAAAATATTAGTTGAAGCCCCACTTTGAGAAACAAAGAAGGTAAAATTATTCATGTTTTTACTAGTTCTGGTTAATTCAAACAGTTCTGGCGTAACGACCTCAACTGAACGAGCTAACCGCATTTTTAAGTAAGGTTTAGACATCATTACCGCGTTAAAAGATGACCCCGATGCAACTATGGTAACGCTTCCATTTTTCTGCTTAAAAAAAAGATTGACTAATGGGGAAACTAAACTGTTCTTATCAGCTATATTCTCTTTTAATTTAGCTGGTGTTACTTTCACATAATCAAGCATTTCCATGACTAATACTCCTAATCTAGCTTAATAAAGTAAACGGGATACACTGTATCCCGCCCTCTGCCAATCACCAGTAAAATTAGTACTCGAATTGACGATAATATCTTCTGTAGTTTTTATTGTGCTTTGTGTAAACCTGATAATGATTGGTTAACCGATCAGTTAATAGTGAATTTACAATCCATGGAATTACTAATGGACGAAATTCGTCATCAACACTCAGACTGTATTCCTTCGTGTCAATCACATAATGTTCTGCGCCAATCTTTTCACAAAAACGTTGCACCCGAACATCTTGCTTTCTAAATTCATCTTCACCTTCAACGATAAAGACCGGTACACCTTTTTCGACCAGTTCAAGTGTTCCGTGGAAAAACTTGGCACTAGTAATTGGACGAGTCCTAATCCATTGCATTTCTTCAAGAAGACATTCAGCAAATAATTCGGTTTCTCCCCAAAGTGCGCCAGAACCTGTAAAAATCGTGTACGGTGCCTGGTAACATTTTTGAGCAATCTTATCGGCTTTAGGTTCAAACTTTTTACGAATTGCCAATAAATCCTTGAATACGCCTTTTAGTTGATTAGCAAATTTAGGGTATCCTGCGAAATCACCGTGCTTGTATAGTAAGCGATAAATTAACATTGCTTCTGCCATGTAATAATTTTGCCCTGACCCGGTAGAGCCATTAACTTCAATAACATTTGGTGCTAGCCCACCAAGCTCACCGCTTTTTTTCGTAAATGCAATTAAGCGAATATTAGCTTTAATCAACCATTTAGCAGCTTCAATAATTTCGGGCGTGTTTCCGCTATCGCTTGCCGTTATTACAATTGAGTCTTGGGTTAAGTCGCGTGGATGCACACTATTCAAGTCGGCAGCGTTAATGCACTTAACCGGTAAAGCAGACATTCTGTTAGCTGCATAAGCAAACTGGTACAATTCGAACTCAGTTCCACCAATGCCCATTAAGTAAATATTTTTATAACCTTCAGTCGATAACTTGTCCGCCAGCGCCTCAATTTCAGGCCGCTTTGAATAGACAAAATCGCCATCGGCAAGGTATCCATCTTGATTAAAATCGATTAATTCTACTTTTTCAGTTTCCATTTTGACCTCCCAAAATTAAATTAAATTTCAAAATTGGACTCTTTTGAATCCCTATTTCAATTTTAAGTATACCAGTTGTTCTGATTAATTCAACAGCTTTTTTTAAATCGCTTACACTTTTTTAGATTCTGTGAGATTTACTTGGTGTAAATAGACTTTAACTAATAAAAAGACCACCTTTTGCATAAAGATAAAAGGTGGTCACTATTTTGATTTAGTTTACTTGTTTACTCGACTTTGTAAGGTGGATCTCACGGTCGAATAACTGTTTCATCTGGGAATTGAAATTGTGGGCAATAAACAACACCGTTGCCGATGTATTGGTCACTTCACGCAAAATTGCCATTGTCGCTTTTTGGTCAATTGCACTTGTGCCCTCATCAATCAGGATAATTTTACTCTGATGGACTAAAGCACGAACCAGTACAATTTTCTGTCTTTGTCCACCGGAAATATTTAGCTTATTCAAATCAATTCGTTCATTCAATCCCTGATCAAATTTGGCAATATCGCTGTCCAAGTGTACTTTTGCCACTAAACTTGGTAGCCGGACTTGTAGCTTTTTATTAAACATTGTCATGTTATCAGCAATGCTGACGGGAAAAAGCACGGGATCTTGTGGAATGTAACCGATTTGACTCATATCAGGGTTAATTATTTTGCCATTTTGATCTTTAAACACTATTTCACCCGTATTTGGCTTAATCTGCTTTAAAATCAACTTGAATAATGTCGTCTTACCGGAACCGGAATCACCGGTAAATAAGATTTTCTCACCCGGCTGAATAGCAATATCTGGAAAGAACAGATTTTCACCGTTAGGAAACTGTAAGCTGAGATTGTGGGTACTAAATGCAGCTGGTGTAGCATTTCCTAGCTCCGGTTGTGGCAGAAGGCGACAAGTTGCCGCAATCTCAGTATTCAATTTCTGTGCGCCCTTTATTTGCCCATACGCATCAACCATCTTGCTAATCGCAAAGTTCATGTAGTACTCACAGTTAGACGCTGCCACAATTACACCAAAAGCTACTTTCCCATTTAAAAATAAGAAACCGGCAAGAAGAAACAACATCAAAGAAAAGATCACTTCAATTAGACTATTGATACTTGATAGGCATTGCGTGAAACCAGTTTGCTTCACATTGGCATCTTCTAATTTTTTGGCCGCTTTAGCCGTCACCTGAAATAATTTTTCACCTGCTAAATAACGTCTAATTTCGTCTAATCCGTTAAGCCACTTATTCAAACAATCAAGATATTGCTGGTTGCTAGTCGAAATCTGCATTGTTGCTTTTTGTAACGGTTTAGCAATTAGTTTCGGTACCAACAGCGAAACAAGCGTCATTGCAATAATTGTTATTAGTAAGCTCCAATGAATTGTAATTAATAAGATAAAAACAAGCACTAGTGTGACTAGACCAGAAACAAAGCCAATAAAAGCTTCCAGATAATTTTCGTTATTTTGCACTAAATCATTAGTCAAGCGGTTTTGTACTTGCGCTACCGGATGATCTTGTCCATCTAAGTAATAATGGTCAGTAATTTGTTCACGTAAAGCAACATTGTACTGTTGCTCTTGCTTGACAATTAAATAGGAATTTAGGCCCTGAACTAGGTAGTTAAACAAAGCTAAACCAAATTCGATTGCAATAATGCTAAAGCAGGTTCGGGGATCATTATTTTTTAATGCTGTCGTTTCAATAATTAATAGTTGAGTATCAAAAATCATGGAGGCAAATATGAAGACAACGTTAATCATTATCCCAATAAATCTTACCGGATTTATTCTAAAAAATGCTCTAATCGTCATTGTTATTAGCCCCCTTACTGTTGGTAGTTAAATGAATTTGTCTGTCAAACTGTGCAATTAATTCGGGGCTAAAGTTATGTGCAATCATTAAAATCGTTGCGTTTGTCTTGAGTAATTCACTAATAATTTGTTTTGTACCCTGACGATCTATTGCGCTAGTAGCCTCATCTAGCAGCAAGAATTTGGTCTCGTGAATTTCTGCGCGTGCTAACACCACTTTCTGTCTTTGCCCGCCAGACAAATTAGGTTGATCTAAGTCAATAACGGTGTTTGCTCGAGCCGGAAACTTAGCTAAATCTGGGGCCAGCTGCACTTTTTGTAAAACTTGTTTTAGTTTACCGTTAAGTTGCTGATTAAACATCGTAATATTATTCGCAATGGTTGTGGGAAAAAGACTAGCATCCTGCGCAATATACCCAACTTGGGCATTTTGCGGTTTAATTAACTGCTGATTAGTCGCTTTAAACATAACTGAGCCTGCACTTGGCTTAATTTGGTTCAATAAAACTTTAAATAAAGTAGACTTGCCCGTTCCCGAGTCACCCGTTAACAAAACTTTTTCTCCTGGTTTAATTTCAAAATCCGGATAAGTTAGTTTTTCACCATTTGCGTACGTAACAACCAAATTATGGCTTTGGACAGCATCAACAATAACTCGCTTATTAGTTATTTTGACTGGTTGAACTAGAGTGGCAACTTGTTTACGCAATTCTGTAGTTGATTTTATTTTAGTAATCGCAGTTATAACTTGCCAAAGTCCATTAAAAATTATTGAAACAAAGCCAAGACTTGTTAGCCAATCTCCGATTGTAATCTGCTGCGAGAAATATAAAATAGAACACCAGAAACAAATACCAACTTGACCAATTGAATTGCCAATACCATTAATAATTTGAGCTTCACCACTAATTTTTCCCTGGGTGATATTCGCATCGGCCAAAGCCTGACTTTTTTGCTTAACTGCTTGCTTCAAGGTCTTTTTGGACTGGTAGCGGCGAAGTTCACCCAAACCAGAAAACCAATTGCTAATCGTATTCAAAAATGTTGAATTCGTTTTAGCTACAATCGCGGAAGCTCCGGCCAATCTTTTCTCCAGAATCTTAGGTAATAGCAGAACAATGATCGTAATTAAAATCGTGGCAATTACAATTGACCAGTGCATTGTCAAGATGGCGGTAATGGCTAATATAACTCTTAGAATCGTGCTCCAAATGTCAATCCATGGTTTAGCATAGTTATCGGTTAAAATCTTTAAATTATTGCCTAGTTGGTTCGCCATTTCAGCTACATTGACCGATTTTTGGTCGTAATAATGCTTCATCATGTGCGTTCGAATTTGATGAAGATAATTTTGAATTTGCTGATTAAAAAGATATGTTCCTAGAGGCAATAGAAAAAAGGTAAATAGTCCCATAATAGCAATAATTACGAGCCACATGACCGCATTAGTCCAAGCTTTTTTGGTTAAATTATCGGTTGCAAATTTGATTAAATAATTATTGAGGGTTTCTGCAATGGCATACAAAACATAAGCAAGCAAGATAAGCATCCCACGGGGAATATTCGACTTAAACAATTCTTTTATTGACATGGCTTTCTCCTTTATTTTCCATGCACTTATTTAAACTTAAGCTTTTTATCATGTAAATAAAGAACGGGTAAGCGGTCAAATAAGCCTATTAAGTGGCCAAATTTTTCACACAAAAAAAGACCAACTTTTGCAAGTAAGTCTTTTTCTGCGTGTTATATATTAATTTATATATTTGGCTTATTTTCCTGGTATCTGGTATTGAACAATGGACTAAGCGGTTCATTTTTTTGAATACACTTAATCGCATCCCCAATAAGTGGACCGACAGAAACAAGTAAAGTCTTATCCAACTTTTTCTCGGCAGGTTGGTTAATTGAGTCTGTTAACACCAAATTTTTAATCGGAGAATCATTCAGTCTCTTAATTGCCGGGCCAGACAATACAGCGTGAGTGGCACTGGCATAAACTTCAGTCGCACCCGCATCAATTAATGCTTGTGCTGCTAAAGTAATTGTTCCGGCAGTATCAATCATATCATCGATAATAATTGCTCTTTTGCCTTTAACATCGCCAATAATATTCATAACTTCAGCGACATTAGCACGTGGGCGACGTTTATCAACAATCGCAATTGATGTACCCAAAAATTCTGCTAACTTTCTAGCACGGGTAACGCCGCCATGATCGGGCGATACAACTACAGCATCTTTTTCCAAGTGATTACTTAAGAAATAATCTGCCAGTAGTGGTGCACCCATCAAATTATCCACAGGAATATCGAAGAAACCTTGAATTTGTGGTGCATGCAAGTCAAGTGACAATACTCTAGTTGCGCCAGCTTCTTGTAACATATCTGCTACTAGCTTAGCGGTAATTGGTTCACGGGGACGTGTTTTACGGTCTTGGCGAGCATAGCCGTAATAGGGAATCACAATATTAATCGTCTGTGCACTTGCACGGCGGACGGCATCAATCATGATTAACAATTCCATCAAATTGTCATTGACTGGAACACTGGTTGACTGAATCAAATACACGTCTTTGCCTCTGACTGACTCGTCAATATTAATTTGAATCTCGCCATCGCTAAAGCGCTGCACACTGGATTCACTTAGTGGAATACCAACGCGTTCAGCAATCTTTTGCGCTAACGGCACATTCGAATTAAGGGCAAACAACATCATATTGTCTTTATAAGACATAATTTCCTCCGTATAATATTTGTCTACAACTTATTATTTTACCAAAAGTTGCCGAAAAAAAGTTAATAACCATATTTATTATTCAACTTTAACCAGTGACATTCAAGCCCTTAGGGCTAATTATTCAGGAAAAATGGCATTTTTTTCTAGTTTAGCATAGCTTTTTAAACTAAAAGCTTTACAACTTAGCTGCTTTATAGCTTTATCACCTAGCTCGAACACTTCATGAAAGCATGACATAAATTGCACTAATTAAACTAGAAAAAGCATTATTAATGCGGCCAAGGTTTAATTCATTATTTATTCGCCTGCAAAACCGCGGCAACATTACCGTGTGCTTTTGCCAGCAAATCCCTAGCATCTGCCTTTGACCTACCAGTTTCAATCATAATAATTGCTACAGAAACATCATTTGCACTATTGTGTAAAGCCGTCATTGCTTCACTAGTGGAAACACCGGTTGTTGTGCTAATAATGCGGCATGCACGGTCAATTAGCTTGGCATTAGTCGGCTGAACGCCAATCATGACGTTTTGGTAAACCTTCCCCTGCTTAATCATCACACCGGTGGAAATCATATTTAAAATCATTTTTTGTGCGGTACCAGCCTTCATTCGTGTCGAGCCCGTGATAACTTCTGGACCAACAACGGCTTCAATACCAATTTCTGCATGTGAGCTGATTACGGCATTCGGAACACAAGCAATTGCAATCGTTAACGCACCAACCTCGTTAGCAAAATCAAGGCTGCCAACTACATAAGGCGTTCGGCCACTCGCCGCTAAGCCTATCACCGTGTCTTTTGCAGATAAATGAAGTCGGCGCAAATCTTGCTGACCGAGCTCAAGATCATCTTCTGCTCCCTCAACCGCCTGTAGCATTGCCTGTTTACCTCCTGCAATTAAGCCAACTGCCCGCTCTGGCTTAATGCCATAGGTCGGGACTAGCTCAGCTGCATCAAGTACTCCCAGCCGGCCACTGGTGCCTGCACCAATATAAATTAGGCGGCCGCCTTGCTTATACCTTTTAGCTGCGGCGTCAATTGCTCGCGCAATTTGTTGATCCTGCTGGCCAACAGCTGTAGCAACTTTTTGATCTTCATGATTGATTGTACGAACCATCTCAAGCGTTGACATCGAATCAATGTTCATCGTGTCGGGATTGCGTTCTTCCGTAATTAAATCTTTAATGTTCATTAATTCTTCTCATTTTTATTTGGTTTTAACTGTTACAGCATCCTGGTTAATTTCTACTTGACCAGCAGCAAGCGGCGTAATCTGAGCAACATCTTCCATATTAGTAATGATTGTCATTACATCTGTTGGCTTACCTGCATCTTTAAGAGCAGCAAGATCAACTTTTGCAATAATGTCTCCGCGTTTAACGTGTTGACCGCTGGCAACCTCAATTGAAAATGGTGCACCCTTTAATTCAACCGTGTCTATGCCAAAATGTAGCACTAATTCTAATGGGCCGGTTGCTGACTCCATCGTAACTGCATGCTTGGTATCCATAATTGTTAATATCCGACCATCAACAGGCGCAATAATGGTGCCTTCATTAGGAATAACAGCGAAGCCTTCTCCAAGCATTTTCTTAGAAAAAACATCATCTGGAACTGCCGTTAGGCTCTCAATCTGACCGCTTACGGGACTGGCCAATGTAACTTCTGTTTCAGATGCAGACTCTGCTGGCTCTGCGGTACCAGCTACTAATGAGCCATCTTCATTTTTAGCTACCATTGCACTCTTGGGAACACCCCAAAGGTAAGTAAGAACAAAACCACCAAGATAAGCTGCTAATAAGCCAAAACAGTAAATCAACGCCTTGTTATTAGCAATCAACGGAATTAACGCAATGCCTGAGGTACCGATAGCAATTGATCCGATATTACCAAAGGCTCCCAGAACGGCACCACCAATTCCGCCGCCAAGGCAAGCAGTAACAAAGGGACGACCAAGTGGTAGCGAAACACCGTAAATAAGCGGTTCGCCAACACCCAAAATGCCGACTGGCAAGGCACCCTTAATTAGTTTAGTGAGTTCTTTATTCTTACGACATTTGACCCATAATGCAATCGCCGTACCAACTTGGCCAGCTCCAGCCATTGCTAAAATTGGCAAAAGCGGTGTATAGCCCATTTTTTGAATCATTTGCAGGTGAATTGGCGTCAGAATCTGGTGTAAACCAAACAGAACCATTGGTAAAAAGGCGGTGCCTAGGATAAAACCAGCAACTGGCCCACCAACATGCAGGACCCAATTTATGCCACCGACTAGTGAATTTGATACCCAACCGGCAAACGGCATAATTAGAAAAATGGTGACTAATCCCATAATTAATAAAGTTAAAAATGGTGTAAAAATTAAATCTAGTGATTCTCCCATGTGATCATGGAAAAATTTTTCAACATAGGACATGAGCCAGACGCTAAGTAAGACGCCAATGATCCCGCCTTGACCCGCTGCAAGAGGCAACTTGTCAAAAATATTGGGAATGGTCATTGGTGCAACTACTCCGGGCAAATAAACAATCCCGCCAATAATTCCACCTAGTCCAGGAGTGGCGCCAAATTCTTTGGCCGCATTAATACCGACGTAAATATTTAGGTAAATAAAAAGCCCGTTGGCAATAACGCCAAGAACAGTAACCCCTAGGTTCCAACTAAGCGGAAGCATCTTGGCTGTCATCATATTACGTAAGATTCCAGCTACACCAGAAATCAGTCCCGCACCAACGAATGCTGGAATTAGCGGAACGAAAATAGCTGAAATATGCCCCAATGCACTGCGCCACCAAGTATTTTTCAAACTAGCCTTTTGGGCAGTGTGAACGCTAGCTGCCTTTTTCATGACCGCTGTTTTATTTTCGTCATATGAACTAGTCGAGTTTTGCTCAAGATTCTCCGGAAAAGGATCATTTTCTTGAACACCAGCAGCCTTAACCATCGACTGTGCTACCTTGGTATTAACGCCTGGACCAACAACTACCTCTAGTGTCTCCCCAGCAACAACACCGATAACTCCAGGAACTTGCTTAAGCTTTTCAAGATCAACTCGATCTGGATCTTTAAGTGCTATTCTGATTCTAGTCATACAATGGTAAAGCGATTTAACGTTAGCGATTCCACCAATCTGCTCGTAAATCTGCCTACCCATTTCATCATATTTGTCTGAGCTCATTTTTCCCCTCCTATTTAAAATACAAGCTAAGTATATTATTAAATAGACCAATTTTCAATTGTTACCGCTCAATCAATTGATGTTGACTTTTTTTCTTTTTCTTTTAGGGCTATACCAATATATCAAAATTACTTATATTATTGCCATAACGTAAAAAAACTGCAGCTAACGCACTTAAACGTTCCTGCAGTTTTATTAACTTTACTATTTAACTAATAAAAATTCGTCAGTCGTCAGCCGATGTGCACCAAGCTTAGTTAACAAGTGGTTATAATGCTCACGGATTGGCTTTACAACTGAATCGTGGTTATATGAAATTAGCGTGATCGAGTACTTTTCGTCTAATGCACTCTGAACAGTTGCCTTCAAACAAGTTTGACTCATTAATCCAACCACAAAGATATTCTTTGGTCTCATTTCGTGAATTCGCTGAACAAGGTTTGATTGAGTAAAGGCACTCGCAAATTTTTTAGTATAAACAGGGGCTGAATCTGCTACTTCCAATTGAGGAGACAAGCTACCATGATTTTCCTGTTTAATGTAAAAAATAGGTTCATTACTTTTTTCAAAGGTTTTAATAATACGATTAATTTGATTAATCCTTCTTGTTTGTCCGGCTTTTCCTCCCCAGAATGGCTTTGATTGCTCTTGAACATCAACAACTAACAATAAATTATCGGCTGACATAGTTAACCTCTCGCTTGATGAAAAATAAATAAGATCTAAAACTTTTATGTATACTATATATGCATACATAAACTTAAAGTTCATCGATTCAGCAACTTTTCTCTGAATCTGTTTTCATTATAACGCGATAATGTCAACTTTCAATATAATCATTATTACAATTAAGAAAAATTGTAATAAATTGGTAATAATCGCTCTATGACGGTCTTTTGAACGAATTGTAATTTCTATTTTTTTAGAATTTTATTTTGCTGTCGTAAAAATTAGCTCTTGCCCCGCTTCAACTTGATCAAGTAAAGCCAAATCGGCCGAAACGACATTAGCAATCACATTAACGCGCTCATCAGCTGGCAAGTCACGCTTGGTTATTTGCAATTCACCTTGATAGCGTAAGTAACGTTCATTATCACATGTCAGACTTCCCTTGGGACGTGGCTTTGGACTTGTTTGCGCGTTCACGTCAAATAACTGCCTTTTTCTACCTTCCACTAAGCGAACAACATCGCGGGCAGCATCAGGACGATTATGCCATTCATTCGTCAATAATTCAGGCACTTCCCGATCCAAGTGTAAAGTGAGGGCCTTTTTCTTTGTATAATTAGTGAAACTAGCAATTGTGGTCGCCTTTAAAGCGGCATCCCCAATAAACACATGATCACAGCCTAACTTTTGCAATTCCAGCGTTGCTGCCAACGGATTTTCATTGCGGTGCTTTTCTAAAGTTGGCAAACCTGCATGAATAGGTCCGCGCCGACAACTATCCCCGGCAACAAAAGCAACGGTCTTCAGATTTGCTTGGTGCAACCATTCATTCTTTTCTTTAAGCCATGAGCTAGCAAGCCCAGTCTCAGGTCGTGGATAAAAATTGTGCCATGCCTGCAAATGATCAAAATTAGCACCGTGAACACGCAAAGCAGCTAGTTCATCTTCGCTAATTGTACTTGCATTCAAGGCAATCGGCATTTCTTTTGATAGTCTTGCGATTGTATTAACATTCACACCGGAATCGATGCGCAATCCCGATAAATTCAGCTGACTAAGCTGCGCCACGTCGTTAATTGCTACTCCTAATCGTTCTAAGCCTTCTCGCGAAACATCGGCAATAATTGCTGCTTCCAAGTTCTGACACCATTTAGTCAGTTCATGCAGACGTTTTAAAACTTGCGCGGGATCATCTTCCGGAATATTTAAGGATGTAAAAACTGTGGTTAAGCCAGCATTGCGCATTGCAAGTAGATAATTATAGTCTTCAGCCGTTAAATCATGATTAAGATATATTGAAAAGCCCAACATGTCTTTTTGCTCTCCCATTTCTATTATTAAAGTGAAAACACTTACAAATAATATTATACTATTTTAATTCACTAATTGATTATAAAACAAAAAGTCGTGATTTTTTTCACGACTCTTCATTTATTCATATTTAATTTGTATATTAGTTCTCTTGAAGGTTAAAAGTACTCCAAGGTTCTACCAAATCGAGCAGGTCTAAATCATCTGCTCTTAGGTGTCCGACTAAGTTTCGTCTACCATCATTTTCAAATGGGGTTAAGACAATTTGTAATTCACCTTTATAACGTGGGTATTGCTCGTTAACAACAACGATGTCCCCACATTCAAAAGTAGTCTTTTGATTGTTATGGGCAGGAATATCTTCCTTGGCATAAACAACACGTGGTTTAGTATCTCGCAATAAAAATTCCGATGCATCTCCGCGGTACAAGTGCGGTTCTTTCAAGCAAATTGTGCGTTCAATTGGCAAAACATCGCTTTCAAATTCTATTCCTAAAACTGGAAATGGACTATTAAAAGCCTTGGAAGCTGCTGCCAATTCTTCTTCACTAGCAAAAGCATTACCGATAATAATATCGTCAATCATTTTACTTAAGCGTAAATGTGTGACTTGACTAGCAATATTGCGCAAACGGTCACTTTCCATTGTTGGCAAGCCTTCATGAACAGGCCATGGACCAAACTTAGCATTTTTAGAAGAAATGAACGCAGCGGTATGCAACCCGTATTCACGGTACTTAAACGAATAATCCATAAAAATATCTTCGCTCAGTCCCGTATATTCCTGAGGATAGAAGTTGTGACAACCAATTAGGTTATCAAGCTCTGGGTCATAGGACATAATACTGTCAAGGTAATTTGTACCACGACTCATATTTAGTTCAATTTTCAGACCATATGGATTATGCGTCATTGCCGCTTCTTCCATTCCGCTGAAGCCCTCATCTAACCGAAGACCCCAGACGCCTAAATCATGGAAGAAAACCAAGTTGTTGTAATCAATCTTTAATTCCTTAAATAATCCTGGGTTGATATCAACTACGGTCGTAAAGCCTAACTTATTAGCATAAGCAATATCTTGCTTTAATTTAGCAAGCAGGTCTTCGCCATCAGCACTCTTTAACTGCAGAAGTGAGGTGAAAATTCTGCGATAGCCATATTTGTAGGCTAAATCCATATATTTCTTATCCTGCTCAAATGAGCTCTGCTCAGGATAAAGTGATATACCTAACTGTTTCATATTTTACTCCTTAGGCTTTATTAACTTTATTTGGATCGACATTGTTTGAAGCAATGACGAATGGGACGTAGATTAAGAAGCCAACTACCATATTAATCAATTGTAGAATAGCTGCACGCCAATCCATAGTACCAAGAATAGAGTTCAAAAATGGTGGCATTGCCCAAGTTATCTGAGTATATACTCTATTTACTAAGCCAAGGCTCAAAGCACCATAAGCAATTGAAGCCATAACTAATGGAGCAATGACAAATGGAATAATATATATTGGATTTAAAACAATTGGCATACCAAACATCACAGGTTCATTAATGTTAAAAATGCCAGGAACAAGTGAAACTTTAGCAACAGCTCGCTCATCTTCACGCTTAGAAAAAGCTAAAACAGCTAAAATAAGAAGCAATGTTGAACCAGCACCACCGATCCAAACATATAAATCAAAATCTGTTCTAGTCCACATATAAGGCAATGGTTTCTGCATTTTATATGCACTTTGATTAGCAAGCAATGCAGTCGTCCAAATACTTTCTGTGATTGGTGCCATTACATTCGTACCATGAATACCAAAGAACCAGAACAATTGAACTAAGAACGTAATCAGTATGACTGATCCATATCCCTGTCCCATTTTCATCAGCGGCTCTTGAATTGTTTTGGCAATAAAGTCAATAACAGTCGTGTTATTTAAAGTAAACAAATAGTAAATAATACCAACAACATATAAACCTGCAGTTGCAGGAATAATCCCTGTGAAGGCATTTGAAACTGCAGGTGGGACACTTTCTGGCATCTTAATGGTGATGTGTTTCTTTACTAACCAAATATAAATTGAAACTGAAATAGCTCCCATAATCATAACGGTAAAGAAGCCATATGAACCAAAGTACTTGCCAAAATTGAAATAACCCCAAGCGCTAACATTTTTACCAGCAACAGCTGCACCAGCATCAGTTAAACTCTTGATATCAATTTTTGACAAAGCATTCTTTAAGTCTAAAGAAAAACTTTGAGGCAATCCCATGATAAAGGTACCTAAGGTGACTAACCCACCGGCAATTGGTTCTACATCATATTGCCGGCACATTTGATATCCAAATGTAAATGCAAACAATACACCTAAAATAGCAGTTGTTCCTGTCCAAACTACTGCATTAATATTAATCAACCATTGCATTGAGTTGACTATACCAGTCCAACCTAAGTTTGTAGGTACATCTCTGAAGATGGCATTAAGCACATTTGCAACAGCACCAGCCATAATCAGTGGCATAAGTGAAATAAACGCGTCACGCAAAGCTACAAGCCAGCGAATTGACCCAATCTTGGCTGCGACTGGGACGACATGCTTATTTAACCAATTTATTAAAGCATTCATAATAATTCTCCTTACTATATTTCTACTCCAACCGAATTATAACACATAATTTGGAAACGCTTTAGTATTTTTTGGGCAGAAATCCACGTGGCTGTAGCGCTGACGGCATTGGTATACACCAAAGTAAGCTCATAATCACGGTATATTTATTGATTATCATCAATAATGGTATATACCAAAGTTTTTTTAAAAAAACCATAAATATAATTACAAAGAAAGCTTTTTCAGCATTTGTATAGCAAAGACAGGCAGTTTTGAGGAAATTTTGAGATAATCTTTTTGATTGCAACTAAAAACCAAGCAGCAATTACCACTTGGTTTTTACTTATTTAGTTTTTGCCATTTTTATTCCTTTAAGTTGGGAACGCTTTAGAATTTAATGTGAGTGTTCATTGTGGCGATTAAAATTGCAAAATTGGTATGAACCATGAACAACTAATATTCTTAATATACTAGTCATAGTCAGACTTTAAAAATATTTTATATTATTTTTTCCTTATTTACTCAAAAACTTTATTTAAAGAAGCTGGTAACACTATCTGCCTTTTTAGATAAAAAAGCCAGTAATTATTAAGATAAAAACTTATAAAAGAGTTTTTCAAATATTGAATTTTTCAAGATAAAAATATTTAAGACTTTATTTGCTTGCTATTAAAAAATTAAATTTACATTTTTTTGTTTAAAATATTCTACCCATTCAGTATCAGGTTTTTTATCCGTAATTACATCACTCAATTTTGAAATATCTATTAGATGAACAAAACCTTTTTTCCAAAATTTAGTGGAGTCTACAAGAAGATAGACTTCATTTGCTTGCTCAATCATAATCTTCTTAATTACGGCTTCAGAATCTGTTGAGTCTGTGACACCTTGAGCTATATCTAAGCCCTTACAGCTAATTAAGGCAACATCCACATTGTAGTTTCTTAAAGTACGCTCCGCAATCACACCATGAAATGAAAGGCTTTGTCTATCTAATATTCCACCTGAAGAAATAAAGTTGGCTTTGCCGTTGTATAGTTGCCTAGGAACTTCAGCAGAATTAGAAACAATTGTCAAATTTGTATCCCTTAGAAATTTGATGGCATTGACAACCGTCGAACTTGAATCAGCAAAAACACTACTGTAATTTTTCAACAGTGATGTAACTTTTAGAGCTATCTTATCTTTATTTTCTTTGTTTCTAGCTAAGCGTCTATAAAACGGTACTGCAAAATCAATTTTAGATTCATTTAGAATTGCCCCACCATATGTACGAGTAATTAGCCCTTCTGATTCAAGTTGACTTAAATCCCTTCTAATAGTCTGATTTGTAACACCAAATTTTTTACTTAAATCAGAAATATTAACAGAATGATTATCTATCAAATCTTTTTTTATTAATTCTATTCTTTCCATATAAGTTTCCACTTCCGACAGTCTTTAAATCTATTCTAGCAAATGTTTAATTAATATAATACAAAAATATATCTAACTTTTAAAAAATAAAATAAGACCAAGTTTAAAGACTTGATCTTATTTGCTAAAAACAAATTTAACTTTAGTAGTAATTAAAAGGGTAAAAACTTTAATAATTATCTAGTTTTAACTCGGCCTTACTCTGTGAACCAAGTACGTGAATCTTATGAACAGCCTCATCTTTTATCCCCTCACGAACATATTTTTGAACCTCAAGGTAAAGCTGATCACGATGTTTATTAAATGCTTTCATAGCCGCAATACCAAGATCAGTATGAATATTAACCTTGCAAATTCCCATTGAAACTGCCTTAGAAACTTGATCATCCGGAATTCCCGATGCGCCATGCAGAACTAGTGGAACCGACACCACATTAGATACTTTTTCTAATACATCAAAATTAAGGCTTGGCTTTGAAGTATATACGCCATGAACTTGACCAATTGCAACCGCTAAAGAGTCACAATGCGTTTGATCCACAAATTTTTTAGCAATCGATGGATCGGTATATTTATAGTTCTCCATTGCCTTTTCATATTTATTTGGATCCGCCACATGACCAAGCTCAGCCTCAACACCAACATTCAAAGGGTGAAAATATTCAACTACTTTTTTCGTTTCGGCAACATTTTCTTCAAACGATAGCTGAGAGGCATCACGCATTACAGAATTCATACCATAATCATATCCATTTTTAACGATATCAAAACTGCGTCCATGATCCCAATGTGTTATTACTGGTAATGATGAATGCTTTGCCATTGAGACCATCATGCCAGCGTATTCCTCAAAAATAGTATTATGGATAAAACCTGTACCAAATGAAATAATCACAGGTGAATTTTCCTGCTCACAGGCATCCATTACTCCTTCAAGCATTTCGACGTTCCAAACATTAAAATGAGGAATTGCAAAATGGTTTTTTTGAGCAATTTTTTCCCAATATCTTACATCTGCCAACATTATATTCAATCTCCCAAAATTTAATCATCAAAATCATAATGAAATACAACTTTTATAGCTGACTTGTCAGCCATAGCATCAAAGCCCTTCTGCCACTCTGAAAGACCATATCTATGGGTAATCATTGATTCAACATCGACCTTATGAGCAGCCAACAATTTTGTCGTCCGACGCCAAGTTGATGAACTATAGGCTTGATGCCCTTTAATATCAATGTTCCACTCAGTAATACGGTTAATTGGGTAATTAAATGATTTATATCCCATACCCACACGTACAATTGTTGCATTTGGGCAAACCATTTCAATAGATTGATGTAAGGCTACCATTGCTCCAGAACATTCAATAACAGTGCCCAGGTTCTCTTCTCCAATTATTTCCTTGCAGCGCTTCAATACATCTTCTTTGGAACCGTTAACGCAGTCCGTAGCCCCCAATTTCTTAGCTATATCAAAACGATATTTGGTATCTGCATCAAGGCCAACCACGACTATCTTCAAAGCACCTATTAGTTTAGCTATCTGTACTGAAAAAAGACCTAAAGGGCCCGTACCAAACACTACCACATCATCGCCAGGTTTTAATCCGGATTGTTCAGCTACTGCTTTATAAGCATTACTAATAGGATCAAGACAACTTGCCTCTTCATATTTGACATTATCTGGAATTCTCCAAAGTGCATGTTTGTGAATACGCAAAATTTCACCAGGAACTAAGCAGTATTTTGTAAAGCCGCCACCCCAGTGATTATTATCTAAACCTAAGTTGATTTTATGTGGACAAAGTAAGAAATCACCCTCATCACAAGCGGGACACAATCCACAAACATGACCAGTATTGTCAGAAACTACTCTATCGCCAACTTTCCAGTCAGTAACCTTGCTTCCAACTTTAACAACATCACCCGCAAATTCATGTCCACGAATAGAGTTAAAATCTTTTGATCCATTATCAACTTTATAATGTTTCATATCCGCGCCGCAAATTGTTGCAGCCTTAATCTCAATTAAAACATCTTCCGGACCCACTTCAGGCACCGGTACATCAATCATTTTATAGCCACCAAATGGCTTACCATAGCGAGCTAATGCTTTCATATCATTTACCTTCTTTCCTTTATATTGAACCAATTTCTTCAACAGATTTTCCTCTGGTTTCAATCCCAAAAATTCCAATCATAAGAGCAGTAATTAAACAAGTAACACCAAGTAGTATAAAAACACCGGTAACACCAACTGTATCTAATAATTTAGCAACTACGAACGGAACAATAATTCCACTAATTCTACCTATTGCATTACATATACCTGACCCTCGTAATTTTGCATTTGTCGGCCAAATTTCAGGAACATACACTGCTGAGGCATAACAAACAAACATATAGACTGAGATCATTAAAAAGAAGCCTAAAATTGAAATCATTAGCATTCCTTTTTGTAATGAATAAATATAGCCTAAAATAGCCATAATGCTCAATAAGCCTATTCCCATTGCTTTTCGTGGAATTTTATCCATTATTAAAGTGGCTATAAATATGCCTACAGGTGCCCCAAACATATTCATGGTATTGAGAAAAACAGAATTTTTAATATTAATTCCTTGTGTTAAAAACATTGTTGGTAGCCAATTTATCAAAGTATATTGCGTAACGTTCATTGCAATTAACGAAAAGGAACCTAAAACAACTCTCTTCAAAAGGTCACCTTTAAATAGTTCAGAATAAGAAATATTCTGTTTAATATTCACATTTTCTTTCTTGGCACTGGGCAAATTACTATGAGTTTCTTTAATTACTTCATTTTCAATGCTAGTTAACACTTTTGTCGCTTCATTATAGCGTCCCTTAGATTCTAACCATCTAGGACTCTCGGGAAAGACCTTCCATGCAACACAAGAAATGAGGCTGGACAGAACAGCCGGAATTATGAATTGCAAACGCCAATTCATATCGGGGGCAACTGTTTCCGTTAAAAACATTGCAATTACTGAACATACTGGATATGACCAGTTTCCAATAAAAGAAACACGTGATGACCAAGTACCTCTACTTCTTGAAGGCATATATTCAGTAAAGCTAGCAAAAAGAATTGTTAACAGTGCACCTAAAGCTATACCCATAAAAAAGCGGTCAAACATCAAGAAACTCATATTCGGAGACGCAGCTGCAATTATCATTGTTAATATATGCATCACCTCAAAAAACAAAAATGTTTTCTTTCTACCTGATCTATCTCCTACATAACCACCTAGCAAAGCTCCAAAAAACATTCCTGCAGTACTTAAAGAAGTGAACAAAGCAGTTAAATTATTATTAGTCCAGCCGATGGTTTTTAACTGTGCCAAAACTAGTCCACCAATTGCATTGCTCCAGCATGTTAATAGCGCAAATCCTACAATGAGAAATATTTTCCAATGAAATTTACTTGTTGGAAGTCTATCCAGTCTGGATCCCGCATGAGGTATTTTTCCATTTTCCATTTTGACCTCCTTATTAGAAAGTCCTTATTACTATTTGAGTCATGACTCAACTTTTATACTAGGCTAAAAATGTCAAAAGTCAATATTATTTTTATTTTTTGTTTTCGTTTAATACATTAATTATTTATTAAAGTGTTGTTTTATCAGCATTTATTGCAGAACAGTTTGCCTTATTATTTTATTTTGCATTCTTTTTTTACATTTTATGTTTCAAAACAACATTTTTTGTTGTACCATAATGTTAGCGATTTCAAAAAATACGAAAAGAGGATAGAAATGAATAATGGATATAGTTCCGAACTAGTTCTAGATAATTTACCTTTCTCACGGTGGCATCTAGAGAATTTCTTTATTTTAGGATTTGGTTTACAAATCAACGGTGTTCTCAATTCTTCTGGAAATTCAATTCTAGCTGATTTGGTTCATAAAGGTTGGTCTAATAATTATTTGAATGCAGCTTTTTCGTCAGTCATGATGACTGGATTCTTTATTGGATCACTATTTGGCGGTTGGCTCGGTGATAAATTAGGTAGAAAACTTTCAAATGAAATAGCAATCATTATCTTTACGAGCTTTTCATTATTAGCAGCTTTTTCACCAAATATGGTTTTTTTGATTATTTGCAGAGGACTAATGGGTATTGGTATGGGAGCAGGAATCGAATTAGGTTATGGCTCTTTTACTGAACTAATTCCAGCTAAATTTAGAGGCAAATGGCAGGCTATGCTATCCTGCTTCGGTAATCTTTCACCGTTAATTGCTTCGATAGTTTGTTTGCTAGCAATCCCTACAACCGGATGGAGATCTGTTTTTATAATTTGTTCTGTTTGTGGTTTTATTTCTTTCGTCTTCTTTTATCGATTTTTTCGAGAATCGCCTCACTGGTTATTGCAAAATGGTTATAAAAAAGAAGGTGAACATTTAATTAAGGAAATAGTAAACAAAGTAGAAAAAGAACAGGGACACAAAATAAACATACCAAAAGAAAAATTGACTACGCCAATTGAAAACCAAAGGAAAGTCAACATTCCGTTAAAATATTTCTTTTATGGTGCTCTAGGTAGAAGAACTTTGGTTTGCTCCGTCACACTAATAGCAATGAACTTAGCCTTATACACCATTAATAATTGGATTCCAACAATTTTTGTGAATAATGGCATAACTGTTACTAAATCTTTATTAATGACGACTATTATGATCATCGCCGCTCCAGTAGGAACTTTTGCATCAACATTAATTATGGAATTTTTACCTAGAAAATGGTTTGGCGGAATTTTTATTATTGCTATCGCTATTTTGGGGTATATTTATGCGCAGCAAAGAAGTGAAACTAATATTTTAGTCATTGGTTTTCTAATGATTTTCATTCTTTACATTTATAACAGTTTCTCTTCTGCTGTATATGCTACAGAACTTTGGCCTACGCAAGTCAAAATGCGCGGACTTGGTATATCAAACGCAATTGGTCGCTTTGTTGCTATTACTTCTCCATATTTAATTGCCTGGCTTTTAACTGATTTTGGCGTTATGGCTGTTTTTATCACATTAGGTGTTTTATTAGGTCTTTGTGCATTAATTATTTTCTTATTTGGAATTGAAACCAGAAAAAAAACTATTAATGAAATTGACAGTTCTATTAATTTAAAAACTAACAAGGAGGTTAATCATGCATAATACAAAAGCTGTTCTTAAAGAACCAGGCCAAATGATAATCAAGGATTCAGAGATTGGTGACCCTAAGGATAATGAGGTGCAAGTTAAAGTCTGCGACGTGAGCATTTGTGGGTCGGATATGCACGGGTTTACCGATGGCCCGTATTTACCACCTAAGGATCCAAAACAAGAAATAGGTTTGGGGCACGAAACAGCTGGAATAATTTCGAAAGTTGGCAAAAAGGTTAAAAATTTTAAGGTTGGTGATAGAGTTGCTATTGAACCTGGGGTACCTGATGGAACATGTGATTTTTGCCTATCTGGGCACTATAATGTTTGTCCAAATGTTGATTTCTTAGCAACAGCACCTAATTATAAAGGTTCGCTTACAAACTATATAAATCACCCAGCAGAATGGACATACCATCTACCTGACAATATGAGCTTAGTTGAAGGCGCAATGACTGAACCTGCATCAGTTGCTATTCATGCTGCAGAATCAGCTGGTAATTTACTTGGCAAAACTGTAATCATTTTAGGTGCAGGTGCTGAGGGATTGTTAACCACCATGGCCGTAAAAATTGCTGGTGCAGCTAAAGTTGTAGTTATCGATGTTATGGAAAATCGTCTGATGAAGGCTAAAGAACTAGGTGCAAATGCCACTTTCAACGGTAAAGACAAAAATATCGTCAGTGAAATTAAGTCAGTTGTGGGTAAAATTGGTGCCGACTTTGTTTACGAATGTGCGGGAAGTAATGCAACGGCTCAAATTGGGCTAAAAGTTGTCAAAAACACTGGAACATTTTTCATTCTGGGAACGATTCCCGGAACCACACCAGTTGAATTTCTCAAAATAAACCGTGAAGTAACAATTCATACCCTTTTTAGATACGTTAATGACTATCCTAAGACTATCAAAATGATTGCAAGTGGAAAATTCAATGTTATGTCCATTGTTGATAAGTACTTTGTATATAACGATATCCAAAAAGCATTCGAATTTGCAACCCAACACAAGAGCGATTTTATTAAAAGCGTAGTGATAGTCGACAAGTCATACAGGTAAGGTGAAAAAATGTCACAAGACGTAATTTGTGTAGGAACTGCTTTAGTTGATATTCCTTTATTCCCAATTACACCCAAGATACTGGATGAGGTTTCAGCGCCAATCGAAGATATATCCATGAAAATTGGTGGCGATGCTATCAATGAGGCGATCATTATCTCCAGATTGGGCAAAAAAGTTTCATTGGTTAGCGCTGTGGGCGATGATGTTGCTGGACACTATGTTATCAAGATGGCTAAAAAAAATAAGGTCGACATTTCTAATTTAAAGATTGATTCTCGACTAACAACTTCAATTAATGTTGGACTAGTAAAGCCTGATGGCCAAAGAACCTTTATTACAAATAAGAATGGCAGTTTGTGGAAGATGGACGAAACAGACATTGATTTTAGTTCAATTAATAACAGTAAAATTCTGTCTATGGCAAGTATCTTCAATAACCCGTTAATTGATGACCAAGTCATCCTCAAGATTTTTAAACAAGCAAAAAAAGAAAATATGCTTATCTGTGCAGACATTGATGCACCCCGTTTGGGCGAAACAATCGATGATATTAAATATATTCTACCTTACATCGATTACTTCTTTCCGAACGACAAAGAGGCTGCCCATCTAACTGGTTTAACCGGCCTTGAAAACCAAGCCAACCTACTGCTTAAATTAGGCGTTAAAAATATCATTATCAAGACAGGAGATCAAGGTTGCTTTATCAAAAACAAGTATTTAATGAAGTTTATTCCTTCATTTAAAGTGCCATCCAAATTTGACATTGATACTACTGGAGCCGGAGACAATTTTGCAGCAGGTTTTATATCTAAACTAGTTGAAGGTGAAAGCTTTGAAAATTGCGCACTATTTGGCAACGCAGTCGCCTCTATTTCAGTAAGAGAGCTAGGTGCAATAAATGGTTTGAAAAATAAAGACCAAGCTGAACAGTTAATAACAAAACGTAAAAGATAAGGAGTTACAAAATATGAAATTAGGAGACAATATGCAAGTTTCACGTATTGGATTAGGCACTTGGGCACTAGGTGGAGGGCCAGCGTTTACAGACTATAACAACCATCAATCAGCCATAGAGACAATAAGGGGAGCATTAAAATATGGTATTAATTTGATTGATACTGCACCAGGTTATAATTTCGGCGAAAGTGAGAAGTTAGTTGGAGAAGCTATCAAAGAAAATAGGGAGAAATACACTATTATTACTAAATGTGGAATAACTTGGGAAAGACAAGGGGCTTTCTTTAATAAAGTTGGGGAACGATCCTTATATAAAAACTTGTCTCCTGAATCAATTTCTTTGGAATTATTCGATACATTAAAGAGACTGCAAACTGATTATATTGATGTCTATATGACTCACTGGCAATCAGTTGAGCCTTATAAAACACCAATTTCAGAAACCATGAGATATTTGATGGAATTAAAGGAGAAGGGAATAATTCGCGGAATTGGTGCGGCAAATGTTAACGCTAATGATGTGCGAGAATATCTTAAATACGGTCAACTTGATATTATACAATGCCGTTATAGTATCCTTGATCGGGAAGTTGAAAAAGACTTGCTACCACTTTGCAAAGAAAATAATATTGTTTTAGAAGCTTACTCACCACTGTCAATGGGTATCTTATCAGGCTCAGTGCCACGTGACTATGTACCGCCTAAAGGTTCTGCACGAAATGGCAAAAAGTGGTTTAAACCCGAAAATTTAGTAAAAGTTGATGACATGCTTGACGCTTGGCAACCTTTATGCCAGAAGTACAATTGTACGTTAGCTAACTTAGCCATTGCCTGGGTTCTTAACCAAAGCGAAAACGTTAATGTGTTGAGTGGATCTACATCCCTTGATCAATTAGATGAAAACAGTAAAGCAATGAATATTAAAATTGAGCCAAATGATCTCGCACGAATGAGAAAGATGGCTGAGGCTTTGGATAATTAAAAAGTTGCTTTAGTTAACTACTGTATAATCAATTCTTAAAAAATTAACTCTCTGAATCAAAATTATTATTAGTTCAGGAAACAAAAAAAGATAGTAAAAAGCATCCCAATCCATAATCGAATTTATTTTAGGGATGCTTTTCTTTGTTATTCGGTTTGATAAGGTCGATAAGTTTTGTGTTCAGTTGAATATTCCACTACCCTTTTGATCTTTAGTCCAGAAAAATCGATCAGGGACACACCATCAAAACAGTATTCCTTTTCCTCTCTTGCTTGGAAAAACCACGTAACAACAAATTGACCCGAGGTGGTTTGTTCGATCTTAAAAATTGTCCACTTTAAGACCGTCTGTTTCTGGGCCGCCACTTTAATATATGCTTTAAGTTCAGCTAGACCTTGGTAAGTAGCTCCGTAACACTCACGGTAGAACATGTCTTGTTCAAACCATTGATCAAGCTTGGAAAAATCTTTCTTAACCCAGGAATCAAAATAATCTCTGATAATTTGCTCCTTTGCATTCACAATCTGCTCTTTAGTCATAGCGCATATCCTTTTTTATTTATTACTGCAATTTACCTTAGAAAAAAAGGCGGCACCTATTCGGCGTCGCCTTCTATTTTTATACGTGACTACTTGTTAGTAGTTGCATAATCAGAAATGTTCAAAACTTGTTGGAAACCATTTGTACTAGTAATTGTTAAAACTGTGTTGTTGTTACTAAACTGAATAGCACTCTTGTCTACCCCATTAACAGTTGCAATTAATTGCACAATTTGGTCAGCTTCAGTACTAGTTAAGTTCTTTAAATCAGCAACTACAACTTTTTTACCGTTAAGAGCTGCTTTTGCAGTATTAATTTTACTTACCGCATCATTAACTTGCGCAATAGTTGAACCAGCAGAATTAATTTGGTTACCAGTGGTAATTGCAGCATCGTAAGCATCGCGAAGTGACTTAGCTGAAAGCTTGTAAGCGTCACTTGCCTTAACCGTTGCATCTTGGTTTAAAAGATCTTGCAAAGCCTTTTTATCGGAGGCAGCAGCATTTACAGTGGCGTTTTTAGCTGATTCCGGTGTATTCACTGGCGTCAGTTTTTGACCACTGATTGTGCTAACATCGTCTTCTTTAATAAAGCCATTCTTATCGCTTTGCAACTTGTAGAACAAGACAGCCTTATTTTCAGCTTCAACCCAAATATAACGCAGTTCGCTTACCCGAGCAGTGTGACCCTTAGCAAACGTCTTGGTAGTTTGAAGAACACCTTTATCGTTGTAAACATTAGCATCACGAGCAAGAGTTACAAGAGTAGAGTTAGGATCTTGTTCTGGCTTAGAATTTGCTGGTTTTAATTGCTTACCGGTAATTACACCTACATTATTCTTCTTAACCCATTGATCAGTACCAGGATAATTGCTGTCGCTAATCCGGTAGTATAATTTACTTCCGATGTATTGTAACTTATCAACTTGAATTTGTTGACCAGTTCTAAGCAATTTCTTAGTTGAATGGCCTTCACCATCATAGATGTAGGCATTGTGGCTCAATGTAATAACAGTTGGGTCATTTTGATTGTCACTTGGTGTGTTATCAGTATCAGCAGGCTTTAACTTACCAGAAAGCTTGCCAACATTAGCTGCCTTGATAAATTGATTATCTTGACCACTAATTCTGTAGTACAGCTTTTTGCCAATATGAATTGATTGGTCAAAGCTTACGGTTTGACCCTTCTTGATCTTCTTTTTATTGGTCTTACCCTTAGCATCATAGATATAAGCATTGTGCTTAATCTTGCCTGTTACAGCTGTATTTGCTGCTGGAGTTGTTTTACCAACTTTCTTGCCGTCAACATAGCCAACGTTAGCAGCTTTTACAAAAGCACCATTACCAATGTCATAGTAGTCCTTGCCAGAAATTGTAACCTTTGAACGGTAATTCAAGGTAATGCCCTTAACAATTTTAGTATTCTTGGCACTGCCCATGTAAGTCTTCAGGCGCTTTCCATCCTTGTCATAAACATATGCATTATGACTTAACTTAATTGTGCCTTTTTTCGAAGTTTTCTTCTTAGCCGTTGCCTTTTTGGCAGCTTGTACAGTTACAGCTTGACTAGTACTTATTACTGGACTAACACCAATCAGTGCAGCAGTCGATACCATCATTAACTTATGACTTAGTTTCATCTATTATCTACCTCGTTTTAAAAAACAATCTCAATACAGTAATTGTATACTAAAAAAGAGATTTTATAAATCAAGTTGGTAATAACTTAACTTTTCTTAATACTCTTAATTAAATACTAAAAACAAAAGTTATTGCGCCAATTTTTGTAATAATTATACTTTACTTTGCTAAAAGAACAAACTATTCAGCAGCTTTTTTACGCATTTGCCGCTCACTAATTGCAGTATAAAGCAAAAACAGCACTGCTACTATTGATGCACCGTAAAGCACGGTATTGCTGGCAATCCAGCCAAAATGATCAACTAAAATACCAATTAATGCTGTCGCCAATGTCTCGCCAAAAATGTACTGGAAAAAGCCCATGAATCCCGTCGAAGCACCAACGGCAAACTTTGGCACAACTTCATTGATCATTAAGCCAACAAGCGTCAGCGGGGCATAAATCAAGTTACCCATGATAATTAGGGCAATAATAATTACAGTGTGATTGCTACTGAAAAAGTAGCAGGTTAAACAAAGCAGCATTCCAATTACACAGACAATTGAAACTGTCGCCCGCCGACCCTTTAAAGCGTCAGAAATTGCACCAATGATAATCACGCCCGGCACAGAAGCTAATTCAAAAATACCAATTACCCATTTGGCTGCTGCTGGATCAAAACCCTTATTTTGAACTAAATAAGAAGGAATCCAACTTTGAATACCGTAGCGCACAAGGTATAAGGACATTGATGTTAAGGTTACCGCCCAAACAAGCTTATTTTTCAGAATGTATTTAATAAAAATTTGCGTGATGCTTAAATCTGTTTGATCGGAGGTAGAAACTTGGCCATTATCAAGGATGACTTTGTCACCGGTATAAGTTGAAATATCTGGCAAGCCCACTACCTTTGGCCGATCAGCTCCTAACAGCAGGATTAAGATGCAAATTATGAATGAAATAACCGAGGCGGTGTAGAAAACTGCAGGAATCGAGCCAGAAAAAAGAAAGACCGCCAGTTGTACTATGGCAACGCAGATAAACGAACCGGCATTGTGGGCAGAAGACCAGATCGAATACATTGTGCCCCGCATTCTTGGCCCCCACCAAAGCTGAATCATTTTTTGACAAGCCGCTGCGCCCATTCCTTGGGTTACGGCCATTAAAAACATTAAGAGCATCATTAAATATAAGTTTTTGGTTGAGCCCAAGAAAATATTTAATACTGCCGACAAGAACAGGCCTGCCATCAGGTAGCGGTTGGAATCGCATTTATCAGCAAAAACGCCCATGAATAACTTAGCCACACCGTAGCCAATGCCAAAGCAGGATAAAATCAAGCCAATGTTAGCCGTGGAAAAATGATAGGCCTTCATAATATCATTTTGCTCGGTTGTAAATACTAAACGAATAATGTAATAACCAATGTAGCCAATACAAGTTGCGAGCAGCACGCCAAATTGCCGCCACTTATACGTACTTGCAACCTTTTCAGGTGGCACAATTTTCTGTGAGTCAGGTTGTTTTAAGATCCATTTAAACATTTTTTCACTCCCTTTTTATTCATGATAGCACTTTCTTAGAAATTTTAAAAAACTAAAAAAGCTTTAGCAATTTTGCTAAAGCTTTAACTATTATAGTTATTTCCAATTTGGATCATCGGCCAACGGTAATTTGTGCCAATAATCTGCTTTGTTAACTTGACGACCGCGAGCAATCGCCATGTCGTACTTGTTAACATCCTTTGTAATCGTTGAATCCGCAGCTACAAAAGCGTGATCAGCAATATTTACTGGCGCAATCAAAGTTGAGCCTGAACCGATAAATGCTCGGTCACCAACATTAATATGGTCCTTTTTAACACCATCGTAATTAGCAAAAATCGTACCGCAGCCAACATTAATGTCTTTACCTAAAGTTGCGTCGCCAACATATGTTAAATGACCAACCTTCGAGTTTTCACCAATTTCAGCATTTTTAATTTCCACAAAGTTGCCAATGTGTGCTCCCTTGCAAATAAGTGAATTTGGTCGTAAATGAGAATTTGGTCCGATATCAGTATGAGCAGCCATTTCCGAATTCTCAATCGTTGATGAAGTTACAGTAACATGATCGCCAATCTTAGAATCAATGATTCTTGAACCAGAAGTAATTAGACAGTCACTGCCAATTTCTGAATTGCCCTTGATAACCACATTACCTTCAATGACAGTATCACAAGCGATTTTAACATCTGCATCAATATAAGCAGTATCCGGGTCAATAAACGTTACACCGTTTTCCATGTGCATTTGATTAATCCGCTTTTGCATAATTTTAGTAGCTTGAGCCAGCGCAATCCGATCGTTGACACCAATACTTTCACTAAAGTCACGCATCCTGTAGGCACCAATTCTTTGGCCGGCATTACGCAAGATTTCCAAGACATCAGTCAGGTAGTATTCACCCTGAGCATTCTGATTATTGACGTGCTTTAATGCATCAAAAAGTAGTTTATTGTCAAAGCAAAAAACGCCAGTGTTAATTTCCTTGATCTTTAAATCTTCGGGGCTACCATCTTTTTGCTCAACAATTCGCAGCACGTTATCTTGGTCATCACGGATAATTCGTCCATAGCCATAAGGATCAGGAGCCTGAGCTGTTAAAACTGTAGCTGCATTACCCTTGTTCTGATGGTAATCAAATAATTTTTGGAAGGTTTCACTGGTAAAAAGCGGGGTATCTCCCGTAATTACCAGAGTAGCACCATCTTTATCAGCCAGTTCTTTTTCGGCAGTTAAAACGGCGTCACCAGTACCCAACTGCTTTTTCTGTAAGGCGAATTCGGATTTGCCAGCAAGCACTTTTTCAACTTCCTGAGCACCATTACCAACGACCGTCACAATTTTATCAGGCTTAATCGCTTGGGCTGCTTGAACAACGTGTTCAACCATTGATTTACCACATACTTGGTGCAAGACTTTGTAAAGGCGGGACTTCATCCTTGTACCTTTACCAGCTGCAAGAACAACTACAAACTTTTTCATTACTTTTAGCCTCTTTTATTCTCAGATTAATTCTTTATTTTTTAGTATAACATTTATCCTAAAAGCGGTTAAAGTCCGTATGTGCTATAAGCGTGCCCGGTTCGGCCAGGATTACTTTCTTTTTACCGTCAACTCGCTTTATTTTAACTAAAGAAAGATGTCCCTCTATTAGTTTTTCATCTTCAAAATCGGCTTCACATAGTACACAAACACCAGCAATATTACTGTTAAATTCTCTAACTAGTTGCTGCATTCCAGTTAGCGTACCACCAGCCATCATAAAGTCATCGACTAATAAAACATTTGAGTTCTCTTTCAAAACCCTTGTTGGCAACTCCATTTTAGACACGCGATCAAGAGAAGAAGAAATATAATTAACCGAAACGGTGGCTCCTTCTGTCACCTTCGAGCGTTTACGCGCGATAATAAACGGAACGTTCAAATAACGAGCGACAGCCTGAGCAAGTGAAATCCCTTTAGTTTCAATTGTCATCACCACATCTATATCGGCATAAGCGTAACGCGTTGCAATCAGCTTGCCAATTTTTTCAAGGTCTTGGGGATTGCCCAGAATATCAGAAAGATAAACAAAGCCTCCAGCTAAAATACGTTCTGGATCCTCAATTCGCGTTGCCAAATCCTGCAGGTAATGTTGCGCATGCTTTTTGCCCCAAAATGGAACATAGCGAACACCACCAGCAGCACCTGCTACAGTTTCTAAGATTCCATCCTGGTTATCAGCTAAAGTATGCTTTAAAATTGCCAAGTCTTCAGAAATGGATGATTTAGCGGCACCATAACGTTTGGCAAAAAACGGTAATGGAATTAAGTCGTGTGGTCGCTCCATTAAATATTTAGTCATGTCAACTAATCGCTCTGAACGTTTCATAAAATCTCCTCCCCAATGTTTGTTTTTTACATGTTTCTACTATACACTGAACCACAAAAAAAGACACTAACATTTTTCAATGTTAATGCCAAAAAATTATTTTTTCACCCTAACTTGATTTATTCAGCTGAATCATCAAATTTTAATGTAATATTTTTGGTTAACAAATCCGTGTAACTGTAAGAAACATGTTCAAAGTTATTTTGATCTTGGTCTAAATCGACTACAAAAACTGCTGGAAATGTTTCCTTTAATACACCGCGTCTCTTGGTAACCTTCTTACGTCCTGCTCTTGCAACAACAGTTAAAGAATCTCCTAAATGTGAATCTAATTTCTGCTTTATGGTAGTAATAGATGTTGGCACTGATAACAACTCCTTTAGGAGCCTATTTTACCACAATATTATTATTTTTTCAATTCTTTTTAAGAGCAGCCCAAGGTCGCTTTCATCAATCGGCAGCCGGAATTTCCTTTGCCAATTGAATAAATTGGGCAATTTGTAATTGTTCGGGCCTGATGCGCGGTTCTACTCCGATAGCGGCAATAATTCGGGCACGTTCGTCACTATCAGATACCAAATTTTTCAAGTTATTGTTTAAAGTTTTTCGTCTTTGAGCAAAACACATTTTTACTACCCAATTAAAGTGTTTAACATCGCCAACATCTGGCTTATCTGCTAAAGGCTTAAGCACTACAACGCAGGAATCAACCTTCGGACGTGGAATAAACGAACTGCTTTTAACAGTTAAAGCATTCCGAACACTCATCTGCGTTTGAACAGCAATTGTTAGTGGTCCGTACTCCTTGCTATTAGGCTGAGCGCCAAGACGCTCGGCTACTTCCTGTTGCATCATTAAGGTTAAACTAGTGAAGTTTAAGTCTGATTGATTTAAAAAGAAAATAATTGGAGTTGTTATATAGTACGGTAAATTTGCGACTACTTTGATTGGTTTATTCATATCAAAAAAGCCACTTAGATCCTTAGCAAAATCTGCTTTCAGAATATCTTTTAATAACAGTTTGAAACGGTCCTGCAACAATGCGCCATTAACTTTGGCTGGTAACTCATTATGCAAAATTTCAGGCAAGCTCTCGTCAACTTCATAAGCAAAAACTTTCGCGCCTGCTAACAATAGTTGTTCCGTCAACGAACCAATGCCTGGTCCAATTTCAATTACTTGGTCATCAGGTTTTATTTCAGCCGCTTGAACAATGCCCTGAATAGCATCTAAATCAACCAGAAAGTTTTGACCAAGATTTTTCTTTGCATGGACGAAATAACGGTTAATAATTGCTTGAGTCCTGACAAACGAGCCAATTGGAATTTCATTATTCATTTTTTGCCTCCTTAACTGCCTGCTCAAGTTCAGCAAGTGTCACACCAAAGGTATGCAGCCTTTTATAGAACTGCTTGGCATTGCCATAACCAACCCGCAATTTTATGCCGACTTGCTCTCGTAATTTGCGAGAATCTACACCGCTGGACAGCCCCAGCCTTTGGTAATCGCTTTTAGTTAAGTCACTTGGTAAAGCTTGGCTTTCATGTAAGTCCTGCAAGGCCTTCATGAGTGCTTGTTTTGAAGCATGCTCTACCCCTAATGAACTACCGCGACCATGCTTAGTCGGTTCTCCTTCTTTGCGCGTGATAAACGCCTGCTTGGCATTAGGGACAGCTTCTGTCACTAACCGCCGAATTCGTTCACCGTTGAGATCCGGGTCAGTTAACACAATAATTTCACGCTTTTTAGCCAATTCCTTCAGTTCTGTTAAAACCGCCTCAGGAACATCTGAACCGTTGGTTTCAATTGTTTCGATCCCAGGAAAAAATTGGTTTAAGCGAATCGTATCATCTTTGCCCTCAACGACCACAACAGCATTAAATTGTTTTTTATTTAAGACCATAAACCCTCATTGTATTTGTGTACGTGGCTTCTGCAACTTCTTCTAACGAAATATTTTTAAGCTGCGCAATTGCTTTTGCTACATAGTAGACATTACCCGGCTCGTTTTGACGGCCACGGTAAGGCTTAGGCGTTAGAAATGGTGCATCGGTTTCTACTAGCAAACGGTCGAGCGGCGTATTTTTGGCCGCCTCATGAACCTCGGTTGCCTTGGTAAACGAAACAACACCCGAATATGAGAAACAAACATTTAAGTCCAAAAACTTTGCTAGCCACGATGAATCGCCGTTAAAGCTATGGAGAACTGCACCGTATTCCAGATTGCTATTTTTTAAAATATCATAACAATCAGCAAACGCATCCCTTGTATGGATGTCTACGGGCTTCTTCAATTCGTGGGCAACCTCAATTTGACGAGCAAACACTTCACGCTGCTTTTGGCGCGGAGATTCATCCCAATAATAATCAAGGCCGATTTCTCCCATTGCAACAACACCAGGTATTTGCAGCTGCTCGATTAATTGGTCTTCAGCTTCTTGATTGTAATCCTTAGCTACATCGGGGCAGTAGCCCACCATTGCATACACTTGGCTAAAGCGCTGACTGAGGTCAATCGCACGCTTATTAAAATCCGGATCTTGCCCGACGCAAATTAGTTTAGTTACACCTAACTTTTGCGCACGATCAAGGTAAAATTCTTCTTTTCCCCGAAAGGGCTCATCCTGCAAATGCGTATGGTTATCAATTAATTCCATTAAGCTAAATCTGCCCCAATTTCATGTTCATCGCCAACTAGTGCCAATTTGACTTGACCATTCTTTTCGCTTGAAAGCAGCATTCCTTGGCTCAGATGACCTAACATCTTGCGTGGCTTTAAATTAGTCACAGCCAAAACTTTTTTACCTAATAATTCACTTGCATTAGGGTAATATTTCCGAATGCCGCTCAGAATTTGCCGCTCATCACCATTACCAAAATCCAATTGGAATTGCAGCAATTTGCTTGAACCTTGAACTGGCTCAACTGCTAAAATTTTACCAACTTGGATCTTAACTTTATCAAAATCATCAATCGTGATTTCAGGTCCTTGTTCTTTTTCACTCCGGCTTTGCTTTTTTGGCTTAGCCTTTGCCATTTCATCTTGAATATACTTAATTTCTTCTTCAGGCTTTAAGCGTGGATAAATTGGTTCTGGCTTTTCTGTAACTTGCACGTTCCAGTCAAAATCACCAAAGCTAAGCTTCTTTTGGTCCTCATTATTCCAGTCAAGACCAAGTTGCTTAAACATTTCTACTGGTGTTCTAGTCATAATTGGCGCAATCAATAACGCAATAATCCGCAAGCTTTCAGCCAGGTTGGTCATTACACGCGCTAAATCGTCCTTTTTACCTTCTTTATTCAAGGCCCAAGGCATCGTTTCATCAATATATTTATTAGCGCGACTAACTAGTTGCCAGATATCTTCAATGGCTTGAGTGAAGTGAAGTGTATCCATTTTCTTCAGATAATCAGTGATTACGTTGTTAGCAACTTTAATTAGATCTTGACCTAATTCATCTTGCTCTGATGCAATTGGGCTAACCTTGCCATCTTGATACTGATTGATCATAGATACCGTTCTGTTTAATAAGTTGCCTAAATCATTAGCTAAATCATAGTTAACTCTCTCAACGAAATCTTCTGGAGTAAAAATACCATCTGCACCAAATGGCAATGCGCGCATTAAGTAGTAGCGCAAAGCGTCAACACCATAACGGTTAATGATTGATTCTGGGTAAACGGCATTGCCCTTAGACTTGGACATTTTACCGTCTTTCATCAATACCCAACCATGACCAATAATGTGCTTTGGTAGTGGCAATCCTAATGCCATCAACATAATTGGCCAGTAGATTGTATGGAAGCGAACAATCTCTTTACCTACAAGATGAACATCAGCGGGCCAGTATTTCTTAAATAAAGAATCGTCATCAGAGCCATACCCTAATGCAGTAATATAGTTGGACAACGCGTCAATCCAAACATAAACCACGTGCTTAGGATCACTTGGCACAGGAATTCCCCAAGAAACAGTTGTCCGCGTGACGGAAAGATCTTCAAGGCCTGGTTTAATAAAGTTATTAACCATTTCCTTTTCACGTGAATGAGGCAAAATGAAATCAGGATGATCTTGATAATACTGGTAAAGTCTATCAGCGTACTTGCTCATCTTGAAGAAATATGATGGCTCTTTAACTAATTGCACTTCATGGCCAGATGGTGCCTTACCACCAATTACATTGCCTGTGTCATCTTTATAGACTTCGGCCAATTGCGATTCTGTAAAGTATTCTTCATCTTCAACTGAATACCAGCCAGTGTATTCACCAAGATAAATATCGCCTTGCTTTAAAAGCTGTTCAAAAATCTTTTGAACACCCTTAACGTGCTCTTCGTCAGTAGTTCGAATAAATTTGTCATATGAGATATCTAGGCTTTTCCATAACTTTTTGTATGTTTTAACCATCTTGTCGACAAACTCTTGGGGTTTAATACCTTGTTTTTCAGCTTTTTGTTCAATTTTTAAGCCGTGTTCATCGGTACCGGTTAAAAAGAAAGTATCGTAACCCTGACTACGCTTGTAGCGTGCCATTACATCAGCCGCAATTGTTGTGTATGCATTACCAATTGTTAGACGACCAGACGGATAGTAGATTGGGGTTGTAATATAAAAAGTTTTTTTATCAGCCATGTTCATTTTCTCCTTAAGATTCGTTTAATTTCATTATATTATACTACATCAATAAAAAAGAGAATTCCTTACGGAGTTCTCTTTTTTACTATTTCATAACGTAATTTGCTTAAAATAGCCTGCTTTTTTCCCTTTTGCTTAGTACTTGGTCCTAACAAGCTCTCTGCGCTTGGAAGACGCAGCTTTAAGAAATAACCTGAAAATTCTTTAATTAAAAAGTGCGCTTCTTTACCACTAAGACACAGGACTGAATATTAAATCCCCTGTAACTAAAGGCTTTTTTCTACTTTTTAGCAGACTTTTTTAGGTAAGTATAGCTTTAGATTAAAAACTTTTCGTTTTTAAGGTAGAAGTGCTTAACAATCGTTGTTAACAGGATATAAAGAACAAGAATTGCCAAAACTACCCAAATAAAGCTGACGGGCATTTTGCCAAAGCCCAATTTATTTGCAAGAAATGAAAACGGAATTAGTGTCCCAATGACGCCGGCACCAAAAGTTGCTAGCGTTACGCCAGGTGCAGCATGTTGACCAATAAACGGCAAGCGTGGGTCCCGCAATGCATGAATAACCATTTCTTGCGTCCACAATGATTCAATGAACCAACCAGTGTGGAACAATGCAATAAAGGCAGCTTGCTGTGCCGGATTAAGCGATTGATAGCTGCCACCAACAAGGTGTGGACAAATCACAAAGAAGAGTAAGCCAAAAGTCAAAATATCAAATATTGATGATGTTGGCCCAAAATAAAACATAAATTTAGGCAATTTTTTCGTCGACCAACTACGCGGCTCACTTAAAAATTCATTTGACATGTCATCAAATGGTAACGACAAGCAGCTTGTGCCGTAAAGCAAATCTAAAACTAGTAACTGTAATGGCAACATTGGCAAAAATGGCAAGAATGACGAAGCCACCATGATTGATAAAATATTACCGAAATTGGAAGATAAAGTTATCTTAATGTATTTCATCGTGTTGCCAAATACTTTGCGCCCGATTCTTACTCCGGTTTCCAGCACATTTAAGTCTTTATGCAGCAAAATAATATCAGCGGATTCCTTAGCGATATCCACCGCAGTATCCACAGAAATCGATACATCAGCGGCCTTCATTGCTGGCGCGTCATTGATACCGTCTCCCATATAACCGACGGTATGACCATTTTGCTTGAGCAAGTTAATAATATTGGTTTTATCTTCTGGCGATAACTTAACAAAGATATTGCATTCTTCTACCATTTTAGCTAATTCTTCCGGCTTTTTGCCTTCTAAATCAGCACCGGAATAAACCGTGTCGACATTGAGCCCAACTTGCAGGCCCACAGTTCTTGTAACGGCTTCATTATCACCAGTTAAAATCTTAACGGTGATCCCATCCTTTTTAAGTCTAGCCAAAGCATCTTTAGCACTTTCCTTAGGTGGATCAAGGAATGCTAAGAAACCACAAAGGATTAAGTCGCTTTCATCTTTGACCGAGAATTCGCCTACTGGAGCAGGATTACGCTTGTAAGCAAGCATAATTACCCGTAAGCCGTCATCATTCATGTCATTGACTTTTGCCATTACTTTCTGCTTGCGTTCAGGTGTTAATGGCAAAATCTGTCCGTCAACCTCGATCTTAGTGGAAACAGCAATCATTTCCTCGGACGCACCTTTAGTCACAAGTAGGTGTTCGCCGTGCTCACGGTCAGAATTTTCCACAACAACGCTCATTCTTCTACGAGAGAAGTCAAATGGAATCTCATCAATTTTGTTATAATCACGCTGAATTTCATTGATATCAAGCTCATCACCAGCAGCTTCAATGATGGCCTTATCAATTAGATTTTTCATCCCCGTTTGGTAGTAAGAATTGAGGTAACCCAGTTCCAAAATAGTGGAATTTTCGTGTAAATTTAAGTCATAATGCCGCTCCAAAACAACTTTGTCCTGCGTCAAAGTTCCAGTTTTATCCGTACATAGGATATCAGCTGAACCGAAGTTTTGGATTGAATTCATCTTTTTGACGATTGTGCCCTTTTTCGACATTTCGATTGAACCCTTAACAAGGTTAGTCGTCACAATAACGGGCAGCATCTCTGGCGTTAAACCAACAGCGGTTGCAATTGAGAAAATCAGTGCGTTAACCCAATCGCCCTTAGTCAAACCGTTAATAATAAAAACAAGCGGAGCAATAATTGCCGTCATAATAATTAACAGCTTGGAGACATTTTTAATGCCAACATCAAAGGCAGTATTTTTAACATCGTGGTGTGAAATATCATGAGCAAGCTTACCAAACATGGTTCGTTCGCCTGTCGCAAACACGACACCTAAGCCTGAACCCGAAACGATTGTCGTCCCCTCATAAAGAATATTAGGGTAATCCAGATAGTCACGGTCAGCACCAATCTTGGGCTTTTTAGTCGCAATTTTCTCAACCGGATTAGATTCACCGTTAAGAGAACTTGAAGAGCAAAAGAGGTCTTTGCTTGACAACAAGCGCATATCTGCTGGCACCATATCACCAGCAGCCAGACGAATGACGTCTCCTACTACCACTTCACTGGTATCAATTTCCTGGTCTTTACCGTCTCTGATAATGTCAGTTGTTACGGAAACCATCTTCAATAATGAATCAACCGCATTTGAAGACCTGACATTTTGAATAAAACTTGTAATCCCAGAAATGAATACCATTATTAGCATAATGGCAACAGTTGTTAAATCTTTTTCACCAGCAGGAACAAAGATGTAATCCGTAAATAGCGACAGGGTCGCTAAGACCAGCAGTACTAATGTAAACGGCGTAATAAATGCTTCCGCTAAGAAACGTAACTTAGAATTATGCTTATTGGACGCAATCGTATTTGCCCCATATTCCGCGCGATTTTTTTCTGCCTGCCTTGTGGATAAACCATTACTGCTAGCATGCAGTCTTGCTAAGGTCTCTGATCTGCCTTCATTAGCAATTGCTTTGACCAATGCTAGATCTTTGTTGCTGGTTGTCTCACTTGGTTTTCTCAGCATCATTCTCACTCTCCCTTTTTCCAAAAACGCAAACAAACTAAAAAGGGACCCACCTAAGCTGCCGCTGGTGACCCCCTTTTAAACAAGGTATCATTATACTCGTCGTTCAGTTTTAACACTACGCAACGTAAGCCTATAGCTAGCTATCTGGTTACCGCCTTATGTCGACGGAAACTATTTAACTCGTTGGCATCTCTGGATGTTTCCGGGCGATAGCATATGTTCACGTAGGAGTCTCACCTAACAGTTTATTTGTTTACTTATTTAATTTGCATTGTGAGTGTAATACAAAACTGCGCATTAAGTCAACCTTTTTACTTATTTTTTCAAATGCAGGTTATTTCTAAAGAAGTACATTAAGCCGCCAATTACTATAACTAGACAAAGCGCAATTGGTAAGGCAAGTCGACGCGGATGTGACAGTTGAGCACGCTCTTCACTTGAAAGATCATATTTATCTAACGCGTACTGGTAGCGCTGATCAATCGTGGTCGCACAGGCACGAAAGACAAAGCGCAATCCACGGTTAAATTCTTTTTTGTTATTACTTCGCAATTGGTTAGACTGCGAGCGGATAATCGTTCCCCTAACGTCAGCCGTAAAAGCACCGTGCAAATCTTTACTTGAATAGATTTGCACATTACGTTTCTTGTTGGCACTACCTACAACAATAAAAACTGTCCGCTTATATTTGTTTAACTTTTTGGGTGTTAAATGGTCAACCCGATTGACCGTTTTTACAATGATTACTGGTTGCTCGCTTGTTTGCAGGTAGCGATCATTTTTTTCCTTAATCAGCTTACTCGTTTTCTTTTCTAATAAATGCCCATTATCATGAACATATGGGTTAGAAAAAGCAGTCATCGTGAAAAAAATGCCCAGTAAAGCTGTTAGCAAAGTCAGCTTAGTTCTCAGCTTCCTCCAATTTATGTGCCAATTGCTCCACATATTTACGGTCAATTTTAATTTGTTCATAAGGAACCCCACAATCTTTAAATAGTGCAATTGCCAGCGGACTATCATGGTAATCAAAATAATAATTGATTCGTTTAATACCCGCTTGAACAAGAGCCTTAGCACAATTATAGCAAGGAAAGTGTGTTACATAAATTTCTGTGTTATCAGTTGAAACACCATTGCGCGCACATTGAATCAGTGAATTCATCTCGGAATGAATCGTTCTTACGCAGTGCCCATCAACGAGCTGGTGACCGACATCATCGCAATGGGGCTCACCAGTAACCGAACCGTTATAACCCGTCCCGATAATCCGATTATCCTTGACCAAAACACTGCCAACAAGAGCACGGTCACAAGTTGAGCGCTGGGCAATTACCAGTGCCTGCATCATAAAATACTGCTTCCAAGGAATCCGGTTGTGCATTTTTTTACCTCTTAAAGTAATTCAAACCGATTGCATCACGAACTTCATCCAAAGTCTGATTGGCAACCTCATTAGCTTTTTTCGAGCCTTCAATCAGCATTTCGTAAACTTCATCCTGATTTTGTTCGTAGCGTGCGCGACGCTGACGAATTGGCTCCAACTCATTTTCTAAAACGGTATTTAAATAGCGCTTAATTTTAACGTCACCCAAGCCGCCTTTTTGGTATTCTTCCTTCAATTCTGCTACTTTATTCTTGTCAGGATCAAAAATATCAAGATAAGTAAATACAGTATTGCCTTCTACCTTACCTGGATCTTCGACATGAATATGATCAGGATCAGTATACATCGACATCACTTTTTTCTGAACTGTTGCAGCGTCATCCGATAAATAAATTGCATTACCCAAAGATTTCGACATTTTTGCATTGCCGTCCAGCCCTGGCAACCGACCCTGGCCTTTTTCTGGAAAGTAACCTTCCGGTTCAACCAAAACATTGCAGTGATATACCCGATTAAAGGTGCGAACAATTTCTCGTGCCTGTTCAAGCATTGGTTCTTGGTCGTCTCCTACCGGTACAAGTGTTGCTTTAAAAGCAGTTATATCGGCTGCTTGTGAAACTGGATAATTCAAAAATCCGACTGGAATTGAATCGTTAAAGCCTTTTTGCTTAATTTCGGCCTTAACTGTTGGGTTGCGTTCTAGGCGACTAACAGTCACTAAGTCCATATAATAAGCAGTAAGCTCGAATAAGGCGGAAATCTGAGACTGAACAAAAATAGTTGAAATTTCAGGATTAATCCCCACAGCCAGATAATCTAGGGCAACTTGGATTAGACTAGCCCGAATTTTTTCAGGATCACGAGCGTTATCAGTTAACGCCTGCGTATCGGCAATCATAATATACGGATGATACTCACCTGAATTTTGTAGCAGCACGCGGTTTTTCAACGAACCAATATAATGACCTACGTGCAACTTTCCCGTTGGGCGGTCACCTGTAAGGATAACTTTTTTATTCATTGTCTTTAACCTTTCCTAAAAATAAAACCTGCTTTAATGTGATAATTACAGTTAATTCTACCAAAAATTAAGCAATGATTAAATATGGAGGATAAAATGTGCAATCAATTTCAACTGCCAAGTTTGGCAGATACCAAAAAGTATTTAGTTAGTGACCTTCATTTACCTTTAGAAGAACCATCATTTGACTTTCCTGAAAACTGTAGCGTTTTTCCTAAAGGGATTGCGCCAGTGCTGCTTTATCAAGATAATCGCTTGGAGCTGGTTCCTAAAACCTGGGGATATCCCAGTCCATTTGACCACAAAAAGGTTGTTTTTAACGCTCGCATTGAGCGCTTCTTCGAAAAAAAGCGGTCGATGTGGGATTCTTCCTTTGCTAAGTCAAGGTGCATCATCATTGCTAATCAGTTCTTCGAATCTGGGCGTAAAACTTACACTGCCACCAACAAACACCAGTATCACGAACGGTTTACCTTTCATAATCCAGATGAACCATTAACTTTAATCGCTGGGATTTATCAAAATGATTATTTTTCAATGGCAACTACTAAGCCAAATTCTGTTATGGCACCGGTACATGACCGCATGCCACTAATTATTGCACCTAGTGAACTGCGCCAGTGGCTTTTTCAGGACTTTTCTAGCTTAGTCGATCGCAAGCAAATAAGCTTAACTTCCGCCAAAGTACCCAACCGAAAGTAAATTTTTCTTACCCAACTACACTTAAAGCTAACTTCTTGCATTAGACCAAAAACAAAGCTTGGTTTTACCGCTAAAAAATGGTAAACTTATTCAGTAATGCGGGTATAGTTTAATGGTAGAACGTTAGCTTCCCAAGCTGAAGATGCGGGTTCGATTCACGCTATCCGCTTAAATTAAAAGGCAATGATTTAAACACCATTGCCTTTTTTGTTGTTCATAAATTAGGTCATAATTAGTAAAATAACGCCATTTAATGCCGCTAAATAGACTGGCATCCACATTGTTTGCGTATATAAGTACGACCAAGCAAAAATTGCCCCAAATAGTGCATTAACCACCAGCAAGGGGACAGAGCTTTGCCAGTTAAGCAGACTAAATAAGATACCAGAAGTAATAATTCCTAAAATGGCTGTTGCCACCGTATTACTACGGAAAGCATAATTAAATAAAAAGCCAGTTGTCAAAAATTCCTGCAAAATTGGCAAAACCAGGCCGACTGCTACCACTAGGAACCAATAGGTCGCGACAGATTCATGCTGCAAATAAGCAATTTGAAAACCATAGAATTTAATTTTGCCATAAGACTGCAACCAGGCAGTACAAATTCGCAAGGCGGTCACAACTATCGTTAAGCTGATAATCAGACCAAAATTGCTAAGCCAGGAGCCAGAAAAACTTCGGTCAAAAAAGCGCTGTTCACGGTTAAACCGATAAATAAAAAATAGTAATATCATCAAAGAAATTGTTGCAAATAAAATCAGATCCCAGATATGGATTGGCGAATTTTTAGCAACTAACTTGATTACGCCAGCAACCATTAAATAACCAATAAAATAAACGATGTAGCGTATAAGGTTGCCCTCTCTTGATGCTGGTGTATTCACTAAAATTACCTCTATCCTATATGTACCTTACAAATTCCATATTATAGCAAAAAAAGCTAATTTTATGAAACGCCAGCTTAGATTTTTCAGTTTGCTTTTTATTGTTAGCATCTTGCACTCAAACCAAGCCTAAGTGCTTATTTTAAAAAGGATTTTTCTCGGCAATACTGAATAAGCGCAAATGCTTTTGGTAACAGTCAGCTAAGCGATACATGGCTACTTTATCAAAATTATTCGTACGCGTTTCCGCCATTATGACCACCCACTAGGCTGCTACGTCTTATTGCCGTAGCGCCTTCCATTAGACTGGAAGCTTTAACCAAACTTTTAAAGCCATATTTTCGCCTTATTTGGTCAATCGTTTCATCAATTTTACGTTTCTTTATTTGGGTAGAAGGCTGCATAAAAAAGGTTAATTGCTGACAAGTATCCGGAATGAGCCTGCTGCAGCTGACTCCCAGTGCCCGAACTGTTTCACCACGCCAATTTTTGCGAAACAAAGCCAGTATTTCTTGTACGAGTAAATCATTGTCATTAGTCGGTGAAATTTTCCGCTGAACATTGAAGCCTGTTCGATCGCCTGTCGGTTTATACTGCGAAAAACCAACATACAAGCTAACACATTGGGTTTGAAGCTTATGCGCACGAATTCTGGCAGCGACTTGCTCACCAATTTCACGCAAAACAATTTCGAGTTCACGCTGATTAGTATAATCCTTGGTTAAAATTTGCGAGTTACCATAATTTTTCATTTTTGGAAAAAACTTTTCGCTAATAATACTGCGATCAACACCCCAGCTCATTGCAAATAATTGTTCGCCAATTACGCCAAATTCTTTCTTCAAAATTGCGGGATCGGTATGTGCTAATTCATACATATTATTGATATGCAAACGCCGCAGATGATGCGCTGTTCTTTTGCCAATTCCCCAGACTTCTTCCATATCAGTAATTCGCCAAATTGTATCGGGAACATCAATATAATGCCAATAGTCAATCATTGAATGGCGGTGCTTAGCAGAAATATCCATTGCTAGTTTGGCAAGAAGCGGATTTTCGCCAATTCCGCAGGTAGTGTATAAGCCCAACTTATCCCTAATCTCACACTGAATTTTACGTGCGACTAAATAGGGATCATCCCCAAACAAATGCCAAGATTTAGTCATATCAATCATGCTCTCATCAATTGAATACGCATGAATATCTTCATCCGCCGCATACTCACGAAATATATCCAGCACTTGCATGCTGCGCTTAATATATAAATTCATGTGCGGATCAACCAGCAATAAATCAGGTGCATCTTTTTTAGTGGGCAAATCACGCACACGCATCACGTTAGTTAAACCATACTTTGCTTTTGCTAAAGGAGAAGCCGCCATAATTAACCCTGAACCATACTTGCTATCAGGCTGATGGGACACCACTGCCAGCACAGCCTTCATGGGATTAAGTCCTAGTTCTAGCGCCTCACAGCTTGCAAAAAATGACTTATTATCAATCATAAACACTACGCGGTGGGGTTCATAACGATAATCATACATTTTTTCCACTCCTTGTTACAAACCTTTGTTCGTCTAAAGTTAATTATACAAACGCTAGTTCGATTAATCAAGTGCAAAATTTAGTCAATTGCCATAATAGTAACGTGATATTCTCCCGCAGGCGCCATTACACTAACTGTCGTATTCACCTCTTTTTTCATTATTGCTTGCCCAAGAGGTGAATCAAACGCAACCTTTCCGTCGGCAATATCTGCTTCCATCCGGCCAACTACTTTATACTTCTCTGTTTCGTCATCATCATCAAATTTAAGTGTGACTGTCTTACCAAGGTCAACCTTCCCATCAGCGGTTTTATCAACAACATCAGCATATTTTAGTTGTTTTTCTAAGTACCGCACGCGGCTTTGTAAGTGACCCAGATCACGCTTAGCCTCAGTGTATTCAGTATTTTCCGACAAGTCACCCAGTGCCCGGGCCTCTTGCAAAATCTTAATTCTGCGCGGACGATCCTTTTTCAATTCAGCTATTTCGTTCTTAATTTTTTGGTAACCTTCCGGCGTCATTTTCTGATAATAAACCAATATTTTTACTCCTTTTGTTTGTTAGAAAAAAATTTTCCACAAGCTATTATTACTGCCACAATAGTTTTCAGCTTTTATTTTTAGCACTCGAAAATAAAGAGTGCTAAATACTTTAATTTTAATTTTCTAGGTACTATAATAATAACTGTAATGAGGAAATAGCAAACATCCCATTACAAAACTTAATTAAATTTGAAAGGAAGCTTTTTACTATGGCAAATGATATGATGAATCGGCACAATGACTTATTTGATGCGATGAACGATTGGTTTGATCTTCCAAGAAAATTTTTTGACGATGGCGATATGGCCAAATTAATGCAATCAGACGTTGTTGAAAATGATAAAGAATACATTATCAAAGTAGACATGCCTGGAATGGATAAAAACGATATTAACTTAAACTACAATAACGGCATTTTGAGCGTATCAGGCTCTAGAAAATCATTCAAAGACCTATCTAATGATAAGAATAATAGTCTTATTCACCGTGAAAGAAGCGAAGGTCACATTTCTCGCAGCTTCAGATTACCAAATGTGGTTGCAAGTGAGATCCATGCAAAGTATGATAATGGTGTATTGACTATTACTTTACCAAAACAAAGTTCTGGTCAAAGTGATAATTCAATTCAAATTGATTAACTTATTTAATAAAGATTGCAAGAAGTTCAAGATAAGTTGCCAATACAAATAATTCTCTAAAACGAGTTCAGCTATTGAACCCGTTTTTCTTTTGGCTTAAAATATAAAGTAATTTAAAATTAGATTAAAAAAGGAGAATTATTAATGGGACACAAAATCACTGTTCAAGAGCTTGAAAAGTTTGCGAACAATTTTAATGACAACCCCAAAAATCAGGTTGTTGCCCGTGCTGCTCAAAAAAGCGGCGTTTCGATGGCAGCTTATAACGAGCGGGTTCAAAATGAACTAACACGTGTTTTTTCAACAGAATTAGATACTGAAAATGTTACTAATCAGCTTCATTCAGGCCGCTGTTGGGAATTTGCCACTCTGAACATACTGCGTCATCAATTTGGTAAAAAATATCACTGCAAGAATTTTACTTTTTCACAAAGTTATAATTTTTTCTGGGACAAAATTGAACGTGCCAACACTTTTTATGACAACATTTTGGCTACCGCTGATGAAAAATTAAATTCACGGACGGTTGAAGCCATCTTAGGCGGGGCCGGCGAAGATGGCGGACATTTTCATATGGGTGCTGCTTTAATCGAAAAATATGGTGTCGTTCCGTCATACGCCATGCCTGAAAGTTTCAACGCCAATAACACTGATGCGTTTGGCAAGACTTTAGGCGATAAATTGAGAAAAGATGCATTAGTATTGCGGGAATTGAAGCAAGCAGGCAAAGACGAAGAAGTCGAGCAAGCACGCGAGCAATTTTTAAGTGAAGTCTACCAGATGACGGCAATTGCAGTCGGTGAGCCACCAAAGAAATTTGACCTTGAATACCGCGATGATGACAAGAAGTACCACTTGGACAAAGACTTGACACCACTTGAATTTTTGCACAAGTACATGGGCGAGGTTGACTTTAATGATTACGTTGTTTTAACTAACGCTCCTGATCGTGAATATAACAAGTTGTACGGCATTCCATTTGCTGATAATGTTGGCGGCGTCTGCAGAATTAAGTTCTTGAATGTACCGATGGAATACTTAGAAACTTACGCTGTTAACCAGTTAAAAGATGGTGAAGCTGTTTGGTTTGGTAATGATGTCCTTGTTCAAAGCGACCGCAAGCAAGGATATCTTGACAGCGATTTGTACAAGTACAGTGACTTATACGGCGTCGATCTCAGCATGTCAAAAGCTGACCGTCTACGGACCGGTTCAGGTTACGCCAGCCATGCAATGGTATTAGTTGGTGTCGATGAAGATAAAGGCCAAATTCGCCAGTGGAAAGTCGAAAACTCCTGGGGCGAAAAGAACGGTGACAAAGGCTTCTTCGTTATGAACGACAAATGGTTTAAAGAATATGTTTATGAAGTAGTTGTCCACAAAAAGTACCTAACTTCTGAACAAGTTGCCTTAGCCGAAGGTCCAGTAACTGACCTGCCAGCATGGGATTCAATCGCCTAAACTAAATTTATATAACTTAAAAGACGAAACTCGTTAAACGAATTTCGTCTTTTTTTATCATTATCAAACTTATTCTGCCCGCATCAGAATTTCGTCAAATTTCTTGAAAAACAGCTTCTTGTCAGCTTTAGTTACCAAGGTAATCTCGCGGCCGTTAGGATCATCTTCCATTCGCCCGGCTGCAGTTCCGGTTGTAATTACCTTAACCCGCCTTTTTTCTGAAGCTAAAACTACTTCAGGATAAAGAGCACTAATTGCCGTTAGAACATCCCAGAAGTAGAGTTGCATCGTTTGAATTGGCGGATTAACGAGGAGACTATAAGCCTGCCCCACTAAATCAATTGCAGGATACTTGCGTAAACTTGCCCAGTGCATCTTCAATTCGTCCGTTAAAGGCAACTCCTCACTACTTTCAAGGCCGATAACTTCCATTGCAATATTTGACTTAAGAACGCGTTCAACCGCAAACGGATCCCAAAAGGCATTCCATTCTTGGGTACCATCAGCGTTAACTTGAACCACATTGCCATGACCATCAAGCGAGCCACCCATCCAGTAAAGCTTGGCAATTTTATCTTCAATTGCTGGGGCGGCATCAAGTGCACGTGCCAAGTCGGTCAGCGGGCCCGTCATTACCAGCGTCACTGGCTTTTGGGCATTCTCCAGTTTAGTTACGATATCAAGATGAGCTGGTTGATCAGCTTCTTTAGTCGTCATCTTGCCAGCCTCATTTAATAGCGGCAAGGAGTTAAAAGAATAGGACGCTGTTCGCCAATCGGCCGGGAATTGATTGACCGCCCGAGAATTGGACTTTGCTATTGCTAATTGGTCTCCTCTTAAATTAAACCGATCCGTCATTTTGCGGCAAACTTCCACAGACGGGTCAATATAACCGTCGGCATCAATTGCACTGACGCCAAGCAATTTAATATCGGGTGCGAGTAAGAAAAGCAAATACGACACTAGATCGTCGATATTACCATCATGATTAAAATAAATTTCTTTCATTCATTTGTTCTCCTTATTTTGACTTAATATAATTTTGTCCGTCTGCTGCGGGTGCAACTGATTTACCAAAGAATAATACCAAAATGACAATCGTAATTACATACGGTGCAATTTGCATATAAACTGATGGGATATGATTGAAAAATGGCAGCTGGTTACCAATAATACTAATACTTTGCGCAAAGCCAAAGAATAATGATGCCAGCATTGCTCCAAGCGGATTCCATTTACCAAAAATCATTGCGGCTAACGCCATAAAACCTTGTCCCACAATAGTTGAGATGGAAAAATTACCAGAAATGGCCTGTGCAAAAACTGCCCCACCAATTCCTCCTAAGAAACCAGAAATAAGAACGCCCGCATATCTCATGGCGTAAACGTTAATTCCCATTGTATCAGCTGCTTGGGGATTCTCACCACAAGAACGTAAACGCAAGCCAAAACGGGTTTTATATAAAATCCACCATAACAAAATAGAAACAATAATTGCCAGCCAAGCAGGTGCAGAAGTGTTTTTAAAGAAAATTGGTCCAATTACTGGAATATTGGCCAAGCCAGGAAAGCTGAAATAGCCAAAACTTTGCGTAATGTTTTCGGTTTGACCTTTATCATAAATCGCTTTAACGAGAAAGACGCCGAGTGGTGGAGCCATCAAGTTCAAAACCGTCCCACTAATGACATGATCCGCATGGAAGTTAATTGTTGCTACCGCATGAAGCAGTGAAAATACTAAACCGACTATTCCACCAACAATTAACCCTAGCCAAGGGGTGGCTTTGCCAAAGGTGGATGCAAAAGTCAGGTTAAAGACTACTGAGGCAAAAGCGCCCATGGTCATAATTCCTTCAAGGCCAACGTTTGTAATCCCAGAATTTTCACTGTAAACGCCACCTAGTGAAGTAAAGATTAGCGGCGTTGAGTAAACGAAGGTGGAAGACACCAATAAAGATAAAATGGTAAGCAAATTCATTAGTTTCGTCCTCCTTCAGTGCTGGTTGCACTTGGTGCCTTATCCTGAGTACTAGCTATCTTTTCTTCTTGCTGTGAGTCACTGGCGGTTACCCGTTTATTTTTAAAGAGCAAGCCGATCACATATTGAATCGCCACAAAGAAGATAATTGCTGCAATCACAATTGAAACTATTTCATAAGGAATCCCGGCAATCGTCTGCATCCCCAAACCACCAATTTTTAAAATTGAAAATAAAATTGCTGCTAACAGGATGCCAATGGCAGTTCCACCACCCAGTAAGGCAACAGAAAGACCGTCCCAACCGATATCCAAGCTAGTTGTCTGGGTAAAGTAATTTTGATATGTTCCTAATCCCTGAACAACACCGCCTAAGCCGGCAAAACCACCGGATAAAAGCATTGAATACAAAATATTTTTCTTCGTCGACATTCCGGCATAGCGGCTGGCAAATGGGTTAGCACCAACCGACCGAATTTCAAAGCCGGTGGTTGTCTTTTTCATTAAGTACCAATAAATGAACACGCCAATAATAGCTAAGAAAATTCCCGCATTAATCCGCGAATCGCCAAACATCGAGCTGAGCCAGTCAATTTTCAAACTACCATTAGCAGCAATTGTTTTAGTTGTGTCCGTATCAATTCTCATCGTTTTCGGCATAATCTGCTGCATTAAATACTGGCAAGAATAAAGCACAATATAGTTCAACATAATCGTAGTAATCACTTCGTTGGTCCCAAACTGAGCCCTCAGCCAGCCGGCAATTCCGGCAACTAATGCACCGGCAGCAATCCCGGCAATAATTGCAAGTGGCAGCAATAATGCCTTAGGCATATTAGGATTAGCAAGCACCACCCAAATTGAAGTTAGCCAGCCAGCTTGTGCCTGTCCGGGTAACCCGATATTGAAAAAGCCGGCGCTAGAGGCAATGGCAAAACCAATAGCCGTAAAAATCAGCGGTGTAGCTTCACGAATAGTTTCACCGATTCCATTCATATTGCCCAGAGCACTCGAAAACATTGACGCATATGCTTCAAACGGATTATAGCTCCATATAAGCATAATTAAAGCACCAACTAAAAAGCCGGCGAGAATTGAAATAATTGGTACTAAGATTTTTTTAGTTTTGGGATTTACTTTAAGCAAGAGCGTTGCCTTCTTTCTTGATACCCGTCATTAACAAGCCTAATTCTTCATCACTGGTTGTTTCGGGTTTTACTTCACCGGAAATCTTACCGTCATGAAGAACAATAATTCGATCAGACAACTGCATAATTTCATCTAGCTCATAGGAAATTAATAAAATTGCTTTACCCTTAGCCCGTTCAAGAAGCAGCTGTTTATGAATATACTCAATTGCACCAACATCAAGTCCACGCGTTGGTTGAAAGGCAATAATTAAATCGCTATTAAGGTTCAGTTCACGTGCAATGATTACTTTTTGCTGGTTACCGCCGGATAGGTCACTAACTGGCAGATTGCTGCCTGTAGTTCGGATATCAAACTTCTTAATCAACTGATTAGCATGCTGGTGAATGGCATCATAATGCATTAAATGATGGCTAGAGTATGGCTCACGGTAATAATTTTGTAATGCCAAATTATCAGAAATTGAAAATGGCAAAATCAAGCCGTATTTTTGCCGATCAGAAGGAATATAAGAAACGCCCTTTTCAGTAATCTTGCGGACCTTTTGGTTAGTCATGTCTTCGTCATTAATCATAACCTTGCCTGAATCAACGTGCTGCATGCCAGTTAACGCCCGAGCTAATTCGTCTTGACCGTTGCCATCAATTCCTGCAACTCCTAAAATTTCACCTGCACGCAAGTTAAAAGATAAGCCCTTAAGCGTTAAAATGCCTTGCTTATTTTTTACCTTTAAATCACTAACTTTAAGCGTTGTTTTACCTAGCTTGGCTTCAGGTTTATCCAGTCGCATATCAACATGACGGCCAACCATTAACTCAGCCAAACGATTATTAGATACATCTGCTACTTCAAACGTACCCACACTTTTACCAGCACGGATAACCGTAACCCGATCAGCAGCCCGCTTAATTTCTTCCAGCTTGTGCGTAATTAAGATGATTGACTTTCCTTCTTTAGCCAATTCTTGCAAGATCTGAATAAACTCGGTTATTTCTTGCGGGGTTAAAACAGCAGTGGGTTCATCAAAAATCATAATATCAGCGCCGCGATAAAGAACCTTCAATATTTCTACTCTCTGCTGCTGGGCAACTGTTATTTCGCCCACTTTTTTATTTGGATCAACATTTAAATTATACCGAGCAGATAACTCCTCAATCTGCTTTTGGGCTTTTTTGAAATCAAGTTTCGGGCCCTTAGTCGTTTCGTGGCCTAAAATAATATTTTCCAAAACCGTAAATGAATTCATCAACATAAAATGCTGGTGAACCATGCCTATTCCTAGATCCTTAGCTACAGTCGGATTTTTGACTGCTACTTTTTGCCCGCGAACAATGATTTCACCAGAAGTTGGCATGAGCAGTCCTGACAAAATGCTCATCAAAGTTGACTTTCCCGCACCGTTTTCACCAAGAAGGGCTAAAATCTCACCTTTTTGCAAAGTAAGGTTAATATCATTATTAGCCTTAAAGCCGTTAAAGTCTTTGACTATATGCCGCATCTCAATTACATTAGTCGTATTTTTCATTTCAATTATTAATTTCCTTTTGTAAAAAACTCTTTGCATATTAATACACAAAGAGTTCTTAAAAACATTTAACTAACTGCTAATTTTGCGCAACTTTAATTTTGCCAGCAATAATTTCTGTTCTCGCCTTTTGGACTGCTGTCCAAGCTTTAGGCGAAAGGTTACCCTTAGTGACGGAAACACCGTTACCCTTTAACGAGTAAACTAAATGCTTGCCACCCGGGAACTTACCTTTAACAGCGTCATCAGCTAAAGATTTAGTGACAACATTTAAGCCTTTCAGCACTGAAGTTAAAGTAAAGTTAGCTTTTTTACCATCTTTTGCCTTATATTCGCCCATGTTTTGCTGGTCAACATCAACACCAACAACCCAGACTTTTTGATCAGCTAGACGTGTTTGGTTATGTGCTTTTGCTTCTTGGAAAACACCATTTCCAGCAGAGCCAGCAGCTTGGAAAATCACATCACATTTATCTGCATACATCGATTGCGCCATTGATTTAGCCTTATCAGTCGAAGTAAAGTTGCCAACATATTGGGAACTGACAGTAATTTTCTTATGCATTGCCTTAGCTGCGTCTTCAACGCCTTGCTTAAAGCCGCTCTCAAATGAGCCAATAATCGCTGACTTGGCACCACCAATAAAACCAACCTTGTTAGTCTTAGTGGAGTACGCTGCAGCAACTCCGCCTAAATATGAAGACTGGTTACTCATAAAAGTTACGGAAGCAACATTCTTTTGACCAGTAATCACATCATCAACAATTACAAAGTTTTTCTTCGGGTTCTTTTTAGCAGCTGCGCTGACAGAGTCCTTTAACAAATAACCGATACCAAAAATTGTCTTATAGCCTGACTTAGCAGCTTGATTAAAGTTAGGCGTGTAGTCAGTGGCACTATTTGACTGGAAATATTGATAGCCACTGCCTTTTTGCAAGTTGTGCTCTTTACCGTAAGCTTTAAAGCCTTCCCAAGCAGCCTGATTAAAAGACTGGTCGTTGATACCATTACTATCTGTAATTAAAGCAATACTGTCCTTTTTACTTTGCGCGGTTGAATTCTGTTTTTTACCAGAACAACCACTCACCAGCAACGTAAATGACGCAGCAAGTGCTCCTAAAGACAAAAGCTTCGTAAATTTCTTACCCATAATTTTTTCTTACCCTCCACAAAATACGAACTTTTCATTAACTACTTTATTATAAAATACGTATAATTTCAAGAATAAGATGTAATATAAAGGGCTTAAAAAACCATAGTTATGTTAAAGGCGAACTATTTAGCAGGGTGAATTGGCACTTTAATCTTACCAGCAATAATTTCGCTGCGTGCCTTCCGCGAATAGTTCCATGCAGTGTCATTGATATGACCACGCATAATGGAAACACCATTTGTATCAAGGCCGTAAACTAGTTGCTTACCACCAGGGAACTTACCGTTATATGCACGGTTGGCAATATCATGAGTAGCTACATTTACGCCTGTAATGACGGAGGTTAGGACAAAATTATCTTTTTTACCGTCCTTAGTCTTGTAGTTGCCGAGATATGATTGGTCAACATCAACACCGATAACCCAAACTTTTTTATCTGCAGCACGGTTCTGGTTAATAGCTTTTGCTTCTTGGAAAAGACCATTTCCGGCTAATCCCGAAGCATGGAAGACAATATCCGCTTTTTTAGCGTACATTGATTGGGCAATTGCTTTTTCTTTATCAGCACTAGTAAAGTTGCCAACGTATTGATTTAACAGGGTAATTTTCTTATGGAGCTTTTTGGCTTGGTCATTCACACCTTTAGTAAAGCCAGCGTCGAAGAGGTCAATAATATCACTGTGTGCACCACCGATAAAACCAATTACATTAGTCTTAGTTTGGGTAGCAGCAGCAACACCGGCTAAATAAGAAGCTTGTTCACTCTTGAAGTTTGCAGAAGCAACGTTCTTTTGACCCTTAACCACGTCATCAACAATAACGAAGTTTTTCTTGGGATCCTTTTTGGCAGCTGCGCTAACAGCATCTTTTAGACTATAACCAATACCAAAAATGGTTTGATAACCGGCCTTACTTGCCTGGTCAAAATTTGGTTCGAAGTCTGCTGCACTGCTTGATTGGAAGTACTGGTATCCATTACGGCCACGCTTGATGTTATGTTCTTTGCCGTATGCCTTAAAGCCGCGCCAAGCTGACTGATTAAATGAATTGTCATTAACACCAGCAGTATCAGTAATCAGCGCAATTGAATGCTTAGCATTATTGGTAGAATTACCACTACCGCCCTGTTTTTTACCAGAACAAGCCGTCAGGGCAATCCCCGCCGTAACTGCCACCGTTGCAAGTGAAAAAATCTTCTTAATATTCGTCCTCATCTTTTGACCTCCTGTTTATTTCATTACCTAAAATATCAATATTTAGTAGCTATGTCAAAAGAACAGCACAACATAGAGTGTTGATATCATACGGTTTGTATTTGGTATAGACCAGAATGTAAGCTTAATGCTATCTATTTTTGTATGCAACAAGCACAAAAACAAAATTTTTTTGATTTTACGAATTTATGTAAAGTTATCCTGATAGGAAATTCCTTTTACTTGCTATTAAAGTAAGAACTTTTAGGCTAAAATAAGCTTAAATATTAGCAATAAAAAAAGAGCCACGATTGACGTGGTTCTCTAAAAATTAACGGTTAAATTTTATGAACAAGATTTTACACAAAGCAACCTATCAGTCGCCTCTTGGCAAAATGATCCTTTTAAGTAGTGATCAGCACTTACTCGGTCTATGGTTTAATGACCAAAAATTTTTCGGCGCAAACTATCAGCTAGAAAAAGCGGATGAAAAAATAGTGCGACCACTTAAACTGACATTACAGTGGCTAACCGAATATTTCTGCGGGCAACAGCCCGATCCATTCGCGATTCCAATCAAACCAGAGGTAACACTTTTTCGTGAGCAAGTTTTTCAGGAATTACAAAAAGTTCCTTACGGGCAAACTACGACTTACAAAGAGTTATCTGACCAGTTGCAAAAACAGGAGTCAAAAAAGACTAACAAGGCACGGGCAATCGGCGGAGCTGTTGGTCACAATCCTATTACCCTGATTATTCCTTGCCACCGGGTTATTGGCCAGGATGGCTCATTAATTGGATATGCTGGCGGAATTGAGCGCAAACAAGCCCTATTACAAATGGAGCAGGCGCTGTAGCACTTTTAAACATCCCATTCCGCCATAAATTCTTTAACAAAAGCACGCATGAATTCTGTTCTTCTGTGTGCTTCTTTTTTACCACCAGCGGTATTCATCAAATCTTCAAGTTGGAATAACTTTTCGTAAAAATGATTGATCGTTGTTTCCGTATGTTCACGATATTGATCGTGACTGACCAACTTCTGGGGCTTAATTTCAGGATCATAAATTGCATTTCCGTGAGCACCACCATAGGTAAAAGCACGGGCAATTCCCATAGCTCCTAAGCTTTCAATTCGGTCCGCATCCTGAACATATTCACCAGATACCGGCAATTGGTAATGATGCTCAATATTTTGGGAGAAAGACATATGCTGAATCGTAAACAAAATATCCTGAACTTCTAATTCAGTAAAATCAGCCTGAGGTAATAGCTGTTTAATTTGCGCGATAACCGCCTCAGGGTCCGCACAGATCTTTTCGTCAATCGTATCGTGCAGATACCCTCCTGCTTTAATAATTGCCACCATGCGGCTATTAGGTCGTGCATCTGGGTTATCCTGCAAATACATTTGACTAGCTAAATTGGCAACTCGCCGACCATGATAAAAATCATGCCCGGTTTTTTCGTCTTTTAATTGCTGTTTAACAAAACTGGTAATCTTATCTAAATCCAACTTTATCTTCCCTTCCTTTCACTAAGCCGCTTCCCAGCTCCTGAGCATGTGGCTGTTAATCCCTAGCTATCAACATTTTTTAACTATTTCAAAAATTTAATTGTGCAGTTCTGTGTGCACTCTTAAGCCGTCCAAATTTCGGACATTCTGCTATTAATATCAGGATCGACACCAACGTAAGTTTTCATAAACATCGAAACTGTATGCCCCATTTTTTCTGCCGCCCATGGATATGATATTCCAGGTGTGTTAGCCAATTTGGTACAGATCGTATGTCTGAAAGAATAGATGCTCATACGTTTACCATTGGGATCAATTCCTAATTTGCGACAAATTTCTTTAAATGTATAAGTCAGTCCACTTTGCGTTAAAGGTTCACATTTTTTGGCTCGGCGATAATCTCGCAAATTAAGAAAAATTAATCTTTTAGGATTAATTAAACCATGATTTTTTAAAAAATTTTCTTGTAAAGTATGGTACCCCTTTATTTGTTCGATTACTTTTGCGGGAATCGGCAATAAGGTTCGAGTATAGCCTTGTGGACGGGCCTTAAGCGTACCATTGAAGGACTTGCTCAAATCTGACCAACTATCATCAATTTTAAAAGTCCAGAAATTATCATTTTTTACCATATTAGAAAATCTTAAAGCCTGCAACTCGCCCACGCGCATGCCTGTGTAGCTTTCAATCAGAATAGCTAACTTGCTACCATTATTTTCAACAGAGTCATTTTTCAAATCATCAATAATCGATTCCCTAATTTTGACTAATTCATCGGCCGTAAATATACGCCATTCTTGAGCCACAGTAAAATCACTCTGTTTAAAAAACAATTTCAAGGCATTTTCTGGTATGGGATTTTCTTTAATTACCTTACCTTCAATAGATTTAAAATAATTGCGCAAATGAGTTAACCTTTTCGAAATGCTGGAAGTGTTACTTACAGTGGCATGATGAAATTTGACATAATCGTGGGCATATTGATTAATCAGCGCAGTAGTTACTTGATCAATTTTAGCTTTACCAAAATAGCTTTTAACCGATCTGACCGTCTCCAGCCAGGCCTTAAGTGTGACAGCACTAATTGACTTAGAACGCAATTCCACATAACGCTTAAAATCATCCGCGAATATCACTTTCCCATTGTTCGGATTAAGGCCAGATTCATATTCAGCCCACATTTGACGCTCGACTTTTACCGCTTCTTTTTTCGTTTTCTCGTAACTAATCGGCCAACTTATCCGTTTCCCAGTATTTTTATCGATTGGTTGGATTCTTACTTGATATTTATTCTTATTTTTTCCTTTCGTTACCTTCTTTATCATAATCTTCTACCTTTCTTGATTAAAAAAGATAGAAATAAAAGCTTAGTTATTAGTCACTTGCTTTTATTCTATCTCATTTTAGATTATTTTGACCAAGTTTTTTCTTGATGGTAACCTGCTTGAGCTAACCATTTTTGAACTTCTTTTAAATTATAGTATGCCCTGCTGTGTGGCAGTTGATGATAAGGCATGCCAGCTTTGCGAAACTTGTAAAGTAAGGTGGTACTAATATTAAGCTGCTTACAGAGCTGCTTGCCGTTCAATAAAATTGACGTCATTTCTTGTCACCTGCGATTCGTAAGCCTTTGACCTGATAGGTAGGTATTTCTTGCCAGCCTGGGCAATAAAAGTTGCCTACATCAGCTATAACCGGTTGATTAATGAATTTCGAATAATCGGCAACTGTATTGCTAAAAAGAAGAATTTCGAGTGGCTTATCTGCTTGATTAATACAATTTTTCACCTGGCAAACTAGGCCATTATCAATGAAGTTGTCACCTGGATTGTCATGATAGTCAATAATGTTAACTTCACCGATTCTGCGGCCAATCAAGCCAAAATCGCATAATTGCTGAAATGTAGGTGGCGTAATCCACGTATCATAATAAGAGAACTTATTTTTTAATTTTGGATTATTCATATCAATTGTCCTTTCAATATTAATAAAGTTTCTTTTTGTTAAATTTAGTTTTATACTTAATTTGAAAAATTTTTTAGAAGGCTAGTTTCGATCTGGGGAGATTTAACTAGCTTTTTTATTTTTTCGGCGAGTGACCTTGCGCTTAATTGTCTTGATCATTTGATCTGTGACCTTGATTGGCTTAATTCGCCTTAACAATTGATTAATCGAATCCACCGCCATATCATTGATCGAATTGATATTGCGATAGAAACTGACTGGATCATATGGAGTCGTGATGATCAACTTTTCTAAGTTAAGACGCTTGTCGTGATATCTGCTTGGTGCGGCCTTATCGTGCTGATAAGGGTCTAGCAACCGCAGCAAGTCGCTATATTCGAAGTCATTGGGTCGCAGATCGTTAATGATAACGAACCGCTGGCCCCGGTATTCTTGGAAGTGATCGCGGGAACTACCTAGAGTGATGTAATCTTTTCCTTGAAAGATATGCTCGGCTAATCGCGTTTTTCCTACACCAGCCTTGCCGTAAAGCCAAAGCGTGGTCATTTTATGTCCTTTGAACTTTTTGAGCCACTCTTGATGCTTCTGAGCCAATAGCTCATTATCAATCTTATCAATTAGCTGCTGGTGTCTGGCTATGCCGTAGACACCTAGCTCTTGGGTCAGTTGCTCTCGGGTAATAGACTGTTCCGCGTAGCGCCTTATCTGTTGATTTTCATACTTTGGGCTAAGCTTGATTTTGGCGCGAATCTGCTCTAAGCGCTTCGGATAGTCAAACGATGCTTTGACTGCGGTATCGCTATAATGATACTTGCCATCAGCACTTTCGGCATCTTGAGTTTCGTGGATAAGATAAGAATATGCGTTATTGATCCGGCCATGCCATATTTGCACGTATTGCGATTTATCCTGGAATAGCTTGGCAATACTGGTGATTGTCTGCGGGTTCTCATACTTAAGCACAATATGGAAATGCTCGCGGATTGGCTCACCATTTTCATCTTGATCATGATCGTGGTTGATGTATGCCCATTCTATCGCGCCAGACTTATCTAATAAATTAGGTAAGTCTTGGGGTTTTATTTTTAAATGAATTAAGTCCTGAACAAACATAAACTGTCTGGCTCTTATTTCTTTTGTCATTGGTGTCACCTCCTTTCTATTTTCTGCACAGTTGCACACTTCGTGACATTTAGATAACAAGCCCCAAAATGTCACGGTTAGTAACTGATTGGAACTTCTCGCACAGTTAAAGCTTATTAACTTTTTCGCCTAATGTGGCGCTTTGCTGCACCTTTGCTTGACGCAAAAGCAGCAGCGCCACATTGGCAGTTAATAGCGAGTGGCATCTACCTTGTAATAGTTACCAACACGTTCATGTGATGAAAAAATATACTCTGGATTGTTTTCTTTGATTTGCGTCAAAATCGTTGGCAATTCTTGATCTAGTTTATTGATTGCACTTGATGTTTTTGGTAAAAACAGCCAAACTATTAGACTATTTTTTCGCCTGTCAATATACCAGCCCTGAATTGCCTGATTGAAGGCCCTTTCAACAGGATCATTAATTGGTTGATTTTTCCATTCATTACCAACCTTAACCTGAGTAGTCTTTGGTTGTACTTTTGAAAATCTACGCAAATTATAAGTTTGAGCTACTGAACTACAGTAATTTCGGAAGCTATTATCATGTTGGTACTTAATTGTTATCACTACCATTGCAAACAAGATTACTAACATCAATATAGTCGCTACAATTACTGCTTGCTTCATATTATTAAGCAAACCACTAACGCTGTATGGTTGAATAAGGACTGTTATCAGTATTGCAACTATTTCGACTAAAGTTACTAATGGTAAATAATATCCAATTTCTAATTTTGAAATACTTTTCATAATTAATCACCTCCTTTCTATTAATAACTAGGCGCCAGGAATGGCAACACGTTATAAGGATGTTCGCCATCAACTACCTGGATTATTCCGGTACCCTTGCCCATTGGAATTACTAATCCCGTGGGATCAAGATCTGGAAAGAGAAACTGGGTGGTTTTCTTGTTGATATTCCCTAATTGGACGCTGACGTTAACCTGTTCTCGTACTGACGTTGGCACTGCCGTATGATCTAGTCGCTGGCTGCATAGAATAAGATGCACTTTTGTGGCACGGCCAAGCAAGGCTATCTGCGACAACAACGCGAAGAACGAATCTTTAACTGACTTATTCACGCCTTCTGTTAAAGCTAGCACCTCATCAATCACGATCGTGATTGGTTTAAAATCCTTATCCTGATCGTCATATAGAGCTGCTTGTCTTTCATAAATGGTATTTAATGCTCTGCTTAACGCATCACTTACTGATGAAACATAGTCTGATTTTGAGGAATTTGTTGTTGGATATAGTGCTGGAAAGCCATGATCTCTAGCCCAACGGCTGGGTTGATCTCGTTTGGGGTCAATAATGATCAGCTCTGAAACTTTAACCAAAGCAGCTAGAAGATAAGTAAGGAAGTAACTTTTTCCGGCGCCAGAATTACCTGCGATTGCAATGCTGGTAACTTTATCGAAATTGATTGAAAAATCCTTCATTAATGGGATTATGTTGTCCTTACGACTAGCAAAATAATCATCTAGCTTATCAAACTTTATGCGCTGTACCGATCCTTTAATCCATGGAAAATAAAGGCCACGTCTAACTTCGATTGGATTATCAAACAATGGTATAAAGTAGATACCGTTTTGCTTAAGCAATGTGTAATCGGGATAAAGGGCTGCGTTCGCAATTTGATAAATTCGTTGATACAGCTGATCATCTAATAGGTAGCCAGCTGGGAATCTGGGAATGAAGATAAAACCGTTTTGCTTAGTGGTTATCTTAAAACTATTGGTATAGGTTGTTTCACCTTGTATGCCGAGCGCCATATTGAGACACCTAGTAAGATATTGTTTTAGCTCCATTATTTTGCCTCCTTTATCGACTTTGCTCGGAAGTACACATTATTCCTAACTTCACAAGCCTCAAGGCCATCAAACTCAACCTTAGCAAGATACTTAGGTAATTTGATCTCGCTAGTAAACTTGACTGAGAACGCGTCGGCGCCCTCTTGAGTAAACCATCCCCTGTATGCAACCACGTTGTCGGTAGGTCTGCTGTCTTTCCACTCATATTGAGGTATTAGCTCTATACTTAAGCAATAGATTGGCTTTGCCAAATCGAGATATCTGTTAACTACTTGTTGGGAATATCCACTTATCATTTTTCGTTTCATAATAATTTGCCCTTTCAATTTAAATAAAATAGTTGCAAGTTGGTTTCTCAACTTGTAAACATAGTTTAATTAAATTAAGAACTAAAATTGTCTAGACTTAAGGTGCACGGCAAACGGCAATTTTTGGACAAAAAAAAACCGAAAGTATCTATTATTTTCGGTTCATATTATTAAAGATTATTGAGATCAATCATTATATGTACTTTAATTGCTAAATTATTAATGATTTGCATTACCTGGTTAAAGTTTTCCTTGACTGTTACAAGTAAGTCTTTGACTTTTTTACTGAAATTCTCTTCAAATTCTTGGTCAATTGCTTTCAATTCATCATAGTTGATTTTAGTCCCTTGCTTATAATCTTGTCGGCCCCTATCACTAATAATTTGCTTATAAGCTTGTGGTATTTCGTTCTGCAAAATACTTCTTAAGCAAGGATTAGGATAATTTTGGGCTTGTTTACAACATTCTTGTAATATTTTTTTACCTGCTTCAACTTGCAAAAGTAACGAAGATTGCATATCATACCTTATTTTTGTGGTGATTCCATCATATAAATAGTCTAGCTTGGCTTTTAACCACTTGACTCTTTCTTTTATATACTCTTCTAGGTTTTCTTTGTAATAGTTAAGTCCTGATTCAGTACCATTAATAGTATCGTAATTTATTTCAATAGATTGATGATCAAAAGTTAATGCGCGTTTTTTAAATTCTTCCATTATAGATGGAAGCAGTAATTCAAATTGTGGTCCTGGATTAGGATTGTGATTAGCATATCTTTGTAAATAAAAATTTATTAACGCTTCAAACAATGGCTCATTTAAATACAGCTCTTTATTGCTTTTATACAGCCTAATCTTATTATGAAAATTAATTGATTCAGCTTTAACATTGAAGGTTTTAAATTTATCTGGATTTTCAGAGACCAATTTTTTTATTTGTTTACGAACTGCACTTTTACTAATACTTATATTAATTCTTTCCGTTCTCAAATTAATTATTTCAAGAGTAGCTTCTACACTATAGAGATTTTCATTATCTTTATTTATGGGACAAATAACTCCTGAAGAAACCTCAGAATAGTCAGGCACCAATTCTTGCATAGCTTGATAGAGTTCGCATAACCCCTTCGTGCTAATTACTTCGAGTATCTTTGCTGTAGCTGCATTTTTATCAACAACCACCATATTATTAGTTGTGTCAGCAAAAATCGTATCAAAAGATTGATCAATAGTTTTAGGCCTAATTTCTTCAGGCATTGTTAAGAATTCAATTTGATTGGGATTAATTGATTCTATTTGGATTTTATTTTTACTAGCAAAAATTTTGAGTTCATTCAGAGTGGAGCGAAATGTTATTGACCTATACATTCGAGAATTGTTAACAAAACTATACAGTACATCCTTTAGGTTGAAAACAAATAATCCACTTTTTTGGTCTTGATAAAAGCCCTTAAACATGAGCTCCTGGTACTGCTTAGTAGTAGAATTGCCCAATTGCAATAGCTTAACTAATTTCAATAAGTCATTAGAATTTAGTAGCTCTACTCTTTTCGTATTGCTTGCCCCAAATTCTTCATCTGGTGTAATTTGCATATTGGCAGTGTAATTTATATCGTTAAAAGCAAATTTAAAATTACTTTCTTGTTTAGATATGATGTTAATATTATGCTTAATTAAAAAAGATTTTAAATCTGTAATGTCCCAATTTCTAGCAGGAATACTTTCTAGAGCGGAGTTATTAATTATCCAGTTTAAGATACCAGGAAGACTAATAAAGACATCATTGTTCTTTAAATTAATAAATGTTTGTGGTGCAAATTCGTTATATATATTCATTTTATTTACTCACTTACTTAAGTATAAAAAAGGCGATTAGATTAATCTAATCGCCCAAGAAAAGGTCAACAATTAAATATGTTTGACCAATTTGTCGGTTACTCAATAAATATGAGTTTGTAGTATTTAAACTACAATTTGCGTAGATAAACTCTCTGAGTAGTTAGAACGCCTTTAACGACCGCAAACCGCTATAACGGTCTGTAAGCTGTGTTAACCGCTTACAATTTTATTTTAGCACTTTAAATAAAAAATACAATACATATACACAATCATTATGAGTAATGACTGTAGGTATTAAATAACAATAACAATCTTTGTCTTAGAAATAACATTACTAAATCTAGACATTATGATTCCTTTCATAATACTAAATAATACGACTTATTGAATTATGAATTATCTTCCGTTACTGATAATTAAAGATCTAACTTTTTATCTTCTGGTTTAAACTTGTGATCCTTGGTGATCGTACCTAACCAGTTATAAGTTACCGTAGCTGGCTCGAATTGATCCAGATCTTCGGTCTTAATGTAGCTGACTACTAATTCACCAGATGGATCATAGTTGTACAATGGGTAGTAATCTTCATAGGTATCAGTGCCATCAACTCTAAATGTAATTGGCGTTTTACCGATCCAGAACCCTTGGTTCTTACCAGTATTTTGACCAACACGATCAAGAGTTACCTCTTTAGCAGAGTCTTTATGGCTACTGTAAATAATATTTTCTTTAGTTAAAGTTTCACCATATGAATTTCTATATGGATTATAACCATTCCATGCGTTAGCTAAAGATCCGTCATAATCATATACAGTTTTATGTCCTGGCTTTAACTTATAAGCGTATGGTACTTGACAATATTCAGCGGGTACTAAATATTTATTCTTACCATCTCTTAGCTTATTATTCATAATAAAATACCGATTGCCATCAATCTTATATGTACCTATATAGGACTGGTAATCATCTTTGCCGGGGTCCATTTTAGAACCAGTTAATTTATTAGAATTAAAATACCTAAATCCTTCTACATTATTACCTGGCACAAATCCAGTATACCATTTTTTTATTTTAACATAATGTATACCTTGCTTCATAGAAAGCCTTTGTAATTTGTTATAGTCTTTAGTTGTAGCTACAGGCAGAGATTCAGCATTTACAGTATTATCTGTATAAGCTAAAGTACCAATACTAGTAGATAATAAGGTTCCTATAATAATTGTTTTCGTTAATAACTTTTTGTTCCTCATGATAAAAACTTCTTTCGTATAAATTGATCTATCCGATTCGAACTAACTATTTGTTCTTAATTAACTAAATAGCTAGTTTTTTATTTTGCTACTTTAGTAAATTGATTAAAGCCACCATGATATGAAAGAATCAATTTTTTCCCACTCATTTGTAAGTAATTATCATCACGAAATGGACCATGGCCTTTTAATACTGGTTGGCCATTTTGTTTAGAAACCAATTTAATTGTATGTTTTTTTCTATTATAGGGTGCTGGAACATAGCCAATAAAATGCCATCTAACTTTTTTAGCAGTTACCTTCATTTTCATAGCGGGAACAGCCATATTCTTCTTAATATGTTTTGTTTCGGACGAGTAGATTGGTTTTGATTTCCAAGTTCCACGCATTTTTTTTGGAATTGTGAGACTTGAAGCTTGTACCTGATTAGTAATATTATTTTTGCTATTAGTATGCGTAGCAAATAAACCAAATAATAAAATCGTAAAAGCTATACTAATTGTACTTATTACTACTTTTTTTATTCTATTATTACTTATTTGATTCATTTCAATTTTACTTCCTTCTATTTTCAAGTAATTCTCTTATAATTCAGTATACTATTAGAAATTCTAATTTTAAAACAATAATACAATATCAGTTTTGTGCACATTCCTGCACACGTAAAAGTGACTAATAACCTTGATATACCAGCTTTTATTTCTATCTAAGAGTTTTTTCACGGAACACGCTATTTTGCGTGTGCATTTCTGTGTGCATAATTATTTTTAATTAACTGAAATTAGTATAAATCATTCTGCATAAATCCTTGCTTTATTAAGGTTAATTAATATCAATGAACTATATTTAAGCCGCTTCCCAGATTTGAACTGAGGACCTCCTCCTTACCACGGCGGTGCTCTACCTCCTGAGCTAAAGCGGCAAGAATATTCTATCAAAAAAATATCCACCTTGTCCGGTGGATATCTCCGCAGTAATTAATTATTCTGCACTTGAGCGAAATTTCACTGCTGTTCCATAGGCAACAACTGATTGCATGTCACCACCAATTGTACCAGAATCAAAGCGCATCATCACAATTGCGTCAGCACCTTTTTCTACAGCTTCTTGCCGCAAGCGCTCTAAAGCTTGTTCACGTGACTTTTGCAACATTTGTGTATAGCTGCGGATTTCTCCACCAACCATTGACTTTAAACCTGCACCGAAGTCTTTAATCATATTTTTAGACTGGGTTGTTAAACCAAATACTTCACCGATAACCTCGTATTCCTTACCAGGTATATTTTCAGTTGTTGTAACTAATATTTCATCATTACTCATAGGTGAGCCTCCTTTATTAGGGCCTTTTAGTCAATAAGTTTATATTGCTAAAACCAAATTATGAATTAACAGATAGTAACATGTCAATCATAAATCCAAAAATAATAAAACAAATATTTACAGTCGCTATTTAATCACTGCTAGAATCTTTTTGCTTAATGCGGGTGGCATCAAGTTGATTTTTAACAATTCGGACAAAGAAACCCAAGCCGGCCGATAAACATTCGTACTGGTTGACCGCTCTTTTTCTTCGCCGCTAATGTCAGGCACAGCTTTTTGCCGATAATCAGTTAAAAAGAAGTATTCATTATCGATCACAAACAGTTGCCGTAATTGTGCTGGCGTTAACTCTATTCGTAATTCTTCATTAATTTCTCTAATGGCAGTTTCTCGTGGCGTCTCACTCCTTTTTGCACCGCCGCCAGGGACTACCCAATAATTTCGCTGCTTTTTTTGCCGGTGAATTAATAAAATTGCCGTCAAATCAGGATTATAAATGATTACCCTAGCGCGCATAGCTATCATCCCCTCAAAAATTAGTTAATTCTATTTTAAGCCACTTAGTGTTCTCTGCCCCATCATTTTGCCAAAAATAAAAACGACCCACTTTGTAAAATGCAGTAGGTCGTTTCTTAAGCGTCAAATTAGGCAGTAATATTAACTAAGGTGTACTTTTTCTTCCCTTTACGGACAATAACGTATTTACCAGAGAAGGCCTTTTCCGGATCAACTACAAAATCAACAGATTGTTGCCGGTCACCATTAATATAAATTGCACCGTTAGTAACATCTTCACGTGCTTGCCGCTTAGATGGTTCAATCTTTGTCTCAACTAAGAAGTCAACAATGTTCTTTGCACTAGCATCTGCTTCAGCCGTAGGGGCACTCTTAAGTCCCTGTTCAATTTGTTTAACGGTCAAGTCCTTGATATCACCAGAAAATAGTGCATCAGTGATCATTTCTGCTTCTTGCAGGCCCTCTTGTCCATGAACAAATTTAGTTACTTCCCGAGCTAAAGTCTTCTGTGCAGTCCGTTTCCATGGCTCATTCTTAACTTGTTCTGCCAGTTCATCAATTTCTTCGTGGCTGAGGAAAGTGAAGTATTTCAGATATTTAACAACGTCACGGTCATCTTGGTTTATCCAGAATTGGTAGAACTCATATGGACTGGTCTTTTCCGGATCAAGCCAAACAGCACCACCGGCTGATTTACCAAATTTAGTTCCATCAGCTTTTAGCATCAACGGAATGGTCAAACCAAATGCTTGGCGATCAGAACCCAGCAATTTATGAATCAAGTCAATTCCTGCCGTAATGTTGCCCCATTGGTCACTACCGCCAATTTGCATTTGAACACCGTGTTCTTTATTCAATTGGTAAAAATCAATGGCCTGCAAAATTTGGTATGAAAATTCAGTAAATGAAATACCATTTTCTAACCGATTGGCTACAACATCCTTACTTAACATGTTGTTTACTTGGAAATGTTTCCCATATTCACGCAAAAATTCGATCAGACTCAGTTTATCCAACCATTCAGCATTGTTAACAATTTCAAAGTTCTCTGTTCCAAACAGTCTTTCCATTTGTCTGGTTAAAGCTAATTCATTCTGGTGAAGTTTTTCTGCACTAAGCAATACTCGTTCAGAGCTTCTACCAGATGGATCACCAATCGTACCTGTTCCACCACCGATAACAATAACTGGGTGGTAGCCTGCAAGTTGAAATCTCTTCAAAATCATAAAAGGAATTAAGTGACCAATATGAAGTGAGTCACCTGTCGGATCTGTACCACAATATAAGGCTAAATCATCGTGCTTTTCAAGATATTCAGCCAAACCTTTTTCATCAGTTTGCTGGTTAATTGCGCCGCGCCATTTTAAGTCCTCTAAGATATCAAAATTCGCCATTATTTTCCTCCAATAAAAAATCCCTAGATTCTAAATCGAATCTAGGGACGACTAAATTACTTTTTCATAGCCGTGGTACCACCCACGTTTGCGTTTAAATAAACGCCTTAACTTGGTCTTTAAAGAAACCACCCTGTCATTTGTATTTCGCTTTCTTCGACCTGTCTAGCTCACACCAGCCGCTAGTTCTCTGTCCGCTGAATCGAAGTGCTACTTAAATTGATTATAAATGATCATACTCATTTTTATTTAATAAGTCAATATCCGTTTTTACTTGTAGAAACCTTTAATTCCCAAACCATAAGCCTTACCAGCAGTCATATCATACTGAATAGTCTCATAGTCGGACAATAATTCTTGTTGCTTCTTAGTGAGATATTTTGGATCAATTACTTGACCCTTGCGACCAATTAACTCATAACCCTTATCGCCATCAAAGTTAATGGTAATTGCAGGCAGTTTCTTATGAACCTCAGTTAAGAGTGCTTGGTATGGCGTTACCTTTGAATCAGTTTGTTCCAACATCATTGCAATAAAGTCACTGGAACTGACAAAGTTATTCGCCTTCCGTGGCAATCTCGTCTTAGCGCCGTGTTCACGGGCATATTTATTTGAGTAAATAAAGTAGCGAGTTGAGTGCATTTGTACCGGATATTTCGCAGTATAACTTTGTGAAATAATGCTTGGGTAGTGATCACCATAGAAGACCAAGGTAATCGGCTTCTTAATTTTATCAATCTGACTGATAAACTGTTTAACCGCCTTATCAGTGTATTGTGTCCCCTTGACATATGTTGCCATCTGTTCACGGACAGCAGGGGTGTTAAACAAATCACCAGAAATCTTGCCCATGTATTCGTTATGCGGATACCAATTGTTATAAGGCATGTGGTTCTGAATTGAAATCAGGTTAATAAACTGGCCGCCCTTACGTGAATTAATTTGGTGTAAGCCATTTGCATACGTTGTAAAGTCGGAATTATAACCACTCTTGCCCAGTTTCTTTTGGTCAATAATCTTATACTTGGAACCGGCATAAACAAACTTATCGAACTTAAAGCGGCGATAATCTTCACGTCTTGAATAGTATGTACCAATAAATGGGTGAACAGCAGATTTGTAATCAAAGTTCATTCCAATTGTTGGGTAAAAGTCATAATTTGGCACAACCTGAACATATGGTGTCAAAGTTGATTTAAATAGACCCATATTCAGTCCGGTTAATGTCTCCCATTCCATGTTGGCAGTTCCACCACCGTAGCCAGCACTAAGCATCGTACCATATGAAGAACGTGACTTCATTGATTCAATAAATTTAACTGGATTTGGAGCGGAACGCTCAAATTTGATTGTTGGGAAGGTATTTGGATCAACAAAACTTTCACTCAAATTAAAGACAATTGTTTGCTTTTGCAAATCGTTCTTGCGGTTTTTGTTAATCCTATTTGCTATCTTAGAATACTTGTCATTTAGCTGCTTGATTGTTGAAGCAGAATAGCCTGTTGCAGGCTGATCCATAATCTGCAGATCAATGTAGTTCAAGAAGTTTAAGACTGGCCCATTAACCTGAATATCTCGCTCAGGATTCCTAAATTTCTGCCGGTTATCAAATCCACGGTTAATGTGGTAAATAACCCCACCATCATGGTTAAAACGAAGTGGCGTCATGAATAAGAGCAAACTAATCAGTGCCCAGATCCCACGCTTTTTCCATGAACCATGTTTTTTGATTGTAAATTTAAGTTCTAAGAAGACATCAAGTGCGATGACAATGACAATGGCTATCAAAATGACGATAACCAATTTCTTGCCGACCATCGGCAAAAGTGTCTTCCAGTTAACGATTTCACTAATTTCAGTTGGGTAAATAGGTTCCCCGCGAAGAAGAAGCTTAATCTTATTCGCAATTGCCCAACCAATCGCAATTAAGCTGACAAGCATATTGGAAGTCCAATACCTAGTCGTAATAAAGTAAAAAATGGAGAACAAGGCATCTAAAAAGATCGTTGTCAAAATGATGGCAAAGAACTTGGTGCCTAGCAAGTAGACAATTGCATTAATAGTTGCAGCAGTACTGATTTGAATCCGCAGATTGTCTGACTCAATCAGAAACGAACCAAAACTCAGGATATAAAACCATGCCCACGTTAACAAGTTAACCCGGTTTCTAATGATAAAGCGGGTAAATATTTGCCAACCTTTTTCACAGATCTTGGCTAAACTTGACTCGTGATTTAAATAATTGATTACTTTTGCACAAGGCTTTAGCTTAAATAAGTACCGTTCCAGTAACTGATCCCAAATAATCGCAATAATAACCATGATAACAATCATGATTAACTTGTTGATTACAGATGAACCAGTAAAACGGAAGGCATTCATAAACCGATTAGAAATCGGTGCGTCCATAAACATAATTACGGGAATGAAGTAATGCATTTGCTTTTCACTAAAAGTCATGATTACTTTCTTGAAAAGTAGAAAGGCAGCAACTACCAGTAAAAACATAAATGGTGAAGACGGATTATTTAAAAATTCGCGATTCCAATCACCACCACCGTTGCCGGAAATGATTTGTGACCAATAAACGGCATCAAAACCAGAAACGCCGATTATCACGACAAAAAACGAAATTAAGCCACTTAATAGTGCAAGGGCTAAAACCTTACCCTTAATTTCAACGTTGGCTAAGAACATCCCCCAAGCAAAAAATAAGATGAGGTATAGTCCATACAGTGAATACTGGAATGTCAAATTCCCCGCACTCAAAGCAAAGCCTAGCAAGGTTAGAATACTTAAAACTAAGAGATTTTGCTTTTCCGTTAATTTGTGTTGTAAATCATAAAGACGTGGTTGAACCAGCATACTGAAAAACAGACCCGCAAATAAAACGGAAGTGCTAGTAATAATTGGAAATAGCATCCCAAACACACGCCACATATTAAAGCGACCAGGCACTTTAATGAAGAAAAGAATGTAATAAACAATTAGCGTGATAATTGCCATCAGCCAATACTTAAAGCTTTCGCTCACGCTTTGTTTTTTCTTGCTATAAACAGCACCAAAGACCATTGGTACAATCATGATCGTTGCGTTGTGCAGCATATTCGGCATAAAGCGAACAAACGAATAATGTGCACGTGCCGCAATCCCCTTCAAGCTGTACATCTGGATCAGCATGAAAAGTGTAGCTGCCAGCAGACAAACAATCTGCACAACTTTTAACGTTTTTTTATTTTTATTCATGTTTCTAGTATCTGTCCTCACTAAAAAATGATGCAATCAATTATTGCACTTTTATCCCCAATTTTTTCTTAATTGAGTATAAAACATCAACTTTTTTACCCTTACCCGTAAAAAAGTCAACTAGATCATGCCTAAACTTAAAGGTCATGATTAGTGTAATGAATAATAATACGATGCCGGCTTCCTTAACTTGAGTTAATTCATAAAGGCTGAACAATAAGATAAAAACTAGCGGCGGAAGCGTCAGGTTTTTTAAAACAATCATTAGTATTAGCGCAATCAGTAGAGTTACAGCTGCAGCCCGAACATCATAGATTGCTGCAAACCAAACAGCTACAGTCACACCTTTACCGCCTTGAAAATGATCCCAAAATGGAAAACAATGACCTAAAACTAATCCAAGACCTGCATAGACGAGTGCAATTCTTTCTGCTAAAAAATATTGTACAAGTAGCAAACAAATAACGGTTTTGGCAATATCGCCAATGCAGGTAATTATACCCCATTTTTTACCAAAAACAGCACCAACATTTGCAGTTCCCGGGTTACCCGAACCAACTTTGGTGGGATCCTGATGCAAGCCCAACCGACATACTAAGACAGCGAATAGCAAGCAGCCAAAAGCATACCCAATTAGAGTGGCCCACAATCGTGGCATTAGTTTTCACCTTCTTCCTGTTGATCCTGATTCAAATAATCTTTGTAGATATTATAATCTTGCGTTGCAGGATTGGTAAAATCAAAACCATGACGTTTGTTGCGTTTATTTTGATAAGTTTCATTGTTATTGACCGTCATTGGCTTAAGCCCTAATTCGGCGCGTAAATAATTCGAAACGCGTTGCAATTCAGCAGTCGATTGCACCTGGTAAGAGGCACCATCAATTGTAGCATTATGACCGTGTAAATAGTCATTTTTGACATTCTTAGTCGAGCCGCGGTAATTAAAGGCAATTTGCTTTAAAGCATCAAAAGGCAAGTTCGTTTTTACATTACCCGAAATAGACGTTAAAACAGAGTCCAATTGCGTCAACGTATTTAAGGAAACTGCCTTATTAATTAAAGTCGTGATAACTTGACGCTGCCGCTTTTGTCGGCCATAATCACCTTCGGGGTCATCATAACGCATTCTTGAATAGGCTAAGGCGCCGCCTCCGCCCATATGAGTTAACTGGCCTTTCTTAAAAATATAGCCACCATACTCAAAGCTGAGTGTTGGCCGAACATTAATCCCGCCCACATAGCGAATTAGGCGCATAATCCCCTTCATATTAACCAGTGCATAGTATTTAATGGGAACATTAACTAATTCCGAAACACTATTCATAGCCATTTTGGCACCACCAATTGGATAAGCAGCATTGATTTTTTCAATCTCAAACTGCTCTGCACCAGCCATTTGCGTCATTGTATCACGCGGAACAGACATTAATGTGTACCGCTTTTTTTGCGGATTAATGACTGCGATAATAATTGTATCTGTATTGCCGATTTTTTCCTTACGATCAAGCGCGCCTGTATCAGTCCCCATCAGTAAGACAGCGAACTTCTTTTTACCATCAAATTCGCCTTTTTTAATTTGAACGTGATTATTGCTGTCATAGGTATTATCAACTGCGTTCTTTGTTCGAAGATAAACATAAGATGAGTAGCAAACAGCAGCAATTAAAGTCAGACCGATGAAAAACTCTAAAATATGCCGTCTTTTTTTGTAATTTCGTTTATTCACTTCAACCCGCGTCTTTGCCGGGTGGTTATCGTTGTGATCCATATTTTCTTTTATTTACCCAATTTTTACATACAATGAGTACATTATAGCAAAAAAAACAAACCGACAGCGGTTTGTCTATAATATCTTATTAAAATCATTAATTTATTTAACTTAATGTAAGAGTTAGTGTTAACTCCACGTCACTATCACCGTCAAGCCTAGCTTTATCAAGCATGGCAACGATCTGCTTATTTCTAATTGCTAAGTCAAAATTAGTAGATGCAAGCTTAATTGTTACATCCTTTTTGCTTAACTCAATTTCGTTCACATTTTCACTTTCTGTCCAACCATTGCTGATTGGCAAAGTAAATAAGACAGAAAATGGCATCTCCTTATGTGAATTATTTTTTAAATAGTATTTAATTACGACGCGATTGCCTTCAAGTATGTAAGACAAGATTGCTTCAAAATGATACGGAAACCTTTTATAGCTCGCACTATCATCAATCAAAGCTAAACTAACCCGTGCATCTCCCTTATCGACAACAGTCCAAGGCAAGAGCTCAGCCCAATTTTCACTTTGGTCATCACCTATAAAGGCAATCCCTAACTTCTTCTGTGAGTCGCCATCTTTGAAATAATCAATTTGATCGTGTTGTGATACAAAATTAACTAATTGTGCATCCTTTTCATCAATAGCAGCACGCAGAATAGAACTTTCTATTGTTTGCATAGCTTACTCCAAACTTTCTCCCTCATAGAAAATAGCACGTAAATGGCACTTATGTCAATTCAGTCACGAAAGCCAACAATTTTCTAGCGAAAACAAATATTAAGAAAATTTAATTGATAGAAGATTATACTATAAAATTACTTAATAATGGAAGAAAAAAGAAAATAACCGCTAATCGTTGACTTGACACCATTTTTTACAACCTATTTTTTAAAGAAAATAGCCTAAATTATTAGCAAAAATCACTTTAATATACTATAATATGTTTGTTCCCGAGAATTATAATTAGTTTTTGGAACAAGTTAATAAAAAGGGCACCCCAAAATTTGGGGTGCTTTTTTTAGCTAAATCTCATAATTAATTCGATCATGTGAGGCCTCAGTCAAATCAGCTGAAACTGGAGCAATAAAAGAACCATCATCAGGAAGATGAATCTCGCTTTCTTTACTGCATTTTGGTAATTCAGCTTTATTATACAACCTGCTAGCTAAGGTATCGGCAGCCATTTTCATTGACTCGCGCAAACCTTCGCCTTCAGTAATTCCACCTTTAACATCAGGAAAATTAATTACATAAACATCATTTCCTAAGGGCTTAAAAATAGCTGGATAAGTTACAATTCTATGGCTCATCTACCAAACCTCCTCAATCTCGCTTGGTTTATTTTTACCTATATACCATCATATACCTAAAATAGTGCTTAGAAGAAATAATTATGAAAAAATTATTGTTTATCTTATTTTTTGTTAGATATTTTCCATTTTGTTAACTAGGCGAATACTAGCTACTTCAGGCATTAATTTTTAAATCCAACGCCAAAAATGTTGCTGCACTTCTGCACCAACATTTTTTCTTTAGCATATTTTTAATAAAAAAAGCAATTACTTTTTTGCGTCTTTTTTAAACAAGCGCCAACCACTTAAAATAACAGTTATGAGGCAAATAATCATTGAGATCATGAAGACAACATGCATGCCATAAATGAAAATTTCTGGTTGTTTAGGCAAATATGCGGTAACCCGTACACCCTTAGCATGACTCATTGCAGCAAACAAAATCGTCGTTGCACTTGAAATACCAATTACCATTCCCAAATTACGTGAAAGGGAGTTAATACTGCCGGCAACACCGAGGTCTTTTTGTTCAACAGAGCTCATTACCAAAGAATTGTTCGGTGAACTAAAGATACCACTACCAAGACCCATAATAGCGATGCTCACAATGAAGAGCCAAATGGATGAGTGTAGATTGCACAGACTATAACCGATCTGACTGATTAGAAGTAGTACTAACCCAATGAAAGTAATTAATTTTGGCCCAATCTTGTCAGAGAGCGTACCGGCAACTGGAGCGGCAAAAAGTTGAACTACTGGTAAAATCATCAAAATCAAGCCTGCTTGGCTCGGTGCCAAATGAAGGGCATTTTCAAGATAAAATGGCGTAACAACATTAAAGAAGAAATTCGTGATAAAGATTAATAATGCACACAACAAGCTGACTGAAAAATCAGGATTTTTGAACAGGTTGAATTGCAACAACGGATTAGTTGTATGATTTTCAACATAAACAAACCAGACAAAACTAGCTATACCAACGATTAACATGACTGAAACAGGCATTGCGGTAAAGCCAAGTTGCTGACCTAAGAATACGCCACCAAACAAGGTAACCATCCCCAAGGCAAAGCTGAATGAACCAGTCTTATCAAGCGGTGCATTAGTAAAGGTAATGTCTTTTGGTAGGTAAATTGCACCAATAATAGCAGCAATAATACCGACTGGAACATTTAGCCAGAAAATATATGACCATGAAAGATGGCTTAAAATTAATCCGCCAAGGCCAGGTCCGGCAATCGAACCCAAGGCCACAAATGAACCAATAGTTCCTAGTGCCTTCCCGCGTTCAGTTGATGGGAAAATTTCGGTGATAATTCCATTATTAGTTGCCATCGTCATTGCAGCACCAAACGCTTGCAATGCCCGGGCAGCCAACAAAAAGACTAGATTAACCCTTAAACCTGATAACAGTGAACCAGCAATAAAGAAAATTGCTCCCAACCGGAAAATTCTGATTTTTCCGTGAAGATCACTTAATTTGCCAAAGAACAGAATAAAACTGCAGACTACTATCAGGTATAAGGAAACAACCCATTCCGACTGGCTCATTGGAATATGCAGGTCATTACTAATTACCGGTAATGCGATATTAACAATTGTTCCGTCTAACGTTGACATAAAGGTAAATAACCCAACTGCCACCAATATCCACCATCTATTTTTTTGCACCTTTTGGTTAGTTTGGTAACTCAAAGTTTGTGTCATTCTTACCAATCCTCTCAATTTTCAAATTTAGTTAGGTACCTTAATGATTTAAATTATACACTTTTTTTCTTAGGTGCCAAGAAAAAGTACGGCCACATTATATGATGTGACCGCTTACTTTTATAAGTAGCTGTAAAAGCCTTGAGGCTGTAGGTAATTCAGACCATTATTATTTTACATTTTGTCCAAAAAATGGTAAATAAATTTAGCTAATTCACACTTAGCCGGTATTAGGTTGCAGTTTTTGACCCAAAGAGTTGACGACTGGTAAAAACTTACCGATTAGGTTAAGAATAACTGGGAGTAATGCTAAATTTGCCAGTTAAAAAGCGCTCATTTAGCAATGAACGCTTTTTAATTATTTAGTAAAACGATAATAAGAATTGGCGCACTTCCTGCGGTGATTTAGCCTTCAATAGACGATTAATGTTTTCCTGACTTCTTACAATGTCTACAAGTTGTTCAAGTGCTTTTTCGTGCTCTTTTTCTTTTCCCGGTGAAAGGACAAACATGCATGTTACCCAAGCAGATTCCCCGCGTGAACGAATTTCTAATGGCTGATCAAGTAAGATTAATGACAAGCCAACTTTCTTATTACTATTACTGGGGGCCGCGTGGGCTAAAAAAATGTTATTAGCAATCAGCATATACGGACCGTAATGATTAATCAATTGAACAATTTTTTCAAAATAAAATTGGTCGATGATTTCGTCTTGTTCAAGTAAATTACACCCCAATTTTAAAACCGTCTGCCATTTGAGTTGATCTTTCTTCCGCAAAACTCTAATGTGCTTAGCAGGTAAAAGACCGCTTAACGTAGGCAAGTCTGCTTTATTATTTTTTTGTAAACCTGGAAAAATAAATCTATCTAAGCTAAGCCGTAAGCCCTTTTCATCTTTTACATCTGCATATTCATTAATAATGGAAACCAGGCTGTTTACTGCACTGGTATTATGCTCGAGTTTACGCGGAACTTCTTCACGCAAAAAACTATCAATAATTGTCTGGTCATGCTTAGTTATAACGGCTTTAACCTTCACGTCCGGAATGGGATACTTGCCTTTAGGCAAAGTCGTAGTACTAATAATCAGTTTGGCCTGGTAATTATGTTGAAAAATTTTAGCCAAATCGCGAATTTCAAGTGGTAAAGAAAATTTAATCAGCGGATAAGTTTTACTAAGCTCATGGTATAGCATCGCTGAAGTTCCAATCCCACTTGAGCAAACCACTAAAACTTCAGCCAATAGCGCACGCTTTAACTTATCACTTTCCGTAAACTCCTGATATTCCCGATTATTGACTGAACCAAAATAAAGACAAATTAATGCTACTTCTTCACTAGGCAATTTTTTCTGCAGATAATGTTCTAATGGAGCACATGCAATTGCCGTAAATTTGATTAATACGGGATATTGCCACTTAATTTCATCAACCTCATTGGAAGAAAATGGGATACCAAATTTTACCCGGAAAAAGGTTGCATAAAGATGATTACACAAGGTCTTAGTAAACACGCGGTACGAAATTTGCTGTTCGGTTAATTGTTCATAGCGAAATATTATTTCCTGAGCAATATTACTAATATCGTGGTACAAATTTTTACTAATGCAATCAACTTCGGTTGCTTGGGAACACAAGAAAATTTTACTGAGAAAAACAATTTCACCTTTTAGCTTCTCATTGCCGCCCAGTTTAACAAGTAGTTTGGTACAGGTAGGCAACACATCTTTAGTATTTTGAGCTATCCACTGCCAGTTTTCACTCTGAGCAATAATTTGATTGTGTGTAATTCGCCACTTAGTAAACAACAAAAGGTAAGTTAGTTGCTGAATAGAATTTTCAGAAAAATTTATGTGCAATTGTTGCTGCGTCTTGATAACCAATTCCTTAGCTTTGGAGAATGAATAATTTAAGCGATTGATAAAAGCATAAACGAGTTTGTCTTGTCGCAATAATAATTCATAAACCGTTATCCGAATTGAGTTTTCATCACTAATAATGCGGTGTCCTAAACGCGAACTGCCGATTTTTAGTGCCGGAAAGTGTCGTTTGAGAGCCTTAAAGTCCTTAATAATGGTATTGCGGGAGCAATGAAACATCTCAGCTAATTGATTAATTGACAGATAATGCTTTTGATCCAGCAATAATAAAATTATCTTAGTTTGCCTCTCACGCGCATTTAAGATAGTTTCATGGTTCATCTGCAGCGACGGCAATTTAGCTTTTTTTTGCGTAAGACTTTTCTTAGTCCGATCAGTTAGTTTATAGCCGTAGCGTGGAATATTAATTATTTGATCTAATTTTTGTGCTTGAAGCTGCTGATTAATTGTTTTTAACCAGTTAAAAGCCGTCCGTCGTGAAATTCTAAAAGTGGTTAAGATTTCTTTCAAACTAACAAACCCAGGTGCTTTTGCCAAATAGTTTAATAACTCCCGAGCTCTTGTTAAACTGGCAAAATTGCTTGCCGTCACATTAATCACCCTTTAAATGCAATAGTATAAGAATTTAACAGCCGTGAATTACAAATCTAACTTATCGATTACTTCGTCAATAACTTGATCAATCCCAATGTTAGTTAAAAGCGGCAGACCATTAATGACGGGAATTTTAACCGCATCATTATCATATTGCGTTGTCGTAATAACTAAATCGTAGTCCCCAGCTAATGATTCAATCTGAGCTACAGAAGATTGCCCTAAAGTATATTCATCTGGTGATATCCCCCTGTTAGCTAGTTCTTCTTGCAGCTTATTCATTGCTGATGTGCTAGTAACAACGCCAGCTCCGCATGCAACTAAAATCTTTTTCATCTGTTTTCTCCTTTATCACTATTTATAATTAAAACTATTTCTTGTCCTGGTTAGCAGCAGCTGCTACTTTTTCTTCCGCAGTAATTTTCTTACGATTCCACCAGCATAAGCCAACAATTAGCACAATCCCAATTGCATATGCCGCAATTTTATAAGGTGCGATTTGAACAATTAGCCAAGGATATGGGTTAGAACCGTAATCAATACTTGAAATGAGGGATGAACCTTTTGGAATGGCAAAATGGGCTGCACGGGCACACTTGGTTATTAATGGCGCCAAATTAGTCCCTATCCAAAGACCAATAATGACATTAATGGCCCCGATAATAAATGATCTAAAGAAATCTCCGTGGGTGATTGAAACTATCAATGGAAACATGAAGACAAAGCCGACTAGTCCAATTGTTGGTAAAAACTGGTTGCCCGGCAAAATAAAGGCAAACAACAATGCTACTGGAATCATTAAAGTGGCACAGGCCAAGACGACTGGACTACCAATTCCGACCGCAGTATCCATCCCAATGTAAATTTTTCTTTTACCGGCAAATTTTTTCTGGGTAAACGACTGAATTGCATCAGATACGGGAACAACTCCTTGCAAAAGCAAAGCAGCCATCTTTGGTGTAATAATCATTACCGCTGACAAAGTAACGCCCATTAACATAATTTTGCCCAACTTAGTTGCAATTGACATTCCTGGAATAAAGCCATAAGCAAGAATGCCAATGATAATTCCGATGGCAAAGCCAAGCAATGTAGGTTCACCCCATGAGCCAAATTTCTTATTGAAATCCTTGGCATCCATATGGATTTTATTAATACCCGGAATCTTATCGATTAACCAGTTAAAAACAACTGCAATTGGCACGAACGAACCAGCATAGCCGTGGGGAATGGAAATTCCCGGTAAACCCAAGTATTTTTCCGATAACGGTGCAGTTCTGTCAGCAGTCACCATGATTACAATCATATTAACACTGGCTAAAAACAAACTAAGTACAATATCTTTGGTTAAGGCATAAACTAAAGAACCACTAAAGGCAAAATGCCAAAAATCCCAGATATCCACATCAATGGTTGACGTAGTTTTCGTCACCAACATCAGAATGTTAATGGCAATTCCCAAGGGAATCATACTAACACCAACCGCGGTGCCGTATGCAATCGCTGATGCTGATGGCCAACCGACATCAATTACCTGCAAGTTCAAATGCATTACCTGGATCATGTTTTTAATCGCAGGATTCATTACATCGGTCAAAATTGAAACGGTGGCGTTTAGACCGATAAAGCCAATGCCGACCATCAGACCACCACGTAACGCTTTAGTGAAAGGCACTCGCACGCAAAGTCCAAAGATTAACATAATTATTGGAATTAGGACGGTAGGTCCCAAACCAACAATATACATAATGAAATCAATTACCGGTTTCATAAATAATTCCTCCCAATCTTTTTACTTAATATATTCAGATACAGCTTCGTATAGTTTCTGCTGATCCGTCATTTTCTCTAACCCTTGCAAAAGTTCTTGGTCTTGAAACAATGCCATTAATTTTTGCAGTATTTTAACCTGACTATGTGGATTTTTTAGCGCCAGCATAACAATAATCTGAACATTGACAGTTTCGGCAGTAACCGCCATATTATGAAAGGCTACCGGACTTGCCAGTGTCGCAAACGTAATTGCCGCCTCTTTAACATACTGAACATCAGTATGGGGAATCGCAACTGCAATCTTGCCACTAGGCAGACCAGTTGGATGAATCTGTTCGCGCTTAAGAACCGCTTGCTCGAAATCAGCCTTAACCTTTCCTTGTTTCTTTAGCTGACCGGCCAGAAAATGAAGAGCCTCAGTAGCATTATTTACTTTAAGATGTGCAAAAACTAAATCTGAGCTTAAAAGTTCCATTAATTCACCTCCATTCTTTAGGCCATTTCACCGTTAATTTAATCATTACCACTTTTCCGTGATAAGTCTCTGATGCCTGTAAAATTCAGTGCAACTAATGCACTAGCAGAAGTTGATGATAAGTTAAGTGCTTTTTTCTTAAACCATATTTAGATTAAATTTCGTCAAAATAAAAAATCACATCTAATTGATATGATTTTTCCCTATTATATTTATACTTGTTGCTAACCGTCTTTTTGGTAAAGTTGCACTTTTGTATTACAATTAAGCTAACCTAATTTACATAAAGGAGATCGTGATCATGAGGATTATTACAAGCAAAATCGCTAGATAAAATGTCACTAAAAGATTTAAACATAAAAAGAGGACTACATGATCGATAACACACCTCATAAAACCAAAGCTTATATTGCTGGCGTTAACTTAAATGACCCTAATTTTGATTACTATCTGGCTGAACTGGCTAACTTAGCAGAAGCAGCCAATATGGAAGTAGTTGGCCAATCACGGCAAAACCTGGAACATGTTGTTGCTGGCACCTACTTTGGTCTCGGTAAAATAAACGAAATTAAGGATATGGCCCGTGGCTTAAGGGCGAAAGTTCTTATTTTAAACGATGAATTAACCCCCGTCCAAATCCGTAATTTAGAAAAAATGACTAAGTTGCGGATTATTGATCGGACAGAATTAATTTTGGAGATCTTTTCAAATCGGGCGCGAACCAAACAAGCTAAATTGCAAGTTCAGCTTGCAAGGCTAGAATACGAATTGCCGCGTCTGCATCCGTCAGAAAATAACCTTGACCAGCAACGCGGCGGTGGCTTTGCTAACCGTGGTGCCGGTGAATCAAAACTAGAATTAAACCGGCGGACAATTGGGAAGCAAATTGCCGTCATTAAAAAAGAGCTGAAGGAAATTGCGGGACAAGAAGAAATTAAGGCCAAAAGACGTAATCAAAACCATATTCCCAAGGTTGCCCTGGTCGGCTATACTAATGCCGGTAAATCAACGACGATGAACGGCTTACTAGCAGAATTTACCAAGGAAAACGACGAAAAGCAGGTTTTTGTTAAGGACATGCTTTTTGCAACTTTGGACACCAATGTCAGACGGATTGAGCTAAACAATAATTTTAGCTTTATCCTATCCGATACAGTTGGTTTTATTTCTAAATTGCCTCATAATCTGATTGAATCATTTAAGGCTACTTTACAAGAAGTTAAGGATGCCGATCTGCTAATTAACGTAGTTGATGCGTCAGATCCAAATATGATTCAAATGATTCGTACTACGCAAAATGTTCTAACTGAGATTGGCGTTAAAAATACCCCGATGATTACGGCTTACAATAAAGCAGATAAGTCTGAACGTCATTATCCGCAAATTGAAGGTAGCGGAATTTTATATTCAGCTACTAATCCAGAATCAATTAAATTGCTGGCTAATTTAATTACTAAACGAGTTTTTGCCAATTACCAACAAGTTAACTTGCTCTTGCCATTATCGGCTGGCAAACCGCTGGCCGACTTACACGAAAGTGCTCAAATTATTGCCGAGAATTATCGCGCAGACGGTGTTCATATTACCGCCAGACTAGCACCAGAAAAACAGCAACAGTTTCAAAATTATATAATCTAACTAAAAAAGGCTTTATTCTCAATTACTGCAAACAGTCATAATTAAGAAATAAAGTCTTTTTGTTTTTATATTTAACTAGTTAAAAATAGACTGCTCATGAAGTGACCCCCAAATTTAGGACAAATTTGGGGGTTATTTTTATGGCTAAATTATCTAAGCAAGATAAAATTGAAATCTATCATCTTTGGCATGATTATCAAGTTGGTCCTACTGAATTAAGTCAGCATTATCGGGTTGGCAAGTCTAATATCAATTACTTGTTGGCTTTGATTAATCGTCACGGTCTGGCTATTTTAGACCAGCCTTACACTACTTACACAAGTAATTTTAAGGAGCAGGCACTCAAGCGAATCATAGTTGATCATGAACCCCCTTATCACGTAGCACTAGCTTTAGGTTTAAAAAGTTTTGGCATGTTGTACAATTGGCTGCGAGAATATCGTAAAAATGGGTATAATATCGTTAATAAGCAAAGAGGAAGACCGCCCCATGACCAAAAGAGAACAACTGATCAAACAGGAAAATCATCGACTCAAGCAAGAAAACGAGCGCTTACGCCAGCAGAACTTAAAGCTGACTATCGAGAACGAATTTGTAAAAAAATTGAGCGTCTTAGTCGACCAGCGGACCAAGAACCGCAAGCCCCGGAAATAGCCGTGGCAGTTACCCAACTAAGACGTGAGCTTAAAGTCAGCGTAACTTTTATTCTTGCTGCTATTAATGCCAATCCCAATCTGCCCCATCTTTCTCGTAGTAATTACTACTACGCTTTAAAGAAGAAGGATAAAGATCGGGATAACCAAGAAATAATGGCTGAAATCAAAGCTATTTATGAAGAACACAAGCACCGCTATGGCTATCGGCGCATTACTTTGGAATTAAGACGTCGCGGTTTATTAGCCAATCATAAAAAAGTGCAGCGCTTAATGAACAAGCTGAAATTGTTTGGCATCGTCAGTAAACGCTGGCGCAAATATAACAGTTATCGCGGTACTCAAGGTCCAATTAAGCCTGACCTGATTAAACGTAGCTTTAGTGCGATTTATCCCAATCATAAATGGTATTCAGATATAACTGAGTTTAAGCTCAATGGGCAAAAGACCTACTTATCACCGATCATTGATGGGTGTACCCAAGAGATTATTTCCTATACCATTTCTCGCAGCCCTAATCTTAAACAGACCATGGATATGTTAAAAAAGGCCTGGCACAAGTATCCGGCACTGAACGGCTTGATCTTCCACACCGATCAAGGCTGGCAATATCAGAACTACAGATTTCAAGCATGGCTCAAAAATCATGGCATTAGCCAATCAATGTCACGCAAGGGTAATTCGCTTGATGATGGCTTAATGGAAGGTTTCTTCGGCATACTTAAACGAGAAATGTTTTATGGGTTTGAAAAGCGGTTTAAGAATCTAAATGAACTGGAAGACGCAATCAGAGACTACATTGAGTATTACAATCAGAAAAGAATCAAAATCAAACTAAAAGGACTAACTCCGCTTGAATATCGGAAGTTAGTCCTCAGCTAGCAGCTAATACAAAGTGTCCTAATTTTGGGGTTCATATCAATGATACACTATTTTTTAATAATAGATTAGATATGTGACCTATCTCATTTAATATTAAAGAAGGCTATGCAGGTAACTTAGTATTTGAGCATTTTCTTAAAACACAATTAGATTTTAAATTGAGAAATCAAGAAAAATAGGTAAAAGAATTAATATTGAATTGCTCATCGAGAAAAGCAGGTAGATATTACAGGAACAGCGGGAATATATACATCCATACAGTAGACACATTTTTTTCCGATGATTTAAGGCATCATTACATCTTTACTTTGTACGAGTCGCTCTTTTAAAAAAGTAGTAAATAATGTATTTTGCTATTGTATTTGTGCAAGTGCTTACTGACTATATCAAAGATTGAAAATTTCAATTTTATCTTGCTTAGATAATTTAGCCATAATAAAAAACCTCGAAGTTGTTCTAACTTCGGGGTTTTTATCAAAAAAGTTTTTAGTCTTCTTTATTTAATTATTATTGTTAATCTAGCAAGCAATAATGAAAAAGCAATTTAGTATAAATATTTTTTTACAGCTTCTGCAGGAGCCATTCCCGCACGAATTTTTAATTCCAATTCAATTGCCACATCCGCAATAATTGATTGGGGATCAATTATATTATACGGGTGGTCTGGCGCCTTTTCTTGTGCCAAAGATAACTCGGTACAACCCAGCAAAATAACCTCGCAGCCATACTCATCATGCATTTTGCGCAATATGCGGTGATACAACTCAGCATCAACAACACCCTTTTGCTTGATGTTGTCGTAGATTAATTCAGTTACTAACGGTTGTATTTCTGGGCCGCCTAATTCAGCTTTTCGCCCTACCTTGGCTAATTCATCAACATAAAGATGATCATAAATTGATCCTTCAGTCGCAATTAAACCAATTTTTGTTTCGTCTGGGTAATCTTGCACAAACCGGTGAACAGCAATCCGCATCATATGCAAGAAAGGAACATCGGTTAGCGCTGCCAAGTCATCGTAAAAATAGTGTGCAGTGTTACACGGCATAATAAAGAAATCTGGCTTAAGTTGCGCTTGCTGTAAAACATCTTCACGCAAATTAAGAAAGAAATTAGGTTGCGAATGATCTTTTATATATGCTGTTCTATCAGGAATTTGAGCATCATTGACCAAAACGTAATTTAAGTAGTCCTGATCCTTAGTAATCTTAATTCGGTGATTTAATTGGCGAGCTAAGCTCTCCGTCGCAATCGTTCCCATTCCGCCAAGAATGGTAAAAAAGTTTTTCATATGTTCTGCTTTTCTCACTAATTAAAGTGCTCGTCTTGTCCTTCTAACTCGTTAATTATTTGCTGAGCAACAGTAATATCTGAAGGATAAGGGGTATTAATACCACGTACTTTCTGGAAGCCATCTTCGCCCTTGCCACAGACTAAGACAACATCACCTTTTTTCGCCATGCTGATTGCATCGTGAATGGCCTTTTGCCTGTCAAGTTCAATTGTTACATCCACTTTTGAATGATCGATACCAGCATCAATTTCCTGGCAAATTTCTAGTGGATCCTCAAAGCCGGGATCATCAGTAGTCAAGAAGGCCTTGTCGGCGTACGCATTCAAGCTTTTACTAAAACCGGGACGGCGAGAAACGCCTTTATCTCCAGGTGCACCGACAACCACAATGATTTTTGGATTATCAAATTCACGTTGCATGAAGCCCATCAGTGCCATCATTGAGGCTTCATTGTGCGCATAATCAACTACTACCACACCATGGTCCTTAGTTACTTCTGTCTGCATTCTTCCGGGAACACTAACATTGCGAATGCCCCTAGCAGCAGCATCATGTTCCATTCCAGCTAAGCCTGCACCAATCACAGCAGCTGTTCCGTTGGACTCATTAAAATCACCCAACATCTTTAGCTCGTAATCACCCGCAATTTTTAGCTTTTTAGCTTGGTCACTGATACATGAAACTTTGAACTTAGTCCGTGCCATATCAAGTTCTTCAGAAGAATACCGGAAATCAATTATTTGCGGTAAAGCAGGATTTTCAAACTTCTCATCAGCAAATAAATAAATGCTGTCAGGATCAGTCGTAGTGGTAGCTGCCGCATAAACTTCGTTAAAGTGCGCAGTTTGTGCATTGATTATACACTTACGTGCATTAACCAATAACTGCAGCTTGCAGTGTAAGTAATCCGCAAAATTAGGATGCTCGTTTGGACCAATATGATCTGGAGAAATATTCAAGAAGAACCCGAGATCATAAGTTAGGCCAAATACCCGGTTACGTTTATAAGCTTGACTAGAAACTTCCATTACTAAATGAGTCATGCCATTATCAACTGCATTACGCATGTCACGGAACAAATCAAGAGATTCTGGTGTGGTCAGGCTAGACTTGAATGTATCTTCTGGTTTTTGCCCCACAACATTATTAACGGAAGAAATTAATGCCGTTCTGCCGCCATTAACTTGGTCAAGCATCCCCTTTAAAAAGTATGCCGTCGTTGTCTTACCCTTAGTTCCAGTAATGGCAATTACATATAAATCATCCTGTGGAAACCGGAAGAATGCTGCCGATAACAAGGCCATTGCTTTGGCAACATCACGTACAATCAAGGCGTGCATCCCTTTTCCTTCCGGATAAGGCTGTTCAGCAACATAACAATTAGCACCGTTATCTTTTGCCATTGATAAATAAGTTGGTCGAAAACCTGCTCCTTTGCAGAAGAACAAGGTATTAGTTTGGATATCACGTGAATCATAGGAAACATATTCCATCCGCGTAATCACCGTATCTTGAACTGCACTAGACTTAAGCAGGTGATGTTCTTTTAAAATTAAAATACAGGTATTTAAAGAAATACTCATGCTATACCCCTCTATTAGTTATCTAGTCAAAATTATATCACAGCTAGGCGTGAGTTTTTGCATTCTTTGGATCTAATGGCAAACAAATGATAAAACGTGTCCAATTATCATCTGATTCGCAGTGAATTTTGCCATGATGCAAGTCGACAATACTCTTAGTAATCGAGAGCCCGAGCCCAGTTCCCCCAGTTTTGGTATTTCGGGAAGTCTCCATCCGGTAAAAACGCTCAAAAATTTTTTTTAATGATTCTTCTGGAATGCGTGCACCGTTATTTTCTACCCGCAGTTCAACTTCGTTGTTATTGACTAAATTAGCTATCAAGTTAATTTGCGTTGCCCCAGTACCATATTTTAAAGCATTAGAAATCAAGTTATTATAGACTCTAACAAGCTTTTCTGGGTCGGCTTGAATTGTTAGGTCCTTAGGTCTTGTTTCAATATTAAAAATAATTCCCTTTTCATCCGCTTCAAATTCAAAGCCAGCAGCCACTTGTTCTAGCATCGAAAAGATGTGTAAAGAAGATAAACTAAGCTTAGTACTAGTTGACTTAAGTGTCGTATATTCAAGCAGGTCATGAGCAAGTGATTTCATTTGCTCGGCTTTCATGTACGCAATATTGAGGTATCTTTGCTGGTCTTCAGGATCTGAGACCCCTGATTTCAATAAGCCCAAATAGCCAATAATTGAGGTTAGCGGTGTTCTAATATCATGAGAAACATTACTAATTAATTCATCTTTGGACTTTTCAATCGTTCTTTCTTCATTAATAGCAGTTACCGTACTATCAACTAGCGAATTAATTGAGTCGATAACTTTTTGCAGGTCTGTTTTCACTTTAAAAGAAATGGTGTGATCAAAATGACCCTGAGCAATATAATGCAGTTCTGAAATAACGTGACGCAGCTGCATCTGGTGATAACGCCTGATGAGTCGCCAATAAAGGACAATTAAATCCCCAATACCCATAATCACCAAAAAGGTGTTTTGCCAAGACCAGAGATGCCGTCCGCCAGCAAAAGTAATTGTTTTCTTTAAAAAATAAATACCGTTTACCAAGTTTTTATTTTGCAGAATGGTCAGATTGATTAAAATAACGATTGATAAATTGAGCAGCAACAATAATACAACCGTAATTACGCCTTCAGCGAAAAGTTCACTTTTTTCCGCGGCTGTTAACTTGACACGTTCTTTTTTCATTTAGCTAAGCCTCAACCTTATAGCCTACGCCCCAAACAGTTTGGATTACATCTTCGCCACCAGTTGCTTTTTGAATCTTGTCACGCAAGTGCGAAACGTGAACCATGACCGTTTTGGCAGAAACAATGGATTCTTGCTGCCAAACACGTTCAAATATTTCATCGGCTGAAAATACCCGGTTAGGGTGACTGGCAAGTAAATATAAAATTCCAAATTCCAGTGCCGTCAACTGAATATCCTTACCGTCAATCGTTTTCACCTCATGTGAATCACGGTTAATAATGAGCGGTCCAATTTCAAGAACATCAGGTTCATCATCTTTAACCTGCTTTTGACTTCGACGTAACAGTGAACGTACACGGGCCATTACCTCTAACGGATTAAATGGTTTGGAAACATAGTCATCGGCACCAGTAATTAGTCCCTGGATTTTATCCATGTCGCCGGTCTTAGCGGAAACGATAATAATCGGAATATCCGAGTCTTTCCGAACTTCCTTAATTACATCAATTCCACTCATGCTAGGCATCATTACGTCCAAAATCATTAGAGCAATGTCAGGAGTAGTAGTGAGCTTAGTAATGGCTTCTTTGCCGCTATAAGCTACAACAGGGGTATAACCTTCATTTTTAAGGTAAATACTTAATAATTCAACGATTTCTTTATCGTCATCAACTACTAAAATTTTCATCGGGCATATTCCCTTCTTTAATTTTTTTTGTTAGATTTATCTAAATTTTTTTCGTTTTATTTTTGCTAACTATAGTGTAGCAGACTCTTTGCCATCTATTTTAGCCAATTATCTGATAATCACCTAATATTCAAGCATAACTTATCTTTTTATTAAAAAAGTTGGACAACCTGGTCCAACTTAGCTAGTTAAAATCATTTATTCCACTCAAATACCTGATAATCCATTGCCGGTCAATATAGCCCAGTACTTCATGATTCGAATTTTGAACAGCAATTGCTGGATGGTCGCTTAAAAGAGCTAATAAGTTAGCTAATTTATCATCAACACTAATTACAGGCGCCGCTTTAGTACTATCTCCTTGCTCCTCTTTAAGTGCATTAAACAGGATTGCTTGACGCACAGGCGTTTCGTATAAATCTTTGCCAAGACTTCCCTGGAAGAATTCGCGGACAAACTGGTTAGCAGGATGACGCAGAATCTCTTGCGGCTCAGCAACTTGCAATAAATTGCCATCTTTCATAACACCAATTCGGTCAGCCAGTTTAAGTGCTTCACTCATATCATGTGTAACAAAAACAATGGTATTATGCAGCTCCCGGTGAAGCTTAATAACAAGATCTTGGAGATTAGTCCGCGACAATGGATCAAGGGCACTAAAGGGCTCATCCATTAACACAATTGGCGGCTTAAAAGCAATTGCCCGTAAGATTCCAATCCGTTGCTGCTCACCACCAGATAGTTCTCGCGGATAGCGATCATAGTAGTTATCTGGATCGAGGTTGACTTGCTTTAATAAATTGCGTACCTTTTCGCGTTGCTCTTGTTCTTTACCCTTCACTTCGCCCTTGATTTCAGGAATTAAAGCAATATTCTCAGCAACAGTCATATTAGGAAAAAGGGCAATTTGCTGCAGCACGTAACCAATGTTCCACCGCAATCTTTGAACATTATAATCAGTGGTGGGCTGATCATTAACTAGTACCCTACCGGAACTAGGGTCCTCCAACCGGTTAATCATTTTAATTGAAGTCGTTTTGCCACTACCGGAATTACCTACCAGAACAAATAGCTCGCCTTGCTGAATGTCTAAATTGAAATCATTAACTACCACTTGATCAGCAAAGGCTTTTTTTACATGTTCAAATTTAATTGCTGTTGTCATGGCTAGTTCTCCTTAATTAAATGATGTCGCACTAGATATTTATGGGCTACTTGGCTTGGATCCGCATTTTTGACGTTCACTTCATAATTCATTTCCTGCATTTCTTTTTCCGTAATTCTGCCTGCCAGTTTGTTCAAACTGGCTACAATCTGTGGGTGCCGTTTAGCAAAATCAGACCGCATGAGTGGTGCCCCCTGATAGATTGGGAAGTTATGCTTATCATCTTTTAAAATATTTAAGTGATATTGCCGCAGTTCACTATCAGTGGAATATGCGTCAACAATATTAACTTTTCCCTGCTCAATTGCCTGGTAGCGCAGTGCCGGTTCCATCGATTTAACCGGGAAATTAATCTGGTAAAGCTTTTTAATACCCTTAAAGCCATCACCACGATCAATAAATTCCATGGTCATTCCACCCTTTAACTGGTTCTGAATGTTTGCTAAATCACTGATTGTCTTTAGCTGGTGTTTTTTCATAAAACTGGCTTTAACCGCGAGCGCATAAGTATTATCGTAGGCCATTGGCTTAAGCAAAGTAAGGTTATCTTGCTTAGCAAGAATTGCACGCGCTTGCTGATAAGTTTGCTTTTCGGTTAAATTAGTCGTCGTGACCGGCTTTTTGGCTAAAGTTTCCAGTACTGTTCCGGTAAATTCCGGATAAATATCAATTTTGTCATTTTTAAGTGCACTAAACAAAAAAGTTGTCTTCCCAAAATTGGGCTTAAGGGTTACTTTGACGTGCTTATCACCGTCTTCAATCAATTCTTTGTACATATTAATTAAGATTTCTGGTTCTGCACCTAATTTACCGGCAATCGTCACCGTTTCCGTCTGGCTATTGATTGTTTGATAAACACCTGAACCGACCAAAAAAAGCAGGCAGACGCCGAAAACACCAAGGGTGGTTCTAATTGAGGCATGTTCAAGCCACTTGATTAGCGCACTTAAAGTGATTGCCAATAGGCCGGAACAAACAGCACCGATAATGATTAAGGCAGTGTTATTGCGATCAATTCCTAGTAAGATAAAACTTCCTAATCCACCTGCACCAATTAACGCAGCCATCGTTGCTGTCCCGATGATTAAAACTAGCGCAGTCCGAATTCCCGAAATAATTGTTGGCATCGCAAGCGGCAATTCAACCTTGGTCAGTTTTTGCAGTCTAGACATCCCAAAAGCATTGGCAGCTTCTTCAAGCGCGGGATCAATGCCGGTTAGTCCAACATAAGTATTTTGAAAAATTGGCAACAGGGCATAAACAACTAAGGCAATCACTGCCGGAACCGTGCCAATCCCAACTAACGGAATCAAAAGACCTAAAAGGGCTAAGGACGGAATTGTTTGTAAGATACTGGTTAACTGTAATAAAAATTCAGCCGCCTTTTTATGCTTAGTTGCCCAAAAGGCAAGCGGCATTGCTATCAACATTGCTAATAACAATGATACTAACGATATTTGTAAGTGCTGCAACAGGGCAACCCATAAATCTCCCCGGCGATCATTGAGGATTTGTATAATTTGGTTCATTGATAATTTCCTTTTTACTCAGCACTGCACTAGTTAACGGCTAAATCATTGCTAGGTAGCACTTTAACCGCAATAACACGTTAACGTAAATTTATTCTTTTATTACAATAACACAAACTGATGTTTTCATCTAAAAATGTGCTCTGATTAGATATTTTTTAGTAGAAAGTTAATTTTACTTTGTTAGCCTTAAGCTTCTTTAACCTTGCTCGCGTAAGCTTTAAGTGTACTGATATCAGCAATTATTTTTAAAAATCAGCAAACAAAAAATCCTAATATCTTTGACAAATTATTGCAGATATTAGGATTCTTATTAATTTATTTTATTCAATTTCTTTCTTGCCAGTGTAGAGTTCGTAGTAGTAACCCTTCTCCTTGAGAAGCTCTTCGTGGTTACCAGCCTCAATAATATGACCGTGGTCAAGAACTAAAATTAAGTCTGAGTTAACAATTGTCGATAAACGGTGCGCAATGACAAAACTTGTCCGCCCTGCTAACAGGTTATCCATTCCGGCTTGAACCAACTTCTCCGTTTGAGTATCAATGCTTGAAGTTGCCTCATCCAAAATCATAACCGGTTCATCAGCAATCATTGCCCTTGCAATACTTAATAGCTGCATTTGTCCTTGGGATAAATCGCCACCACTACCATCAATCACAGTCTTATATCCCTCATCTAAATTATGAATAAACTCATCAGCGTGTGAAAGGTGTGCTGCCTGGTAGACGTCATCATCGCTAGCTTCCATGTTACCGAAGCGGATATTGTCCATAATAGTTCCGGTAAACATGTGCGTTTCCTGCAGAACAATCGATAGTGACCGTCGCAAGTCATCTTTTTTGATCCGTTTAATTGGAATGCCATCATAGGTAATTGTTCCTGAACCAATTTCATAAAAACGGTTAAGCATGTTGGAGATAGTGGTCTTACCTGCACCAGTTTCACCAACTAGAGCAACTTTCATGCCTGGTTTGGCGTCAAGCGAGATGTTGTACAAAATCTGCTTATTAGGTGAGTACCCAAAGTTTACCTTGTCAAAAACAATGTGACCTTTAACGGTAACCTTCTTGACTGAACCATCTTTTTGCGGGACATTCCAGTACCATGAACCCTTGACATCGTTATTTTTCGAAATGGTGACATCGCCGTCATCAATTTCAACCGGTTCATCTTCCAAGTCGAAAATTCTTTTTGCACCAGCTAACGCCATAACAATTGAGTTTAATTGTTGCGAGATCTGCGCAATCGGCATAGCAAACTGCTTAGATAGCTGCAGGAAGGCACCAATTACCCCCAAAGACAAGGGAGCAATATGGTTAAGCGCAACAGCACCACCCAAAACGGCGATTAAGACGTAAAGCAAGTTACCAACATTTCCCATAATTGGGAATAAGACAGTAGCGTAAGTATTAGCTTTCCCTGCTGCATCTTCTAAGGCCTTGTTATAAACGTTAAAATCCTTTTCAACTTCAGGCTCATGACTAAAGACCTTAATTACCTTTAGCCCATTAAGCATTTCTTCGTTGTAACCGTTGACTTGACCCAATTCTTTTTGCTGCATTTGGAAGTAGTGTGATGAACGCGTAGTTAAAAAGCGCACAATTCCAATTGACAATGCAAAGATAATCAAGGTAAAAATAGTCAGCTGCCAGCTCAAACTAAACATCGCTGCTAAAACAAACACAATGTTGAGCATCGAGTTCATAAATTGTGGAATTGACTGCGAAATCATCTGCATCAGGGTATCAATATCATTAGTGTAGTGACTCATGATATCCCCATAATCATTCTCATCAAAATAAGAAATCGGCAATTTTTCCATATGTTCGAACATTTCGTTACGAACGCGATATTGTACTTTTTGTGCCAAAACGGCCATCAGCATTGCAAACAGGTAGTTTGATATAAAGCCGATAGCATAAAAGCCAAACATTACTGTAATTGCCTGCCAAAGTGGGCCAAAATTAGGATGAGCTTGCTTAGTCAACGGAATGATATAAACGTTAATTAAACGCTCGATAAAAAGCGAACCAATAACATTGGCACCGGCCGTCAATACAATAGCAATGATTGACGTAATTAACATCCAAGGGCTAGTATTCGCAATTAATTTGAGCAAGCGGTACAAGGTTGTGGTCCGCTGACCCTTCATACTTGTTTTTTTATTTTCTGCTGCTTTATCCAAATTTATCACCTACTTCTTTTGCTCTTCTTGGAATTTGGCAATTGAGCTGTAGAGATCATTACGCTCCATTAACTCGTCATGTGTGCCAATATCCTGAATCTTACCATCATCCATGACAACAATTCGGTCAGCATCCTTAATTGAAACAATTCTCTGTGAAATGATAATTTTGGTCGTTTCCGGCATGTCTTTTGCCAAAGACTCACGAATTTCCCGTTCAGTATGCGTATCAACCGCAGAAGTTGAATCGTCCAGAATCAAAATCTTTGGGTTCTTTAGTAAGGCACGAGCAATCGTAATTCTTTGTTTCTGACCACCAGAAACATTGTTTCCGCCTTGCTCAACCATTGTGTCGTATTTATCAGGCATTTCACGAATAAAGTCATCGGCGTGTGCAATCTTGGCAGCAGTTAGAATTTGTTCATCTGTTGCATGTTCATTTCCCCACTTCAAGTTATCCTTGATCGTACCGGAAAATAAAACATTGTTTTGCAAAACAACGGCAACATTATCACGCAAAGTCTTTAAATCATATGACTTAACGTTATGACCTGAAACGCGGACGGCACCAGAATCAGTGTCGTATAGTCGCGGAATCATTGCTACTAACGTCGACTTAGATGAACCCGTTTTACCAATAATTCCAAGTGTTTCACCCGGCTTAATATTCAAATTGATATTGTTCAAAGCAAGGTTTTTATCATCCGGATTGTACTTAAAATTAACGTGGTCAAAGATAACCTCACCATTAGTAACATGTTTTAATGGTTTACGCGGATTCTCAATTGATGGCTTTTCATTAATTACGTCAGCAATTCTCCGGCCACTTGCCGCAGAAACAACCAGCTGAGTAAAAATCATGGCCAAAATGTTTAAACTGTTCAAAACTGAATTTGAATAAGAAAACATTGAAATTAATTGACCGGCTTGCAAACTGCCGCCAACAATTTCTTTAGCACCGAACCAGCAAATAGCCAAATTGGAAATATTCAATACGGCCATGACCACCATCGCGTTGAGTGACATAATCTTTTGTGCCGTTGAGAAAAGCTTATAAATAAAACCGGAAGATTTTTTAAACTCTACGGTTTGCGGCTCTTCTTGAACGTAAGTCTTAACTTCGCGAATTCCCCGAATATTTTCGCGCACGACCTGGTTCATTCGGTCATATCCCCGAAAGATTTTAGGAAAATATGGGTTGGCACTCTTAATAATCAGGGCCATTAAAATGACAAAGATTGGTGCAATAACAACAAAGATTAGTGACAAACGTGGACTAATGATCAAAGACATAATTATTGAAACTATCAGCATCATTGGTGCTCTGACCGCAATTCTGATTAGCATTTGGTATGACATTTGAACATTGTTAACGTCAGTCGTCATTCTAGTAACAAGACTTGAACTTGAGAATTTATCAATATTTTCAAAAGAAAAATCTTGAACATGATAAAACATGTCCTTACGCAAATTAGCTGCAAAACCAGCTGCCGCATGTGCAGAAAAGTAGCTGGCTCCGGCACCTAAAACAAGCGAAACGATTGTGATTATCAGTAGTAAAAGTCCAGCTCTAGTAATATAAGGCATATTACCTTTCATGATGCCGTTATCAATTAAAATTCCAACCAGATATGGAATTAACATTTCAATGATAACTTCACCAGTAACAAAGAGTGGCGACAATAAGGATTGTTTCTTATACTGCCTAATTGATTTACGCAGTGTGTTAATCATCAAATACCTCTTTCTATCTATGTGAAATGACTTTCATATGTGCCTAAATTTTAAAAGGATAAATAGATTTTAAAATCTATTTATCCCTAAAAACATATAGTTAACTTAGTATAGCGCTTTTTATATTAAATAGCACTTTATTTATTTTTTGAAGCCGGATTAAAAACGGAACCAATAATTTGGTAATGGCGTCTAAACAACCAACGAACACCATAAGTAGCGGCAGCAATAATGATATCAGCAAAACCGGGTAAGACAGGATTAATCGCACGCAGAGCTGGAATTGACAATAGGTAAATAAGAACAATTAAAATTAGTACAATTGCACACATACCCAAAATCAATTTTGACCATGGTATCTTCCTATTTTTACCACCTGCAGGTAAAACCCAGTCATTATATTTCGTCATAAAAATGCCCATGCCGGCACCAACAATGACCAAAGTTAAGATTCCCATTTGTGAGTTGTTCTTTGAGTTAGGTGTAAATAAAGCAATCACACCAAAAAGACCGACAAATAAGGCAATATATAACAGAGCGCTATCAACAGCATATTGCCAAAATGGAATATCAGCCGCAGTTTTTACCTTAGGCTTTAACATGTCGGCAGCCTTTAACTTAGGTGACATGCCATAAAACGTACTGGCCGGTTGCCCATGACGTTGAGCTATTACCAAGTCAGACAGAAGACCGTCTACATGTTTAACTGCATCTTCTTCACTCATTGACCCTTGAGCTTCCAGTTCTTTTTGCAAACGGTAAACATAATCAGAGTTTTTATTGCTAAGCTGCTCACGCAATTGTGCGGGCTCTGTTTGCTTAACTTCGTCCTCCATGTTTTGGCTTGCAACTTTTTCCTTCAGCTTTTCTTGCTTAGAATTATCAATCTTTGACTGTTCTTCGTTATTTTTTTCTGCCATTATTTCTTCCTAAACATTAAATCTAAATTCAATAATGTCACCATCTTGAACTTCGTAGTCTTTACCTTCAAGACGTAATCTACCAGCTTCTTTAACTTTTTGCATTGTTTCATATTTATCTAAGTCATCATAGGAAACAACTTCAGCCCGAATGAATCCACGTTCAAAATCCGAGTGAATAACACCAGCTACTTGTGGGGCTTTCATCCCTTCATGGAATGTCCAAGCACGTGTTTCCGGACCGCCAGCCGTAAAAAATGTTCTGAGACCTAGAATATGATAAGCTGCCCTAATTAAGCGGTCAAGACCTGACTCAGTAACGCCTTCAGCTTCTAAAAATTCAGCTTTTTCATCGTCATCAAGACCAGCAATCTCTTCTTCGGTTGCTGCAGAAATGCCAAGGCACTCAGCCTTTTCACTTTCAGCATGCTTTTTGACAATCTGGAAGTACTGATCACTTTCGGGATCAGCCATTGATTCTTCCGCAATATTAGCAACATAAATGACCGGCTTAGCCGTTAATAAAAACAGCCCCTTAACAATCTTTTGTTCATCTTCAGTAAAATCAATTGACCGAACGGCCTTGCCTTCTTCTAGGACCGGCTTGATTTTTTCTAAAACATTGTATTCAGCTTTTGCTTCTTTATCATTTTGCTGGGCAATTTTCTTTACCTTATCAATGCGGCGATTAACAGCATCAAGGTCAGCGATTGCCAGTTCCAAATTAATAGTATTGATATCTTCTTCAGGATCAACTTTACCGGTTACTGAGGTAATATTATCGTCTTCAAAAGCACGTACCACGTGAATAATTGCGTCAGTTTGCCGAATATTTTCCAAAAACTTGTTACCAAGGCCTTCACCCTTAGAGGCCCCCTTAACTAAGCCAGCAATATCGGTAAATTCAAAAGTGGTATGGACGATTTTCTTGGCCGGAATTAATTCTTGAATCCGGGCAAGACGCTTATCTGGTACTTCAACCATTCCCACGTTTGGTTCAATTGTAGCAAACGGGTAATTGGCCATTTCAGCGCCAGCTTTAGTAATCGCGTTAAACAAAGTAGACTTACCTACATTTGGCAAGCCAACAATACCTGCAGTTAATGACATTCTTATCCTCTTCTTTTTTAAAACTAGTTATTATCTTGATTTAAACCTGGTAAAGCAATATCTTCTTTAAGCACATATAGTTCTTTTTTCGTATTTACCGGATCATTTGCCTTATGCAAAACTTTCTTTAGGTTATGCGTAAATTTTGCTCGCGGCATCATGACGATATGTCCGCACCCCATACATTTTAGCCGAATATCAGCACCTAAGCGCAAAATTTCCCAATCATTGGTTTTGCATGCATGTGGCTTTTTCATTAAAACCGTATCCGCTAAATTATAAGTGATTTCCTTATTCATCAAGATCGACACCTAAAATATCTAAAATGCGGTTTAATTCATCGACCGATGAGAAGCCAATCGACAAGCGACCGCTTCCCTTCTTACTTTCAGAAATATTAACGTTTGAACCTAGCTTATCTGCCAACTGATGTTCACTTTCACGAATAAAGGCTGACTTTTGGACTGTCTTCTTGCGATGCTTTTTCGCGTTCAGGTTAGCAACTAGGGCTTCAACCTTGCGAACCGGCATCCCTTCTTTAACGACCTGCTTTGCTACTTCATCAATTTTATCTTTGTTCTTAAGCCCCAATAATGTCCGCGCCTGTCCCATTGACAGTTCACCGCGTTGCAAGAGGTGCTTAGTTTTATTAGGTAAAGTTAGTAACCGGAGATAATTAGCGATGTACGGTCGCGATTTACCCATTCTTTTAGAAACCTCTTCTTGAGTTAAGCCCAAGTTCTTTTGCAGCATTTCGTATGCCTGAGCTTCTTCCAGCGGTGTTAAATCTTCACGTTGCAAGTTTTCTAAGACAGCAACTTCCATCATCTGACTTTCAGTAAAGTCACGAACAATTGCGGGCACGGTCTTTTTCTTAGCCATCTTTGAAGCGCGGAAACGCCGTTCACCAGCAATAATTTCGTAGCCATTAACCGATTTGCGCACGATAATTGGCTGAAAAACGCCATTTTCTTTAATTGAATCTGATAATTCCTTTAGTGTCTTATCATCAAAGTTTTTCCGTGGCTGGTAAGGATTCGGGCGAATAGCACTCAGGTCGATATCTTGAATTTCCTCCTCGGTTTCTTCAATCTGTGGTTCATCTTCAAATAAAGCTTCAATTCCGCGCCCAAGGCCGCCTTTTCTTCTAGTCTCTTTACTTCTTGAGTCTCTTTCCATGATTCTTTAACACCTCCTTAGCTAAATCATCGTATACCTTGGCACCCCGCGAGTTAGGGGCATATTCTGTAATTGCTTCGCCGTAGCTTGGAGCTTCAGCTAACTTAGTGATTCGTGGAATAATTGTTTTATACACTTTGTTAGTAAAGTAAGACTTCACTTCTTTAACAACTTCCGCACCCAAATTTGTCCGTGCATCAAGCATAGTCATCAATACGCCTTCAACGCCAAGATCTTTATTAAAGTGCTTTTGAACTAAGCGAATAGTATTCAGCAGCTGACTCAAACCTTCCATAGCATAGTATTCACTTTGCACCGGAATCAAGATTGAGTTGGAGGCTGTAAAAGCATTAATTGAAAGCTGTCCTAAAGATGGCGGACAATCAATAAAGATAAAATCATAGTTTTCACTAACCGCGTCAAGAGCTGCCTTAAGCCGAGTTTCACGGGCCATCATGCTGATTAATTCAGTTTCTGCACCAGATAAATTAATTGTTGCAGGCACTAAATCCAGTTTTTCAGTTGATGTGTGGAAAATCGTGTCTTTTAAAGGAACATCATTAATCAAAACACTATAGATATCTTGATCGATTTCCGACTTTTCAATTCCTAAGCCTGAAGTAGCATTACCTTGGGGATCAATATCAACAATTAAAACGTGATAGCCACGTTCAGCAATCGAAGCCGCCAAATTAATCGTTGTCGTTGTCTTACCAACGCCGCCTTTTTGGTTAGCAACCGAAATTACACTTACCATATTTTCCATGCTCAACCTACTTTCTCTTCAATTCAATCGTGATCATATAATCATCAGGATTATTATTTTCTTTAACCTTAACCTTGATGCCTGATTCTTTGGCTAATTTAACGGCACGCTTAATCGTGTTGATCTGTACCTTTAAATCCTTAGGAATCCGGTTAACGGCACGCTTGGTCTTTTCCGCTTTATCCTGTTCATGCGTTTTCTTATCTTCAAAGTAGCCGTCAACGTCTTTAACGATTTTTTCTGTATCGCTGACATTGAGGTTATTTGCTAAAATTTCATCAAGCACACGACCTTGATCTTTTTGCGTTAAACCAACTAAACAACGGCCATGACGAGGAGAAATTTCTCCGCTAGCAAGGTAACTTTGCACTTTTGGTGATAATTTTAATAACCGCATTTTGTTGGCAATATATGACTGCGACTTACCAATATTTTGTGCTAGTGCAGTCTGCGTTAAGTTATTTAACTTCATTAAATTATTATATGCTTGCGCTTCGTCAATTGGATTTAAATCTTCGCGCTGCAAGTTCTCAATTAACGCAAGTGAAGCTGCTTGTGCTTCATCCATATTGTTAACAATTGCTGGAATTTTATCCCAGCCTAAGTGCTTCGCCGCCCGATAGCGTCGTTCACCGGCAATAATTTCGTATTTATCGCCTTGTTCACGAACAACAATTGGTTGAAGCAAGCCTTCTTTGTCTAACGTTGAAGCTAGTTCACGAATCGATTCATCGGAAAACTCGCGCCTTGGTTGATAAGAATTCGGAATGATTTTAGTTAATTCAATATCTTGAATTTGTTTATCTTTAGGAATTTCATCACGATGTCGTAAAGAAGAAAATAATGACATATAAGAGTCCCCCTATTTATTGAATTGGTTTACGATGCGGTGTGCCCGCTTGCCGTGGATACTTTTTAGGTGTTGCTTTCACCTTTTGGACCAGAATCAGTGTCCGTTCCTCACTGCTAGTTGGCAGTTGGAGTTCCTCGGTCTGGATTACATTGCCCCCTAAGAGACTAATTGCCTTTTGGCCATCTTGCAGTTCTTTTTCCGCTTTTGGCCCCTTAAGTGCAACAAAGTAGCCACTTTTTTTAACTAGCGGCAGGCAATATTCGCTTAAAACTGCCATATTAGCCACTGCCCTAGCCGTCACAATATCGAATTGTTCGCGATAAAGTTTGTTTTGACCAACATCCTCAGCACGCCCATGAACAAGTGTCACATCTTGCAATTGCAATTTTTCAATTAAGTCCTGTAAAAAAGTTAACCTTTTCCCCAGTGAATCAACGATTGTTACCTTTAATTCTGGTTGCAAAATCTTGAGCGGAATCGACGGAAAACCCGCGCCCGCACCGACATCACAGACCGTATCACCTGGCTTAAAGACTTCAGAAAAAGTAAATAACGGCGTAAGACTATCAAAAAAATGTTTTAGGTAAACATCATCTTCTTCAGTTATCCGAGTAAGATTGACCTTCTGATTAGCCGCAATTAAGCTGGTAAAATATTGGTTAAATTGGTTGATTTGTTTTTCATTTAATTTAAAATTACGCTTTGATAATTCTTGGACAAATTGTTCAGGATTCATTTTTCACCCGTGAAACCTTGTTTCACACCCTATAAATTTAACGCTAAAAATGGCTTATTGTAAAGCTATTACATCTCTATAATTATGAAATATTTTTCGACAGTCGTCAAAGTCTAAATGAACAAAATAAGCTATAATATCGTCAAAGGAGATAAACATGATTATTACTTTAATTGTTTTAGCCTACTTAGCCTGGAAAGCATATAAGGGCTATCATACAGGTTTTACCAAATTAATTATTAATTTAATATTTGCGGCAATCGTCTTTATTGTGGCAATTTTATTTCAAAATCCCGTCGGTAATTGGCTTTATGGTCAAATTACCGGTCAAAACATTCAAACTACACTGACTCCCAGCGCTAATTTAATGATTTTTCGCTTTTTAGCCTTTTTCGTCATTCTTTTTATCGGTAAAATGGTTACTAAAGTTTTCAAAAGTTGGTTTCCAAGTAAAAATCCCCATTCAACTAGTTTTGGCTCACTGCTAGACAGCGTATTAGGCGCAATTGTTTCCTTTTTTGCCAGTTATTTCTTTGTTTACATTATCTTATCAATGCTCAATGCTCTGCAAAATCAATGGTTTATCCAGCAGACCTTAGATTCACCGTTTTTACGGTTCATCATTTACAGTACACCAGGTCTGTCTAACGGAATGTTTAACTACATCTTTAGTATTAGTCGAACAGCAGCATAAGCAAACTTTGAAACGCTATTTACGAAGCCTGAATCTGACCAGATTCGGGCTTTTTTATCGCGTTTAGTTTACTAAAGTTGGCTGTTAACAAATCATATATACTTTAAAAATTTAATTAGCTATTTTATTAATTGTTGTAGTAAACTATTTTTGGACAAAAAATTAAGTAATTATTTATGCGGATTATGCGGAGGATAAAGTGGAATCAAAAAATATTTTAAAAAAAGTCATGACGATTTCTGCTGCCGCTATACTGACGACACCAATTTATTGCAATAATTTAACGACAACTGTCAGCGCCGTAATAAATCCGCCAGCAAAACAAGATGCTAAACCTGCTATTGGTGTGGCCAAGCAGCCCGGTACAAATAACGCGATTAATGAAACTAATCTTGCAGATTCACAGACTAAAAAAGTTAAAACTTTTAAAGTCGCAATTGTCAAAAAGAATTACGGCATTTACCAGGGTAACTTCACTAATAAAAAGTCTAGCTCAAAGTATTTTCATCAAACCTTTAATGTTAACAAAACATTCACTCATAACGGACACCACTATTATTGGCTCAATCAAAAAGGAAAAAAAGCATTTGGTTATATTAACAAAAATGCTGTCGCTAAACCCAATCAAGCCAAAGTTGTTAAGGTTCCATATGTTAGCCAATATGTTCCGGTAAAAACGCCTTGGGGGTGTGCGGGCGCTTCAATGGCAATGCTTTTAGGCTCGCAAGGACAAAAAATCACTGCCAGCTTTTTAACTAAAGTTCAAAATCATCTGCCAATGCAACCCACTAAAGGTGGCCAAAAAGGTAATGTTTATACTGGTGTTGGCTTTGGGTATGTAATCAGCCCGGGCGCGCTAGCAAAATATGCACGAACTTTTAAGACCGGAAAAAAGGTAGTCAACATTTCAAGCAAAAAGTTGAGCCTAAACGATATCAAGATGTATGTTCAAGATGGCAGCCCTGTCTTGTATTACGGCTTTTCTTCTTACCAAAAACCTGGGGATAATCACCGCAATCACTGCAAGGTAATTGTCGGCTACCGCAAAGGGAAGTTTCTTGTCTACGATCCTCTGTATTATTCTGCCAATGACGGTGCTGGCACTGGCGGTAAGAACATGAACTATGACCATGGCGCAAAAGCTTGGCTAAAGAAAGCGACAATTCAACAAGAGTTTTGTCATAAAGCAATTACAATTAAATAAATTGAACAACAAAAAAAGTCGTAGCTAAATCTTACTAGTTAGCTACGGCTTTTTTAATTACTGCTTGTCACAAACGGATCAGCGCTTTTTATTGCTCAAAATTATCATACTCAACATGCTCATCGTTATAAACGAAAATTGCACCAATGCGGTCAGGATCATCATGCCAATTTGCAATTGGATGACCCGCAAAAAAGAGTCGCTTGCATTCAATTTCAGCTTGCACCGAATTTTTAGTAAATGTTGTCACGCCGGCCAGATCCGTTTCGACTGGATAGCCAGTTCGTGGATCAATCAAGTGATGGTATTTATGACCATCAACAATTAAATAACGTTCATAAGTCCCGCTAGTAACAGCAGAACATGCGGAAACCATGACTGAAGAAATATTTTTACCTCGTGGCTTTTTAGGATCTTGAATACCAACAGTCCATTGACCACTAGCTCGCTTAGGCGAATCGCCTACTAGTAAAATATTGCCACCAAGATTAATAATTCCTGCGCGTACGCCATAAGCACGCCAAAAATCACGAATCCGATCGGCAATCCAGCCTTTGGCAATTCCGCCTAGGTCAAGTTCCATACCTTCTTTTTGTAGAAAAACAGTCTGATTTTCATCATCTAAGTCAACACTGAAAGGATCCGTTAACTTCATTTTGGCTTTAATCTGTTCATCAGTTGGTACATGCGCGCCTTTAAAGCCAATCGCCCAAAGTTTGACTAATGGACCAATTAGGGCGTTAAAGCCAAAGTTTTCCCGACTTTGTTCTACGGCTAGCTTAACCAAATCATAAACCGCACTAGAGACCTGAACCGGCTTTTTACCAGCAGCATGATTAATATCCATTACTTCAGAATACTCACGGTTTACCGTTAACAGGTCTTCGTAGTGATCAATTAAATCAAATGACTCGTTAATTAATGTATCATCTGTTGTACCAAAAATTTGTAGAGTAATCGCTGTTCCTAAAGCGTGATGCTGTCCAACTGCTTGTTCTAAAGCTAAATTTTCAATCATTTGTGTGTTTTTTCCTATTTCTCCAAATACTTTTCTCTAATCGTTTCTTGCAGATTCTGATCAATTGCAAGTTCATTAACAATATAAGAATCAAGACTGCCATAATTTTCATTAACAGTAATTAAACTAGTGTCAAAAAAGGCATTGGCAACTGAACCTAATACACGCATATTGGCGCGAAAGCGGTCATTTTCACCCGCCTTTTTAAATTGCCGATCACGGCTTGCCCGGTAATCATTTAGCAGATAATTTGAATACAGGTAGTCCTGCCTGATTACTTCCAGATCAACGCCCAAAATGTATAACAAGATCACGGTAACTAAGCCGGTACGATCCTTGCCTTCGGAACAATGATAAAGCGTTGCACCATCATCTTCTTGTGCAATTAGTTCAATAATATGGTGAAAACTATGCTGTGCAGTTTCAGTCAAAATATGATTATGATAACGCCGACACATCATCCGAAAGCCCGCATACTGATCACGTCGATATTCTGCGAACTCCTTTTGCATATCAAGACCGTTTCCACCAGTATTGTCTTCAACTGAAAGTGGGCAACTATAATGTTTTACTCCAGCAATTGCTTGGTCAGGGTTTTGCTTGCATTCAGCCGGTGAACGTAAATCAATAATCTGCTTTAAGCCGTAGTCCACTAAAAACTGTTCGTCACTGGGTACAATCTTACTCATATTACCAGTTCTCAGTAAGCGGTGCTTTTTTACTTTACGTCCCAAAAGACCCGTATACCCACCGATATCACGTGGATTGCGCACAGATTTGATTGGTAAAACTACTGGATCAGACATAAGAATTTCCCTTCTAACCAAAAATAACCGGATAGTTAATCCTATCCGGTTATTTTACTCTCTGCTAGTCAAACTAGCAAAAGATTATTTATTAGCTTGTTCAACGAACTTGAAGAAGTTGTCCATCATACCATCTAGTTGCTTGATGGTTGCGTCGTCAGTCAATTCACCAGTTTCCTTGTCAAACTTGCTTGGGGCCTGACCAATTAAAACTTCGTTACCTGGCAAAACATTAGCACTCATATCAGGTGAAAGTAAGATTTCACGAATATCTTCTTGGGCACGACCAGTACCTTGGCTACCGTATGAAGTACCTGCCACTGCAACAGGTTTCATCTTCATTACGTTAGGACCAGCATGTGAACCCAACCATTCAAGACTACTCTTTAATGCAGCTGGAATTGTGTGATCATATTCTGGTGTAGTAATAACGATGCCATCAGCACTCTTAATATCTTCGATCCAAGCTTTAATTGAATCATCAGCCATTTCTGTTCTGCAGAAAGGTGTCAATTTATCGATTTCTTTTACTTCAATATCTGCCTTATCACCGTAACGCTTTGCAATAAATTGTGCTAAAAAGCGATTGTATGAGAAAGCGGCATTTGTACCAACAATTGCTAAAATTTTCATTCTTGGCCCTCCTACTTAGTAACTTGTGCGTACCAATCATCAACTTCATCGAAGAAGTGACCTAAGAATTCAACAGAAGACTTATCAGTTAAGTCACCATTTTCATCAAATTGCTTCGGTGCAGTTCCCATCATAAATTCATCGCCATTAAAGATTTTTGCACTAAAACCTGGTGCAGTTAAAAGACTCTTTAAACGACTTTGTGAACGAGAACCACCCTGAGGCATTGGTGAAGTCGAAACAACTGCAACTGGCTTGCCCTTAAACGGGTGAGAAGTGCATGAAAGCCATTCTAAGGCACTACTTAAAGCACTAGTTACTGAGTGTTGTTGTTCTGGAGAACCGATCAATACTAAATCAGCATCCTCAATTTCTTTACTCAAGGTTTGGACAGACTCAGGAGCGTCTTCACCCTCTTTAAACATTGGCAATCCCTTAACTGTTGCTAGTTTAAAGTCATATTTGTCAGCAAATTGCTTAGCAATGAATTTAAGCAATGCCTCATTAAACGAATTATTGGCATTTGAGCCAGATAATGCAAGGATTTTCATAAAAACCACCTTTCAGAAACTAATTTCTTTAGCAATTATATCATATCTATATTTTTCTAGCTTAAAACACGATTCTCGTAAATAGAAGCTTATTTTTTATTGTCCTTATCATCAGTTTCAAAAAGAGAAACCGTGCTAGACTCACTTAACCAATCATTTAAAATTGCATCATTAATTTGAGCAGACAAAACGTTAATAATCTGCGTTTGTGAAAAGTTAGCAATTCCGTTGACAAGCAACGAAGCAATACCGATTGTGGTAATCCAATTGGCAATAACAATATTCATAATTTTCTTGTCTGGATGTTTCGTATCCCTAAATTGTTCCTTAAATTTTGTAACTCCGAGATCTATTAAGGTATCAGAAATTATTTTACTACCGAACTTCCCATCAACAAACATTGCCCGAAATAGATTTTCATGCTCTTTAGCAAAATCGATATATGATAAATCCATGTCAATCATGGGTTGACCAGTATATTGTTTTTGTAAGATATTGCTTTTCAAATTTTCCGCAATCTTACGCAGAACCTCTGTCCGTAGCTCGTCCATGCTATTAAACTCAAGATATAAAGGCTGCGTTGAAAAATGACCCGCTTTGGCAATATTACGCGCAGTGAGACTTTCAATACCATCTTTAACAACCATCCGATAGGCAATATTTAAGATTTTACTTCTTCCAATTTCTTTTTTTCTCGCCATTATTGGTCTTCCTTAGTCAATTTCAGTATTCTTCTAATTGCAATTATCCAATTTGTAAAAAGCAATATTAGCAATCAGTAACTATTAATTATCTAAAAATTCATCATAATATGTTGAAACCATATCCGTAATTTCATCTTTACTCAATCCCTGTGATGCACAGAAGGAAAAAAAAGCAGCAGACAAGATGTAGCCCCGCTCGCGATCATCTGTTAAATTATCAGAAAAACGCATATTAATACTTTGATTTTCATAATCCGTTGATATTTCAATTTCTTTATCTTCTGGTATTTCTTTCATCATGATACCTCAATTATAAAATTAATAAGTACTATTTTAGATCCAACCACTATAGGTTGAAAAGCACCGGCTATTAAGCTATTGGTACTACAATACAATAAACATATTTATAGTCATAAATAATTTTTGTTATTTTTGATAAAACAAGTTTTGTTAGATATTACTAATTTATTTTAAATGTAAATTAGATTTTTTAGTTTATCTAAAATTAATGAATATATGGTTTTATAAAATAACAATTAACTATCTATTAATTAGAATAGTAAATTTAAAACAGTTTTGTCAAGAACAATGTGTTCTTTTTACATTTAAAATAGTAACTCATACCAACTATAAATAATTATTTGCGTTATTAAAATCAATACTATTCCTTAAACTTAATTAATTAAAAATAAAAAATACGTAATTTTATTTTTTGTAAAAATTACGTATCCAATAATAATTTACCATAATATTTATAACAATAAACTAATTTAAGAACTACTGTTTTTTTGTCATTTCGCCATCCATCATCTCATAGATATGGTCTGCATATTTTTCTAGACGCGGGTCATGGGTAACCAGGATTACTGCCTTATGATAGCTTTTAGCCAAATCATTAAATAATTGCCCAACTTCATCAACTTTCGCGCTGTCAAGTGATGCCGTTGGTTCATCTGCTAGTAAGATTTGCGGGTTAGCATACAGTGCGCGGGCAATTGCTGCTCGCTGCTGCTGACCACCCGATAATTCACCTGGATATTTACTTACTAGGCTGGTAATCCCAAGTTTATCAAGCAATTGCTGCAGCGTTTCTTTTGTAATGTTGCCCTGCTTTTTAACGTGATCGACCAGTTCGAACTGTTCTTGAATGGTCAAAAAAGGAACCAAGTTATAAGCTTGCAGAACAAAGCCAATCTGGTTTAAGCGCAAAGAGTTACTCTGCTTAGTCGTAATATTAGCAATATCCTTGCCACTAATAAAAACCTTGCCAGTTGTTGGCTTTTGCAGTGAACCTGCAATAGTTAGAAAAGTACTTTTCCCAGCCCCAGAAGGTCCCATGATCAAAACAACTTCACCTTCATTGGCCTTGAAATTAATATCTTTTAGGGCCTGAACTTGTGCAGCGCCCTTGCCGTAAATCTTTTGGACATTTTGTAATTCAATGACTGTCATCTTATTCACCTATTGCTTTTGCTGGATCTACTTTTAAGATTGATCTAATTGGAATTAAACTGCCAATAATGCCTGTTAAAAGCATGCCTAAAGTGCCGCTGAGCATAATAGTTGGCGTAAAACTCATTGGAACTGCCGCTGGTAAAACTTTAGCCGTTAACAGCATTGCTAGCAAGCCGATAATTACTCCGATTCCCACGAGAATAATAGCCTGACTAACCGTTGACCAAACCAAGGTTCCACTAGGAATTCCTTGTGCGCGCATAACAGCAAAATTATGCATTTTTTGCATAGTTAAGATGTATAAAAAGACCGCAATAATAATTAGTGAAATAATAAACAAAAATCCAATCATTAATTGAAAAGTCATATTTTGTGCTGTATACCCTGGCAATTTATTAATAAATTGTTTGATCGGATATGTCTTGCTATTGCCATCGTTATAGCGGTAGTTGGCATTGCGGGAAATAATTGCTGAAGCACGCATATTTGGCATTCCCTGCCGTAAGGTTTTCCAACTGGCGAGTGTTCCATAGATAATCGGAGCAATGTTAATCTTGGCGTTTTGAACAAAGCCCACAATCTTATACTTTTGCTTCATTCCGTTGAGTTCTAATTGATCGCCAATTTTGTAGCCCTTAACTTTAAAAGCCTGATCAACAACTACTTCATGAGCTTTGCGCGCTTTTCTTCCAGCAATTAATTCCTGATCATGGTAAATGAACTGGCTTTTCTTAACGCCAATGAACTGAGCAGAAACTTGGCTTCGCTGTTTGCTTTTTACCACCACGGGCGTTTGCCCAAGTAACGCCTCGTCTTTTCCAATCTTAGCCTTTTTTAAGTCATCCTTATTTAAAACAGATTGGCTCATGCTTACATTAGCATTTTTATTTAGCACTACTTGCTTAGCATTCCATGATTCAATTGCCTGTGTGTTCTCGCTTGCTAAGCCGAGAGCAAGGGACGATAGAACAAAAATCAAGTAGCTGATTAGAAAAATCATCAAAATGATTAGGCCATAACGCAATTTTTCCCTTTTGATTTCTTTAATTGCTAAAAACACTATTTAGTCTCCTTTTTTAACAGTAACAAGCCCGCTTGCAGCTGGGCAAGGATGGCACTTTTTAAAGTAGGGTTTGCCAAAATTTCCCTAATTGCTGCATGGCTAAGCATCATTGCACTCCATTTTTGCGCGCTAAGTTTTACTAATTTCTCGCTTGCGAATGGCTGCTTAACTAAGCTTTCGTTATACAACACATGCATTTTAACCATTTTGGCATACTTACTGCACAAAGTTTGCTCAAGAAAAGTAACAACGCTTTGATAAAACATTTGCGGATCGTACTGCTCTGAAAGCTTAATCTCAGCATGAATCTGCTTTAACGCACGCTGGTAGATGTATTGGTAAGCATCAGTTAAATCAGCAAAATATTTGTAAAAAGCACCACGAGCAATGTCTGCTTCCTTCACAATTCGCGCAACCTGTGCCTTGGGAAGCGAATGATTGCTGAATTCATGAAGGAGCGCCTGCTCAATCCGCTCCTTTTTCTCTTGCGGTAAATTAATAAAAGTAGTCTTAACCATGAGCACACCTCTTTTTCGCCAAAGTGACACCGTGTCACTTTGATAACAGAATACATTTACTAAACCTAATCGTCAAGTAAATGAACTTTTGCAAAAACTTGCAGCCTAATTATTGCCATAAGCAAATAAAAAAGCCGCGACTTTGCGGCTTTTAGCTGAATTATAGAACTAATACGCGATTATAATAATTAGTCCGGAAAATATTCTCACGTACTGAAATCTTGGCTAGAGCGCAGTTAGCCATTGTTTCAAAGGCATTAATATCACCATCAGTAAAGCAATGAGCGAACATCATTCTGATCAAAGTACCATGGCACACAACCAGAATCTTTTTATCCGGGTAATTTTGGTGTAAATCAGCTAAAAAATCACCACAGCGCTCGTTTAATTCAGCAAAAGTTTCGCCACTTGGTGCATATTTAACATAATTAGCGGCTGCTTTACCCCATGGGTCAATAGCATCGGGATATTTTTTACCCAATTCAGTTAAATATTGGCCATCCCATTCACCAAAATTAAACTCCATTAATCTTTTATCTAATCTGATTTCTTTTTGGCCTTTAGTAAAAATTTTTGCCGTTGTGACTGCCCTTTTCATCGGACTAGAAAAAACAAGATCGAAGCTTGAAGGATCAAAATTAGCGGCCGCCTTTTCGGCGTATACGCGTCCTTCATGATCAAGATCATGATCAAAAAGTGCTCCCTGAATTTTTCTCGTTTTATTTAAGTCGGTCTGGCCGTGACGTACAAAAACTATTTCCATGATTAACCTCATTTCTTACGTTGTCTATGCTATCCCAATAAGTAATTTACTATCGCCGTTTGAAATCAAACTCAGTTCGAAAGACATAATTATCTGTGGTGCTTTCTTGGGCAATATATTGAAAACCAAAATCATTAAATTTCTGTAATTCCTCTGGCTTAGTTAATTGGTGTTCTGCAGCAAAACGAACCATTTCTCCTCGGGCCATCTTGGCATGAACCCCAACGGTTTTCCACTTACCCTTGACGAATTCTTGAAAGTCGATAGTAATTATTCGCCGCGTTTTTGTTACATAAGGCGCAATATTTTTGGAATATTCCTTAGAGGCTAAATTAATCAAAATATGATCCTCACCAAAAAGATTATCTGCTAGTTTTTCACCCCAATAGTGGTACAAATTTGGTTCGGTAAAACCTGTCGCCTTGTTCTTCATTTCTAAGCGGTAAGGCCAAACACCGTCAAATGGTCGCAAAACACCGTATAAGCCAGATAAGATGCGCACATTTTCTTGGACATAATCAAGTGCTTGCGCTGAAAACAAGTCAGGTGCCATATACTGATACTGAATTCCAGAATAAGAAATAATTGCTGGGGTTAAGTTGTCCGTTTTAGCTAGGTTAAGCTGCTTGATTTGCTCTTGTCCTTCTTTAGTCGTCCGCTCGCTTGACTGCCAGATTGCTTGTAACTGCGTAAAACTGCATTGCTGCAAAAAAGCCGCCAGTTCTTTTGTCTGCTTAAGAAACTGGGGGTGTGAGCGAGCCGGAAATGAATCACGGTCGACTTTCATCTTCATTGCTGGTGAGATAATAATTTTCATCTTTCGTATTTACCACCTTTTGGGTTAAACTTATTTAGTAATATGTTTTGAGGAGAGAGAATTAATGAATCCTGATTTTGCAATCATCTTAAATTTTAAACTAAAAAGCACGAAAGATGTAGACGCCGATTTTTTAGTTAAAACAGCGCGCGATATCGGTGCACGGGCAGTTGCTACTAATCAGCTGCAGGATGAATTTAAACTTGCTTGTGCGAAGTACACGGTTGCACTCGTTGATGGTCGTGACGGCATTGACGCGACAAGTGACGATGTCATCGACAAACTTGTTGCTAACCGCAAAATTGGGCAAAGCTCTTTTATTAATGTCGAGGTTGCTGAAAAAAATGCAATTAGTTCTGCAACAAAAGAGGCACTCACCACGGTTAATAACTGGATGCATATTTTTGGCCACGCGTTTAATGATAGCCAGCCATGCAATCTTACCGCAGATTCGGGCTTTGTTCTCCAAAATCGTCATTTACATTATCAAAAATACGTTTTTGTCAACAAGCCTTTGCCAAAACAAGTGATTGTGTCTGGTCTAACAGTGGCGCCTAACCGCGTTGAAATGATTGAAAATCGGTGTGAACCCGCATTCACGTTCCAAGATAACGCGTTGACCATTGACCTAACAGAAATTACTAGCAGCAATTTGCCTTGGCAAATTATTCGTATTCAAGAACATCGCCCAGAAGACGATATCAAAGAAACTAAATTCTAAATAGAAAAAGACTGAGAAAAAACTAGCTCTTTGAACATAAAAGTAGAAAAAACGTTGAACATGCAAGTTCAACGTTTTTTTGATAGCCCAGAAGAATAGTTTTTCCCAGACTCTTTTTGTTTCAGATCATTTGTCCCTTTTTAAATCCAATTGGAGACAAAACACTGTTATGTAGCGCTTACATCAATAGGTATAATAAAATTGTCGGGAGGATAAAAGAAATGGTTAGAGATTTGAATCAGCCCATAATTGATTATTTGAAAGTACATCATGGTTTCAATTCTTCAGCTATGATTTCTCATCAATTAAATGTTTCTCGTAAAACTATAATTAGACGAATTAATCAGTTAAATGAATCTTTTCCAGAAGACATTATTGTTTCAAAAAGAAGTCAAGGATTTAAGTTGGTTTACAGGAATTATTTGAAATATGAAAATACTGGTTCAAATGATTATTCCGCAGCCAATGTTAGACAGAAAAGTATACTAACAAAATTACTTTTGGCAGCTCCTAGGTCAATTTGCATTTCAAATTTGACCAACAGCTTATTTGTAAGTGAGTCAGTAATTCAGAACGACGAAAAATGCATCTCTACTATATTAAAAAAATGGAATTTAACTTTAGAAAGAAAAAAACGCTTATTAAGCATTAAAGGAGAAGAAAAAGACATTAGAAATGCGATTATCGAAGAGATTTTACAAGTTAATCACACGACCGATATCAGCAACTTAAGAGGAAGTATTGGTGATCTTGATAATCAAGATTTTGATTTTGCTTTAAAACAGGTAAAGGTAGCTATGAAGGCCTTAAATAATAATTTGCCTTATCCCTATAATATTAACTTTTTTACGCATATTTATATTTTATTAAGTAGAGCAAGAACTTTCAGGTCCGTTGATTATACCGTTGAAGCAAAATCAGGTATTGAAAGTGAGACAAACGCTAATCCTCACATATTTGCAGTTTGTAAGCAAATAATCTCTAATATTGAACGTTATTTAAACGTCAAGCCAAATGCCTTAGTGGTTGAAACATATTACTTATTCGAATATCTAATTTCATCTCGCTTTAGTAAAAGTAAAAGTGGCATTTTACTGAATAATCAAGAGTTAACTGATAAAGTTTCTAAAGTTTACATTGAATTGGTTTCTAGCATTCTTCAAACAAAATTCAACAAAAACATTGAAAAAGACATTAGAAATCATATTTTCTCAATGATTAGTCGCCTGAAAATGAAAGTTAGTTTGCCGAATGCTCTTTTAAACGATATTAAACTTGAATATGCGGAAATTTACAATGCGACAAGAACAGCATCAAATCAAATAGAAACTAAATTCAACTTACCGCACATTTCTGATAGTGAGACAGGTTATATTTGTCTTTATTTTGTTAAATATCTTGAAGTAAAACCCAAAGAGGACAAAAAAGTAAACGTTTATATAATCTGCACAACAGGGATAGGTACTTCCGAAATAATTTCGGCAAAGATAAAAAAACTAATGCCAAATTTAAAAGTCGTAGGATTAGGGTCTAATTTGGAAATTGAAGATATTATACAAAAACATAAAAATATTGATTTATTACTTAGCACCGTGCCTTTGAAGGTGAAAGAAAATATTCCGGTTGAGTTAGTAAGTGCTTTTTTAACAAAAGAAGATGAACAAAATGTCAAACAAGCAGTCCGATCTATTCAGAACAAAAGATAGTCTATTTTTAACAATTGATATTCAAGACGCAGTTAACAAAGAAAACTTTTTCAAGAGGATTGCACAAAAAATTTCGAAAATGACTGAAATAGACAAAAAAGATATTTTACAAAGCATAAAAGGCAGGGAAGAATTAAAAAATACCGCTTTTTACTGTGGATTGGCATTTCCGCACATAATTTTAGATTATCCAATAGAACCAAAATTGATTGTTTGCAAACTGAAAAACAATATTAAGGATTGGCAATGTATTGACAAAACAATGGTTAACACCTGTTTGATCTTATTAATTAGTAAGAATATGACAAAAGACAATGCATCGATTAAAAGAATGACAAATATTTTTAAGAAATTTGCTGACGATAAGTTTGTTTCTGAAATAAGCAAATGCAATAGTGCAAAAGAAGTAAAGGAGAAATTATGAAAAGTGGACCGTAAAATAGTTTGTTTTTCAGTATAATATTTTATTTTTGGAGGTAAAAAATGGTTTTGGTAACAGGAAAAAGAATATTAGATGTCGCACATAAGAATCACTTTGCGGTACCAGCTTATAATGCTGGCTCAGGGCAATTATTTACTGCCACACTTGAAAAGTGTATTCAAGATCAAACGCCTTTTATAATGGCAATTCATCCAACCGAATTATCTTTTTTGAGAGACAACTTTGCTGGACAGGTAATTCAAGCCGCAAGTAAAACTGACTTGCCAATTGCTTTACACTTAGACCACGGTGGCTCATTTGAAGATTGTATACACGCAATTCATTTAGGATTCACGAGCGTAATGATTGATTATTCAATGAAACCCTATGAAGAGAACGTTGCAATTACAAAAAAAGTAGTTGAAGCAGCTCATGCTACTGGCGTTTCCGTTGAAGCTGAAATCGGAACAATTGCTAATACTGGTTATGATGTTAGTGGGCACTTAACCGATGATGTTCAATATACCTCACCAGAAATAGCCAGAGATTTCGTTGAAAAAACAGGAGTTGATTCTTTAGCAATTGCAATAGGAACGGCTCACGGACTATATCCTAAAGATGTCCAACCTAAGTTGAGACCAGAAATCGCCAAAGAGGTTTCTTCTGCGGTTGATATTCCTTTAGTTTTACATGGAGCATCAAACAATCCAGATGACCAAATTCAAGAAGCAATTGCTAATGGGATTAATAAAATTAACATTTCAAGTGATATAAAAATTGCTTTTGCCAAAGGATTAAGAAAGCTTTTAGCTGAGAGTGATCCAAACGAAATGCGTGAACCAAAGTTGATGTTCCCTTCTGCTATGATCGAAGAACAGAAAGTAGTCCATCATAAGAATAAACTATGTCAAGCAATTGACCGAACTAAACTATATTTTGAAAATGAAAATCCGATTGATGTGCCATATAAAATTACAAATTTCCAAAATGAATCTTATAAAGCATAGTTAAAGTAAACGGTAAAAAAATTATGGTTGATATAACTACAGTGTTAGATCCTCAAGTCATAACAATTGGATTAGATGCTAAAAATAAGCATGACGTAATTGTTAAACTAGCCAGAATTCTTAAAAAAGCAAATTACATTGGTGATGTCAATCTTTTCGTGAAGGATATATATCTTCGAGAAAATGAAGGCATTACGGGTATAGGCCAAGGAATCGCTATTCCTCATGGGAAAAGCAATGATGTTAAAAGAATTGGCGTTGCCATTGGAATTTTAAAGCATGGTATTAAATGGGAGTCTTTAGATGATGAAAAAGTAAAAATAGTAATTTTGTTCGCAGTAAACAAAAATGCAGATGCAGCTCGAAACCAACTAAAACTCTTATCAGTTTTTGCAGGTAAATTAGGAAACGAAGAGGTCGTTGCTAAACTTAAAAAGTCAAAAAGTGTTGATGACGTTATCCGGGCTTTTGCAAAATGAAGGAGATGAAAAAATGAAAATTGTTGGTATCACAGCATGTTCAGCCGGAATTGCGCATACTTATATCGCTAAAGAAAAAGTTGAACAAGCTGCCAAAGAATGTGGAGACACTATTCACATTGAAACTCAGGGAACTATTGGAACAGAAAATGAATTAACACCCGATGAAATTAAGGAAGCAGATGTTGTCTTATTGGCTGTTGATGTGAAAATTTCTGGTCGTGAGCGCTTTAAAGGTAAAAAAATTGTACAAATTTCGACTGACGTTGCCATTCAAAGCCCAGTAAAATTAATCAGAAAATTGCATTCAACTCTCAATATAAGTTAGAGGTAAAAAAATGGCTGAAAATAAATTAATAGTCAAAATAAAGGAACCGGCTTTAACAGCAATTTCTTATTTAATTCCTGTCGTTGTAGCAGGAGGCTTACTATTAGCAGTAGGTAATATTTTTGGAGGAAAAAGCGTTACTAATTTTACTGGAACTATTGGAATATGGGATGCCTTTAGTACCGCAGGAGGTCTAATTTTAGGGCTTCTACCTGTGGTAGTTTCAACTGGTGTTTCGTTTGCCATTGCTGATAAGCCCGGCATTGCTCCAGGGTTTCTTGTGGGCTTGATTTCAAATTTAATTAAAGCAGGATTTCTGGGCGGTTTACTTGGAGGATATGTAGCCGGATGGTTAACTGTTCTGATTGTGAAATCAATTAAAGTCCCAGCGTGGGCACAAGGCTTGATGCCGACATTAATTATTCCATTTTTATCTTCTATCTTATCTGGTGCCGTAATGTTTTACATTTTAGGGACACCAATTGCGGAAGGGCAAAGGATTTTAACGCAGTATTTAACGCAGCTTCCTTCAAGTCAAAAGTTCTTTTATGGAGCAATTATCGGTATTCTTGCTTCAATTGATTATGGTGGCGCAATTAATAAAACAGTTTTTGCTTTTGTTTTAGCAATGCAAGCTGAAGGCGTTAATGAGCCGATTACAGTATTAATTCTTGCATCAATGGTTACGCCTTTTGGTTTTACAATTGCATATTTCTTAGAAAAAATTTTTCATAAAAAAATTTATACTCAAACGGAAGTAAATACGTTAAAAACCGCATTTCCAATGGGTTTATGTGAAATAACAGAAGGAAGTTTACCCATTGTGCTTAATGATCTTTGGCGTTCGATTGTTTCCACCGCATGTGGTGGAGCTGTCGGAGGCGGTTTATCAATGCTATGGGGAGCAGACTCAAAAATTCCTGCTTCAGGACTTTTTGCTGTCCCAACAATGACAAAACCAGTTCAATTTTTAATTGCACTATTAATTGGTAGCCTTGTAACTGGAATTATTTTCTTTTTATTAAAACGTCCAGTTACAAAGGAAAGCGAACAAAAAGAGGAAAAAGATGTTGACTTAGGCGACATCAGTATTGGATAAAAAATGAAAAATATAAGTGAAACTGATTTTGTTGGTAATCCAGCACAGCTAAATTCAGTTAAGTATATCCAATTTCTTGAAGGAAAAGCCACTGGTATGAAAGCTTATGAAGTAGTCACTGCCGGTGGCTTTTCCATTACAATTGCTATTGATAGAGGTTTGGATATACCTGAATTAAGTATAAAAGGTAAAAATATCTCATTTTTATCTTCAACTGGATTAGTCAACAGTACGTATTTTACAGAAGATGGCGATACTGGTTTTATGAAAAACTTTAATGTTGGTTTTTTGACAACTGGTGGGTTAGCTTATATGGGAAAATCTAATAAAAATAAAGGGTTACATGGAACGATAAGCAATACTCCTGCTTATAATTATTTTTATAAAATTCTTGATAAGGAAATTAAAGTTTGCGGTAATGTAAAAGAGTCTGTCATGTTTGGCACCAATTTAAGTATCTATCGTGAAATTACAATAAGTAAAAACGAGTTAGTAATTAATATTCATGATACTTTATTTAATAACGGAGACGAAAGTTTACCATATATGCTTTTATATCATAATAATTATGGCTATCCATTTTTAACTCCGAAAACAACATTGTGTTTCAATGCAACAAAGAGCCTTACTCGAAGCTATCAAGATACAGAAGCAAAAGATTTTCTTGATTTGAATGATCCTAAAAGCAAAAGACCCGAACAGGTTTTTTTTCACAAATTAAAAAACCCAGAATTTACGATAAATAGTCCAAATACTAATTTAAGTTTAAAAGTAAAGTATAGTGGAGACACACTACCCGTCCTGAATGAATGGAAGTTAGAGCGTATGAAAAATTTTGTTTTAGGAATGGAGCCCGGTACAAATGATGTAAATGGGTTCGAAAATGCCCAAAAAAATAATCACTTAAAAGTGATCAGCCCTAATGAGAGGATAGAATTTAATATTAATTTTAATTTTAAGGAGAATAAATGATGAAAAGATCGAAAATCAACCAAATTTTAAAAACCAACATTTCATTTGCTATAAATAGAGGCGTTTACTTTCCAAAATTCGCTAGTTGGAAGCTTGAAGATTGGACTAATCTGGATCAAAAGTATCGCGAAATTGTCGATAATATGCTGGGATGGGATGTAACAGACTTTGGTAGCAATGATTTTAATAAATATGGCCTAGTAGCATTTACATTTCGAAATGGAAATTATAATCACAGTAGTGTTTACCCCAAACCCTATTGCGAAAAAGTTTTATTCCTAGAGGAGGGGCAAGAGCTGCCATACCATTTTCATAAACTAAAGGAAGAAGATACGATCAACCGAGGTGGTGGTAACCTTCTAATTAAAGTTTGGAATGTAGCTAATGATGAGAGTCTTGACAAAGTTAGCGATGTTACAATTGTTAAAGATGGAGAAAAACTATTACTTCCGGCTGGGAGCGTCATTAAACTTGAACCTGGAGAAAGCTTAACTGCGACCCAAAGAATATATCACAAGTGGAACGTTGAGCCAGGAACTGGCAAGGTAATGGCTTGGGAAGTTTCAACGACTAATAATGATAATATGGATAATCGTTTTTATCAGCCAATTCCCCGTATCCCCAGTATTGAAGAAGACGAAGAGCCATTTAGACTTTTGTTTAGCGATTATCCAGAATGGTCTAAAAAGTTAAACTTTAAATTTAATCCTTATTTAAATAAATAATTATGGAAAAATATGTATTAGGAATTGATTTAGGAACTAGCGCCGTTAAAGTAAGTTGTTTAGATCAATATGGTAAAATCAAAGTTCAAAAATCTATATCTTACCCAATTTTGATGCCCAAAAATGGATACAGAGAACAGGATCCAGAAATCTGGGTTAAAGCAACGGTCGAATGTATCCAGAAAATCATTAAAGAGATAGGCAAAGACAGCCCAATTGACGGTTTGTCTTTTTCTGGACAAATGCATAGCCTAGTTCTTCTAGATAAAAATTATAGTGTAATACGACCTGCCATTTTATGGAATGATGCAAGAAGTGAAGAAGAAGCAAATTATATAAATGATTGCTTTGGTCAAGAAATAGTTAAAATTACGGGAAATAAGGCAGTAGCAGGATTCACACTTCCTAAGCTATTGTGGATTAAGAAAAATGAGCGAGAAAACTATAATAAAATTGCATTTTTGTTAATGCCAAAAGATTATGTCAGATACCGTTTGACCGGAAAAATAAACATGGATTTGTCTGATGCTACTGGAACCTTAATGCTGAATATTGAGAAAAACACCTGGAGTAAGCGAATTTTGGACTACTTTAAAATACCACTTGGAATTTGTCCTAGTCTGGTTAATTCAACTGAGTTTATTGGCTATCCGTTAAAGGAAATCTGTGATAAAACTGGACTACAGGTTAATACCAAAATTTTTGCGGGGGCAGGCGATAATGCCGCAGCAGCAGTTGGTGCAGGAATATATGATAGTAACAATATTTTATGTAGTATTGGCACGTCTGGCGTAGTTCTTTCTGACGAAAGAAAACCGCATGAGCCATATGAAGGATCAATTCAAATGGAGCATCATGCAATTGAAAATCGTTATTATTCCATGGGAGTGACACTATCAGCCGGAGATTCTCTTAACTGGTTTAAAAAAACATTATGTCCGGATTTGAGTTTTGATCAAATAATCGAAAAAGCGAGCCAGTCTCCCATTGGTTCAAATCATTTATTATTCTCACCTTACCTCAGTGGTGAAAGAGCACCATATTCAGACTCATATATACGTGGAAGTTTTATTGGACTAAGCCAAACAACAAGCATGTCGGATTTTTGTCGAGCTGTTATTGAAGGAATTACATTCAGTTTGAAGGATCTTATTAACATTTATGAATCAAATTACAAAAAAATAAATAAAATTATTTCTATTGGAGGAGGAGCAAAAAGTCAATTTTGGCTTCAAATTCAAGCTGATATATTCCAAAAAGAGATTATTTGTTTAAAAAATGAGCAAGGACCTGGAATTGGCGCCGCAATGATTGCGGCCATGGGATGCAGATGGTTTGATGACTGGGAAAGCTGTATTAATTCTTTTGTTACATATAAAAGAGATGCAGTAAAGCCAAATGAAAGTTCAGCAAATGTATACGATAAAATTTACGGTATCTATCGTAAGATGTATGGAGCTACTGCAGCTATGACTAGGAAAGCTTTGCTGGTTGAATAAGGACAGAAATGACTGATAGTCTTAATCTTGTATTTGGCTGCTATGGCATTATTGCTGACGTAACATGTGGTCTAGTGTTAATTAAACGAGTGGTCCTTGTATTAATCGCTATAATTTGCTTCGTGAAAGTCTTGAAGATGGAGAAGGTCTAAAGCATTGCTTGGTAACGGAAATTAAAAAGAAACTGGCTTAGTTGTTTTACCCTTTAAACTAATTAGGATCATTTCATTTCGGTATCTTTGGGATCATCAACAATGGTATAAGAATCAGCTTCAGTGTGTTTCTTATCAAGTTCAAAAATATCAAAAAGAGACTGGGAATAAACTAGCTCTTTAAATAAAAAAGAAGGAAACAAAACACTGAAAAAATTGTTTTGGCTGCACTCTTAGATAGACTCCACACATGCAAAATATGTTCTTCAAATGGCCAAAGACCGTTTCCACATCAATCTTATGTTGACCACATTTTCGTTTTCTTTCATTAACTCCTGATAGAGCGCTAATGCCTCAACCTGTAATTTAGTTTGGAAGCGGTCAACGGCTTGCCGCCAAAAAATATTTGTTGGCATCAGCTTCAATTTTGATACAATCAATAAAAAGGACCTATTCTTAAACTAGGTTCTCTTTCCAGAGCAGATTGTTAAAGTAAGGAAAACGCTATTTAATTAGCTAATACGCTTGCCTGCTTGCGCGAAAGTTATTAATCGTGTAGCAGGTCATTGTCTGCTTGTCAATTAAATAAATTTTCGGTTAGTATTTGGACGATCTAACGGCCAGAAAAGACTTTACGGCTATAGGCAAAAAGCAAATCCTGGGCATACTAGCAGGATAATATGTCGGACGGCCAGTGACTCGAGGGATAACCCACTAGGGGAATGGAATCGACAAACTGACTAATGGCATTAACTAGGTGATTTTGCAGCATAACAAAGTCTAAATTAAGTACTAAAGCAGACTGGTCTATGGTATTAATTTGGTATATTGTTCTTGGTCTCTAATCTATTTGAAATTTGGTAATTAAATAATAGCAAGACCAAGAGCGTATGTATACAGAAAAAGCGTTGAACCTGCAAGTTCAACGCTTTTTCGTGGCTTAAAGAATAGTTTTTCCAATACTTTTTTATTTTACCCTATTTTCGTTTAGCATGCGTCTTTGATTGCGCATTGTCCTGCCCGTAATACGCGTTTTGACCGTGCTTGCGGTAGTAATGCTTATCCAGCAAATACTGCGGCAAGTGGCTATTTGCCCGCGTTAACTGCAAGGTGTGGTAATCTTCCTCAGCCACCACTTCTAAGACTTTTGCATTATAAACTGCCTTAGCGGCTGTTTCACCCCAAGTAAACGGGCCGTGCTGGCTGACTAAACAGCCCGGCGTTGCTTCATAATCCAGGTGGCGCTCTTTAAAGGTGCGCACAATCGTCTTACCAGTGTTGCCCTCATAGTCTTCTTCAATTTCGGCTTTAGTCAAAGCATCAGCGGCCGGTACATCAGTATAGAAGGTATCGGCATGCGTCGTGTTTAGTGCCGGAATGTCCATTTGTGCCGCCGCAAAGGCTACCGCCCAAGGCGAATGCGTGTGGACAATCCCGCCAATCTCAGGAAAATGATTGTATAAATATGTGTGTGTCGGAGTGTCGCTTGACGGATTGCGGCTGCCTTCCACTACTTCGCCCTTTAAATTAACCACGACCAAATCCTCGGGCGTCAGTTCTTCGTATGGCACACCAGAAGGCTTAATAACAAATAACCCCTGCTTGCGGTCAATGCCAGAGACATTGCCCCAAGTAAAGGTGACTAGATCCAGCCTGGGCAGCTGCATGTTCGCCTCATAGACTTTTTGTTTTAATTGTTCAAGCATTTGCTCTTCTCCTTTACTTAAATTGCTTCCTGCTCGATGCCCACCTGCGCAAAGAGGCGGTCAAAGAAAGCTTTGGCAGCTTTGACTTCTTCCACTGCCTGTTCATCGCCGTTATCACCAGACCACATCTCAATGGTAAAACTGCCATTGTAGTTTAACCGAACAAGCAGACGCAGCAGACCGGCAAAGTCAACGCAGCCGTCACCAAAAGGCACGTTCTTGAACTGCCCCTCTGAAGTTGCCGTTACTGGTTTACTGTCTTTTAAGTGAATCGCGCAAATGGTGTCAATGTAGTTTTCTAATTCTGCCGGGACATCGTTTTCCGGCCAGGCACTTAGATTACCTAAATCAGGGTAAGCCTGCAACCAAGGACTTTTAACCAGGTCATGATAATGACTGATTTTGGCCAGGTTATTAATAAACGGGTCATCCATGGTTTCAATTGATAGCATAACATTCTTTTTAGCTGCCAGGTGAACGCATTTAGTTAGATTTTCAACGTATAATTCGCGCGATAAGGCACTTTTGTCTTCATAATAGACATCATAACCAGCCATCTGAATATTGTGAATGCCTAAATCAACGCATAAGTCGACGGCTTTGGCTAGCATCTGCACAGACTTTTGCCGGACAGCAGGATCCTTTGACCCCAGCGGAAAACGGCGGTGCCCTGATAACATCAGATTGTTGATCCGCATCCCTGTTTGCCACATCAGATCCCGCATGTGGCTGCGCTCTTCGTGGCTCCAGTCAAGCCGGGCCAAGCGAGCATCGCTCTCATCAACGGAAAATTCGTAAAAATTAAAGCCCAGTTCATGGGTGAGCTCAAAGGTCTCGCGCCAAGATAGGTTTTGTGGCAGGGCTTTTTCATAAATACCTAGTGAATTAACGGTCATTTTCTACTCCTAAATAATTTTTAGTGACCTAACAAAAAAGAGGCGCCAATGATTATTCATTGCTCCCCTTTATCAGTTAGCCCCAGATTCGCTTAATTTCGTCCTTAAACTGCTTGCTGACAGCATGAGGATCATCAGCACCAGTAATTGCGCGGCCAGCAATAAAAGTATAAACGGGAACACCTTTAAATAGCTGCAAAATCTCAGGATGAACACCACCAGTGACTGAAACCTTGAAGCCCATCGCAATTAAATTCTTGACGTTTTCAACGTCTTGCTCAGACCACTTTTGACCGGCAAATTTGGCGTCCCGACTTTGGTGGTAAACCACTTGGTGGATGCCGTGGTCAAGCCATCCTTGCATTCTATCCTTATTATCCCAGCCCTCATAAAGCTCAACCTGAACCTCAATTTCCTTTTGGGCATTACTCATTGTAGGGACTGTTGCAGCATTAATGCAGGTCATCCAGTCTGCCCCTGCTTCACGACAAGATACACCACATTTTGTCCCGGCATCGGCACATTTAACATCGGCTAAAACAATCTTATCGGGAGCCATTGCTCGCAAATTCTTAACGGCACTCATTCCGTCCCGGTAAACTAAAATTGTTCCCGCCTCAACGACATCGATTTGATCTTCTACTTGGCGTAAAACACTGATTGCCTGGGCCGTATCGTTACAATCCAATGCTACTTGCATCATTGGTAAATTCATTTTTTGCTCCTAATCTTTTTTAAACTTAGCTGGAATGTCTGAAGCATTAATTTTGTCTTCTACCTCTTTAGCGGAAATAACATTCTTAATGCCAATTACTTCTCCACCGCGCTTTTTTACCTCATCAAACATCTTAATGAATGGTATAGAGGTAAAAACAACATCATAGTTACGGGCAATTCCCTTTGCCTCTGAAATTGAAGTGTGATCAGCCTGAGTAATTTGGTAACCTAATTTTTCCATTGTCTTTTTTACTGTTCTGAGTAACATCAAACTTGTTCCAGAACCATTTGCACATGCAGTTAAAATCTTCATAACTAAATCTTTCCTTTCTAATTATTTTCTTTACCATTTAATTTTTGCCATTCTGGATAATCTTCAGTAATCAAAAAGTACCCTTCCGGATCTGCCCGGTATTGCAGCTGTGGTATTGCCAAAAGCATGATAATAATGAGTGCGACACCGAAGTAGCCCAAGTATTTCATGACGACAGTGAAGAATGGCCAAACTGTTGCCCAGTCGAACATGCCAAGGTAGCCACCATATTTAGCCATGCCAACCCAGGTAGCAATTAATGCCGAGCCGGCAACTTGAATCAGGCCGGAAATAAAGGGCATGATCATTGCACATTTATAGCCGCCGCGATTATTGGAATATAAGCCGATAGCAGCGTTGTCAAAGAACAACGGAATGAAGCCAGCAATGACTAAGGTTGGTGAGTGGAAAATTAACAACAAAATAATCATCGTAAACTGACCTAGTGCACCAAACATAAAACCAATGGTTTGTGCATTTTGGGAACCAAAACCCAGTGTTGCAGCAACATCAATACCAGGAACTGCCCCAGGTAGCCATCTGTCAGAAATACCGGTAAAGGATTCCGTTAGTTCATTAACGAAAGTTCTAACGCCGAGCTGTAAGATTGCAAGATAAACGGAAAATTGTAGGGCAGTCTGTAAGATGTAGAAAATGAAACTTTGCCCTTTTTGCATAAAGTGCGCTTTGATCAAATAATCAGGTCCTAAGACTACCAGAATTGCACCAATAAAAATCAACATTAAGATAGAAGTTGAAACCATGTTGTCATTAAAGATTGACATGAAACTTGGCAATTTAATATCTTCAAGCCGTTTATTTTTGTTTTGGTTTTTCTTTAGCGCGTGCTTTTCAATAATCTCTGATAATTTAGCGAAGAAATATATTCCGAACATTTGCTGGTGCGCAACGGCAAAACCCGCACCGTCAGTTAATTCCTGCGTAATACCAACGGTTAAATTAGAACCAACAGCCCAGTAAAGGCCAAGAATTAAACTCATAATTGCTAAAATTGAAAAGCGGTTCAGTTTTGGAAAACAGAATAAAATTAACCAAAACGCTGTTGCTGCCTGTTGAACTTGGACATTACCGGTCGTAAAAACCGCCCGCAATTTAGTGTATTTAGAAAACCGCACCAATAAAATATTGATAATGTAAGCAAATAATAATAGCAGCATTGTATCCGCAAATGACCGGCCAAAGCGCTGCATGATTCCCGCGTTAACCGCATTTTGACCAAAATAAGGGTCAATAATCATGGCGCTGAGGTGGAAACGGTCTTTTAAGCCGACTAAGATGGGACGGAAAGTATTAACTAACCCGCCTGATCCCGCAGCTAAGATGAAATACCCAACAGTTGCCTTTAAAAAACCTGATAATACTTCGTACCACTTTTTGTGCTCTAAGATATAACCAATCAAAACGATAAAACCAATCATAAAGGCTGGTTGATTTAATACGTTCGTGGCGAAGTAACTCCAAATAGCTAGTAAGACATTCAAAATATTTTGCATTTTCTTTACCTGCTCTTTTCTTTACTTTCGTCATGCTTAGCCATGACTTGTTGGTAATCGGTAAGATTTTTGACGTGACACAGGTCTTCAATCATGCCATCTTCCATTAGTAAGTTAGATAAATTAGCAATATTTTTCATATGGGTAGCATTATCTTTGGCAGCTAGCATAAAGAACAACTGAGCGTCTTTTTCTGGATCATTTTGGTCGAAGGAAACCGGTTGTTCAAAAATCGTTAGACCAATACCAGTCCCTAAAACCCCAGAACTATCAGCTTGTGAATGGGGCATTGCAACTCCGGGTACAATTACAATATATGGCCCATATTGCTTGACATCTTCTATGACCTGATCAATATATTTATCGGTAACAAGGTTATTTGCCTTCATTACTTCCCCGGAGACTCTGATGGCTTCTTGCCAATTTTGGGGATGCTTTTGACTGATATTAATCAGATGATTTTCAAAAAAATAACGTAACATGATTCCTCCTACCAGATAATTAACCAAAAAGTGAATTATAATAACTCTGGGAATGGCAAATCAGGATCATTCTTAAAGGCATCATGGAATCCTCTATCATACATGTATTCAAACTTGTCCTTATCTTGTGGGAAGTTAAATTCACCACCGACTTGCCAAATATATGGCTTAAATTGATATTGTAAGCGGTATCTCTTACGATCCCAAAGAGCCAAAATATCCTTTGGGTCACTGTAAAAATTACTCCAAATGTCATAGTGCATTGGAATGATAACCTTTGTATTAAGTGCTTCAGCCATTCTTAAAACTTGGGAATCATCCAACTTATCGGTAATACCGCGTGGGTTCTCACCATATGCGCATAAAGCAACGTCAATTTTATTTTCATTACCATGCTTAACAAATGTGTTGGAATAGTGTGAGTCACCTGAGTGGTAGACATTGCCGCCTGAAGTTTCAACTAAATAGTTAACGGCAACTTTAGCCATTTCGATTGGTTTAGTACCGGCAAGCTTTACGTTAGGGTCATCTTCTGTTACCAGTTCAGTCCGGTCAAATGCTTCTAAAGCCTTAATTGTTACGGAACCAACCTTAACTTCATCACCGGGCTTGACGACCGTAATTTTTTCAGCGGGAACACCCCATTCTTCCCACTCATCGGCAACGCCTTGCGGGCCAATAAATTTAGCGTTCGGACAAAACTTGTTAACGCAAGCTGCAGTATAAATATCCAAATGGTCATGGTGTGTATGCGTCACGCAAAGTGCGTCTAAATCTCTAATTGCAAATGGATCAATGACATAAGGTTTATTACGAAGATTTGGTTGCATTGCCTCACCACCAGTCATCCGCATCATTTGGTGACCTTTGCGCATTTTACCGTCACCATGAGTGTGTTTACCGGTACCGTTCCACATGTCAATCGCAATATTTGTTCCTTCGTGTGTCTTAAGCCAAGTACCCATACAGCCTAGCCACCAGATTGCAAATGATTTTGCAGGGATCTTTTTAGCTGCAATTTGTTCATTTAAAAAAGTGCCCCATTCTGGAAAATTATTTTCCGCAAAGACTTCTGGTGTAACTTGATTGATATTCGTTGGATTTGTCATGTTTTCCTCCTAAAATTTTTCCTTTAAGCTTGTTTTCATGGTAATTATATTTTAATCTGATAACGCTTTCAACCATATTAAATGATAAATAATGTTTTATATGGTGTTTTAGCAAAAAATATCAATATTTATTGATAATTAATTGGTTTTATGATATTTTTCATAATCAACAAGTGTTATTCAAGAGGTTATAGGTAGCTCAAAATGAAAAATTCATATCAAGTAATCAAAAATCGGCGCAAAAAAATAATTGACTTGCTCAATCATCAAAAAAACATCTCCTTAGATGAACTTTGTCAAAAACTGGGCGTATCAATCATGACTGTGCGGCGAGATTGTAGTAATTTAGCTAATCAAGGCAAAATCATTCAGGATAAAGGGACGGTTTCGCTGGTCAAACCTGAAGAAGTGCCTTTTACCGATTCTGTCAGTTACATCAAAAAGCGACTCGGTGAAGAAGCAGCGGGTCACATCGAAAAACATAACTGGGTTTTCATTAATTCAAGTACAACTGCTTTCGAAGCAATTCCTTATTTATTGCAAAAAGACGTCAATATTCTGACCAACAATGGCTATGCTGGCAATCTCGATATGCGTAATAGCAACAGCAAAATTATCCTTAGTGGCGGCAACATCAGTCGCAAAATGATTATGAGCGGTGATCTAGCAGTTGATCCGTTCCTAAAAATTTACGCCGATTGGGCAATTATTGGTTGCGCCGGATTAAGTCTCGAGCATGGCATCTCAACTCCCTTCATCGAAGAAGCCAAAGTTAACCAGGCAATTATTAAGCATTCACGTAAGCTAATTGTGGTTGCAGACTACAGCAAATTTGGTCAGTTTTCGAACTTCACCATTGGTCACGCAGAAGACATTGATTTACTAATTACCGACTCTTTTACACCGAGTCAAACAATTACGGAGTTTTTCAAAGCTGGTGTTCAGGTAGTCCAAGTTCAGTTATAAACAAAAAAGAATCTGAGCAATAACTCTTCTAAACCAAAAAATCCTATTAAATTTCGGTATTGCTAAACCTTGATTTAATAGGATTGCTGCTTTTAGTTAAAAGATATTTTGGTAATAAGTCTCAGATTCTTTTTTATTTATCTCCTACTGGTTATGGGTCACCGCCATATTTTTTCCGTAATTTCAAATCATGATGGATTGCTAAAACCATAATTAGTGTCCAAACTATGCAGATTATGATTAATGGCCAAACATCTAGTACACGCTTGACATAAACAGAAAAATCAGCTTTTAATGGAAAAATAAAGTAACCAATTAATGCAGCCCATGGAACTAAAAAAGGTATACAAGATAAGAATAGTTCAACCTTTTTAGGATAGAGCCTTGGCCTACTATAGATTTCTCGCTCATGTGTTTTAACGTAAAAAGCTGCAATTACTACGCCAATTATTAAAACTAATTGGCCAGCTTGAAAAATGTTTATGAATAGTTGTTGACCGGCTTGCATTAGCTTTCACCCCACTTTGGTTTAAAAATCAGCATTTTAGCTAAATTTAATCATGCCAAACTCCTTCTGAATCTTGTGCTACCCAATTTGCATCTTGATATCTTCTTGCTTTTTATGACACCCGTTGTAACTAGATAGATTATCTACCCATGTTTATGAGTGATTTTGAGCAATAGATGAACCTATAAAATTCAGCCCGCACATTGTCTAATTGTGTGGAGACATCTTGAACAGTTAAAAACATAAAAATATCGTAATAAACATTTACTCTAGTATTGACTGCTGGATTACTGCGAAAGATTGACCTTAATCTACAAGATTCAATTCGATTTTAATTTGCTGATAATTTACGCGTTTTTAATGACATCATATTTGCGGGTTTTGTTAATGGATTAATAACTAATCCATTGTCTTTAACAAGCTTGTTTGAAATATTAAGTTGCTTTTGAGCACCTTCAATTACATTAGGTAAAAACTTAGCACTATTAGGAATAGCAATTTCAAAATGATTGTTCTTAACAATAACATATTTATTGATTTTCTCATAGTGATCACCTCATACCAAAGTTATAAACTTTTAACTAAAAACGTATAATAAATTCAGTAATATATTTAAGGAATTTATTCAAAAAGAACTCTAGCATAATATAATTCCTAATTTCATAATATCATGCAATCAGTTTTTAATGTGTTCAAATTTTGCACATCATGTATTTGAAATAATTATAAAGGATACATTAATATTTATTTTTAATAAAAATTACAGGTGTATAAGTAATTCTGAGTATCAAATTCACAAGTTGGGAGTGTCACACTGACTAACCCAAAGGTAATTAGCAAAAAATATGATGACATTAATAGAATTGCTATAAGTCTTCAAGCTTTATTATTAATAAATCAAGCTAAAAAATTAAGTCCAATCTATTTTGTTTAATTATTTGTCAAAAATAAAAATATTCACTATTACATATATCTATTTTATAAATAATGGCATTATTATTGATTATTTATAGTTACACCATAATCATTATTTTATAAAATACCTTTATAATAGACGCCCTTAACAAATAATTAGTGAATGCACTAGCTAAATCTTGCTCTAATGGCGTTAAAGAATTATTTAGATAGCAATTACCTTAAGTATGCTACTAATGGCTGAACTGGCTGATTTTTTAGACTATCGTTCTCATAAAAACCGCTAGGTGCTGTTGTTAAGACTATAGAATATGTAAATTTAATTCACAAATAGCTTAAAACTTAAATTTAGAAATTAAGAGAATTTAAGATCCTGTTTCAAAAATGTAGGGTATCTCCCTTAATCGACTAATAGATGTTAACTTCTTGTACAAAATCAGTTAATCATGCAAAGATATAGCTATAAAGAAGGTGTTTTAAAAAATGGCTCTTTGAAGTAAAAAGAAGCCAACAAAACACCAAAAAGTTGTCTTATCTGCTTTTTATTCTTCGTAACAACCGAAGAAACAAAAAATATCAATTACTATAACAAGCTAAGAGGACTAACCCGATTGAATGTAGGGAATTAGTCCTCAGCTGAAATTTATTAAACTGTCGTAATTTTTGGGCCCATATCAGGCTTTTTATTGCTTTTTTAGATAATTTATCTTGGCCTGATAATCATCAATCAGTAAGTTAAGATTTTGTTTTCCCCTATGACGACCATAAACGATTATGACTGACCCCAGCATGCCAATAATCAGTAAAATAACCCCTAAAATAAATAGCCCAACTGTCTTAGAGTAGAAATAGTAGCACAGGACAACACCAATTGCACCAGTTGCTAAGAAAAACTGCAGCCAGTACTGAAGATTTTGCAGCATTTTCTTTTGGTAGTTTACCTCGGCTTGATATCCCTTGGTTATTTCTTTGATTTCCATTCCCATTTGCTCCTGATTTAGTACTTCAAGCCTGGATTGAAGACGCCAAGTACAACACCAATAAAGGCAACACCGATTAAAATAATCATTGTCCAGATGGCAGAGACATGTTTTTTAGCCATTAACCACCAGCAAAATAACGTGATAATAACAGTTAAAATTCCGGGAAAAATACCATCTAATTGCTTTTGCAAATCAAGAAAGACATGACCAGTATTATCTTTTAATTGCAATGAAGTTGTTACATTAACCCAAGTTGCCAAGACGCCACCAACAACCATACCACCAACAATTGAAATTGCTCGGCGAACGGCCTTTCCTTGCTTACCAACAAGAAATCCTACAGCCTTATCGCCCAGCTTATATCCACGGAAGTATAAAAAGCGCTGACCAAAATAAGCAATTAAATCCCAAGCAATAATATAGAAAATTGCTCCAATCGGGGATCCATTTCTGGACATCCCTAGGGCAATACCTAACAAAATTGGAATTAACGTACCATCAATTAGCGAATCACCAATGCCAGCAATTGGGCCCATCAAACCTGCACGCATATCATTGATTGTCTCACCATCAATATTTTCACCATTTGCCCGTGCTTCTTCCAAACTAGCTGTTGTACCAATAATAATTGATCCTAACATTGGATTAGTATTGAAGAATGCAGTATATGCCTTAATGTTTTCGGTCTGTGTCTTATTATCGTTGGGATACAGTTCCTTAATAATTGGCAGCATAGAGCACAAATAACCGAATGTCTGCATATGTTCTTGTGAAAAACAGGTTAATGCTCCCCAAAACCACAAGTTAAAAGATTTACTTAAGGTCTTATGACTTATTCTTTTCTTTCCTGCATCCATCGTTAAATATCCTCCTCTTCTTCATCATCAATAGTCTCATTGGTAGAAGCAAACTTTGTATTTGCAGATGATTTCCCAGAATTTTTAGCCATTTCGATTTCATACATAATTACTGCAAATAATAATGAAATGACCGTCACAGCAACAAGATTAAGGTGTAACGATGCCGCTAAGGTGAAGCCTACTAAAAATGGAATAAAATCTGTAGCTTGATTAATAATTTGACGCAATAAAATTGCTATCCCTACACATGGAAGCATGGCACCAACGGTAAACAATGTCTTCATCGGAATACCGTCCATTGGAAGCGCAGTTCTTAATGCCGTAACTGCTTGTGCACCAAAGTGCGTCATCAGTAAAGTTGGCAAAAAAGAAAATACCAAGTGAGAAACCCATGGCCAACCAAAGTCAACACTATATAAGCGATTCAATTTACCATTTTCAATATCTTTCCAGCCAAACGCTTGCCATATTAAGTTCATAAAGGCTACAGCATAGAACAATACTGACCCAACTGTTCCTACCAAAGTAGCAAGTGATTTTGCCATATTGGCGGCATCCGCACCTAGTGGATTCAATCCACGAGAAGAAATTGCCACCATTGCTAAAGGAATACCAATATATGAAATTGCTCTAACGTCAGCTGCAACTGTTCCACCGGGTGTAACAAGAGCAATATAAACTAATTGCGTGGCAACGCCACAAGCAATGCCCAGAGGAATATTGCCTAAAACAATCCCGCAGACTAGTCCACCAACTAACGGGCGGCCGATAGTATAATTACCTACTGCTTGACCAGCCATACAGGAATTTGAACAAAGACATGCAAAAATTCCAAGAATGGCGGCTTGTACCCAACTTATAGTCATTTTTTCTCCTTCTTCTAAAAATTAAAAACTAACTTTTTAAATTAACTAAACTGAAACTTAATTGGACCAACTCTAATAGCCAAATTTAGCCTTAAATTTATCCCAATAACCTAACTGTTTATCCGGAAGTAAAGCAAAATGGACTTTATACCCTTTTTGACTGATTGCTTCAAATGCATCTCCTTCTTCTTGCGTAAACGACTGATTGCTTCCCAGTTTAATAGCACCTGGACGATCATTACCTGGTCCCACAATTAGTTCTTTTTGTTCACTCGGGACAAAGTTAAGATCAACCAAAATATGTTTCATATCTTGCGGGGTTTTGGTAATCAAGAAATAGCGCGTTTGGGAACTTAAGACTTTTTCTCTAACATCATTAAAATGTTTCATGGTCCAAATAAAAGTTTTCTTACCTTGATCTTCGCCAGCAGATTTATAAGCTGACTTCAAGATTGGATTAGAAGCAGCCTGATCATTTACAGCAATAATTCCGTCGCACGGACGCTCTTTAGCCCAGCGAGTAGTGATTAAGCCATGAATAATTCGGTCATCAACCCTAATTAATGAAACTGTCATTTTTTCTCTCCTAAAATCTAAATATCATCTTCGTCATCTGTTAGTTGTGAAATTTTATATTGTTTGATTGCTTTTTCTCCTTCACTTAAAGCCGCTTTTGCTAGTTCTTCTTTGCTCATGATGCTTAAAGAAACGATAGCAGTTAGGGCCATTGAAAAATTCATTCCACCTAAAACTACTGCCTTTTCTAGGTATCCTTTTTTAGAAAATGAATCCAAAAATGTAGTCAGCGGACTTCCGCCAATAATATCTGCTAAAATCACGAATTCATCATTCTTTTTAAATTGCTGCTCCTGCAAAAAGCGGTCAACTTTTGTTTCAAAATCTGTAGCCGATTCACCATTATGAAGACACAATGCAAAGCACTGCTTAGTGGAATCTCCAGCAAACATTTCAAGCGAAGTTTTAATGCCCTCCGCAAACTTGCCATGAGAAACCAATATTAAATATTTCAATTCGTCATTCCCCTCTTTTCTTATTGCAAGTAAAAATTATCACAGATTTTGGATGCGCTACCAGTGCTAAATGTCATCAATCTGAGTGTGACATTTGTCACTATTTAAAGCGCTTTCCTGAATATTGTTGATTGAACAGGATTTTTCAGCAATAATAATTTATATGAAAAGCATCAGCTTTTTACTATTAATAAATAAACGAGATGTTGACATTGAATTTGCCGAAACCAAAAAAGCAGCATAGAAAAAACCAAAACCCTTATACACGAATTTTACTGGGCATCGAACTGCTTTTCGCTGCATTTTTTATTTTGTTAGTCTACTTAGTCTTTATTGTTAATCCAAGCCAAAATAAGCAAACAAAGATTGGCTCTACCTACATGACAATGAACAATAGTTTTTACCCTGTTTTAAATGAACAAATCGCTAATTACATCGATAACCGTCATGGTCGATTATATAATCGCGATCCTGCTTTAATTGTTGATAAACAGGTCCAGGAACTTAATTCATTTATCAATCAGGGTGTCAACGCAATCATTATTAATCCCGTTGATGGTAATAGTATTAAAATCCAAGAAGCCCTGCATAAAGCTAAAACTAAGGGTATTAAAGTTATTGTCGTCGACTCGCAAATGAAATCTGACCGTTATGTTGACTGTACTATATTGTCTGATAATTACCGGGCAGGACAGCTTTGTGCTGAACATTTATTAAGAAGCAGAAAAAGCGCAACTATTCTCCTTCTTGAGCATTATTCAGCTTATTCGGCTAATAACCGTATTCAAGGCTTCACTGATACTCTCAAAAAATCGCCTAATCACAGAAATTTCCATGTCGTAGGTAAAATTAATACTTATGGCCAGTCCGAGATTACTTTACCGCTAGTAGAAAAGGCCTTAAAGAATGGAGCTAAATTTAACACCATTATGGCTTTAAATGATCAGGCTGCAGTTGGAGCCCTAGCTGCAATCGATGAGGTAGGAGTAAAGCGACAGATTGATGTGTACAGCGTAGACGGTTCAGAAAACATGAAAAAGCTGCTTGGAGTTAACCACAACGCGATTGCTAGTTCTGCGCAAACACCAATTAATATGGGAAAAACAGCCGTTAGAGTCGCTTATAAATTAATTGCCGGCAAAAGAGTCCCCCCAAAAATTATCCTGCCCGTTTATTTGATTACTAATAAAAACATTAATCACTACAATGTTTTGGGGTGGCAGTGATGCCAAAGTTTAAGTATTTGATCGTCTTGCGCAGAATGATGTTATGGCTAAACTTTTTTGCAATTTTGTTCAACGCAACCTTGTTTATTTATGCCACAGATTATGTTATTAAAACTGAACAGTCTTACCAGTTGCTTTCCTCTTTACACCACATTCCTGATTCTCCTCAAACTATTTTTTGGCAGAGTATTATTAGTTTTGTAGTTTTAGCTTTTGTAATGCTATTTCATCATCATACCCAAAAATTTAGCCATAATTCGCAGTTGAACAACTTAATCATACTGATCGAATTTATCTTGGCCATTACTGTTTTTGTTACACTACGAATGACTTATAATGGTATTTTTTTACTTATTTTTGTTGACTTTATTATCAGCAACCGTAACCAGTACAATTTTCGCGACTATCTGATCTGGGTTTTAGTTGTTGGCTTTTTGCTTATCATATTGCTAGTAACAGATTATTCAATTTTGAGTCACTTCATGACATTGCCGGATATAACTACTTATTTAAGTTTTTTGCCCGGAAAAATTGGACCTTCGCTTGTTTTCTGGAAAAACTTTATCACTACTTTAAATTTAACTTTATTTATCCTAATTTTAATTTATTTCGCAATTTATCAGCTAAATCAGGAAAACGACATTCAAAACAAACTTGCCTTAGCCTCTAAGGCAAACTATGAATTAAAAAACTACGCTGCTTTTTCCGAATACATCGCCAAAGATAGAGAAAGAAAACGAATTGCTCGTGACATTCACGATTCAGTTGGACATGCTTTGACAGGAATTGCAGCAGGAATTGATGCTACTTTGGTTTTAATTGATATTGATCCTGAAGCAACTAAAAAGCAGCTAACTAAGATTCAAGTAGCGGTAAAGCAGGGTATTAAAGATGTCCGCAAAGCCGTAAATCGTATAAGACCAGGAGCACTTACCAACTATACGCTTGAAGAATCATTAAAAAAGATGTTGAAGGAATATGCTGACATTTCCCGAATCGAAATTAACTTTTCCTACCACTGGGGATCAACCGATTTTGAGAAAACGACCGAAGACGTGGTCTTCCGCATCATTGAAGAGTCGATTACCAACTCACTACGCCACGGCCATGCCAGTGAGGTAAGCATCAAATGCACTAAAAGCGAAAGCAATATTTACCAGATGATAATTAAAGATAACGGACTAGGAGCAACAAACTTCAGGCCGGGTTACGGAATTACACAAATGAAGGAACGTGTAGCGATTATTAATGGTAAGATCAGCTTTGATGGCAAAAATGGTTTTACTACTAAGGTTGAAATTCCAATAGAAGGTGACACAGATGATTAAAATTATGATTGCAGATGATCAACAACTGATTCGCGATTCGTTAAAAATTATTTTAAACGCTAATCCAGACTTTTGCGTAACGGATACGGTTGCAAACGGTCAGGAGGTTTTAGATAGTATTAAAAAGAAGATGCCTGATATCATCTTGATGGACGTTAGAATGCCTAAGATGGACGGTACTGTCTGCACCAAGTATGTCAAGGAAAAATATCCTAACATAAAGGTAATTATTTTAACCACATTTGATGACGACGACTTTATTTTTAGTGCTTTAAAATATGGAGCTTCTGGCTACCTTTTAAAAGGTGCATCAACTCAAGATTTATATAGAGCTGTCAAAACTGTTTATAACGGTGGGGCAATGATTAATCCCGATATTGCAGAAAAAGTTTTCAAGCTATTTTCTAAGATGGCTCAGGCAAATTACGCAATTCAGGTTAATGACAAGGACACTAAAAACTTTTCTAAGCATGAGTGGCGCGTGATTCAACAAGTTGGGTTTGGACTTTCCAACAAAGAAATTGCTGCCAAGCTGTTTTTATCAGAGGGAACAGTTCGTAACTACATTTCTAAAATTTTGGATAAGTTGCAGCTGCGGGATCGCACACAGCTAGCTATTTGGGCTGTACAAACTGGAATCACTAGCGAATCAATTGGTGATGATGATGAAAGTTAAGAAAAGATTATTTATCATCATCGCGTTAATTATTGTGTTTATTACGAGTGTCGTTGTTTGGAAGCGTCATATCACTGAACAGCAAAAAACTTTAACCATCGGCCTCTATACTAGCAGCAGCTGGGACGTGCCCAATGGTCACCAATACCACGTAATCGATTATGCAATCAAGAAGTTTAAAAAAGAACATCCAGAAATTAAAATCAAGTATGAGGGTGGAATCCAGCAGGACGATTATCGCAACTGGCTTAGTGAAAAGATCATTGAAAATAAGACTCCTGACCTAATCATTGTCCCCAACCGAGATTTTAATGCTCTGGCCAGTGAAGGCGCATTTAAAGACCTACGTCAAATGATGCAAAAGGATCGGATTCAGCCTGCTGTCTTTTACCAGAGCACCCTAAAAGCCGGACAATATAATGGCCAACAACTTGCTCTGCCCTATGAAGCTAACCCGACTTTGATGGTAATGAACAAAACTTTGCTAAAAAAATTAAAGATTGCTACGCCGAGTGAAAATTGGACGCCAAGCCAATTTTACAGGCTTTGCCGACGCGTTGTTTATTCCACAAAAAAGCGAAAATACTATAGCGTTACCATGAATTATAATTGGCAAGATGCCCAGCTAGCATATGGGAATCAACTTTTTAGCAAAGATGACAATAACGTGCAGCTAACTACTGATACCGCCAGGAAGGCCTTTTCCTTAATTGAAAATATCACTAACGACCAGCCCTCATACAATGTCACCTCTCGTCTTTTTGATAAAGGCAGCGTAGCGTTTATGCCTTTAGGTCTGGCCCAATATCGGACTTATACTTCCTATCCATTTCACATCACACGTAACAACAATTTTGTCTGGGAGTGCACAAAAATGCCCGGAATTAGTCACGCACTGGCCACACCAATGGAGACTACAATGTTTGCCATTTCCAGCAAGGCGAAAAACGCCCAAAGTGCGTGGGAATTTATGAAACTTTTATGTACGAATAAGAACATTCAACGCGAAGTAATGAAAACCAATATGGGCACTTCAGTTTTATCCAGTGTCGTTAACAGTCCTGCTGCACAAAAGATACTCGATGAAAAAGTAATCAGTTATCATAATTTAACTACCAAAAAACTGGATTTGATTATGAAAGACGGAGCAATCAGCCCAAAATTTAAGTCTTATAATAATAAGCTAGAAAGACTAGATTATAAGATTCAAAACGCTTTAAAATCCGGCGACTTAGAAACTCAATTGTTTAATATTCAGCTCCAGGTCAACCAAACTGACGAAGAATAAAAAGCAAAACAAAATCCATTTTCTATAACCTTGAGGTTAAGAAAATGGATTTTTTAATTAGCAAACTTTAAAAATTTGCTTTCTTCACAAACGCATTCTTACCAACTATGTAATACTTTTTACCATTAATCTTAATGGCAGCGCCATATGTTCTTACTGCAGATTTTTTCTGCAGTAACAGCTTCTTAATTCGTTTAGCTTTGTTATCGTAGACAAACGCATTATGCTTCAGTTTTCTTTTTGTCCCAGAAATATTGGCAGCCAAAATGCAGCGCTTATTGGTTAGAACATAATATCTTTTACCATTAATCTTCTTTATGCCATAAGTTCTGACGATTGAGCCAGCTTTAAGTTTATATGATGTCCTTTTTTCTTCAGTAGTATATATAAAAGCATCGTGCATTACAGTCCTTTTCTTAGCTTTTTTGCCATTAGTATGATCTGCAGGTTGTTTTGGTTTACCCGCCTCATTTTCGACTTTTCCAGCATCAACATTTGAAGTAGTATTGTCATTACTTGTGCTGCCCGTATTTTGCGTATTATTACCTGTTGAACTGCCACCTGTGTTATCGGTATTTCCCGACTGTTGCTCGAAACCCACTAGTTTCGTGCCTACTTGACCATAAGCAATGTCAAACTGGTTGACTTTGTTTTCATCTTGGGCTTCCACCTTGACGTCTTGCACATTATTGACGCAAAAACGGGCTAATGTCGCAGTTTGACCGTTGGAAAAGAACAATTCAATGACATTTTTATCCGTGAAGGCAGTTATTGAAAAGTCGTTAATGCCTTTCAGGCCGGAATCATTAATGTAACCCAAGCCGCTGGCCAGACCATTCTTATAGTAATCAGCCGCACCACCGGATAGCTCGCTGCTTTGTCCCGCAATACGATATTTTCCGGTTGCCGGATCAAAAATAATAAAGTTGCTGTCTTTACCTTGAGTGAAAGATATTTTAACCGCACCCTGATAATTTTCACTATTTTTAGTAGAAAAATGCAGATTAAATTTGCTGTTAACAGGCTGTTGGGTTAAATTAAGCAGTTCATAATAATTGTTTTTAGAAGCAGGCTGATTTCCAACAGTGCCAGTTACCTTTTTGTCCGGATCTTTTTCAAGATTCTCAGTAACTGGCGAGCTGGAGATAGTTAAATCATTGTTTAAAGTGATTTTTCTAGCTAACGTATAAGTTCCAAGCCGGGTTGAATTTGGTGAAAAACCACTTTGATTTGCCTTAATGCCAGAATTTGTATAGTTCCAGTTTCCTACCCAACCCATTGTAATGAGTGAATCATCGGCTTGAGTCAAGTCATCGCTGCCAGTGAAGTTTGCACCGTAATAATCCGTCCCTTGGTCCATTCTTTTAGCATTAGTTTCTGGTACAAACAGACCCTGATCATTTAAGTGACCGACAATATAATAGGTGCCGGTAGTCTGCCCAGCCTGTGGTGCCTTAGCACCAAAGAATAAAACCTGTTTAGTGCTGCCATTGGTCATCTTCATACTTCTGACAGCTGGACATTCAACGGGTGCTTCAAACGGTAGTCCTTTAAAAAAGAGATCACTAGATAATTTGCTGTCAGCCTGATTAGTATTAGCGTTGGACCAGACAAGTCCATCTTCAGACTTATATACCCCGATCTTATCGCCTTCTGCAGCGTACATAATCAACTTACCCTTCCAGTAAAAGACAGAAGGATCACGTTCATCTGAACGATTAATCGATGTCCATGGCCAATAATGGTCTAGAATAATTTTCTTGTCATTTAACGGGTGGCTAAAAGTTTTCCCATTATCATCCGACCAAGCAGTCCATATATTTTGTTGATTATCTTTATTGCTCAAGCCGGAAAAATATGCGACTTTAGCCCCCTTAGGTACACCAGCAATATTACCTTGATTAGTAATAATACTTCCAGTCCAAGCACTGCTCCAAGCATCACCAATGTCACCTTTTAAATCAGCAATTGCAATATTAGGCTTGCTAAAATGGATAAAGTCCCTAGTGGTTACGCGTTCCCAATTCTGCTTGGCACCCGTATCACCATTGACTACTTTTTCTGTATGAAGATAATAGATATTCCATTCTTTATTTTCGCTATCAAAAACAATAGTCTGTAAATCATTTGACCAGCCCTCTTGCGTATCCAGATGAAAAGAACTTGTCCGTTCGGAGGAAGTATCACTTGGCTTCAAAAATGTATACCCATTATCACTATATCCATTTGAAACATACTTGCCATCAAGCAAAGGGTCGTTTTCATCAGCCGTAGAAGTTGCTTGAGTGTTTTTCACCTGTTCCAATAAAGTACTTGGGATATTTGTGGTACTTGCAAAAACTTTAACTGCTTTCATATTTACGAGACCAACACTCAAAATGGCTGTTACCGCAATCGAAGTAGCTAACCGGAGCTTATTAATTATCATTATTGTGCCTCCAAAAATTCTATTAGTATTTTTTAAAAGCGCTTTCTAAGTCATGACAACTTCATTATATATGTTACTCAGTAGGTATAGTAGATGATAAATGTCACTTTCTTATGGACTTGTGATTTTGTACAGTCGACTTCAAAAAGCACCGTTACAAGCTCCTTATTATAAAAAAGTGTGCCCAACAGGTTAATTGCTAAGCACATTTTGACATCATTTTTACATTAAATATTTAATTACTTGGTCAATATCTTGTTCTTTTTTACTTTGCGATATTTCGTTATTTTTTAATATTTCAATCGCATGCTGAACCATGGAATATACTTGCTTATCATCATTGCTGTCAAGGATAAGATAACTGATTTTAAAATACGATTCTAAGTTTGATGTGTTCTCTTCATCAAGCGATTTTTTAATTAAATACCTAAATATTGCTTTCAGGTTACGTGTTCTTTTGCGTTTTTCCTGCTTTTTATCATAAACTGGTAAAAACAAAGCAACACATACTGCTGCGATCTCTGCAAATGCAGTAACCCACTCTGACAATGGTCCAATATTCATAATAGCACCCCACAAATTTAACCTAGTTATATGAAACAAAACGCCTGGGCAACAAGACGTTTTTGATAATTATAAGACTATAATTACTATTTCACCATTTTTCTATAACTAATAATCTGTCTAGAAAAAATGTGAATTATCGCCACAATTATCTCTATATATGAACTGTTTATTTAGAATCAAAATAAAGGAGATAAAAATGATAATAAAAAACGGTTTTATAAGAGATGGTGGTTTTGGCTAATTACTATTGTGGTAATCTTCATTACAAATGGTATTAGAAATGGTTCTGAAGCTGAAACTAATAATAACAGTGAACCAAAATCAGCAAAAGTTGAAACGAATACTGCCTCTAAAAATTCAAAGGAAAAGAAAAGCAGCAGTGTAAAAAAACTTGCAGCTAAGAAAAAAGCAGCTGTCGAGGAAACTGCTCAAAGAAAAGCAAGACAAAAAAGCTCAGCTACAAAAAGACGAAAAAGGGCTCAAAAAGAAGCTAAAATAAGACATAATAGGCAGTTAAAACTGCAAAGAAAAAGACAGCAGAAACAACTAAAACAGCAACAACAAAAGCAATCTGCTGAAAACAAGCGTAACAATCAAACTGTCTATGTAGCACCAAATTCCGGCAGAAGGTATCACTTTGATCCAGACTGCAGAGGCTTAAGACCTGCAAACGGAAATATTACTAGTATGAAGTTAGGGCAGGCTATTCGTCAAGGCTATACACTATGCAAATGGAAATATTAAAAAAAGAGGTTAATGACAATGATAAAAGTAGGTCTAAGAAAGCCAAGTCTCAAAAAATCTATTGCTGCAAGAACCAAGGGTAGAGCTACGAGAGCTCTAAAAAAAGCAATCATTCCTAATTACGGGAAACGCGGTATGGGTTGGGCACATCCGAAGCAAAAAGTGTACAATGCCCTTTACAGCCGAACTACCATTGATTCACGAAAATTATTTACTGAAGCCAACAGTCAAAAAATCAAAACAAAAAGTGCGACAAATAGGCAAGCAAACTCTGCTAAGTTTTTTAACGAAAAAAATACCGTTCAAGAAAGCCGTATTAACAGTAATAATGATCATCAAAAAAAAGCGTCAAAAATCAGATATTTTAAGGTCAAAAACCAAAAAGACTGGAAAATTAACCGGATATTTTATTATATAAAAATTATCCGCTCTTGCTTTCTGTGGTTTGGAGTGGCTGTATCAGTTATCGGGTACCTTGAAATAGGTCTATTACCACTCTTGATTTGGCTTGTACTTAAATTACCTACTTTGCCATTTGGAGAACCGATTGCACCTTCAAAACTTAAAAAAACACAAGAAACGCAAAAATTCAATGAGAAATAAACATCAAAGCAAAGCTTAGTATTTTAATACTGCTATAAACTTAAAACTAAAATAAAAGCAAGTCAGCCTAATTGGTAAACTTGCTTTTTTGTAACTCTAATTGAATAGTTTATCCTCTCAGTTCACTTTGTTTAAGCTAAACTATCGTAAACATTTAATTATGGTACATACTTTTTCATAATGCTAACTTTTGTTAACAGCATTTTACACTATATAAAAGTACAATTATGTGCGCGGTTTTTACATTTACCAACCTTCTTTTATTATTTACTATTGATTATGGAAAACGCTTTTATAGTGGAAAAATAGAACTTTAAAAATGGAGGTTTTCAATGATCAATAACTCAAATTTATGTCTTAATCGGAAGTCTGCTCCCGGTCTTCCAATTACGGATTTTATTAAACTAGCACATGATTTAGGAATTAAGCACGTAGAATTGCGCAATGACCTGGGTAGTGAGCCAGATAATAAGAACATTTTGGACGGAATGAGCATTTCTGAGTTCAACGACTTGTTAAAACAGTATGACGTTCAGGTTGAAGATATCAACTCACTAGGCAGTACTGATCTATTGTCGCAAAAAGAGGATAATCTTAAAGACTTAAATGAAATGATTACAATTGCTAAGGGCATTGGTGCAAAAAAAATACTTTTTTGTCCAGTTATGGATAAGCATGATTATCGCAGCAATAATGAAAAATTTACCGAAGGCGTCAAGACAGTCAAGGTTTTTGCAAAGCAACTTGAAGAAGAAGGAATGTCTGGACTTTTTGAAACCTTAGGCTTCCCAGAAAGCTCTGTAAGAACACCTTTTAGAGCCATTGACATTATTAAAGAAGCAGGAGCCGATAACTTTAAAGTAGTTGCAGATTTATTTCATTGGTTTATGGGTGGCGTTACACGAAAGGACTTAGACGAAAAATTGGATGTTAGTCAAGTAGGACTAATCCACATGAGTACGGTTGAAGTTAAAAGACCAAAATCAAAACTGACAGATCAAGATCGGGTACTTTTAGGTGATCCAAATCACGATAATATTAGTGCTTACGATACTATTAAGTGGTTTGCAAACAGCCAGTTTGACGGTTTATTTTCCTTTGAACCATTTTCCAATGAATTACGTAAATGGAATTACGAAAAAGCTAAAGCAAATCTTACAACCAGTATTGAAATGCTGAAAAAAATATAGGAGGAAACAACTATGCTAGAATTAAATGATTTTTGTGTTAATCGTTGTTGTGCAGGCGGTCTCTCATTACCCGAATTTGTTAAATTAGCAAATGATGTGGGTGTTCACAATATTGAACTTCGCACTGATATTCATCAAGGCAGTAATTTTTTAGATGATTTAACTACTGATGAATTTAACAACTTACAGCGCAACTATGATGTACATGTCGCCAATATTTCTGCCGAATTTAACTTAGATGATCAAAGTAATTGGAACCAAAAACTTCAAGAAGTCACTAAATTAACGGAAATTGCGCAGAAAATTGGTGCGCAGAACATCCTTTTTACTCCTATTCGAAACACCGATGATATTCGAACTGACGAGCAAAAATTTGCCGATTTAGTTCACAATATTCGTATTTATTCTGATATTCTCGGTGCAGTGGGTGTAAACGGACTTGTTGAGCCACTTGGCTTTGGTGACTCATCACTCCGCTTTCCGTGGGTTGCACAAAGAATTCTTCAAGAAGCCGATGCTAAAAACTTCAAGTTAATTGCCGATACTTTCCATTACTATAAGGCAGGTGTTACTAAAGATGACTTTACAAAAAAAGTTGATGTCAGCCGGGTTGGTTTAATCCACCTCAGTTCAATCACGACTAACAAGAACCCTGAAGAGGCAGACGACGCTGACCGCTACTTTATTTCTGATAATAAAGATGATGTAATGAAATCAGTAGAGCAAGCAAATTGGTTTAAAGAAAGCAACTATTTTGGTCTTTATTCTTTTGAACCATGTGCTCCTGAAATTAATGACTGGAGTTATGATAAATGCAAGAAAGAAATCTCAAGTAGCATAGAAAAGATTATTGCGGGATAAAGAATAAAAAATAATCTGTTAATGACTTATTAGATGGATAAGTTGTTAACAGGTTTTTATATTAAGAAGTTTTTTAAACCTAGCTACAATATTTAAAGAATTCAATAAAAAAGCGTATCAGGCTAATAACCAGTCTGATACGTTTTGCGATTAGAAAGTTAAGCAAAAACTTTGAAAGGGTTTGATTTTGATAAGTCTACTGTTTGTTTTATTAAACTTTATTTTTGATAAACGAATTGGATTATGAAGTAAGTATTTGATTCAAATTAGTTAGCATTAATTAAATTAATACTGTGAATAATTTCTTTTTTAGCCTTTTTGGCATCCCATTTGTATAGTTCAGGTGAAAAAGGCTCAAATGAATATAGTCCGTCATAAGAACTATTTTCGAACATTTTTGCATGAACATCAGCACGCATTATGTCATTTTCATCTAGCATGATTCTGTCAGCATCATCTAAGTTTTCACGTTTCTTATGGTTGATGACCGAACTTAGGTGAACCAAACCAACCATTTGTGGATCAATTTTTGTGTCGAAATCTTTTTGAGTAACATTAGCTAAATAGTAATGGAAGTTGTCGGCTACTAGTTTAAAGTTATCTACACCAGCGTCTTTGATAACATCCTGAGCTTGCCAAGGGGTTCTAAGGGAAGAATCCATAAAACCCAAGGGCTCAAGCAAGCCGCTCATGTCATTTTCCTTTAGCAAGTTTGAGTATGCTTTCATGTTGTTAACTGCGCCTTGATATTTTTCTTCACTAGTTCTTGAATCATTTTCATCCCTAACAGGACAAAATAAAATGTTCTTAACTTTTAAAACGCGACCAATACGAATCATTTCTTCCAAACTAGTGATATTTTCATCTAATTTTGTTACTAAATCCATGTTGCCCTGAGCATTGATATCAACGACCTGAATGCCCTTTTCATCAAGCAGGTCCTTGATCTCCTCTGGCTGGTAATCATCTAAAATTGTGGAGTTATCAACTTTACCTGTAATATCATTACGTAATTCAATATACTTGATCCCCAAATCAGCAACCATGCGAATAAAATCTTTTAAATCTAATCCTGGTGCTGCTTTTCTATTAATACAAAAGTCATCGTAAGAAAGCATAACTGTCTCCTTTTTAGTTTATATGAAGTCCTTCTTTAATAGACTTTAATGTTTTTTCATTTGACCATTCAATACGGTCAGGCCACATAAATACGTTGTTCGTAACAATACCATCAAAGTTAATTTCACGAAGAGTAGCATAGAATGTATCCATATCTACTTCACCTTCACCTGGATTGAGGTGTTGGTGAATTGTAACGGGGGCACCAGGAGGATTAATTGTGTATCGTAATCCATATGATCCAGCAAAATTAAATGTATCTGCGATTAATATGTGGCTCAAAATATCTTTTGAATCCAAAATTTCTTGACGCACATCACCCTTACCAGCATCTGAATAGAAAGCGTGTGCTGAACACAATACTTGTCCTACATTATCTGAATTTAATGAACGAATAAGTTGAGCTGCAGCATAGCTTGATTCGACAAAGTCATTTGGATGAGCCTGAATCTCAAGACGAATTCCTTCTTTTTCAAAAATTGGAAGCAATTCTTCCATCGATTTATACCATTGACCTTCAGAGGTTACAGAATTATATTTATCGCCAGAAAACTCAGTATTAATTATATCGACTCCTAATTCTGATGCTAGCCAAATAGTTCTCTTCATATTGCGAACTGCTGCCTGGCGTTCCTGTTCGTTTGGCGATGACCATTGCTGGACAGGTACCAACGATGAAATTTGTACTCCTGCATCCATACACCATTTGCGAACATCGGCAATCATGGCCGAATTTGCCTTCGGATATTGGTAAAACCAGAAAAAGTCTTGTCTTGGAGCTAATTCCAGGTACTTGTAACCCAACTGAGCTACTTTGTCAATTGTCTCATGAAGAGGTGTGTTATCACGAAACATCGAAGCATCATATGCTAATTTCATTAAAAGACCTCTTTTTTCTTCTTATCTTATTACTTGTTTTCATAAAGAGCTGGTCTCTCTGGTAAAATAACTGGCTCCTTAACAAAGCCGTTATCGCGTGACTTCTCTAAAGCATCAGCTGCGACGCAAGCCATTAAACCATCCCAAGTTGTAGGTGCAGCTGGGTTAAGATGATCGGCCAAAACTCCATTTACCCAATCCTGAATTTCAGAGTCAAAGGCCTGACGGAAGCGAAAGCTGTCATTTTGTGGAATTGAAGTCTGGAATCTTTCTTGTGTCTTGACTGATGTGAATGTTGGACTAGTCAAAGCAATATTACCTTCTTCACAAACGACTTCACAGTTTATGTCATAGCTGTTATGGTTATTAACAAAAACTTCGAGGTCAGCATGTACGCCGCTCTTAGTGTCGAAAGTCATAATTTGTGGGTCTTTCAAACCTTTGTGGGTATACTTGGTCTGTGCGCCTGGAATAAAGCAAGAAACTTTGTCATAGTCACTTCCTACCAACCAGTGCATGATGTCGCATTCGTGAATAGCTGTTTCAACAATTGCATCATTGTCATAATAGTCTGAAACTGTAGTTTCGTTTCTATGAGTCATGTGAAGAACCAATGGTTTGCCATACGTTCCTTCATCGATTGCCTTCTTGATTTGACGGTAGCCATTATCATAGCGACGCATAAAGCCTACTTGCACCATTCGCTTACCGATTTTGGTTTCAGCTTCAACAACACGCTTACAGTCCTCAGCGGAAGTTGAAAGTGGCTTTTCACTAAAGACGTATTTACCTACTTCAAGAGATTTAAGAACAAATGGTACATGAGTATCGTGTGGACGAGTAACAACCATGACTGCATCAATATCAGGTGATTCAATCAATTCATCGCCCGTTTTGAATTGCCTGCAGTTAAACTTTTTTGCCAGTTTTGCTGCACGTTCCTGTTTGATGTCAGCTACACCTGCTAGTGTTGCGCCGTTAATACTATTTGCAACACGTTCGACATGGTCGGTTCCCTTGTAACCACAACCAATAATACCTATTCTAAGTGTCATAATTTGCCTCCTAAGACTTAAGTTATTTTTAGGTAAGCGCTTTCGCTTACTTGATACAAAATTCATTATAGAGCTTTATAAACTTCTCACAATGTAAATAAATATTTATAAAATGTAAAAACTAACTAAATATTTTCGGCTTTTTATCCCCAAAAAGCAGTACTATGAATCCACCTATTAATGAAGCAATCCCTAATACATAAAATGCTGTAATCATTGAATATTTAGCACGCAATTGGCCTGCTAGAATTGGAAATAATGTCATCCCTAACGCATAAATAGATTGAAAAAAACCAGTTGCAGTTGACAATGCGGCTTGTGGTACTTCAGAAATCGCTACAGCATTTAGAATTGCGAACAGCGTCCCTGTACCAATTCCTGGTATGAGCTGTAAAAAGTAGATTAAATAAATATTCTTTGTGATTGGTATCAAAAAGCAGTAAATTGCTAACAGAATATAGCTAACTATCAAGATGCTTTTTTTGGAAAATCGGGAAAGAAGCCTTGAAGAGGTTATTTGGGCAAATATAACTGCTGCCACCATGAAGATAATTGAAGAAAGACCCTCAGAATATTCTGGTGCATGAATTTCTTTAATAACTTGAGTGGTAAAAGACATTGTGGTTGACATCTGGACACCCTGCTGAATAAATGCAAGAAGCCCGCATATCAGTAAAGTCTTGTTTTTTACAACTCGAAAAAAATTAGACCACAGATTTTGACCAGAGTTAGTTGAAAAGGCAACATCTGGTAGCGTTATGGATAATGCAAAAGCTAGTATTCCAGCTATAATGCTAAATAAACATAAACCTGACATCGAAAATTGCCCATAAAAAATACTGGAAATTATAAATCCTAAAAGCATTCCTATATTATTAAACATTACTAGAATTGCCATATTTTCTACTTTACTATTTTTAGTGTTAATTTTTAAAAAAAAGAGCATAAAGGACAGCCAAGTTGAGCTAGCAATTCCTGAAATAATATTACCAATTAAAAATCCTATTCCATTTGGAAAAACTAACCTTATTAAAGAAGCAAATCCGGAAAGAAATGTTCCAAAAATGATAAGTAATTTGTGATTCAAATACCAATCTGCTAGCATGCCTATTGGTATTCTAAGCAACAACTGTGATAAACCGTAGGCTCCTACAACAAGACCAATAAGGTTTGAAGCTACATTGATAGCTGTCAAAAAGGGAGTTTGATAGGGAATATAAACATATTGCGCAAACCAAAATAAAACGATAATAGTGATAAATTTAATTGTTAGTCTTTGTTTTTTCATGAAAATATCCCAATTATATCTTGAATTTTTTTTCGAGATTAGCAATACTTTCAGTCCCAACAAGACGCGAAAAACGTGCTGCATCATTACAAGTTTTCTGCTTTTTTGAAACAGTTGTACACTTAAGCTCTTGTCTAAGCGTCTCCTGCTCTCTTTCTACACTTGCATATAACGTGCTATCATCGAATGTTACTATGGAAACGCCTAATTTAAGCAACTCATTCATGCTGATAGGTTCTTTCAGTGAGCAAGCATTTATTAGCAATGGTGTATCTGGAATTTCTCTGATAATTTTGCTAACTTCCATAATACTTGCAATATTATCAATGAACAGCATATCAGCGCCTGCCTTAACGTAATTGCTGCATTTATTAATTGTCTCATTAATATTACAAATATCACGAGAAGATGTATGAGCCATAATTGTAAAATCATTATTTTTTCTGGCTGCAACTGCAGCGTAAATTCTGTTTACCATTTCGGGTATTGGCACAATCATAGTTTTCGCCATCATGCCGCATGCTTTAGGCCAGACTCCGTCATCAATGTAAATTCCTGCTGCACCAATGGCTTCGTAGCTACGCGTAGTTCTCGCAATATTTTCCCTAAAACCATGACCGGTACCTACATCACATAAAACAGGAATATCAACGCTATCAATTATCTCTTTTGCCTGATTAAATAATGCATAAAAATCAGCAAATCCCATGTTGGGATGACCATAAGCAGAATTAACTGCAAAGCCAGTCAAATTAATGGCCCTTGCACCCGCTTTTTCACATACTTTGGCTGATAGTCCATTGCCGGCAATTGGTAATTTAAGGATTTTATCACCTTCGTGAACTAAATCATTAAAAGCCGAACACATTATTTGTGCTTTGTTTTTCATTGTTATTCCCCCCTAAATTAAAAACTCAATATTTCATTATCCGCTTTTTCAATCTGATCAATTGTCTGCCTGACCGGCAGAATAAATGAAGGTTTTAATTCACGGGCCTCAGTAAAAGATATTGCTCGATCGTCCAGCGCTATTCCTAAGTGATTAAAAAATGCTGTTTGCTTAAGTTTAAGCACGTCACTTTTATTAGAGCGTGAAACAATAATCTGTGTAATTCCTAATTGCAACAATGCCTGAATACGATTTAATAATTCACTATAGCCATACTCATTAATTCCCTCCAGTTTAGGAACAACTTGCAGATTATAATCTTCAGCACCATATATGGCTGCTTTGACAGTATTAATGAAAATTTTTTTAGCAATTGAGCCTGAAATCTTTACCGATGTTGAAGGCCAAATTTGGTCGTTTATTACCAAGTATTTCGCGCCAGCATTGCCCAGCTCCTCTACTGTCATTCGCGCACTTAATTCATTGCCAAAACCAGTCTGACCATCAGCAATTAATACCGCATCTGTTTCAATACTCAAAGTAGTAAAGTATTGTAAATATTCACGCCTAGTAATCAGACCTTCATTATCCCTACCTAAAGTCATTAAGGATAAGAGCCTACCACTGACAAAAACTGGTGTGCTTTTCTTACAGTTTCTTATTAACCTTGCAGAAACAGATACAGGGATTATTCCTTTCAACATAGCAATCTCCTTATTTTTGCTTTTTACCAAAAAACTCGTAGAACTAATCAGCTGAATGTTTGCATTAATCATTCTGAAAAAGTTAACTACGAGTTTTAGCAAATATTTTAGTATGTCATCGAATGTGTTTTACACATCGCATATTTGTTGTCAATAAAATTTTATTTACTATGGAATTCCTTTGCCGAATCTAAAGCGTTTTTAACAGCTTCCCTCATAGCTCGACTCGAAGAAGAAGCTCCTGAAACAACATCAACATCATAAGTGTTTTTCTCTACCATGATTTTTGGCAAGGTCTTAATCGCACGCTTACCATAGTCTTCACTTTCGCTTTCCTGTAAAACTTCAACATTTTTCAGGTTCAAGTCATCATCTACAGTGATTCGGACAACAATATCATTGCCCATACCAGCAGAACTTACGCCAAGAAATTGGTTTTTGTCCAGCTTAACGGTATATTTTTTCTTCAAATCGGTAGATAAGTCAGTGTCTTCTTTTACAGATGCACCTGAGGTGACATCACTGTTGTCGTCAAACACATTATTTCTGTCGGGCTTTACCTTGGCAGCATTTTCACCTGCAACCTTACCAAATATCAGACAGTCAGCAAGGTTTTCACCACCTTGATAAATCCTAACAATGTTGCTTCCTAGTTCACCTGCACCATAAAAATGAGGAATCACATTGTTAAATGGATCCATGATCTCAGCCTTGCCGTTTCTCTTTGGACCACCATGCGTTTGCGCAATTGATTGAACCATAGGCAAAGCATATACAGTATGCGTTGCGTCAAATCTCTCCATGGTATCAGCTGCACGGTGGTAATCTAGATCGTTACCGGATTCAGCGTAAGAATTAAACATATCAATTGTTGAAATTAGCGTTTCTGTTTCAACACCGATTTTGGCTGCCAGTTTCTCAACGCTGTCAGCACTTATCAAGAAATTCTTTAGTGCTCGTTGATATGGTACGTGATCTATTTTAGCCAGTCTTTCGTATTGCTTTTGATCAAAAACAACGTACGGCTTAATTGGAGCCTGCGGCGTCCGCCATTGACCATGATTGTAGAACCAGCCCTCTATACTAAATATATCTTCACGACAATATCTAGTACCATCATCACCAACTAAGAAAATGCTACCTGTGTACATTTCTTTAGCATCAATATCGGCTGGCTGGAAAATACTGCGCTCACCTTCATGCACTGGTAATGTTAAATCACCAACGATGCCAGCTGAGTTATAAGTAGTCATATGCCATAATCTAGCACCAGCTTCAATTGCAAGGTCAATACCATCACCAGTGTTGTAAAGAGTTCCCACTGGAGCTAAATGGTGCTCACCGATAAAATCTTGAATTTTAATTTTACTATTCGAGAAGCCACCAGTTGAAAGAACAACACCATTTCGTGCTCCAATATTTCTCACTTTGCCCTTTCTCTTGATTTGAACACCAACGACAGTTTTATCAGGGGTTTGAATAATATGAACGGCTGGCGATTCAAACCAAACGTCAATATTATCCATCCTGTCAATAACCCTCTCTCTAAGCACAGTCCATAGTGCAGAGTCAAACATTCCATTATGAACAGTCATTAATTCGGAAGCTGAAGAATTAGTGAATTCTGGGTGTGTTGCGGTCGTTTGATTATCAGCAGTATGACTTAACGGGTTATCATTCGGATGTTCACCAAATACAAACGGCTCTACCTCTAAGTATTTAGAGAAGTAATCTTTCATGTTTGACAAGCCCTTGATTACAGTATCTTCCACGTCTTTATCAATGTGGAAGCCTTGCGCAAGCTGCTTATAATATGTTCTGAACTTTTCTGGATCTGGGGTATAACCAACATTTTGGCCCGAGTATCTGGTATTACCACCCTCATGGCCTTCCGGAGCTTTTTCTGCTACCAAAACTTTTGCACCGTCATCTGCAGCAAATCTGGCTGCACTAGCACCAGCACCACCAAAGCCTAACACTACTACATCGTAGACTTTATCCCAATTTATGGACTTATCAATTATCATATTTATTAAAAACCTCTCTTTTTTTAAGGCAAATTAGGCGTAAATTAATTTGAAAAATTTAATTAAACAAGCATGTTATATTAATCTAAAAACTAGTGAATTTATCATTATTATGAATTTTTAAAAGAACTACTCAAATAATTAGATGTTTACAGTTCGGGTAAATTCGCATTCTTGATATTAACTAGTAAACGTTATAAGTGATAAAAATACTTGTTAACTTATGATTGCTTATTTTTACTTTCTATATGGTGCAAACAGTTCATCTTCCATATACTTATGTGCCTTTAATGCCATTTCAAATGGATTATGCTTCTTAGGATCCTGTTCTGCCTCAACCATAATCCAACCTGTATAGTGATGATCAGCTAGTGCCTTAAATATTGGCCTAAAGTCAATATCACCGTCACCTGGTACAGTGAACATGTCATTCATAAATGCATCTTGGAACGACAATCCCCTTGCCTTTGAATCATCTTCTTTAGCTTTACGAACATCCTTGAAGTGTACATGGACAACACGGTCAATAAATGCGTTAAGCATCGGCATTACTTCACCTTCTGAAACAAAAGCATGACCTGTATCAAATACCAGACCAACCTTGTCCGGATCAGTATTGTCCATAAGTCTTTCAGTTTCTTCAAAAGTTTGAATGCCGGTACCCATGTGGTGATGATATGCGATTTTTACGCCATATTTCTTACCAATTTCACCATATTTATTCAGGCCTTCACAGACTTCATCCCATTCCTTATCCGTAAAGTAAGGTTTATCCGTAAAAATATTTTTACTTGTTTGCTGAATTGAATAAGTTTGCTCTGAAACTGTAGTAATGTGAGCTCCTAGAGCCTGTAGTTTCTTGCAGTGCTCTTCAAAGTCAGCCGTTGCTTTTTCAATACCGTCTCTAATAATGAAACTGCTGAACCATTGACCAGCAATTTCAATGTGACGTAATTTTCGTTCGTAATTTATTTCATCTGTGCTTGGGAAAAAGCCACCCATTTCTACACCCTTAAAGCCAGCTAATGCGGCATCGCTTAAGAGTTGAGGAAAAGTGTTTTCAGCACCAATTGATGGAATATCATCATTGCGCCAACCAATAGGACAAATACCTAATTTAATATTTTTATCAATTTTATATTCGGCCATAATATTTCTCCTTACTAAATAAATTATTTAGTTGCTTATTTTTATTTTTCATATCTTTCACGGAAGAATTTTTCAATACTGTCTAATGAAGCACCCTTTGTCTCTGGAATCCTAACTTTGACAAACCATGCGCCGATAAGACAGAATATCGCAAAAATATAGAATGATGATATCCCTAAAATAGAGAGAATAACTGGAAAAACTAATCCAACTATAAAATTAGCCATCCATAAAACAAAAATCGTGATACCAGTTCCTAATCCACGGTAGCGGACTGGGAAGATCTCCGAATTGAGCAACCACGTAACGGGCCCCAGGGTCCCCTGATCAATCACAATATAAATGAGTAAAATAATCAAAACTGCAAATGGAGCCCATGAAGTATGAAGGGCAAAACTGCCAATTAGCGCAATTGCAACTAAAGCAACTGCACAAAAAACATATCCGATTAGCAGCAATGGCTTTCTGCCAAGTCTATCAACCGTATACATTCCAACAATGGCGCCAATTACTGAAAATACTCCATTTGCAATATTCATATATAATGATGTATTGCTACCAAAACCAGCAGAAGTTAAAATTTTGGTACCGTAATACATGACGCTGTTAATTCCAGCAAATTGTTGGAAAACGCCTAATAAAGAACCTGTAATAACAATTTGCAAAATCCAGGGTTTTTTAAAATCTTTAAACGAAGCTTTTTCTGCATTTTCTTGTTTTAATTTTGCCGCGTTTTCTTTTAAGTCGTTAATCTCAGCTTCTGCTTGTGCCTTACTCCTGACCCGACAAAGAGCTTCCAGAGCTTGGCCAAACATTCCTTTGTTTGCATACCATTGAGGACTTTCTGGAACCAGGTACATGCCAAACCACAATAAAACACCTGGAATAGCCGTAATACCCAGCATTATTCTCCACACAGCAGCATCATGAAGACCAATCGTATTGCCCAAAACGGCATTAATGAGAAAAGCTAGTCCTTGACCACCGACAATCAGCAACTGGTTCATGCTTACAAATTTACCGCGTTCTTCAGCTGGTGAAATTTCTGCTAAATAAACGGGTACCATTGCAGAAGTTGCACCAACTGCTAGACCCATAATTACTCTAAAAATAATCAGAATCATTGTATTAGGTGCAAAACCACACCCAAAAGCGGTAATTGTGAATAACACTCCTAACCAAATCATCAGCCTTTTACGACCAATTCGATCGCTTAACGGACTGCCAAAGACGGCACCAAAAGCGGCACCAAAAGTCAGCCCACTTGAAACAACGCCTTGCTCAAAAGCTGACAAGTTTAACTGACTTGGTTTTGCCATGAAATCTAAGGACCCATTTACTACCCCAGTATCAAAACCGAAGCAAAGAGCTCCCATACATGCAATCCATGCAACCAAAACTAAATAACCATGATGGTTATTTTCATAACTATCTTCTTGCATTTTGCAATCTCCAAATTTTTCTAACCTAATGCTATTATTTATAAAAGCATAGGATTAAACTTAACCACACCTATTTTTTTAACGAGCAAAAAAATAAATACCTATGTAACATAGATCTTTAAATCTATTTTTTCGTGATTGCAATCACTAAAAATCATTTTATTTAGAGTCAACCTTTTTGCAAGCGCTTATATTTTTTTGGAAGATTCGTCACAAATTTATCTTTTATTTATGTTCCGTCAGATAAGGATTTTTCCAATATTTTGGCAAAAAATAATAAAGAACAATTTCAAGCATAAAAGTAATTTAAAATAGAAAATATGAGCTTTATTAAGAATAAAAGCGTAAATTTTAACCACAAAAATGTAAATTTTTATCTCAGATGGCCCCTAAAATAACAACTTTACCCAGATTGTCCCTTAATTTAGAAAGTTTTCAAGAAATTAAACTGACTATCACTAATGCTTATATATCAATGAATCGCAAGTGTCATTTTTTTCTTTTGAACCCAGATTTACTTGTAATGATTTTAAAAATATGAATAAATTACTCACGAGCATATTTTTGACTGATTGCATCACTATAACTGATTTATTTTTGAATTAGGAAATGGTGATACGATGAATAATAATCAAGCTACGTCTTCTGGCAAAGAAGATGAGATCGTAAATAAGAAGAAAAAAGAAAAGTTACAATTATACGGTTGGATAATCACTTTGGGTGGTCTGCTTTTTGGAATTGATACAGGAGCAACTAATGGCTCTCTGGCCTTTATGAGCAGACCAGATCAGCTTAACTTAAATGCTTCAGACGAAGGACTAGTTACTAGTGGAATAACTTTAGGTGCAGCTTTTGGCGCAGTTATTGGTGGCAAATTGTCAGATCGATTTGGCAGAAAACATGTTTTAATGTACGCAGCCTGGATTTTTGTTTTGGGTACCTTAGGTTGCACTTTTGCTCCCAATGCCATTGTAATGATCCTATTTAGATTCATTTTAGGATTAGCTGTAGGGGCTGAATCTGTCATTAGCCCTGTTTTCCTTGCTGAACTATCTACCCCAGATATTAGGGGAAATTTTGTTAATCATCATGAATTGATGATTGTCAGCGGACAATTACTGGCTTACATTATCAATGCTCTTTTTGGCGTAATGCTAGGTAACTACAGTGGAGTATGGCGCTATATGCTGGCTTTTGGCTTAATTCCAGAAGTTTTACTTTTAGTCGGAATAAGCAAAGTTCCAGAATCACCAAGATGGCTGATTACCAAACATCAAAATAAAAAAGCCGCGAATATATTAAAGGATATTCGTAGCAATAGGGAAGACGTATCAACTGAAATATCCGAAATAGAAGATTCCTTATCAAAAAGTAATAAACAAAAAAAGGTAACACTAAAAGACTTAAAAGTTCCGTGGATTCGGCGTCTAATTTTAATTGGCATTGGACTAGGCATTATGCAGCAAGGCATTGGCATTAACATTATTATGTTTTATGGAACAACGGTTCTAAGCAATGCGGGTTTTAGCCATTCTGCAGCCTTAGTCGCAAATATCAGCAACGGTATCATTTCAACCATTGCAACCATTGTCAGCATTCATTTAATGGGTAAAATTGACAGACGAAAAATGGTCATTACCGCAATTTGTGGTACTACTACCACTATGCTAATAATCAGTATCTTGTCTTTTTTGCTCAAGGATAATTCTCTTTTTCCATATATTATGTTGATATTAATGGCAATTTTCTTAATCTTTTTTCAGGGTGGAGTTTCGCCAATTGTATGGGTACTGTTATCGGAAATTTTTCCCCAGAGCATTCGTGGAATGGCAATGGGCATAGCGACTTTCTTTCTTTGGTTTGCAAATTTTTTAGTCGGCTATATTTTTCCGATTTTATTAACAAATTTTGGATTAAGCAATACATTTATTATTTTTACCATATTAAATGTTCTTTCTTTGTTTTATGCAATTAAATTCATCCCTGAAACACGTGGAAAGTCTCTTGAAGAGTTACAATCCTGTTTTCAGTCTAGCGAAACAGCTGAGGATAAAGAAATGAAGAAGGAATAAAATGAATAAGTACAAAGATTTTATTCCCGAAAATGAATGTGGCGTAACTGTTGAAAAAGGCATATATTATAACAATCCCAGTGATTTAGCTCACGAAATATACTTTTACCCGATGTTTGGAGCTGAATATCGGGTAACTTATCCTTATCAGGTAAAGAGAGATTTTATGGACTCATTTTTACTTATGTATATCAAAAAAGGAGAATTGAAGTTTTGTTTTCGTAATCAGGAATTTCACGCTAAGAATAAGATTGTTTTACTTGACTGTAAAGAAATAAACAGCTATAAGGCTATTACCGATAGTGAATTTTACTTTCTTCACTTCAATAGTCCATTTATGCAAAAGATTTTCAATCAAATTACTAAGTATACTCTTCCAGTTTTTAATCCTCGCAAAAATATTGAGAATTTATTCATAAGAATTTTCAGACTTATTTCTACCAATTCCGACGGTCAAAATGACCCATTTTTATCAAACTTAACTTACAATTTGATTTGTGACTTATCAGTAACACAGGAAAACAAATTAACAAATTTATCAAGTGACTTTCATTCTATGCCTGATTACATTAAGTCTGCGCTAGAATTTATGAATCGAAACTACAAACAAAAAATTAGAATAAGTGATATTGCTTATAATTGCTCAATTAGTCCTTCCCAACTTTCTCGAGACTTTAAAAAATATACAGGTATGAGTTTGCATCATTATTTATTAAAAGTTCGCGTTAAAGTAGCTAAAAGTTTATTAGTAAAAGATAATGCTATTCCGTTGGAAAAAATAGCTAGTTTATGTGGTTTTACAGACGCATCACATTTATACAAAAAAATTAAGGAAGCTACCGGATTATCACCTGGTAAATTTAGAAAAAAATACTACTAAACTATTTGCAATCTAAGTATTTGCTTAAAATAGCACAATTGTTTTTATATATTATGCATAAATTATTAATATAGTTACATATTATTTTTAATGTATAAATAATTAAAAAATTCACCTAGTCATATGTACTAAGTGAATTTTTAAATATCTAGTGTTTTAAATATACAAATACTTGGTAGAATAGATTCATTTTTTAAATCTCATTAGCCATTATTCATAATATAACAAGTTTTTCCTTTTCAATCAGATAATAATTGCAGCTTTTTACAATTTCCTGCACAAATAGACCAACTGTCCGTTTATTTCGGATAATTAGCCTAATTAATAAAATTTTAATAATACTATTGCCAATATCTGATTTAATTACTTAAAACTGTTTTTAGCTATCTAAAAGGAAAACAAATTATGCAATCTAAAAATCATTTTATAAGAAGTGGTCATTTTGGATACTAATATTCATAGCAATCTTTATAGCTAACACTTTCGGCACCAGCTTATCTAATTACGGCCACGCAACCGAACCTCATTTGGCCAATAACCAAAAATTAATTAACTCGCAGTTTTCCAACATGTATCTAATCGATATCTTAACTTCTTGTTTGCAAGAAGAAGATTGTTTTAAAAACTCAATGACTACAACAAGAATTGCAGTTGATGATCGCTAAGTTGCATACAAAAAAGCCATGGTCAAAATTATGACCATGGCTTATTGTTTTAGCTTATTTTCCGCTTTCTGCTCTTGACTTATAGGCACCTTCGGCTGTGTTAATTACCAGCTCTTCGCCTTCTTTAATGAAGTCGGGAACTTGAACCACTAAACCTGTTTCCATTGTGGCAGGCTTACCGGAACCAGTGACAGTTGCACCCTTAATTCCAGGCTCAGTATGAACGACCTTCATTGTAACGGTTGAAGGCAGCTCAACACCAAGCAGCTTAGTACCATCCGCAAATTCAAGTTGAACTTCAATATTAGGCATTAAGTATAGCTTATCGTCACCAAGTTGCTCGCCTGAGACCTCATATTGCTCATAAGTTTCAGTATCCATGAAGGTGTAAACATCACCTTCATTGTAAAGAAACTGCGCATTTTTCTTTGTAATATCAACTAATTCGACTTTTTCAGTCGGACGCATTGTCTTATGAACCACTGCACCACTTTCAATATTGCGCAAGTCCATTTGCATAACGGTATTACCCTTTCCGGGCTTGTGGTGATTGGCCTTGAGTACCTTAATCATTTTGCCGTCTTGACTGAAAACCATACCTTTTTTTAAGTTAATTGCCTGTACCATTTTTGTCTCCTTTAAAACTCACTTTAATTATTATTCATCAAGAAAGTTGACGCCGGAGGCAAGGCAAATTTTTTTATTAATAGTAAATAAATCGTATTCATAGTGTTTAGTATAACAAAGTTGCGCACATCTAGGTACCAAAAAATTAGCGTTTTTAGTGATTATAACAACTGCCTTATCTCACCTAATTGTTAGCTACTGCAGCTTTAGCGTAAATTGCTTTGGCGGTCATCAGGTCTTGTGCCGCAATGCCAACTGTTTTAAAGAAGATGGTCTCTTCATCATTTTCACGCCCAACTAGTTCACCACTGATTACCTTACCGATTTCACCTTGCAAATGACTTTCGTCAATCAATCCTTGCTGTAATGGAATAATAATATCACCGGCTTCTGCTAGAACCGCTTTTTTCGCATCAAAATAAATTTTATCAGCATGTGCCACCAGCTCTGCTGGGGTTTCCTCCATTTGTGGTTGATACGAACCAACGCCACAAATTGTTGCCCCTTTTTTAACATTGCTAAAATCATAAACGGGTTTATGCGATGGGGTAACTGAAATGATGATATCTGCATCCCGAACGGCCTCATTACCTGTTTTTACGGCTTTAATCTTAGTCTGATATTTGGCTAGCTTAGTTTGCATTTTGCTAGCGAATTCCTGTGCACGCTCAAAGTTAAGGTCACTCACCAAAACTTCAGCCAAATCGCGAACAAGTAGCATTGCCTCTAGTTGTGTCGCCGCTTGTGCGCCCGTACCAATTAGTGCACCCTTAGTACAATTTTTTCTTGCTAAATATTTAAGTGCAACACCTGAAGCCGCCCCAGTGCGTAATTGCGTCAGGTAATTACCATCAATAATGGCATTTACGACACCGGTATTTGCATCAATATTTAACACCTGCGCGTTGATTGAGGGTAGGCCATGCTCAATGTTATTCGGAAACATGTTCAAAATCTTCACGCAAGCAGCATCTTTTTCTTCACAAAAAGCCGGCATACATAAGAAAGTATCGCGCCCATTCTTTTTCACAATCTGTGTTCGCAAGGGAACGTCAACTTTGCCTGCTGAAAAGTATTTGAATGCTTCTGCTACTGCATCGATACACTCTTTAAGTGAATAACACTTTTCAATGTCCTTTTTTGTTAATACTAACATCGTTTTTCTCCCGCACGGCTTTCGCCATCTTTTTAACTAAACAGATTACTAAAATTGCCTTAAATAAATCTCATCAATTCGGTGACCTGTCGTTTTATGCAAAACTAGGCTAGCACGTTGTCTCGTTGGTGCAATATACTCCCGCAGGTTAATCAAGTTAACCATTTGCCAAGTATCCTGAGCCAGTTGTAAAGCATCTTCTCGTGGCCCGTTAGCCATCTCGTAATAAAAGTTAGTAGGATTATTCTTATTAAGTTCCAAGACACGTACAAACCGCTGCATAAACCACTTTTCAATTAAATCTTCGTCCGCATCAATATAAATTGAAAAATCAAAGAAATCACTCGTGACAATTTGCCCATTTGTCGGCAACTGTAAGGTGTTAATTCCTTCAATAATCAAAATATCTGGCCGTTGAACATGACCGTACTTGCCGGGAACAATATCACTTAATTCCTGGGAATAAAGTGGGTACGCGATATTATCTTTACCACTAAGGACATCACGCAAAAAGTTCCTGAGCAAGTTCATGTTGTAGCTTTCAGGAAAGCCTTTGCGATCAAATAAGCCGCGTCTTTTTAGCTCATCATTGGGATAAATAAAACCATCAGTGGTCATTAAGTGGATCTTTAAATTAGCAAATGTTCTACTCAATAAAACCTGCAACAAGCGGGCTGTCGTCGACTTGCCGACCGCAACCGAACCGGAAATTCCAATGATAAAAGGGGCTGCCGTCACTTTTTGTCGTAAAAACTCGCTTTGTTTTTGCTGCAGCCGACACTTTTCCTGGTAAACCAAATAGAGGTAATTGATTAAACTGCCATAAATTTCTTGGACATCAGTAAGATTAATAACATCCCCTAATGACTTAATATTAGCCAACTCTTCTTTAGTAATTTTAACCGCAGCCTCAGATGAAAATGAGGCCCATTCATCACGATTAAAACGCAAATAATTCTTCATCAGTAATAGTTCCTTAATCTTTTTTATTCATTATAAAATAAATTTCTGCCTTACACCAAAAACTTCCAGAGCAGGCATTTTCTAACTAAAAAACTCGCGTACATTAACGCGAGTTTGTAATTTTTATAAATCATAAGCCATCATTACATGCTCGATGCCAGCTTCAGTAAAAACATCTCCCTGAACCTGGTAGCCAAGGTAATCATAAAATGGTTTGGCTTGCATCTGTGCATGGCAATATAACCGCTTCGCCCCAAGCTTTTGCAAATATTCATGAACTTGCGCCATCATCTTAGTTCCAAGATTTTGACCACGCGCAGCTTTTGCAACCGCGACCCGGCCAAGCATCCATTTACCATTATTCACAAATAACCGGCAAACAGCTAAAGCATTGGTCTGATTTTCATTAAGCAGGAAGACTTGAATTGCGGTTAGATCTTGGTCATCAAGCTCTGGGTCAGTTATCTTTTGTTCCGTCACAAAAGTATCAATTCTGAGCCGGGCAACGCAATAGACCTCTCGCCCTTTCATTTCAGCAATCTTTTTAAAAGTAAACTTCTCATTTTCCATTTTGCGTGCCACCTATTTTTCAATAAAAGTCTGCGGGTCAACATCAAGCAGCGGACTTCTTTGACCAACATAGACAACATCTAGTTTGTACATTGCCCGAGAAGTAATCGTATAGACCAATTGGGTTTCATCAGTTCGATGATAATTTTCGCGGGAAGCTCCCCACATGATAACGGCATCAAACTCAAGCCCTTTAGCAAGATATGACGGAATGATCAGTGTTCCCTCGACCAAGCGCTGGTTGGCAGTTGCAATCAGGGTAGCCTTAACGCCAGCTTGTTTTAGCTTGTCAGCAACAAATTTTGCTTGTTCAAGGTCTTTGGTAATAACGGCGGTGGTCAATTGCTCCTGATCATTATCTGCCAAAATCTTTTGGAGTAGTGCAATTGCCTGTTGATCATTCTCCCGGCCCCAGAGCACTGGTTTTGGCCCCTGCCGATTGAAAGACTCAATTTTTTCACCTTGACGTAAAATCTGCTTAGTGAAATCAGTAAGCTGCTTGGTTGAGCGGTAAGACTTTGTCAGCTGAACAACATCAGTTTTTTCAGGATCAAACAAGCCACTGATTTGTTTTAGTAGACTCTTACTTTCGTCTTTAGTAAAAATCGCTTGGTTCAAATCACCGAGCATTGTAAACTTCGCTCTGGGGAAGTTGTATTTAAGGTAGCAAAGCTGAAATGGTGTATAGTCCTGAATTTCATCAATAAAGGCATAGCGCATTTCATAATCGACGTGCCGTCCCGTAATCAGGTCATAAAGGTAAAGGTAGGCTGAAACATCGTTCATATGCATGTAATGCTTTTTAAAGCTTTCCTTGACCTTATTAACGTGATCACGCCAGTCGTTTTCCGTAATTTTCCATTTAGCCAAATCCGTCATTTTTGGCACTGCACGTAAGAAACTCAGGTACTGTGCCCGCATGTTGATAAAGTTGTTGCGTCGAATTTGCTGGAACACCTTATCCAAAGCCTTCACAACAATTTTGCGGCTCAAGAATTTCTCTTCTTTTTCTTCAGATTCAAACTCTTGATCCGGGCGGTCATACAACTGGTTAAGCTGTTCTTGGCTCAAACTTTGAATTGCATCTGACACCCATGCCTTCTTGCTTTCAGAACTTATTTTACGGTTCAACATCTTGATTAAATCTTCACGCGTTGCATCAATCCGGTTATTCAAGTTGTAATTGGAATTAAATGAATAATAGATTTCACCAATTTTTTCTTTAGTAAAAAATGGCCGCTTCTTATCGCGAAAGTAAATGTTTTTAAAAACCATGCCCCGACGATTGAGGTGTTTAGCATAGCGCGTTAAGAGGGCAAAGAAATTAGTTGAATCTTTAAAACGACTAATCGCAGAATCAGCAGCCGCATCTTCGAATTGGTCAAAGAGGTTTTCAACGCTCATTCCTGGTAAACGGCGGGCAACAAACTGCCAATAAGTCATTTGGACCATATTTTGTTCACCCATTTCTGGCAGAACATTTTTGATATAGTCATTAAATAATTGATTCGGACTAAACATAATGACGTTGCTACTAGTCAAGTTGCCCCGATAGCGATAAAGTAGAAAGGCGATTCGCTGCAAGATAGCGGAAGTCTTTCCCGATCCGGCTGCTCCTTGAACAAATAACAAGTCAGCGTCAGTATTTCTAATAATCTTATTTTGCTCACGTTGAATGGTAGTTACGATTGTCTTCATCTGCGTACTGGATTTTTCACCCAGCACTTCTAAAAGCATTTGATCACCAATTGACTCATTAGTGTCAAACATGTTAACAATTTGACCATCATCAATCATGAATTGCCGCTTTTTGGTCATTTCAACCGTAATCTCACCTTCTGGTGAATGGTATGAAACATCTCCCAATTTCCCATCATAGTAAATAGAGGAAATCGGTGCCCGCCAATCATAAATCAAAAAGTGATTATTTTTATCAGCAAATGAACCTAAGCCAATATAAATAGTCTCAGTTTTTTGCCCATTCTCTTTAAAATCTACCCGAGCAAAATAGGGCTTTTTTTCAAGCTTTTGAATCGTACTCAGTTGTCTAGCGGCATGCTGCCATGCATTCTCACGTTCATCGAGCAGTTGCTGCTGTTGATGAATCGATAATGCGGTTTCCATTGAAGTCGAGTAGCCATCATAATCCAATTTCACATCGTCAAAAAAATGCGAATTAATGTCTTTGGCTTCGCCTTCTGCCGACTTAATTGACGAGGATAACTCCGTCTTTTTTGCTCGAACCATCTTTAAGATTTGGTCAAGATGTTTTTGTTCAAATTTCTTATCATCTGTCGCGTTTAGCATAACGTCACCTATACGTTTTTAAAAAATACTAGCTTTTTAACATAACGTTATTTTTAGTTTTTTTAAAAAGCTGTCTATTATTTTACCATGATATCGATTTCGGCGATATCTAAAGAGCTTATTTTTTTAAAAAATTGTTATTAGAATATTATTCGTGAAATTATAGAAAATTACGTATATAATAGGTTAAAGAAACGAAAAATAATTATGTATATATTTCCCCAAAATAAAGTAACGGAGCTTGTAAACAATGAAAAATATTCAACACTTTTTAAATAAACTTGTTTTAGCTTTATTCACTGTTATTGCTGTCAACGGATCCTTCGAACTGCTTAATAATAGTATTTCCCTAAATAATTCATGTCAAATTGTTTATGCCAAGAAGACCAAAAAGGTTAAGCTTGCTAAGAAAACTAAAAAAGTTAAAGCTTCTACCGAATGGAGATGGCAAAAACCCGAAGCCACAGTTTACCTAGATTTAGATGGCAATAAAAATTTACTTTCTGCATCAGACGAAGCAATCAAGGCTTGGAATAATACCGGAGCTTTTACTTTTGTAAAAACTGATAACAAGAAAAATGCTGATATTGTAGTCGAACAAATCTACAATCCTAACAGTGACTATGCTGGTTACACCACTTTTCATTACTATTTAAAAAATGACATATTATTCTCAGCTGACACCAAATTAAACACCTACTACCTTGATAATTTCTCCTCATACAACTATAGTTATCAACGGGTAGTCAATACTGTTGAACATGAATTAGGACATGCGATTGGTCTAAAACATAATACTAATCAATCCGTCATGTATCCTACTGGTTCAATTTACCCAATTCAAAGTCTAGATATTCAAAATGTCAAGAAACTATATAAAAAGTAAAAATAGAAAATATGGGTAATTATTAAATGAAGAGAATATATATTGTTCGTCATGGTCAAACCTACATCAACCGTTACAATAAGATGCAAGGTTGGTGTGATACTCCTTTAACTGAAACAGGAATTAAGGGTGCTGATGAAGCAGGTGAAGCACTAAAAGACACACCTTTTGATATTGCCTTATCTAGTGATTTGAAGCGTGCTAGTGATACTTGCGACATCATTATTAATCACAACGTTAATCGCAATGAAATACAGCACATTGCTACCCCCTTTTTCCGTGAGCATTTTTATGGCTATTTTGAAGGCATGGACACCGATATGGCTTGGCAAATGATTGGTGGGCCTCATGGTTACAAAAATCACTATGATTTATTTAAGAATGAACCCATTGATAAAATTAAAGACTGGATTAAGGAAGCTGATCCATTTCATGATGCTGAAAATGCCCAAGAATATTGGGATAGGGTCGGACAAGGATTTAACTTAATCAGCCAACTTGATGGTGCTGAGAACATCTTGCTTGTAACTCACGGATTTACCATTCGTAGCATTGCCGCTAAATTCAGTGATGTTGACATCAGTGAAGGGCCTCGTAATTCTTCAATCACAATTATGAATATGACTAAACAATCTAAAAAAATTGTTTCGTATAATAAAATGAAACTCTAAGTTGTTTGAAGCTCTGATCATTTTAAGTTTCATTTACTAGTGGCAATCAATATTACTTTACAGCCTCATTTACCATATAATGGAAAATGAGGTTATTTTTTATTAAGCAACAGCTTTTTTATTTTATATTGATACCAAAAACACTTTTATTCTAATTAAATAGATTTCAAAGATGCTTTCTAGCTTATATATTTCAGGTTGCAACCCAAAATATATGTTTTTCATTTTAGCATTTTGAGACTATAATGTATATTATTTGCTTTACAGCTAGAATTGTTGCAATTAATATTTAAAAAAGATAGAAAGTCAAAAAATGAATAGGACATATCATTTTATAAATAAATTTATTAGTACAATATTGGTTTCAGCAGCTATCGGAAGCTGCTTTACTGTTAACAATCCTGTGATACCGACCCAAAATGCTGCGGCTAAAGCAACCACTTACCGGCGTTGGGATAAAGCTAAGACAACTGTTTACTTACAACTAGGTAAAAACAAGGATTTAATTGCCGCTTCAAACGACGCAATTAAGGCATGGAACAAAACCAAGGCGTTTACGTTTGTTAAGACCAAGAAGCCTAATAAGGCTAAGATTGTCATTATGCCTTGGTACAATACCACCACCGACTTTGCCGGGTATACTTCATGGCATTACAAGCTTAAGAATAAGCGAATGCATGATGCCACCATCCTGTTAAATCAATTTTACTTGCAAAACCATTCAAAAATCATTTTGACTCATGAAGACATTGTCAAAGTGGTTGAACATGAATTGGGTCACGCTATTGGCCTTAGTCATTATAAAAAAGCGCCATCAGTTATGGATCCTGAGTGCAAATATACCATTCAGCCACTTGATATTAAAAAAGTTAAAAAAATCTACCGTAAATAAACTGGCAGTAAAACATTTTATAGCCAACGTAAAATGCTCTTAAGGACTTAGATTGAATATCTAGTTTGTCCTTAAGAGCATTTTTTACTACTTACCAGCTAACTTTACTAAGTAACTCAATTATTCAATTTTAAATGAATTGCTTACCTGTCCATTAGTCAGTTCTTCTGTCGCAATTGGCTTTTCCGGGTTGTGCTTTTGGTCAACCGTTATTTTGCCAGCAACTCCGGTAAAGTCTTTAATGTTGGCTAAGTTGGTTGCAATCTTAGCTGAATCATCCGATTTACCTGTTTCAATTGCTTCTTTAATCATATAAACCGCATCATAAGCAAGAGCTGAAAAAGTCGGTGCTTGTTCGTGATAACGCGCCTTATAAGCCTTCATAAACTTAGCAGCAACTGGATCCTTGGCAGCTGCCCGAACAGAAAATGGTGTCGTGTAGTAGATTTTAGTTGCACTTTTATTACCAGCAATTTGGGCTAATTTAGGATCGGCCATGCCATCACTACCAACGATTGGAACTTTAATCCCCATTTGCCGCGCTTGCTTGATGATTAAACCAGCTTCTGTGTAATATCCAGGAACATATATTGCATCAACTTTTTTGGATTTAAATGAAGTTAAAATGGCATTGAAGTCCTTGTCACCTGCTGAAAATGTTTGACTATCAACGATTTTGCCTTGATATGCCTTTTTAAAGGCCTTAGCCAAACCAGTGCCATAATCACTTGAATTATCAGCTAAAATTGCAACTCTCTTTGCCTTTAACTGATTAAAGACAAATTTCGCTGCGCTGCCACCCTGGAAGTTATTTTGATAGCAGGCACGAAAGACGTATGGTTGAACCTTGCCATCTTTTTGTAAGGTAAATTTGGGATCCGTGGCTGATGGACTAACACTAGGAACGGCTGCCTTAGTTATATTAGGTATCTGAGCAGTTCCGGCATTAGTCGTAGCTGGACCAACAATGGCCGCTACTTTATCCTTTGTTGTCAATTGCGCCGCTACTGAAGCCGAAGTGGCAATAGCCGTTTTATTATCACGAATTATTAGTTTAATTTGCTTTTTATGACCATTAACGTCGATTCCACCCGCTTTGTTTATTTCACTGGCAGCTAGTTGAATACCCTGTTTTTCGGCTTCGCCATAACCGGAGGCTGCGCCTGACAGTTCCATGTTGACTCCAATTTTTACTACCGCATGATCTTGCTTTGTTCCTGCATTACTGCTATTCTTCGCAACACTACATCCTGACATCATTATCACGGCAGCTGAGGCAGTCATTACTCCCAGCATTTTTTTAGTAAATTTATTCATTATTTTCTCCTTTAAACTACTAGTGGCAATAAAAAAGCCTCGTTCATTTAATGAACGAGACTTATTGTTACTAAGTAGTTAAGCCCCATTCATTAAGACGCAAACAAGGGCTTAACCATCAATAAATTACTAAAAGCAATTCATTTCGTTAAGTCCTTCGCGACAACAACAAGGCTGCTAAATTCTGAGTATAAGTTATTTTAATAGCAATCGAATTATGATCATTAGTTTCCATTGAAATTTCCTCCTCAGAATTTAGTTTGATGTTTAAAATTATAGCGATTGGTTTTAAGAAAGTCAATCAAAAATGGTAATTAAATTAAAATAAAATGATGATTAATACCAAATTATTTTAACCTAGCTAACCACCAAAATATACTTTCTGAACTTCAGGGTTGGCTAGCAATTCATGGCCTGAGCCTGTTAACTGAACCTGACCTGTTGCTAAAACATAACCCCGATTGGCAATTGACAACGCTTGTTTGGCATTTTGCTCAATCAAAAGAATCGTGGTTCCTTTTTCATTTAACTCTTTAATAATCGTAAAAATTTGCTGGATAAACAGTGGTGACAGACCCATTGACGGTTCATCAAGCAGCAATAATTTGGGTTTAGCCATCAGTGCACGGCCAATAGCCAACATTTGTTGCTCTCCACCAGATAAAGTTGCCGCATCCTGATTCTTGCGCTTAGCAAGAATTGGAAACCGGTCAAACACTTCTTGGTAGCTCTTGGCGGCTTCACTACTATTTTTTTGTAAAAACGCCCCCATTTGCAGGTTTTCCATTACCGTTAAGCCTGAAAAAATGTGCCGTCCTTCCGGAACCTGCGAAATCCCATCTAACACAATTTGAGGTGCTTTTTGATGCACAATGTCTTTACCCTGGTAGATAATTTGCCCCGCCTTGGGTTTGAGCAGACCAGAAATCGTCTTTACGATAGTTGATTTTCCAGCACCATTAGCGCCGATAAGGGTGACGATTTCACCCTCATTGATTTCAAAGCTGACCCCTTTTACCGCTTGAATGACCCCGTAATTAACAGAAAGGTCACTTACTTTTAGCATTGCCATCTAGTCTTCACCTTCTCCTAAGTATGCTTCGATTACCTTCGGATTTGACCTAATTTCTTCTGGAGTACCAGTGGCAAGCATTTGACCTTGATCAAGGACGTAAATCCGTTCCGCTAAATTCATGACTAAGGACATATCATGCTCAATCAACAAGACGGTAATTTGAAATTCTTGTTGAATATGTTTAATCAAATTAGTTAAATCTGCTGTTTCCTCTGGGTTCATCCCTGCGGCCGGCTCATCCAAAAAGAGAATTTGGGACTCTGTTGCAAGTGCCCGAACAATCTCCAGCCGACGCTGCGTTCCGTATGGTAAATTTTTGGCCAAAGTCTGCTTGTTGGCGGTCAAGTCAAAAATGTCTAAAAGTTTTTCAGCCGCAACTCGCATTTCTTTTTCTGTGCGATAAAAACTAGGCAAACGGAAAACCGTCGTTAAAAAGCCCTCTTTGTACTCATTGGTCATGGCCGTTAATACATTATCCATAACCGTCAGATTTTTAAATAACCGAATATTTTGGAAAGTTCGCGATAGCCCCAAATCAGCTATCTGAACAGCGCTTTTTCGCGTTAAGTCATAGTTTTGCTGGTCAACGTGCAAATCAATCTTACCGCTTGTTACCTGAACCATACCGGTCAGCAGGTTAAACAAGGTGGTTTTCCCTGCGCCATTGGGACCAATTAAAGCAACTAATTCATGCTTGTCTAAGTGAAGGGAGACGTCATTAACGGCTGTCAGTCCGCCAAATTTACGCACCACATGCTCAACTTGCAATAAATGTTCCATTCTTTAGCCCCTCTCTTTTTTACCAAAACGACGCGTTAGGTTCTTCAGGGAAAATTCCCAGTTACCCAACAGTCCTGAAGGTTTGAAAATCATGATCAGAATCAGTGCAATTGCGTATATCACCATCCGCAACGAGCCAAAGTTCTGCAAAACCGTATCAAGTATGCCTAACACGGTAGCTGCCACAAAGGTTCCGGTCATACTGCCAACACCACCTAAAACAACGATTACCAGAATTGAGATAGATTCCATAATGCCATAATTAGAAGGTGAAATCGTCTGGACGTATGAAGCCTGTAAACTACCGGCAATTGCGGCAGTTGCCCCGCCTAAAACGAAGGCAGCCAATTTCCACTTAGTCGTATTGATGCCCATTGCTTCAGCAGCAATTTCATCTTCACGAACAGCCTTAATCGCTCTACCATCACGTGAGCGAATGAAATTCATCAAAACAATGGTCGTTAAGCAGACCAAGATATAAACAGTTGGCCACGAACAAAACTGCGGAATATTAAACATCCCAGCGGAACCGCCCGTAATTTTCAAATTATTAATAATGTTTCTGATAATTTCGGCAGCACCTAAAGTGGCAATTGCCAAATAATCACCTTTTAGTCTGATAAAGGTTGCGGTACCAATGACGGCAGCAATAATAATCGCTAGCGCCATTCCGATCAGTACAGAAGCAATAAAACCTAATTCACTATTGATATGCTGCGTAATGATTGCGGTCGTATACGCACCAATTGCCATAAAGCCAGCATGACCTAGCGAAAATTGGCCACTGAATCCGATAATTAAGTTTAATCCCGATGCCAAAATAATGTTAATTCCAATCGTAACTAACATATTTTCGATGAAATCGTCAATAACACCTACCATAATCAGCGTATTGATTAGATAAAAGCCGGCAACCATGATTGCAAGCCACGACAAAATATATTTCCAATTTGCTTTCATTTTGCCACCTAAACCTTTTCCTTAGTATTTTTGCCAAAAATACCTGCTGGTAAAAAGAGCAAAATAACAATTAACACAAAGTAAACCACGGCATCCTTGTACGCAGAAAGACCAATTGATTGGAAAAATGTTTCCAATATACCAATTAGGAAACCACCAAGAGATGCTCCAGGTACTGAGCCAATTCCACCTAAAACAGCTGCTACGAATGCTTTAATTCCTGGCGTCATCCCCATTAATGGGTCAATTTGGTTATAGTACATCCCAATCAGGACACCGGCTGCACCTGCAAGCGCTGAGCCCAAGGCAAAAGTAAATGAAATAGTGTGGTTAACATTAACGCCAACTAATTCCGCTGCATCGGGGTCAACCGAAACGGCACGCATTGCGCGCCCCATCTTAGTTTTTTTAATGATAACTTGTAATAAAAGCATTAAAACTAAAGCCGTTGCCAAGATTAAGACCTGGACATTGGAAATGATCACGCCGCCGATATTGTAATTAACTTGTTCCATGACCTGGGGAAAGCTGCGGGCATTTGAACCAACCAGGTAGGACATGCCGTTTTCGAGTAAAAATGACACGCCAATTGCGGTAATCAAAACAGCTATCCGCGGTGATTTACGTAGTGGTCGATATGCGAAATATTCGATCACAACACCCGCAATCGCACCAACAATCATTGCTGAAAGCAAGGCAGTAATAAAGTTAAAATGCCACAGACTAATTGCATAGTATGCAAAAAATGCACCGAGCATGTAAATATCGCCATGAGCAAAGTTGATCAATTTAATAATGCCGTAAACCATGCTGTAGCCTAAAGCCAGCAAGGCATAAATTGAACCTAGCGACAAAGCATTAATGATTTGCTGTAAAACTATTTGCAAATTTAATCGCTCCTTTAATTTAGTAAATCTGCTGACAAAAAGCCAACCTACTCAATCTTGAATGAATTATTAATTTTGCCATTGGTAATCTCTTCAATAACTATTGATTTGTCTGGGTTATGGTATTTGTCGATTGTCATTTTGCCCGTAACTCCCTTAAAGTCCTTGAGCTTAGCTAACCCTGCTGTAATCTTAGTAGAATCATCAGATTTCTCGTCTTCGATTGCTTGTTTAACCATGTAAACAGAGTCATACGCTAGAGCTGAGAATGCAGGCGCATCTGCATGATAGCGGTCTTTAAAAGCTTTTAAAAATTTGGAAGCAACCGGATCTTGAGCAGCAACGCGAGTTGAAAATGGTGTGGTGTAGAAAATCTTAGTTGCATTTTTGGCACCAGCAATCTGAACCAGTTTTGAGTCACACATCCCGTCACCACCAACAATTGGTACCTTAATGCCCATTTGACGAGCTTGCTTGATGATTAAGCCAATTTCCGTATAGTAGCCAGGAACATAAATTACGTCAGCATTTTTAGCTTTAAACGAAGTCAGAACTGCATTGAAGTCCTTATCTCCGGCCGAGTAAGTCTGATTATCAACAATCTTGCCTTTAAAGGTCTTCTTAAACGCCTTAGCCAAGCCTGTACCGTAGTCACTAGAATTGTCAGCATAAATCGCTACACGCTTTGCCTTCAGCTTGTCCATGACAAATTTGGCTGCACTCTCACCTTGAATATTGTTTTGGAAACATGCCCGGAATACGTATTGCTGTACTTTACCATCTTTTTGCAAAGTGAATTTTGGATCAGTTGCAGATGCGCTGACAAAAGGTACGGCAGCCTTGGTAATGTTTGGAATTTGTGCTGTTCCCGCATTAGTCGTAGCAGGTCCCACCACTGCGGCAACTTTATCCTTAGTTGTCAACTGCGCTGCTACAGAAGCTGAAGTAGCAATTGACGATTTATTATCGCGCATGATTAACTTGATCTTTTTCTTATGACCATTGACGTTAATTCCACCTGCTTTATTAATTTCACTGACGGCTAACTGGATTCCCTGCTTTTCGGCGTTACCGTAACCTGCAACGGTTCCGGAAAGCTCCATATTGACCCCAATTTTAACCGTATCCTTATCTTGCTTGGTTCCAGCGCTACTGCCACCGTTTTTGGCAACTGAACATCCCGCTAGCATCAATACTGCCGTGCCCGCTGTCAGGACACCCAATACCTTTTTAGTAAACCTTTTCATCATCTTCTCCTTTTATCCCATGCCTACAAAAAGCCTCATTCAAGTTAATGAATGAGGCTTCAGGCTAATTGTTAGTTAAGCCTCATTCATCAAGACGTAAACAAGGGCTTAACTTATGTGAATTACCATTAGTAATTCTCGTTTGCTAAGTCCTTCTCGACAACAAGGCAATAATAATTTCTTGAGCGTCAGCTATTTTAATGCACAATTGCTTGTTAGTTTGTCCGTTGTTCATTAAAATATCCTCCTCAAAATTTAATTTAATACTTAGAATTATAGGTACACGCTTTTTGTATGTCAAGAACTATATGAAATTAAATTTAAATTTTTTAAACTTTTTTAGTAATAAAGATTATTTTTTATTAATAAGGAAAAAGCAAATACATAGTCAACAATTACCATTGTTCCCGGCACATTTAAAACATATTTGGAAATTAGCTGATTATACTTTTTCAGTTCAAAATGTACATCAGCTTCTCCAAATAAAGACTGATTAGCTTAAGCACATTAGCAATCGTTTAGCACAACATTAGCTGTCAGATTGATAGATGAATTGAAAATTCTTGTTTTTAGTCTGTAATTTTTCAATGTTTAATAACTTTTGGCTGTTACCCACAAAATACCCAAGTTAATAATTCTTTGACATCAAAAAATTATCAAAAAATCATCTATAAAACCAAAAAGATGAAGTTTATTAATCTCCTAGATTCTGCCAAGATATGAAATAATCATGTGATACTTTTAACTTTATGTTAAAATAAAAGAAATAATAAGGAGGCCAAAATGTTTGCAACAATTTTTTATTGGATCATAATTGCTGTTACTGGTTTGTGGGGAATATGGTCAGCTGTCTGGTCAATCATTTATATAGTTAAGCACGAAAATGGAAACTTATGGATTTTTGCGATTATTAATGCTTTAATTTTAGGTTTGCTAGGTTTAGCCAATCTGATTTATAGCACAGAAGGGAACCAATGGTATTGGTTTGCTTCTTCTAGGGCAGATATTAGTTTTTTGGTTTACATACTTTGGGCTTATTGCGTTCTTGTCATATTTCAGTTTCTTTGTGGCTTTACACGTAAGCCTAATAAAGCCTAATAATTAACCTATTTTGCTTATTTATTATTAAGATGGGTATTTTCTTACTAAAAAAGTTGATCTTGATAGATCAACTTTTTTAGTTTCAAATAATATTTCATCATCGCTAATTTTGAACAAGTAAAGTACTAGCTACTTTAAATTAGTATTTTCTCATTTGCATTTCTTGTATTAATGGAACTATTTCGGAAAAACCCGTATACCCAGAAAAATACTTTTTTAGGATATGTAATGCTTGCACGGTAAATTTATTTGCTAGATTCTGTGCATAGTTAATACCACCTAAATCACTAACCAGTTTATCAATTTGCCTTAACTGAGTTAATGAAAGTTTCTTTCCTATTTTGACTAAGTCCTTAAGTTCACCAGTCTCATCTTTTTTTAATGCAAAAATTAAAGGACCTGTATAAACACCATTTAAGACATCCATTAACACTGGTTTTTTTAGTTCTGTCTCTGTCGATGTATAGTCTAAGATATCATCACGTAACTGAAAAGCTTGACCAAACAGGAGCCCTACTTTCTGCGCTTTTCTAGCTAATGATCTACTTAGACCACCTTCAAGCGCACCAATATAGCAAGCATATCCAAAAAGACTGGCAGTTTTGCCACGGATTTGCTCAAGATATTCTTGTTCCGTAATTGTAATATTATACTCATTACCATACTGCATAGTTTCGCCCGCTAAAATTTCCTGCATAGTACTTCCATTAATCCGTAAATCAGTTATCCTAGAAGTGTTTTCACTAAGTAGTTGTAAAGAAAGAGCAAATAAGTAGTCTCCAGAATATAAAGCAATAGTTTTGCCAAATTTAGCCTGAACAGACTCTCTTCCCCGTCTTGTGGCAGAATTATCAATAATATCATCATGAATCAAGGTAGCATTATGAAGTATTTCCACAGAGCTCGCTATATTATATATTTTTTGTTCATTTTGATTATTTCCCATTTCTCCAAAAAGGAGCACAAAACTGGGACGTAATTGTTTTCCGGACATAGAAAAAGCATACTCAAGGGCTTCACCTAATTTTCCTTTTGGTAAAGCTACATTTTGATGAATTATTTTTTGCACTTGAATTAATTGTTTATCTAACCTCGTCATTTTAATTTCCCTTGTCAATAACGTTCTTAATAAAGCTGAATGCACCAACGTAATGTAAAAGGAAATTACTAATTAGGCCAACTAATAACCCCGATAGAATTCCGAATATCGTTAGCAGAGGCAAATATAAAAAAATAAATTTACTTTGAGCAAGTATTACTGCAATTAATAATTGACCAAAATTGTGGCTCACGCCGCCGATAACCGACACACCAATTAAACTAATAAACTTTGATGTTAATGGTATAAAAAGCTTCATCAAAATTAAACTTAGAAATGAACCAGCTGCCGCATATAAAAATGTTCCAGTTCCACCAGTCATTAATGCTGTTAAAACAATCCTGAGGAATGTTAATAAAAAGCAATACCTAAAAGGCAAAATCATCAAAGAAATAAGGGTAATGATATTTGTTAATCCCAACCTCGCTCCCGGAGCAAAGAAAAAGGGTGACGGTAACATCTGTTCAACAATACTAAGAATAATCCCCTGAGAACATAAAATTCCTGTAAAAACATAATTGTATAAATGGTTACTTGTCTTAGTCATAGTGCACGCAAAACTTTATTCATTATTTTCATTCTCAACCTTTAATTCAACTAAAAACTTGTGAGGTAAACAAACTATTGTGTCTCCAATCTTACTTTTCCAACCGTCTTTAACGCATATTTGATCTTTACAGTTTGCATCAATCATTCGAATTTTATGATTTTTTACCTTAACCACATTAAGTTTATTGCCATGCTGATATTTCCACACTATATCATGGTTCAAAGATAGCTTTTTGACCTGCTTATTATCAACTTTAATTACAGCAATAATATTATTGCTTTCTCTCATTGGCGATAATAAAAAGTAAAAGGGAATGATGCTAATAACTAGTAAAATTAAAATAATTATTAAATCGCCCAGTTTTACCCGTCTGCTTTTTTTCATAGATAAACACCATTGATATATAAACTAAAAAAGTCTTATAGATTTACTATAGGACCTTTTGGAAAATTCCGTTAATTCTTTATCCCATTTTTATCAATGTGATAAATTGGTTTTAAGATACCATAACGCCATTTAGTAAGTTTCTTTTCTAGCCAAGGCACAAACCACATATCTAAGCCAAAGGATCTGCCTGAACCATTCATAACTGCCAATGCAGCAAAGATCATCCATACATTTACCCAGTAGTTCATTCCTGATAAACAAAAAATAGCTACAAAGACTGCACTCATACCTCCAGCTAACCAAGTACAAAATCCTAAAATTAGCATGATTCCTAAAGCAATCTCAAGGCACGTCATAGTTTTCTGAGCTACCAATGCCGCTTCTTTATTAGGAATCATAACTTTAGTCATTGCTTGAACCCAACTTGGCATTTTATCAAAAACCGCCATTGGCGAATGACCATAATCATAGTTCAAAGAAAATATCGCCGGTGCTGCGGCAGTTGCAGCTTTTCCAGTAGCAGCTGTAGTTGCTGCAGCTTTTTGCGAAGCGCCGCTGGTAGCAGCCTGTATCAACCATGGGAACTGTAGTTGCAATTTATTAGTGAACCATGAACCACTGCCTTGAACTTTATACCAACAGTCTATTATCCACATCATGCCAAGGTATATTCTTAGTGGCACTGTCCACAAGACATTCCCATAGCGATTAAGGTTGCCACGCCACAATGTGGGGCGCTTAATTCTGAACCATTCATCCATTACATAATGAAAAAGATAATGTCCTGAATAAATTGCTATAAAGTAAATCATGTCAACAATGTCCTTCATCAAAATGGCAAAGAATCCACTTAAATGAAACGTGTTAACTAAAGAAGCTACACCCCAAGCCGGCCCCAAAGATACCATAAAACCTGAGTATGTACCCTTAAATTTAACGGGCTCACCACCATTAATTTGATTGTAAATATTTCTTAGCGCACACTTCCCCGCAGATTCAGCTCCTTGGACTACTTGTGGTTCACCACGTCCACTATCGTCTGCATCATATAACGCAACATCACCAATAACATATATATGAGAATCAGTAGGAATTTGTGAATATTCATTAACGATTATTCGACCGGCTTTCCCAGTTTGAAAACCAAAATCTTTAGCCGTATCAACTGCTTTAACGCCAGCAGTCCAAATCAAGGTTCTCGTTGGAAATGTAGAGCCATCCTTAAGATCAACATAATTTTTATGAACTCCGACTACACCAGTGTTAGTTTTAATTTCAACTCCCTGTTTTAAGAGATACTGTGCTGCCTTATCAGCATCTGGTCGATCAAGCATATTCATGACCGTTGGCGCCATTTCCATCATCGTGATTTTAATGTCATTCTTTTGCAAATTATATTTTTTAGCTAATTCTCCACGCCATGAATTCAATTCACCAGCCATTTCTGTTCCTGTAAACCCAGTACCAACAACAACGAAGTTTAGGTACTGTGCTTTCTTTTCGGGATCACGTTCCCTAGATCCCATATGTACCATCAAATCAATATGATCACGTAATCTCTCAGCATCGTCTAGATTACCTAAAGTAAAGCCATATTCCTTGACACCAGTTGTCCCAAAGTCGTTTGGCTGGGAACCAATAGCTAACACAACATAATCATATGGGTAAACATTATTATCACCTATAACTTTTTTGGCAGACTGATCAATCTTTGTAACATTATCAGTTACAACATCAACATTTTTCCTGCGGGAAAATAAACGCTGTAAGTCATATTTAAGACTTTTTGCTTCTACTCGATTAGCCGCTACTTCATGTAGCGAAGTCATCATCGTCATATAAGGATTTTTATCAATCAGTGTAATTTTAACATCTTGCCGTTTTTTCATTTTCTTTGCAAGATGCTTAGTCGTATAGAGACCGCCGAAGCCCCCTCCAATTACAACAACATTTATTTCAGCCACTTTAAGCACCCTTTCAAAAGTAATAACTGTACATATTTCTAATTATACTAGACTTTATATATTGGGTAAAGTGCTAAATTTCACAAATATATTTTTTAATTGGTGTAATACGCTTTCTTTATTGTTACTCTGAATATTTTTAAAACTTTAAATTGCTATTGCATTAACTAAGTTCCTATTTTATAATTTTAATAAGTGAAGTAATACACAAATACGTTCATCTTATTAGCAAGGAGAAATTTATGAAAAAAAACAAGATTATTTACAGTGCAACTATGTTATCTTTATCTGCTTTATTATTAGGTGCCTGCTCAACAACAGCTAGCAATGATTCTTCCAAGAATTCGAAACCAAAAGAAAGTAAAGTTACTCAGAAAAAAGCCATCAAACAAGTTGCTGGAGGCAAGTTAAAAGATGGTGACTATAAACTGGTAGAAGACAATTTCTCCAATGGCTATCGATTAAAAATGGCAATGACGGTTAAAAATGGTAAAGTAATTGATACTAGTTATGATTACTTTAATAAAGATGGTAAATCGAAGGCAAAGGACGATAAATATGAAGAGCAAATGAAGAAATATTCTAAGGAAAAGATAGGTCCTAAAGAATATATTCCTGAGTTACGGAAATCATTCGCTAAAAATGGTGCTAATTCAAGTGCCATTCAGGTAGTATCAGGGGCAACCGGTTCCAGTATGACTTTAAAGAACTATGTTAACCAGTTAACTCAAGCCGCACAAAAAGGTAAAACAGGTACTATTCATATTAATAATGATAAAAAAATGAAAGATGGTACTTACAAGCTAGAAGAACAGAATTACAGTCATGATTACCGTCAAGTATTTGCAATGGTAATTAAAAAGGGTAAAATCAGCAGTTTTAAATATGATCAAATTAACAAAAAGGGTATTTCTAAAACCAAAAATTCTTCATACGAAAAACAAATGAAGAAAATTAATAATATTGGCCCTAAAGAGTATATTCCAAAATTACAAGAAGAGTTCTTAAAGTCTAAGGGTAATACTGAAAAAGTACAGGTAGTTTCAGGAGCAACTGAATCTTCCAATTCCTTTATTGCCTACGTCAGTCAGTTAATTAATGCAGCACAAAAAGGTGACACTAAGACTATAAAAGTAGATAATATTGTTTATCAGGAATAGAAATTTTAATTATTAATTAGAAAAAAGAGTGACATTATAGCCGCTCCTTTTTTGTTAAGGGATTTAAGATGAAAAAGCAAGTTTTGAAAGTACTATTAGTAATAGAACTACTAATAGCAGGAACTAGTTTGGCAGCATGCTCAACTCAAAGTAAAAATACCAAGGCTGTGAAAACCGAGATCACAACTCAGCCAATTTCTGATACTAAATTTTTAATGGGTACCGTTTGCACAATTAAAATATATAACAAGCATAAACATCAAGCATTACAGGCCGGTTTCGATCGCATTGAAACTTTAGCAAAAGAAACTACTGTTAATCAAAAGGGTAGTGAAATAGATAAAATCAATCAAAATGCTGGAATTAAGTCGACTAAGGTAACACCAACTATTTATAGGATGTGCAAGGATGCGTACTACTACAGTAAAATATCCGCAGGTACATTTGATTTTACCATTGGCCCTATTACTAGTTTGTGGCGAATTGGTTTTCCTGATGCTCATAAACCTAAAGAAAGCACAATTAAAAAGAAATTACCCTTAGTAAATTATCATAACGTCGTATTTAATGATCAAAAACGAACTGTTTTTCTAAAAAAGCGAGGTATGAAGCTAGATCTTGGCGGAATGGCTAAAGGTTTTATTTCTGATGAGGTAATGAAAGTATTAAAAAAAGAAGGAGTAACTAGTGCCATCATCGACCTAGGTGGCAATGTTTATGTGTTAGGAAAATCACCAACTAATGGAAATAACTGGTCAGTTGGAATTCAGGATCCTAAAGCTGCACGCGGAGCAGCAATTGGATCCCTTCCTGAACAAAATGCTACAGCCGTAACTTCAGGAATTTACGAACGCTATCTTAAAGTTGGTAATAAGGTTTATAGTCATTTGATGAATCCTAAAACTGGCTACCCTTGTCAAAACAACTTATTGAGCGTAACAATTATCGCCAAACGTTCAAAAACTGGAGATGGATTATCCACTGCTGTTTTTAATCGAGGATTAAAGAAAGGATACAAATATATTGAAAAAAAGTCAGGTATAGAAGCAATTTTTATAACGAAAAAGAAAAATGTTTATATTACACCAGGTCTTAAAAATAAATTTAAGCTGTTTTCAAATAATGGTTACCACTTAGCTAATTTGAAACCATAAAATAGTTTGTGAAAGGAAATAAATTATGGAGGCTAAAAAACAATATAAACGCTTTACTATAACTGATTTTTTTGAATTAGTCAGACTTAACACCAAATTGAATAGCTTAATGCCCTACTTATTAGGTGTATTGTTTGCGTACTTTTATTTTCATACTTTTAATTGGGAAAACTCGTTGATTTACTTGATTGCTCAAGGAGCAATTGCACTTTTTGTTACAGGTTTTAATAACGTTCAAGACTACCGCCTTGCTAAAAGTAAGAGCTATCAAAAAGAGCATAATTTAATTGGTAAGCGTAACTTATCTCCCACAACTTCTTTAATATTAATGCTTATGTTGCTTTTTATTGCTGGAATTTTGGGCATTTGGCTAACAATTCGAACGGATCTTTTTATTATATTAGTTGGAGTACCTGGCCTTTTCGTTGCTGTTTTCTATACCTACGGTCCTGTACCTTTCTCTCGAATTCCTTTAGGAGAAATTTTAGCTGGCTTGTTTGAAGGTCTGGGCATAATGTTTTTAGCTGTTTACATTAATTCACCATTTTCACAACTGGCTAGTTTGACTTTAAATTGGCCTATATTTTCATTTTCTGGTAATTTAGCTAATTTATTAATGGTCTTTTGGATAGCTTTACCTCAGGCTTTTTTTAATGCCGCTACAATGCTAGCTGATAATACTTGCGACTTGAAGCAGGATTTAGCTAATGGTCGCTATACTTTACCTTCATATATAGGTATTCCAAGGTCTTTAAAGTTATTTAGTTTTTTAACTTTATTTCCTTATGTAATCGTTTTGATTAGTGTAATTTTTAAACTTTTACCTATTTGGCAACTTTTAGTATTTATCACCTTTCCTCGACTATATAAAAACGTTCAGACCTTTAGAAAAAAGCAAACTAAGGATATGACATTTTGGGTAGATAAAGATAATATTAGGCACAAAGTCCTGACTACCTTTGATTTGGCCCCACAAAATTTATTTTGGTTTCAACTAATGCAAATCTTAGGGTTAGTAATTGGAATTTTATTTTCATAAAATCTTTTAAATGGACTTAAAAGCTACGCTTCAAACAGCGTAGCTTTTTATATTTCACATATTACTAATTATCCAATACGATTTTTTTATAAAGTTTGACAGTTAAAACGTAATAGAACAAATAAAAAATAATAAAAATTGTAAACGGGATCCAAATGCCGCGGTATGGATACGGGAGAAGTCCTCTAAACAGCTTAAGCCCAAAGAGAACATCAATTATGCCCAAAATGCCTGGCAGTGCGAACAATACACCAATTTCCACCATAATTGAGTGCCGGAGCAATTTGATTCTCACTCCCATTTTGGCCAGCATTTGGTAGCGCAAGCGATCATTGTAAGCGCCGCTGAGTACCTTAAACATTAAGGTTGAAGCAAGCATGGTTAAAAAGGCTAGCCCGAGAAAGAAACCCATGAATTCAAAGCCGCTGACATAGCCGACTATCATTTGATAGGCATTAGCTTTACTAGTATTGATTACATTTGCAGCAGCCGCGTTTTCTTTTACTTCCATGCGTTCTATTTTTAAAATGCGCGGGTAGTCGTGAACGAAGTCTTTCGTCCTAATCAAGGTAATTGCTTTCGGCTTCTGCTTCAATTGTCGGTACTTTTCTTTTGTTACCAGTTGCACTACCTTACCGGTATTGGGAAAGAAATTGCTAAGAATTGGCGCAAGACTATCCTTAGACACGGTTACAACGCGCATTTTTATCATGCCGGTTGAAGTGCTTGAGTCAACTAATTCTTTATTTTTAAGTGGTTTATTGGTCAGTTCGGCACTTTGGAAATAGGCTTTTTGGCGATCCTCTTTATAATGGTATGTCTGCTGGCTTTTTAATGTCAGCTTTGCCAGTTCTTTTTTGACAGGCTTGGAATCGCTACAAATACTTGCATCATAGTAATATCCTTGGGCAACTGTCTCTTTAAGAGAATTAAAATTAAGGCCAACTGTGATTGCACCTAATGCCAAGGCAAAAAGAAGTGAAATCATGGTTAAAATGCGAGTATAGCTATGCAAGCGAAACTTCAGCTGCCCCAAGGTAAACATGCGAATACCACGGTAGGAAATTTTTTTATTCTTTAAAAGTAAGTTAATAATTGACGTGAAGACCGCATTGAAAACAAAGAAGGAACCAACAACAATTGTTATCAGAGCTGTGGGAATAATCTTGAAGATATTATTGGGGTTCAGGGTCATCACATAATAACCGCAGGCAAGCAGGCCAATTCCGGCTATTCCCTCAACTAGCAGTAATAGTGGATGCCGCTTCAACTTAACGGGTGTTTGATCTTCGTGCAACAGGCTGATTACTTGGGTTTTTGTTAACTTGCGCGCATTAAAAAGCGCACCGAAGAAAAAGATAACAATAAAGAAAAGAATCGTGCCTAAAATAGCCCGAGGTAAAATTACCTGAAAGTGGTTAATTGCTAGACCCAACTTGCTGACTAGCAGCCGAGAAACAAGTGCGGTTAAGCCTAAGCCTAAAATAATCCCCACAATTATCGCGATTAGCCCGGTTAATAAGGTTTCGCAGAAAATTAGAAGACCGATCCGCATGCTTTTTGCCCCGAGCATCATATACATCCCATAATCGTGTTTACGCATGCTTAACAAGAAGGTATTGGCATAGAGCAAGTAAAAGAATGTAATAATCATCAACAATACGATGCCGAAAGTAAAAATATAGTTGACGTAATTCGGGTGGTTAACCGGAAGATTCTTGGCAAGAAAAGCGGGGTTAATGGCAATTGTCAAGAACATGTAAAAGATCATGCTGGCAACAATTAAGCCTGAAAAAAGCACGACATAATCTTTCATCCTGTTTTTGATTCCGGTTAACGATAATTTCCAAATCATAATTTTTCTCCTAGCGCAAAAGTATTAAAAAATCTAAGCGAGAGATTAGTTTTTTCATTTGCTTATTTTTCCTGTGGTAAAACGACTTTCTGGTAGAGCTTGACCGTGATTGCATAGTAGATAAAGTACAGAACAATAAAAATTGTAAATGGGATCCATAAGTGATGGTACGGATTAGGCAAAAGAATCCTAAATAGTTTCAAGCCAAATAAAACATCTAGTATTCCTAATACCGCAGGCAGCAAGAATAATGTACCCAGTTCACTTTTAACTGCTGAACTTAAAACTCTTCTTCGCGCACCAATTTGATAAAGCATCTGGTAACGAATACGGTCCCTAGCTGCCCCGCTTAGTACCTTAAACATCAAAGTAGAAGCCAGCATGGTCAGGAAAGCAAGTCCCAGGAAAAAGCCCATAAATTCAAACCCGCCACTGAAATTGCTAATTAATTGGTAGAAAACCGGTTTACTCTCATTAAATTGGTTAAGGTAATGCGGATTTTCTTTTAATTGCAATTGCTGAATCTTTAATAAAGTTGGGTAATCCTGTTCGAAATTTTTAACTAACATTAGCGACAAGAAATGAGGCTTACCAGGTAAGTTCTGCCAGTCAGAATGGGATACAAGTTTAATTTTCTTAGTCGTCCCTAATAGTGAACTAAAAGCATTGTTTGCATGTGTATCACTTTTAGCAAGGTCACTAAGTGCTAAATTGACAGTTTTATATGTTGGTTCATGACCTGCTAAATAGGCCTCTTTGTCTTTAACCGGCTGCTTTTTTAGCTCATCCCGCATTAAAAATAAATTCTTGCGATTTTCTTTATAATGGTAGGTTTGCTCAGTAGAAATATGTAATTTGGCAACTTCGGTTTTAACGGCGGGCGATGCGCTGACAACAATATTGTCGTAATAGATACTTTCTTTGCCCAAATCTTTAAGAGTAGTGAAGTTAAGTCCCACAGTGATTGCACCCAATGCCAAAGCAAATAGCAGTGAAATAATAGTTAAGATTTTAGTTAAGTCATGCAAGCGAAACTTCAGTTGGCCCAAGATGAAGACGCGTAATCCGCGATAAGAAAGAGATCTTTTTTTAATTAAGAAATTAATGACGCCAACACACGCGGCATCAAAAATAAAATACGTTCCTGCAACAATTGTTATGAGTGCACCTGGAATAATTAGTAAAAACATGTTTAAAGGCAGGCCCAAGATATGGTAACCAGCCGCTAATAATAGCAGACCCAAAATAGCTTCAACTGCAAGCTTAATCGGATGATTACCTAGTTTAGCAGGTTTTTGATCCTCCTTGAGTAAGCTAATAATTGGCGTGTGCGTTAATTTTCGCACATTATGAATAGCGCCCCAAAAGAACATGAAAATGAAGAAAATGAGTGTCCAGCCAATTGCTGGCGGATAAATCACAGCAAAGTGAGTAATCTGTAAATTTAATTTTGTAATTAGTAATTGTGACACAATAGCAGTTAAGCCAAAGCCAAATACAATACCTGCAATTGTAGCCAATATCCCAGTAATTAAGGTTTCGATAAAAATCAATAGCCCGATGCGGCTGCTTTTAGCTCCTAGCGACATAAACATACCGTAATCATGCTTGCGCATACTGAGCAAAAGCGAATTGGCATTAATTAAGTAAACAAAAGTAATCAAGACTAATAAAACGATCCCAAAGGCAAAGGTAAAATTTAGATAATCCGTTGAGGCATTGACATCATGACTAATAAAAGAAGGATTAATAGCAATCGTTAAGAACATGTAAAAGATCATGCTAGCAACTATTAAGCCTGAAAAAAGAACAAGATAGTCTTTAAGTCGGCTTTTGATGCCCGTTAAAGAAAGTTTCCAAATCATGATTTTCACCCTATTCTTCAGTACCTAAGTGTTCAAGCAATTGGTGATAAAACTTTTGTCTCGGTAAATCTTGCTTGAGTAGTTGCTCACCAATTTTTCCGTCTTTAATAAACAAAATACGGCTAGCAAAACTAGCGGCAAGTGGATCATGCGTAACCATTAGGGTTGTAATACCATCGTTTGTATTTAAGTCGCTCATTGTATCTAACAGTTCACGGGCACTCTTTGAATCAAGAGCTCCAGTGGGTTCATCAGCTAACAAAATTGCTGGTTCATGTACTAAAGCCCTAGCTGCGGCAACTCTCTGCTTCTGTCCGCCAGAAACTTCAGCCGGATATTTATTAATAATCTGACTAATACTTAACCTAGCAGCAATACGGTCAACTAACGGATCAATTCGACTAGACTTTACCCCTTGAAGTGTCAACGGCAAGGCAATATTTTCGCGGTTAGTCAAGTTTTCCAGTAAATTAAAATCCTGAAAAATAAAACCAATTTGTTTACTCCTGAAGTCCGCTAGCTGATTGGCATTAAGCGTGCCGTTGTCTTGGTGATTAATAAAAACGTGGCCCGTTGTCGGTTTATCAAGTGTAGAAAGAATATTAAGCAAAGTGGTTTTACCTGAGCCAGAAGCACCCATGATGGCAACGAATTCACCCGAATTAACGGCAAAATTAATCCCCTTAAGCGCTTGATATTGCTTTTCTCCTCGTTTACCGTAGGTTTTAGTTACTTGATCTACCCGTAAAATTTCAGTCATAATTCAACCTCACTATTATTTCTCTGTATTATTTAACTAATACACTATTCCAATCTTTTGAATTTGTCAAACAAAAAAAGCCATTTGCAAAGCAAATGACTTTTAAATTTAATTATTTAACTAAAATTGGCGTAGCTGATAAAAGCTAATTTTTATCTAAAAACGGACTATCTAGTTCTACTCATCACGGTTTTTAACGGGGTAACAATAATTGGCGTAACGATAGCAGTAAAGATTGCTTCAATCAGTCCATTCATGCCAAGCGCAATAATCAGTGCTTGGATCAAAGGTGTTCCCGTGGCAAAATTGCCCATATACCCCATTAGCCTTGAGGAATTCCCCATAAAAATGAGACTAGTCAAAAGAATGACTAAAACAGTATTCGTTAATGACGTAACTGCACCAGCAACGATATAGCTGCCTTCTTTAACGCCTCTACTCTTATTTTGACTGGCCTTACCAATTAGCCCTGGAAAAAGTCCCGCACAAATACTTGGGATAAATGAAATAAAAATATTCTGGAATAGGATTAAGCTGACCATATCTCCAGGCTGGGTATATGCTAGGATCACCCGTAGCAGTCCCCAGAAAGTACCAAAACAAGTTCCGGCAACCGGTCCCATTAACAATGAATAAACAGCAACTGTCAATGGCGCTGTAGTAATTGCAGGCAAGCCAGGCAAAATACGGATATAACCAATATTAGGGACGAAAGTCTGCAGTAAAAAAATTGCAATAAATAAGGCAGTAATTGCCAAGTTTCTAGTTTGTTCTCTACGCATCTGATTTCTCCTTAAATAACACGTTGTCATTATATTGCTAAACCAAATAAGCCGCAAATAATCGTGCTTAAGATTATTAAAAATTATAATAATGGCATAAAGAAAAACTATCAATGCTGTCTGCAGTAAGTTTAATTATTTATTAGTGGTGATGGCAAAAAATTGCCGTAATTTTTGGGCCTCGTCCTGTAATTTCTCTTCGTTATCTACTTGGGATAGTTTGTAGCCAACAAAATATGGTGGCGCAGCAAAACGCGCTATCAGCTTAGCACAAATCACATTATTTTTTCGCGGATAAAAAAAGAGGTTATACGAATCACACCGGCCATTCGAAAGAACCGTCAGCATATATTTTGCCCCGCATTGAATCCAATCTGCCCACAAGTCTATACCGGCGCTATTAAGCAAATTGATATTAATTTCAATATAGCCTTGAACCGGAAAACGGGCAATATTGACTTCTACGTCCTCCTGGTTAAACAAAGTAACCCCATTAAAATTCTTTTCTGACAAATAATGGTAGCCGTCTTGCTTTTTCAGACCAACAATCTGCATATGAGGATGAATGAGTGATCCACCCGATTGCGGGCCAAAATTTTTATACCACAAGGTTGACCGAAACTCTTCTTGCTTTCGCATTTTATTAAAGCATGCTAAAGAAAAACGCATTAACGCCCGGTTTTGTTTAGTAGAATAAGTGGTAATATCGCCTTGATGATCGCTCGACTCAATTAGAACGGTTTGAACCGTATCACGCAACGTAGGATATTTGTTGCGCAACCAAATCATATCCCCGTTACGGTCATAAATGTTGCTCAATTCATCTGGCGCGCAAAAGGGACAACCTGACTTATTCTTGGTTTTTCGATATGAATTGGGCTTTTCCTTGGCAATATTAACATCAAAAATTAACGGATCATTTTCCATGCGAACCTCCTAAACAAGTTTTTAACTATTGTATTTTACTAGAGTCTCAATAGATGATAAACTGGAACCGCAATTATTTTAAAAAAATTATTTACAGTGGATAAAAATTATGGAATCGAGAAAAAACTTAAAAAAATACAATAATCGCAACAATCTTTACCTAATCATTATTGGAATTGTTTTAATTTTAGCGGTTGTTTTCGGCGTAGTTTTATATAACCACCATGTCGAGTCACAAAGACAGGCAAGAGAATTTGCCACCAACCATTTTAACCCTAATGTAAGTATTTATGGTGTTAAAGTGGGTAATTTAACTATTGCCAAGGCAACGGCCAAAATTAACCGACAGGCCAACAATATTGTGACCCTTGAAAAAGGTAAAGTCGCAATCGAGCGTGATCCCAGCATTAACACAATTGATCGGCAAACTGTGCGCGACTATTTTGTTAAACAACACACAACCATGCCCAACAAGAAAAATTATGAATACTACTATACTGATTTAGAAAGTGCCAACAGCAAATTAACGTCAGTTAGTCGTGCCAGCGTTACCTACAAAGTTGCTGGTAAGTCCTATAAATTAAAGGCAAATGAGCTCCTTAACAAGGTCATTTTTAAACAAGGTACATTCTCATTTATTAATTCAGAGAATCTAACAGCGAAATTAAATAAGATCGACCAAGAAGTTTCGACAATTCATAAAAGCTATCAGTTTAAAGTACCGGTTAAAAATAAGCTTAATAGTAAAGCAATTACCGTCAAAAATGAGAGCTACGGCTGGGGCGTTAACGTCAAAAAAGCGCAAAAAGCAGTTGAAGAGGCCTTTTTAAAAGGTACAACCAGCTTAAATGGCGAAGATTACATCTATGGCTTAGGTTACAGTACTTATGGTCTAGGCTATAACAAGTCCAATCATGGAATCGGAAATGATTATGTTGTTGTTTCTCTCAAGAAACAAGAATTATGGATTGTCAGAAAAGGTAAATTAGCCGTTCACTTAAACGATGTTGTTACTGGAACTGAAAATGGCGGCAAAGGAAACCGTACTCCTACTGGCGTATGGTATATTCAGTATAAAGAATCGCCCGCTGTTTTACGCGGCCGCAACAATGATGGTTCAAAGTATGCCTCTCCGGTAAAATACTGGATGCCGTTTACTCTTAGCGGTTGCGGATTGCATGATGCCAGTTGGCGCGGCGATTGGAGTAAAAAGGCATACTTGCGGGGCGGTTCTCACGGTTGCGTCAATATTAAGCCAGGTGAAATCAAGCATGTTTGGCATAATGTTGTTAAGCATGAAGCAGTCATCGTCTATGACTAACTAGTGAATACTCTAAGTTAATAATAATTAAAAGGGCATGTTGCAATTTATAGCAGCATGCCCTTTTAATTTGCTCGCGCATTTGTTAATAAGGGAAAAAAGGTAAAATACCAGTTTTCCCATTTGAAATTTCGTAATTAATTTAAAGTTGAAAAGATTTGGTTTAAGATTGATTGATACATTGAATTGTATAGTATTGAAAAGAGAATAGCGATTGCTACTAGTATTATCAGATAAGAAATAATATAACCATACATTTTATCTCTAATAGGCTGTCTATTTTCACCAAGCGCAGTTACCTGGAAGCCCATGTAAAAGAGCGAAAAGATGATAAATAATACTACAGAAACAAATGAGCCGTTATTTGGACCCATTACTAAAATAACGAAGACTAATAATGATAATATCAAATTAAGGTTGCTGGCGTGAACGCCCCGATTAACGAAAGCGATTAAGCCGTCAGTTTTACCATAAATAAAATAATGTCCTGCATAATAGCCACCAATGATAATTGCTTCAAACAAAAGTGTGAACAGCAGTAAACTGATGACGCCGCTAAAGGCAAAACCAGAAACTATTCGACCTACACCATAGCCATTAGCCATAGACTTCAAGCAAAAATAAAAGCCTAAAATAATCAGCAAGTCGTCTAATAGAATCGTAGCCCAGCCATACCAGCTTTCACCAATCAGCGCTGAAAATGGATGCTGCCATGAATCAACGCACCATTGCCAGTAATTTTGAATGACGTTATTTGGTCTTTCTGAATTAGCTTCTTGCGTATTAGCTGAAGTCGGTGCTTGCCGGAACTGATTTTCTTGCGCTTGTTCATTATTAGCAGCATTTGGCTTTGTCTGATTTTGCTCAAAGTTTTCTCCACTATTCGGTTGACTTTTTATTTGGTGTGAATCCTCTGACTTAGCAATAGCCTCTTGAGGACTATTATCTATCTGCCGCAGATCGGCCCCACATTTAGTACAAAAATTGACATTTGATTTCATCAATGCGCCACAATTTGGACATTTTTTCATTTGTTAACCCCCTTATTATTCCCTTAATTATTTTACTAAATAACTATCAAATAGCAATTCACTAAGAAGTTAAATCTTAATTTAGCTGGTACGATAAAAGTGCCTATTCTGCTACGTCATTTACTATTACCATTAATAAATTACAATTAATTGCTTAAAGTGTTATTTTGCACCAATAAAAAAACACCAAGCTAAATGTTTAGCTTGGTGTTTTAAGTACATCAATATTAACTTAATGATACGAACTTGATAAGTGTTAGATTCCTACTTATCCTGCGACAAAATTGCCTTGATTGCTTCATTAACTTGCGCTTTTTCATTTGCAACTAAAGCAGCTTTTGTTGCAATTACGCGTGTATCCATCTTAATTTCACGACCAAGTCCTGGTTGATCGATTTTTGGCTCAAAGAATTCCTTGAATTCCGTTAATCTTTGTGCGGTATCGAAAACTTTCGCAGTTACAGTGATATAACTTGTGAATTCCATATCGCCACCGATTGTCTTTTCAAGCCATGACCAGTCTTGACGTAACCAATCCCATGCTAATTGTTGACCATTCTGGTTAAGTAAAATGGAGCGGTACCAAGCACGAAGATCTTGGGGTTTGATAATATCAGCATTTTCAAAATTATCCACAATCTTCTCTAATTCATTCTTGTCAGTGGTCATAGTAATAGCTGCTAACAAGTCTTGCTTAAAGTATGGGTCCACTGCTTCTTGGTACTGCTTAATTAAGTCGGCAACAAGACCAGGTTGATGATAATTTCTAACTTCATTTACCAAAACATGAGGTCGAACTGATGCCTCAATGGCTGCCAAATTATCTTTATTCTCTGTAAAAATTTGGTGACCTGCTGCATAAATAGAAGAATTTTCTGCATATAGCGCAGCCATTAAAACGATTGGTCGAATCAGTTTATCATCTGAAGTATCAGTCTTTTTGGCTTGCCAGCCTAAGCGGGTTACATTTTCGGCAGATAATTTATTGCAAAATGCCTTCAGCGCTTTTTCGTCAGCCGATCCGTGAGTGACAAATTTCCGCAATTGATCAACAATATTGAACAAAATATTAATAACAATATTAGATCTAGATGCAGCAAACTTCGGCAACAGCGGAATGATTTGCGCATAAGAAATTTGGTTACCCGCGGCAAGCAAGGACAAGTCTTGCAAGAGTTGTAATTGGTCAACTGGCTGTAATTGATCAACTTCGGTCATAATATCATTCATCAATGTTTCGTCATAGTTAACAATAAAGTGCGAACTATTACCAACATTAATGCGTAATGCATGACCAGCTTTTGCACGCAGGTCTTGATAATCACCAAGATCAAGTTTACGCTCTGACATAATTTGTGGCGCAGCGAAATTGGCGTTAAGTGGAATTGCCCATTTACGATTAGCATCTTTGCCTTCACCAATAAAGAATTGCTTTTGGCTCAAAACCAAATGATTTTCTGCATTAACTTTAGCCGTGACAACCGGATAACCAGGTTGATCAAGCCAAGTGTGCATAATTTTACCAATATCTAAGTCAGTTGCAGTAGACAATGCATTCCACAGATCGTCACCGGTTGCATTGCCAAACTGATGTTGGTCAAAGTAATACTTCAGCCCTTTGCGCAATGCCTCATCGCCCAATAAAGCGCGAACCATTACTAACATTCTTGAGCCTTTAGCGTAAACTATCGCACTATCAAAAATCGAATCAATATCGGCAGGATGTTCAACTTCAACGTGAACTGGTTGAACGCCATCAGTGGCATCACGATTTAAAGCAGCAGGAACTTCTGATATTTGGTAAACATTATCCCAAACATGCCATTCAGGCTCTAAAGCGTCAATTGAGACATATTCCATCATGTTGGCAAAACTTTCGTTTAACCATAAATCGTCCCACCACTTCATCGTTACCAAATCACCAAACCATTGGTGAGCAAGTTCATGGGCAATAACTGTTGCCACATAAGCTTTTTGTTCAGGAGTAGCATTGTCTGGATCCAATAAAATTGCGGCTTCACGGTAAGTAACCAAGCCCCAGTTTTCCATTGCCCCGGCAGAAAAGTCAGGTAGCGCTAATTGCCAAGAATGTGGTAATGGGTACTTAGTTTGATAGAATTCCTCATAAAATTCAATTGCTCGCTTGGCGATATCAAGCGCAAAGTTTAGTTCCTTAGCTTGATGCGCTTTAGTCGCAAACACGCCTACTTTGACGCCGTCTTTGGTTTCTGTCATCTTAGATTGCAATTCACCGAACGCAAACGCAATCAAATAACTGGACATTCTAACTGTTTTTTCAAAATAGTGAACGCCATTTTCAACCTTGATTTCCGGCATATTAGCAATTGTCGTTTCGCCTTCGTGCTCGTCATATTTAAGGGCTAACGAAAAAGTGGCCTTTGCTTCAGGTTCATCAACGCATGGGAAAGCCTGACGAGCTGAGGTAGTTTCAAATTGTGTTCCAATAATCTGTTTTTTAACGCCATTCACTTTGTAATATGAAGGATAAATTCCCATCATAGTATCAGTTAGTGGTGCGGAATAAGTAATCTCAACTGTAACTTTGCCTGTTTTGCCTACCGCAATTTTTATTGCTTCTTCCTCATCATCAACGGTGAAAGGAACCTCAGTACCATCACACATGACTTTCGTAATAGTCATATATTTTTGGTTAATTAAAATTGTATCTTCGATTGCCTCACCAGTAATTGTTGAAGTACCGGTAATTGTTTTCTGTTCGCGGTTAACATCAATAAACAAGTCATAATGATCAGGATGAAAAGTTTCATAAAAATGTTTTGCAGTCATAATCTACCTCCTAGAATAGTTTCCTCTAAATTCTACCAAAACTATGCAGAAATAACATTAAAACTTGATTGTAAGAGTCGCGTGTTAATTCTGTAACAACAATGAAATATTGCATGTGTATGATTATCCATAGTAAATAAATGATCTTTTTTTATAGGGAATGAAGAAATTGAAGAAAAATAAAAGTCTGTTAACTAAGTTAATTGCAGCTTTAGCACTATCTTTTGGTTTTACTGTTGTTGCGCAAACAACTAACACCAGTTCAAATGTTCAAACTGTTCAAGCTGCTAGAAAATTATCTAAGCGTGAACGTGCTGCGAAGAACTGGATTGCAATGAGAGAATCCGGTGGTAACTACTATGCTAGAAATGGTGTGTGTTACGGCAAGTACCAATTAAACATTAATTACCTTCACGGTAATTATTCCCCTAAGAACCAGGAACGAGTTGCCGATAATTACGTTTACGGCCGCTACGGTTCATGGGTTAATGCCAAGAGCTTTTGGTTAAGTCATCATTGGTATTAAAAAGAGTAATAGATTTCAGTTTTCCTAATAATAAAAACAGTTTAGTAATTGACTAAGCTGTTTTTTATTTTGTCTTATTTTTGATTGTCATTAATCAACGCAAAAAACAACACTCTTGCTTGTTTAATTAGTTTGCTCAGTAATAAACAAACCATCTTTTTTAGCGATATACTTAATGTAACCTAATTATCGTAAGTATAACTGAATAAGTGTTAGACAAATCTGATACTACCTATTTGCGGAAAGGCCGTCTGAAATATGAGAAATACAGAAATCACCTTGCAAACAAAAAGAGCTTTTTCAAAGGCTTTAAAAGAATTATTGCGTAAAAAGCCGCTAGACAAAGTAACAGTTAAGCAACTACTGACGCTAACTAACCGAACTAGACCAACCTTTTACTATCACTTTGAAGATATACCCGATTTAGTGAAATGGACCGTACAAGATGAAATTATCTCTCTTTTGCAAAAATCAAATGGTTATGATCACTGGGATAAAGATCTCTACAATATCTTTAAGTATTTTTACAATAACCCTTCCTTGGGACGAGCATTCTACGATAATTTAGATATTAAGCAGTTTAATTGGGTTTTTAGGGAGCCCCAGATTAATGTTTTGCTCGGATACATTGATGAAATAATTAAAAAAGAACACTTGCATGTTAAAGCAGAAGACCGGAAGTTTATCGCTCAAATTTCAACGGGTGGTTTTACGGAAATTGTTTTAGATTGGCTTGGTAATGGTCAGAAAGAATCGCCTGAACAAATCAGAAAAGAATTTTGCCGGACACAAGAAAATATTATTGTCCATTCTCTAAGAATGGCCGATAAAAACTGGACATTATTCTCTGAATAATATTTTTGACAGTCTATTAAATATGTTAGACATCTTACCCTTTTAGATAATTGTCTATTTTAAATAAATTGATAGCGCTTAATATTAAAGATAGAAACAAGTTAGTTCAATAGTGAACAATTATTCAGAGAGGAGTTTTTGTATGAAAGAATTTAAGGATAAAGTTGCTCTGATTACCGGTGCTGCTCATGGCTTTGGTCACTCACTAGCAATTGAGGCCGCCCAAAGGGGCATGAAACTTGCTCTAGCTGATATAGATCAAGATGCTCTTGAAAAAACATTATCTGATGTTAAAAAGATTGGTGCGCAAGCTATCAGTATCCCAACTGATGTTACTGAAGAAAGCGAAATCGCTAACATGGTAGATGAAACCATGTCAAAATATAATGAAATCAACTTATTAATTAACTCCGCCGGCGTAGCAATTCCTGGACCAATATGGGAATTGCCAACTCGCGATTGGGAATGGATTTTACATGCCGACTTAATGAGTCAAGTATGGGCTTTAAAACGAGTTATTCCAATTATGGAAAAGCAAAAAGGACACGGTGATATTCTTAACGTAGCTTCAATGGCTGGATTAATAACTAGTCCTCTAATGCCAGCTTATTATGCAACTAAATTTGCAGTCGTTGGTATGACTGAAGCAGTTGAATATGACTTACAGGCCGTAAAAGCAAATGTCGGTCTTCACGTATTTTGCCCTGCTTTTGTTCAGACAGATTTATATCACACCGAAAATCACCGTCCTGCTAAATATACGGATAAAAGTGACCCTTATTACTCCAGTAAAACATTTAAAGAAGGACAAAAACAAGCAAAAATTGATATTACAACTGGTATGCCAATTGATAACGTTCCAAAGATCATCTTTAAAGCACTTGAAGATGATAAATTCTATATTTTGACGCATCCAGGCATGAATCCAGCAATTGTCGCTAGAGCTAAGAATATTCCTAGTGGAGAAGGACCTGATTTAAAAGCCTTAGCACCTTTTTTAGAACAAACACACGAAGTCAAAGAGGATAAATAATTATGGAAGACAAAAATATCATTAATAATGATTTTAAGGATATAGTGTTTAATCGCCAGTCTGTAAGAAAATTTGACCCAACAGTAAAAATTTCTCACGATGAATTTGAACAAATGATTGCGGAAACAGCTAGTGCTCCTTCTGCCTGCAATTTACAAGCTTGGCACTTTGTAATTGTCGACACGCCCGAGGGCAAAGAAAAACTTAAAAGCTATTTTATGAAATTTAATATGCCTCAAGTTGAAACTTGTTCAGACATGGTTTTACTATTTGGTGACACGGAAGCATTTAAGTCATACCGCGATTTGTGGACAAAAGCTTATCATAATGGTCAAATTGACAAAGAAAAACTAGATGAAGTATTTAGTACATTCTTACCGCTGTATGAACACGCAGATTACGACACACTAGTTATGGACGCTTCAATCGATTCTGCTCTAGCGGCAATGCAATTTATGCTTGTTGCAAGAAGCCACGGTTATGAAACTAATCCAATTGGTGGTTATAACACTAAAAAAGCTGCAGAAACTTTTAATTTAGACGCCAAAAGATATGTTCCAGTAATGGCTATTGCAGTTGGTAAAAGAGCTCCCCAAGACAAGCCAGAAGTTAAATCCGTCCGTTATCCAGTTAAGCAAATATGCGAATTTGCCTAGTAATTAAAAAAGTACCATATTAAGTAATTTATTATAAAAGCAGTCAAACTTTTGTTGAGTTTGGCTGCTTCTTCTAATTCTTTCGGTGCTAACCACACTATTTTGAACTGAGCTTTTTAATCAGACCCTATTTTAGACAATAAAAAACTGCGCTTTTGTGTCTTAACAAAAGTGCAGTTTTTCCTTAATTAAGCATGGTGTCTTAACAAATGAGCCTTCGCAGGTTCACTTCTCAGCCAACTGGCAAAGAAGGCAAATCCAAAAATGATTACGGCAATTATTGCTGTAAAGATGAATAAACCATTCCCACTATTAAGGGCAATTGTTTGCTCATCATCTAAAAGGCGACTTGACTCATTAACTTGATTACACAATCCAAAGAATAACATGATTAGACTGCTTAAAGTTAGTACGCCGTTAATTGCTGTTAAAATTTTTATTTTCGTTAACTTCAAAAAATCATGTCCTTTCTTTTGATTCAAATATGTGCAATTATATACCTTTTAGAAATAAATGCAATACTTTTGTTTAAAAAAATTCGCACTTTTTAATTTTTATATTAATATTCTTTCTAGTAAGTCTTAATGCTGGCAAATAGCCCACAAAAAAGCAGCTACACTGCCTTTTTATGACCATTCGCTGGCCAACCACTCTTGAGCTAACTTAAACCAGTGGGCCGCATGCGGATTTTCCTGCCACTCGCGCCCTTTGATCACCATATCCTTACGGGCTAATGAAAACCCGTGACCGCCACGATTGAAAATATGAACCTCACATGGCACATTTTTGGCATGTAAAGCAGCAATATATTCCATGGTATTTGTCACTAATACAACAGGATCATCCCACGCATGAAAAATAAAAGTTGCAGGCGTTTTGGCAGTTACACCCAATGCACTATTTTTAACAAACTCATCTGTCGGTACCTTGCCCTCCTCTTCAGCGGGGACATCAAAGCCAATTTTAGCTAAGTTAATTAACGGGTACCCTAAAATAGTCTTAGATGGTAAAACGGCACTGCTGGTAAAAGAAAATTCTTTTTGGTATTTAGGAGAGTTAGCCATGCTATTGGCAAAGCTGGCCACGTGACCGCCAGCTGAAAAACCAACAGTAACAATTTTTGCAGGATCAATATTGTATTCACGCGCGTGATCACGAAAGTACTTAACCGTAGTCAATACATCTAGTCCCGCATCCGGATAAATATCTCCTTCATCTTGAACCAAGTTATATTCCATTACAACGCTGTTAAAGCCGCAGTTATTAAAGGCAAGTGCTACCGGCTCGCCTTCTCGTAAAGACAAGTGGTCAAAACTGCCACCTGGAATAATAATGGCAAGCGGATGCTTAGGAGTCACTAAGTCACCAATTGAATCCAGAGTATAAGTATGAACTTTAAACTCCCGCTTGTTAAAGTTAGTTAACGTTAAATCATTTACTTTCATTTTTTCACCTCACGTTTAGCCATCTTTTTTGCTAAAAAAGCAGTCGATAATGGCACAGTTAGTAATACACCAATCAATGAATACATAATAATAAGCGTTTCATTGACAAATAATTTTTCATTTAAAATTTCACCTAATGTGTAATTGAGCCTAATATACCACAAAAATAGGGAAAGAAAGCTACCAAACATGCCAAATAAAATGGTATTCATCGCTGTTCCTAAAACATCGTTGCCGATTTTTGCCCCACTATTCAGTAGTTCTTCATGGGTAATCTCGGGATTGTGCTTTTTAATTTCTAATAATCCAGAACTCATTGCAACCGCCGCTTCCGCAACCGCTCCAAGCGTTGAAAAAATCGCAACAGCTACGGCAATTAACGGATAGCTAAGCCCCGGCATTTGTGATAAACCAACGAGAATCTCTCCAGCTTCTGGGCCTAAGCCAGCAGCTTGTGCCAGCCATTCGAATCCTAAAATCAAACAACTGACAACTAAACACACAATTAGAGCAGAATAAAATGAGTTTTTCGCTACTTGATAGTCATGCGTTCCCAAAAAGATAATTGTCACTAACTTGAGTGGAATAAAAATCAAAATTAACACGGGAATGCTAATACCCCATGAAATCAGAATTGCCAGCAAAATTAACAATAAGGTGTTAATCAGCACACTGAAAAAACTACGAATGCCGGTTTCACCGCCAATGACCGTCATTAATATTGCCAAAACGATTATCAATGCCATTAATGTGTTCACTTTTTATTCCACTCCTTCCATTTTTGACCTTCTAAAAAGAACAAACTGCAGCCAGTCGCGAAAACAACCGTTAAAACAATTCCGATTGCGGAGATAACGCTTTGCGTTACTCCTAAAGATAAGGTGAAGCCAAAGGTGGAACTTAAAGTGTTGTTGTCACGTAAATAAATAATTGTTAGCGGCAACGCTTCAGACATGAAAATCAGCACTAACACATTAATCAGTGGTCCCATAATCTCTTGGCCCATTGTTCGGCCACTTTCAATCAGCTGTTTGGCAGTCAAATCTTTTTTAGTCTGAATTAACTCATATAAGCTTGAGATAATATCCGTTGCTTCATCCATCACTGCTCCTAAAATGCCGAGCAAGGTCTGTGCTAAAAAAATGCCACGGGGATCTTGGGTAGCGTAATCGCCAGTTTCATATTTGATTTCAGACTCTCCCGTAAGGCGCATAATTAAGTAGCACAAGCCAAACGAAACAAAGACGCCTAAAAGCGTCGCGGCCCAGGTCGCCAGCATTTTTTTATTAAGTCCTTGAACAAGCAATAAGCTGAAAAAGGAAAAGACGATGTCAGCAAAGCCAAAGAGCAACACAATATACGAGCCGTTTAGTTTAATATCGGTCATAATTACGAGGTAAAACAAGAGCCAGCTCAAAGCCATGGACGCAATCAGTCCCAGCGTGTTTTTACCAGAAACGGCTACCATTAGTGTCGCCATGACTGTCAGTGCTAAGACCAACACCCAATCGCGTTTAGGCGTTTGAATAGCCGGATCATTATGTTTAATATTGACAAAAATCCGCTGACCAGCTCGGTATTTTTGCGTAATCAATTGCGATGGGTAATAATAATTGACCGTTCGGTAAGTTTGGTTCTTATGCTTGCCAGATAAAACTTTGAGGTGAAGCACCTGTTTTCTGGTTTCGTCCTTGTTGTTATACACATCCGTACTTTTTTCAACTAAAGTGTCCTTAATCGTGCGGTCCGTAATTACTGCTACATCATGCTTAGTGTAGATATCAGTGGCAAAATAAGTACACGCCGTCAAGGCCAGTCCAATAATAGCTACAACTAGCGCCAACACATAGCGCTGCTTAGTTCTTTTCAATATAATCATCCTCAATCTATTCTTGTCTACTGTACCTCAAAAGCGGATATCATAATTAAAAGTTTAACTTAAGTTTGCTAAATTTGGCATTAATAAAAACGACTTTTTTAAAAAGTCGTTTTTATCTAATCTACATATCAATAAGTTTTTGCCACCAATGCTTTTTTTCCGGTTCTATTTGCATATCTGACAATGTCCGGTGCGCATTAACCGTACTTTTTTGGGCGTTTTCTTGTGCTTTTGACAAAATTTCATCATGCACTTCTTTGCTTGATTTTTGTTCATCATTAGCAACCTGCGCACGCTTTTCAGCAGGTGTCAGTGGTTTATTTTCTTCAGCAAAAATTGGTGCAGTTGCTAGATCATCGGTTACAATTCCTGAAATATCAGGTAAGCTAGCAAAATCGGCATCTTTGGCAGATGAATTTTCTAACTCCTTCTGTTTTGCTAGTAGATCTTTATTCTGCTTTTCAATTCGATTTAACTGCTTTTGTAATTTAACAAGCGCTGAATTTTGCTGTCCAATAGTCTGTTGCAAGGCATTAAGAAGTTTCATCACCTGCGGTGTGCTCATCACTTCATTGTTAGGTTCGTCCACGGCATTTGATTCTTTTGCGCTTTTATCACTCACAGCAAAAATTTGCTGTGCCGCTTCTTGCAAAGTAAGGCCATTTTCCTGTGCTAACTTATGAAAATCCTTTAAGTCTTGAACATCCTTTTTACTATATAACCGGGCATTTTGTTTGGTTCTAGCGTAATAATCAGGCTTACCAGCAACTTTTTCAACTATTAAGGAATATTTGCGCAAAGTGGCAACACTAATCTGCAATTCCTTAGCTGTTGCTGCAGGGGCGGTCAATTCTTCAAAATCATGCTTATCTTTAGTCATAAAATATTACTCCCAGCACAATCTAATTAACCGATTTTATGTAGCAACGTCTTTTTATGCTCATAACGTTCTTGACCGACATTAATTAACCGTGTGATCAATTCGGAATAAGGAATACCCACTTCTTCGAACAATTTTGGATACATACTAATGTTAGTAAAACCTGGTAATGCATTGACTTCAGTAAAAACAATCTTTTGGTCACTTTCACGTAAAGTAGAGTCAACCCGAGCCAAACCACTACATTCGGTTACCTGGTAAACTTTTAAGGCATTAGCCCTAATTTTTTCAATAATTTCGGCTGGTAATTCGGCTGGAATCTGCAATGTTGTGGTGGAATCATCATCATATTTATTTTCATAACTGTAGAAGGTTCCCGCAGCGTTAATAATTTGACCTACCCCAGAAACAAGCGGCTGATCATTGCCTAAAACAGCAACTTCAACTTCAGTGCCATGAATCGTTTCTTCTACTAAAACTTTATCGTCATACCTAAAGGCATCGGCTAAAGCTTCACGGTATTCTTTCTCGCTTGTAACATGGTGAACCCCAACGGATGAACCCTGATTGGATGGCTTAACAAATAAGTCACCACCCAATTTTTCGCTTACTTTTGCGTAATCACATTTAGCATTATTTTCTTCGTCATATTCAAAGCGTTTAATTGCAATCCAGTCAGCAACCGGGACACCAGCTCGTTGTGCCAAAATCTTGGTAAATTCCTTATCCATTGTTACTGCAGCAGATAAAACATCGTCACCTACAAATGGCTTATCCAAAATTCTAAATAAACCTTGCAGACAACCATCCTCACCTAAGTTGCCGTGGACAATTGGGAAGAAAACATCGATTTCAGGTAAATTTGCTAACTCAATTAGATTAGAAATATTAGCGACTTTGTGCGGATTTTGCACCGTATAGTGTGGATCTTTAAGTACCTTAAAAGAATCTGCTTCACTAGCCAAGTACCCGTCATTGGTAATCCAAATCGGGTGAACATCAAACTTATCTTGATCAATTGCATTATAAATGTTGTGGCCTGACATAATTGAGACTTCATATTCGGATGAATTGCCACCAAAAATCAGGCCAACCTGTGTTTTCCTAGTCATTTTATTTTTACCTCTTAATTAATGTTTCTAACTTTTTAATTATACGGCAATGTAAGCCTAAAAAAGCACAAATTAGCCGAATTTTAGAAATATTTTTTTAATCCGAACCTAAATCTTAAAAAACATGAGTAATTTTTCAATTAGTTAATAGCCCGCTTTTTTTTATTGTGAAAATTCACTTTGCTAATAATCATTTTGGCTTTTAGTATAATATTTTTCCCGAACATTAGTGTTGGCTATAAAAGTCCCCAAGTTACTTGGTAAATTTTATTAATTTTAGTGGGATGCTTAGTTGGATTAGCAAAATCGTGCAGTTGGTGGTAGGCAACCGTCACCAAAACATTGTTATTACTTACAACCTGAATGCCTTCAACTTCCGTATAATAGCCCGGAATTGCCAGTTCTGTTGCAGTTGTCAAATCAACTAATTCCCAACCGGTAGCATTAACTTCGCCCCACGGAATTTTAACAATTTTACGGTCAAAGCCAGCTGTATCAGTAGACGGCTGGCTAGAAAGATAAAGATTAAACTGGTCGTTATGATTAGCAACATAATGATCAAGGGCAAATCCTTGCAAAGACCCTACCTGTCCTTGATTGCCAGATAAAGTTGGAATTTTAAAGGCGGCAAGGCATTGTACAGTTGTTATATCAACATATTTGCTAGTAGTGGTGGCGTGATCCAAGGCATCATTAATTGCACTCAGACGGTATAGTGCAAAGTAACCATTATGATCGTTATCACCGTAAGCAATCAGAAAATATTGGCCATCAGGTGAAACTGCCGCCTCGACGCGGGCAAATTGGTCACCCGCACAACCAACACCAAAGTCGCTACCTGCATGATTCAAGTTAGCTAGCCGAGGTTGCATGCTTGTATTAGAACTGTATTTTTGTGCGTGCCACAGAGAAACCCGGGCAATCTGCTTTGACCAGCTCGACCACGTACTGCTCATATTAAGGTCATTTGGCTTAGTTCCCACAAAATATTGATCAAATTTATTCGCATATTCAAATGTTTGGGTATGCCCTGCAGCAGTTCCCGTCATGAACAACACCGGCTTATTTTTATTAAAGTTAACATTTTGACCATTATGGCCACGATAAACAAAAGTATCACCAGCAACGTGTTGCAAGGCATAAGTATAATTCTTGCCGATTGTTGCTTTTTGAACAACGACTTGACGCAAATCACGATCAACCGGTCCAGTAACGCCGTCCCAATCATCAAGATTACTAACCAATTTCAGCTCAACATTTCTTGCTTGTGGTATGTTTGGGTTAATCATATTTAATAAACGCTCTTTTCTACCAGCTTTTTTAAATTTTTGTTTTGTAGCTATCTAAAGGGCTTTTTTGCCTTATAATATTTTATAGTTAGGAGACGTCTTGAAAAATGTTACGCAAATTATCTATTATATTTACCAGCCTACTTTTCATTTTTCCATTTAGCGCTACAACTACTTACGCAGCTAATTTCACGCCAAGTGAAGCAAACCAAGTAAAGCAATTGCAACAAGAATATGCTGCTTTAGATAAAACTCCTTTTAACGAAGATAACCTCTATGTAACTAAGCCGCAGCTCAACCGCAAATTTAAAGAAGGTGTGCTAAGCCCGACTTATCTTAGTGATCAATTAGCTTACATTAATTATTATCGCGGACTTTTTGACTTAACACCAATAGCTGAGGCCAAACAAGACAGTATTGATGCACAAAAAACGGCTGCCGTTTTGGCAACCTTAAATGCCAATCCGTTAATTAACCAGCACAACCTTCCTTATGAAAAAAGGCCGCGCAACGTTAGCAAAGCGATTTGGCAAATCGCCCGCTCCACTTCCAATTCTGCTAATCTTAACTTTAATACCCATGACCAAACTGCAGGCGATGTAATTACTGATTTAATTACTGATCGCTATAATTTATCCGGACCAGACACAGGACACCGTGCCTGGTTACTCTCAACTAGACTGACTACAACCGGAATCGGAGCCGCCTACGGAAAAAATGGTTACCGCTATTCTGTTCAAAAAGTTCTTAATTCAGCTGACGTCTTTCGCAAGCCAAGTCAACAGCAAGTCACTTATCCTAGTTCAGGCGTTTTTCCGCTCGAATTAGTCCAAGGACAAAACATTGCTTGGTCTTTTTATAGCTCCGATCAAGTAATTAAAGAAATTCCGCAAATTACTATTACCGATGAGGATACGCAAACAACTTATCAAGCTCAGGAAGTTCACAATTATCATAATTCCGGCTATGGCAATTTTACAACCATTATTACTTATTCTCCGGGAGCTACTCCCTTAGTTAATGGGCATGAATACTGGGTTGATATTGCGGGAATTCTTTCTTATCATTTCAAGCTCTTTCGACTAGGTAGCAACTAATTTATGACAGAAAAAAGCCACGGAAATTTTACTTCCGCGGCTTTTTTTGCTATTTTAAATACTTTGCAACTGCCTGTAATAAATCAGGTTCATTATTAACAATTGTCCCACTTAACTTAATTAGTCCCGTTGTATAAAGGTTTACGTAGTGAAATTGATTTTCAGCGATTTCACTTAGTGCAGCTAATTTTTGCTTATTATTGCTGCCTTTTTGCCGCGTATCAGTGTACAGACCAATAATCGGAATTTCTTTAGCGTAGGCAATACCGATTTCGCTTGCTACCCCATTATCAATACTGAGACCATCAAGAACGGCAACCATTAAATCACTTTGAAGGAGCTTATCAGTATCGGCCTGAGCAATCATTTTTGAGTCGGCATATGCCTCTTTATCGTTAATTGTAGCGTTTTCCTGTGGTAAATATAGATCAATTGCAGGATCTAGTTGACGAATTTTAGCTGCTAATTGGGCATTATAATTAATTTCTGCCTGAGAAAACAGAGCATTTGCAAAGTAAATTTTCATTATTAACTCCTTATTTTCGCAATCTTCTGGCAAGACAAGCCTACCTAAAAAACTTTTTAGTAGTCAAGTACTGTTTTAAGGGAACTAACGCTAAATTAACTAGCTAATTTTCTGGTGCTGTAAATTCCCATAAAATAGCACTTAAAATGTAGAGAACAACCCCCACAATTACAAAATCCAAAAATATGCTGCTGCTAATTTCTAAAATATAGCCAAAAACAGCAATTTCCCTAACATTAAAAACTATTGGAACAAGTGCAATGATTCCTGCAATCAGCATTAACCAAAAACTTGCCCACATGGCTGCACCCGTAATAGTATGGGTTAATTTTTTCGAAGTCATTTCTGTACGCAGGTCACTAATAAGCGAGCGCAAGCTGATAGCAGCCATAACTAACACAACAATGTTAAGCAGCAGTAATGCCGTTGCAACATTACTGCCCACCATCATTGTATTTAAACTGAACGCATCAACTACTTCATAAGGTGCATTACTGCCCTGCTTTTTTAATTTTTGTTGAACCAACTGAGCATCGCTTGATGCTCCCTGGTCAATATTTAAATCAATATCATATAAAATTTGGTTAGCTAAATTAAGATTATTAAACTTAAAAAATGCACCCAAAGTATAATCAATAATATGATCGGCAATCGGTTGCGTTTGCTTAGTAGTCAAAAGATTGGCGTTGCCATTTTTATTGGCTCCAATCTCGTTAGCTAGTGTATCAAAGTGCTTGTTGACCTGCCTAACAATGATGGCTTCATTATTGTTAGTTCTAATCTGATTCTTCATAAAAAAAGGATTGAGAAAAGTAACCGTAACCATAATAAGCGTCACAATTAGATAGATAATAAAGGACAGTACCTTTTGATATTGGTCATCCTGTTCCCGAGTTACTCTGCGCAGATCATCTCGCGCGCCATTTGCCATATTTTTCCTTCCTAACAGACGATCTCTTTTTCTTTTTCAAACATCGTATCAATTGCGTGATGAATTGTTTCGATATCAGTTGATTTAATGATCTCATGACCATCTTCAAGAGCACGGTTAACCTGCTCAGGCGTGCAATGCAGAAAACTATACATTAATGAACTAGTAGCGTAATCAGCCAACTGTTCGGCAGACAAATTAAACCGTTTACTATCATGATATAACCGTCCAACTCCAGTTACTACAAATGCAATACCGTACTCTACTTCGTTTAAATCAAAAGTATCTTCATTAAAAATCTGGTTTTCTTTTACCCAACTATTAAGCATTTTCCCCCAGTTATCAAGAGTTTCATTACTACTGAAAACTTCAGAAATAATTCGCTTAAGGCCCTTGTCATAAATTCCTAGCATTGCAACCGTATAAATAAAAGCCTTAGTTCGGGCACATATATTGCCCTCCTTGGCATGGTTGAATTTTCTCACCTGTTCATCCAAGGTATTAAGAATATTGCGAATCACATCATCCGTTAACTTTGCTTTATGGGGATAATATGATTGAAGAAGAGATTTTGAAATCCCTGATTTTTCTGCAATCATCTGAAATGACACATTGTCCATGCCATTTTCCCTAATTAAATGAAAGGTATTACTTAAAATAATTCGTCTTCTCTTATAATTTTTCCTTCGTGCCATAATGGTTTCTCCGTTCTACACATTTTGTTTATCTATTATACCAATGTTAAAAAATAAATAAACAAAAATACATTATAGTAGTAAAAACATTTGCACAACAGTACTTATAAGTATTTACAAAAACACTTTAAATAATTAAATTATTTCAAGTCAATTTCACTTAACAAATGCATGGATCGATCATTATATACATAATTAATTCCACGAGCCAAAAGCAAATCGACCGAAATCCGAACCATTCTGTCTGGATAGTGGCTGTGCTTAATTGTATCAGTTACCACTATTTGCTCAATTGGCAATTCATTAAGCGTTTCCAGTGCATTTTGTGAAAGAAGTGCATGCGTAGCCGCAACATAAACTTTTTTAGCGCCAGCTGCTAAAACTGATTTAGTTGAAGAAGAAATGCGTGAACCAGTGTCAATCAAATCATCAACAATAATACATTTCTTGTCCTTAACGTCACCAATCATGTCATGCACATCTGTATCATAACGTTCACGACGTTGGTCAACAATTGCGATTGGCGCATCAAAGAACTGCCCAAAGTTCCGCGCTAATTTTGCTCCTGAATGATCAGGTGAAACAACGACAATATCGTCTTCTTCTTTAGTCGCAATTCCATTATCAAGGAAGTATTGCGCTAAAAGCGGCATTGCGTGCAGATGATCAACCGGAACGTTATAAAAGCCTTGAATTTGCGAAGCATGTAAATCTAAAGCAATTAAATGGTCTAAGCCCGTAATCTGCAATAAATTAGCAACCAGCTTAGCTGTGATTGGTTCACGGGAACGTGTTTTAGTATCAGAACGCGAATATGCCAAGTAAGGCACAACAACATTAATTCGGTGCGCAGAAGCGCGATGCAATGCATCCAAGACAATTTCTAACTCCATAAAGTTTTCGTTGACTGGATCTTGAATTGACTGGATAACAAAAACGTCACATCCTCTGACGCTTTCACCAATATTAACCTGAATTTCGCCATCACTAAAATGCTGTACAGCAGTTTCAATTAGCGGTTTTTTCAAAATCGTGGCGATCTTTTCGTTTAAAGCAGGATTACCACTTAACCCAATTAACTTCATTGGATGCATTAACTGAAGAAGTTCTTCTTTGTTCATAGCTACCTCTTTATTTAAAATACTAACTTTGCAAATCTATTATAACCAAAAAAGTCCCTAGTGCCTAGAAAAGGTAAAAATCAAAACAAAACGCCGAAAACTTTTTCGACGTTTTGTTAAAAAATAGTTATTTAAAAAAATCTTCCATTAAATTAAGAAGTTTAAAACTTTTCACAGCATAACTTTCATGTTTTTGCCTTGGCATTACGAGAAGCTGGCCCTGTGGAATAATCTGGCTGTACCAGCGAACGTGTTCAACCTTGACCCAGTCTTTTTCACCAACAACACAATATGTTGGAATTGAAATCGCCTTTAAGCTATCAACGGACATAAAGCTTTCGGTCAATTCTACTTCACTGTCACGATTACGCCTCAAAAAGCGCAAAATCCCCTCGGTTAAGTAATGATATGGCCTAATGCCATTACCATTGACAAATACACCAGCAACCATCAATTTTTTAAAGGCCTTTTGGTCTTGACTTGCAAGCATCATTGCAACTAAACCACCGGCATCAAAACCAAAACAGTAACAGCCCCTAATACCAACCTGATCAATAAAATCAGCGACATCCTTAACTTCTGTCTGGTAATGTTGCGCTATTTCGCCTTCACTCAAGCCGTGTCCACGCATATCAAGGACATAAACTGTGTAATAAAGTCCGAGCGGGGCAATAATCTGGTCAAACATCCCACCATCTAAGTGATGACCGTGCAATAAAAGAAGTGGTTCTCCGTTACCCAGTTTGCTGTAATATAATTCGTTACCGTTAACTTTCTCTCTCATCGCTGATCCCTTTCACTAGCTTCAAGCAACTCTTGCTCAGAATTTTTTTCCTTTTTATGCTCATGCCACAAACTACGTATCATCGTTTTAAGGATAATATGATTTGCCCGAAAGTTATCAGGAATCATCTTTAAATTGAAGTTATGAACCATACTGTCTTTACGTTGCCAATAATGGTATAACGGCGTGCTGTCACAAAAGAAGCCGTCTGTTTTGGCTAAATATTGCACATTAAAAATTTGGTCTTCCATAAATGCCAAGTTGCCCATAAAACGCAAATGGTTTTGCCGAACAACGGAAAGCTTATAGCCCTTATTCCAAGTGTAGCCCTTAACTGGTGTTGCTAAGAAGTGATTGTCAAATAGTGATCCCAGCGGATTGCAGATAAGCTGATAACTGCGCAACTTTTCTTTCATCCCGTTTACTTTCTTCTTAGTCGCCGGTACGGAGCCTTCCTTATTTTCATAGTCAAGCCAAAAGCCACAAGAAACCATTGCTGCTTCGGGATGCTCATGAAAAGCTTGGACAAAAAAGTCTGTATAACCAGAATCTACCCAATCATCACCATCGTGAAAGGTAAAATACGGCGTATCAACGTTGTCGATTCCAACATTACGGGCATCAGACAAACCGCCATTAGGTTTATTTATTATTTTTAAATTATGAAAATCATTCCGGTAACTTTCCGCAATTTTTCTCGTATTATCAGTTGAACCATCATTCACAATCAACAATTTGAAATTCGGGTTGCTCTGTTTAGCCAAGTGTTCTAGTGCTCGCGGCAAATATTTTTCAACATTGTAGACCGGCATTATGACAGTTAATTCAGGTTGCTGAATCATCGCTACCTCCCTCATTGTTTTTTATTATACCATCTAAATTATTAAAAATATCGTAAACTGGATGGTCTAAAAAGCTATTTTAAACTTTTGTAATCAGCATTTAGTATAATTAATAGCAATAAACAAGGAGTTGATTATTTTATGAAAAAAGCAACAACTATTATTACTACTATTTTAACGTTATTAATCGGAGCGTTGGGACTATCTCTGCCCCAACAAACAGTCAAGGCAGATGATCTTCCCGTTGTTTGTCTAGGAACTTCTTTATCGGATGGTCAGCGCAGCGGAACAGTTAAAACGCTTAGTGAGCCGTTAAACGGCAATAGTTACCAAACTATTACCATCACAGGAAGCGATTTAGTTAAATATCTTAATCCTTCGGGGGCTAACTTCACCACTAATTCTGGCGTTTGGTCCAGTGCAATGATTCAAAAGACTGCTCAAGGCAGCGGCATTAATGTCAAAATCTTGGATTATCAAGGTAAAAACAATATCACGACTATTACCGCTGATCAGTATAAAAATGCCGCACTAACTGCCGGAATTGCTGACGCGAATATCTATGTGACTAGTGCCGTGCCTATCGATGGCTCTGGTGCTTTAGCCGGTGTCTATGCCGCTTACCACAAAACCGGCGAGAGTCTCAATCAAAGTCAGGTTAATGCTGCCCAAGACGAAATGGGAACTTTAAGTAAAATTACCAAGGAAAATAAGGGTAAAGAGGGTTACAGTGACGCTCAATTAAACAACGCCGTTGCCGGTGCTAAACAAGAAATGGGCAAAATTGGCAATAACATTTCTGATAGTCAGATTCATGACATCGTTAACAACCAAATTAATATTAATCACTTGGGTGATGTCATTAACAATAACCAAAAACAGCAGATTATTAATGTTTTAATTGAAATCCGCAATTCTGGAGCCTTAAAAGACAACAAGTTTAAAGATCAAGCCGGAGCTTTATCCGATAACATCAAAAAAGGTGCTAAGGGCATTTTTGACAAAGTCAATACCCCTGAAAACCGCAATTGGTTAGAACAAGCTTGGCAAAATGTAACTAATTTCTTTAGTCATTTATTTGGCGGTACAATCGTCGTCTTTAACTAATCACATTTGGTCCATAAACTTATTTAACGTATGGTCGACAAATTCATTGCCGCGGTTATTATTATGGCCCTTAGTCCATTCGAATTGGGCGCTAGTAAATTGCTCTAGCAACCGGTCCATTTCCTGCCAGCATTTCAAATTGGCAATTGCACCCGGTGTGCTCTTTTTCCAGCCCCGTTTTTTCCAACCCTTGAGCCAGCCTTTAGTGATTGGATTTAACACGTATTGAGAATCGAGGACAAACAATAATGGCTGCTGATTAAAGCCCAGTTGCAGCAACTTTTTCAAAGCTTCAATCAAGGCGGTTAGCTCCATCTTATTATTAGTGGCACCAAATTCGCCATTCGAGTCATATGCCGTTTGTTTTTGGTTATGGTCATACCACTCAATTAAATAAGCCCAGGCAGCCTTGTCGGTTGCCTTCACGTGGCCGCCTTTGAAGTTGCCCGTATTACGGGTTCCGCCATCGGTATAAATCGTGGCAAAATAGTCGCCACTAGTTTCATTTTCTGTTGCAGCATGTGTCTTTTTCTGTTTAGACACTTGCTGCTTTTTATTAACCGTCTGACTAGCCCGCTGTATTTTGGCAATTGCTTGCTCTAAGGAGTCTTCGTCTTTTTGAAAAACCTGCTTAATTGTTGGCTGATCCCAATCCAAGTAGTCCGTTGCATCCGTAACTTTGCTAAAGGATTTATATTCGGCGTTAGGAAAACCATCAACTTGTTTTTTGGCTGCATCCCATGTGCGATAAACACCTGGTGTACGGCCTTTTTTTACGGCGTAAAATTTCATATGTACCTCTGTCACTATATTTTCGTAGTCAATGTTAAAATGTAGGTAGCTCTATTTTTAAGGTGGTATTATGTTCTTCAATACAAAAAAATATAAAGAAGAAGCTGAGAAGAACCGTAAGCACAATTTATCAAAAGAACCTAGTCGGTTCAACATGATTTCCTTAGCTATTTTAGCAACAATTGCACCATTGCGCATTTTTTTACGCCTACATAAAAGACGGATTGAAGATAATGCTACTGTTGAAAGCAAAACCGGTGACTTTGAGCAAATACCGATTATTTATTTTCACGGCTTCCGCGGCGGTGACTACACCACCAATATTATGGTTAAGCAGGCCTTAAAAGATAAAAATAATGCTAAATTTCTCAAGGTAACCGCTGATTTGCTTGGTAACTTTAAGCTTGAAGGAACATGGACGGGGGATCAGAATCCTATTGTGCAGGTAGTTTTTCGGCAGAGAATTGTCGGTGTCTACGCAATTGATTATTATCTAAGATTAATCCTGCCATTTTTGGCTAACAGGTATCATTTTAAGCATTATCGTGCTGTGGCTCATTCCTTAGCTTGTCCTTGTATTGTGCGAACCGAAATGCGGACATACCACAGGAAAAATTTCCCGCGGCTAACAATGTGCGCATTCATTGCCGGTCCATTTGACGGTGTTACCTATATGGGCGATATTCCCAACGTTAACGGCCTCAATCGCAACGGTCGACCAGCGGTAATTAATTTGCACTATCTTTATTTATTATTTAGGCGTAAAAGGTTCAATCCCGATATTTCGGTTTTAAATATTTATGGTAATGTACTTGATAACACAAATAGCGATAAATTTATTTCTGTTATCTCGGCTAAGAGCATTCGCTATATTCTGGCACCACACGCCAAATCCTATCATGAGGTCGAAATTCGGGGTAAAAAATACGCCGAGCACAGCTGGATGCATGATAATCCGCTGGTAATCAGTATTATTGATAAATTTATTGGACTTAAAAAATAATCTTTTGTTTTTGGAGGAACTACGTGATTCTACTCCGCGATATTATTCGCATTATCATTATTACTAACACTATTTTAGCTTTCTACATCGTCTTTCACCGCCGGCGCTCGGTCTCAACAACTTGGGCTTGGCTAATTATCTTACTAGTTTTCCCTGTTATCGGCATTATCTTGTACGGCTTTTTTGGACGAGGTATTTCGCAGGAAAATATTTTTGCCATTAATAAGCAACACCATATCGGACTGCGCAATGTGCAAAAGTCAATTACCAAGGCGCCGAGAAAGACCAGTCCCTCAGACACCTCAGGAAAAGCGAGCATGGTGGTCCGCTTTTTTGACCGTAACAGCGAATCGCCGCTCAGCAAAAACAATCACGTTCAGCTCTATACTGATGGTACACCAATGTTTCGCGACATGATGCGCGATATTGAAAATGCTAAACAAACTGTCAATATTGAATTCTACACTTTTTATAATGATCAAATCGGTAACGAAATTCTTGATTTACTAATTAAAAAAGCTAAACAGGGTGTTCGGGTACGATTACTCTATGATGCTTGGGGTTCAATGGGTGCAACCAAAACTTGGTTTGACCAGCTGCGTAAGGCCGGAGGCGAGGTTCTACCTTTCATTACTTCACGCAATATGATTACCCGTTACCGCATCAACTACCATCTCCACCGCAAAATTGTTGTCGTTGACGGAAAAACTTCTTGGACCGGCGGGTTCAACATCGGTGATCAGTATTTGAGTCGCAAGAAAAAGTTCGGCTACTGGCGCGACAGTCAGGTGCGAATTGTTGGATCCGCGTCATTGCTTTTGCAAGAACGCTTCGTCATGGACTGGAATGCCTCAATTCAGCAAGAGGAGCAGATTATTACTTTTAACACGATGCTCTTCCCTAATTTGGATGAAAATGAAATTCATCCCGGTGATGTAGCCACCCAAATTATTTCTGATGGGCCTGACCGTTACAACGCAAATATGCGTAATGGCATTATCCGGCTCATGTTTCAAGCCGAAAAACGCTTGTGGCTTCAAACACCTTACCTTATTCCAGATGATGCCATGTTTGCCACCCTGCAAACAATTGCCATGTCTGGTGTTGATTTGCGCATCATGATTCCGTGCAAACCGGATCATCCCTTCATTTACCGGGCAACGCAGTGGTATGCTAACGAATTATCCCGCTACGGCATTAAGGTTTATATTTACAATAACGGCTTTATCCATGCCAAAACCATTGTTGTTGATGACGATTTCGCAACTGTAGGCTCAATGAACCAAGATTATCGTTCTTATGACCTAAACTTTGAGGACGTGGCCGTTTTTTATGATAAAAACTTCACTAAAGAAGTTGCTCAATCATTTGAAGACGACATGCAAGTTTCCACTTTACTGACACCACAAATGATTGAGCAACAAGGTCGTTGGTTACGAACTCTTCAAAGTTTTTCACGGATGCTATCACCAATTTTATAGAACTGTAAATTATCTTAAAGTTATTTTAAATTGAATAGTTGCAACAACATATAAAATTCAATGAAAAAAATTTCTCTTAGTACTTGATTATCTTAAATTTATAGAGGCAATAAATTACAGAATGAAGTTGAACAATTATCCCGATATAATTAGAATATTTACCTTTGTTGTGTAAGATTGGACTTATGTATTCTAATACTTAACAGCGCGAAGGTAGCCATTATACTGCAAAGACTTACTTTAGCATTAACAACATTGTAACGAGTGCCATAGGTAATAAGAAATAGTTCTTTACTCTATATTATAAATATAATCATAAATATAATCCAAATTAGTCTTAAATTTCGGCCTTAGCTTAGTTATTGCCTGAGTTATTTTTTGCACTCTCTAGTACATACTTTTATTGGGTCCATCACAGATTTATGGTGAACTATTAACTTAAACGACTAATGTAAATTATAATGATGCCATTTTGTTTCAGATCCAATTATAGACAAGAATTTATTTCAAGTTTTCCAAACAATATAAATTTTAAACCTTAACTTTTTATACAATTCGGCCATAGAAAAAGTTGTAAAAGTATCTAGCTTTTACGATTCACTACAATAAGCTTTAATTTATTGGAATTTTCACTTTTAGAGTTTTCCTAGACACAGAAGAATGTAATTATCCACCAATTCTAGAAAAATGTTTTCAGCAAACTTACTGAATTTTACAATATTTACTCATTTTAAATAACAGATATCTAACTTTCAACAAAAACCAGATCCTGAGTCTAATTCTGCTTTGTCATGGCTAACTGCACCGCTATGACGTCAAAGTGCTTCATCAATGCAACCATACAAAACATTTAAATTGCACAAATTGGTCCGATTAAAAGAAGAGGTACAAAGGCTTAATTAGATACCTTATACCGAGTTCATCAAGGATTATGACTTAGCAAAATCTACAATATGAAAATGGTGTAGCCTTTCAAATCAAGTAAGACACTTAGCCTAAGATTTTAGTCTTCAATTTTTATACAGCCTAAAATTTTAAGAAATATCTATAACTTCATTATTGTATTAATAAAACTAATAACATTTTGTGGCATTTCGACACTAAAAAATTCAGAACCAGTAGCACCAATATCTGTAAGAGAGGTTCTTTTACCAACGTATTTACGATGGACTTTTTCTTTATAAATAAGTAGCGGAACTTTTTCTCTAGTATGTTGAGCATACCCAATTGTAGGATCATCGCCATAATCAGCCATCACAATTAGAATATCTTCACCTGTAAACGGCTGTTCAGCTTCAGGAAGTCTCTTATCCATTATTTCAAGGATATCAGCATAATGATCAGTGTCTTCGGAATGTCTCGCAAAATCAGTTTCTTGAATGTTCATAAAAAATGACCATCTTTAATTTCTTTAGCCTGCTTTATAAATTGGTCAAAAAAATAGTTACTATCTACTCCTGGAATATCTCCTAATTTTATTACCTCTGACAACATCCTAAGCTTTACCAATTAGGGCTACGTCAATTCCGTGATGGACTAGATGCTTGCCAGTTAGGCATTTGGATCAATCTCATATCCGAAATGGATAACAATAATATAATAATATATAGATCAGAATATTATACTTAGCGGTATATATAGAGTTAAAGAAATTGGCTTGATCAGTTAATCAGTTAAGGGCATTTTCGAATTCGAAGTCCATTAGAGTATTAACATTTAATAATAAATGGCTTAAAAAGTTTATGCAATAGAGAAATCGTTCATCGCAATTGCCCCCAAAGGATGTGATAATGAGATAGCCTACCACGTTCAACTTGAATTCAGGTGAATAGATTTGCTTAACGTATTTAATCTTTAAAGCGGTTATGCCGTGCTCGCGGACTAATTCAATTCTAACTAGACCCTGATAGCCGTGTAATCAATGTCATATTCTTTGCTTAAGTCGATCAAAGAGTTTTGGCGTTTAGATATTTACAAGCAATTTCGATTTTCAAAACAATTGAATATTTAGTCATGAATAAAAGTGCTCATGTCTAACTATTATAGGGCTCTTCATAGATTATCTTAATTAAGTTTCTATAGCTTTTATTTATATAATGATTTAAGTACAAATATTGTTATTTTTTAAATACTATAAATCTTTGTTATCAAGCTTTTATCAATTATTTTAGTTTTTTTTAAGGGCTTTGGTATCTTGATTTGTTATTAATTAAGATATACAATCGATATGTAAGAAACTGTTTACATTATAGAATATAAGTTAACTTAATAAACTAGCTATATAATGGAGAATAATAATGAACAAAAGATTGGATCATAACAAACGGACTGAGGCGTTTTTTCTTAGTAATTTAACAGCAGCTGCACTCGGTTTAACGATACTGAATACTAACGTTGTCAAGGCTGATAGTGTCCAGACAGCTCAAGAAACTGCACAAAAGCTTGATAAAAATCAAACTGAAACTACAAGTACAACTAACTCAATTCAACAGGATATTAATCAAGATACTAGTGTAAATCATGATGAAATATCAAATAGTAAAAATGATAAAAAAGTAGATCAAAATGAAAATGTGGACTCATCGCAGGGTATAAGTGAGGAATCACCCTCTAAGGGCTCTGCTGGTAATGACAAACCAGAAGCCATAACTACTAAGCCCGAAGATAAAATTACTACAAAGTCTCTCGTTAAAAGTAAATGGGGTAACGTCGATGTAGATTACGATACTGATACTAAAACAGTAACTGTACATGGGAATACTGATAAGGATAATCCGACGATAGTAAATAATCCCGGTCCTTTATGTTCATCTATAAATGCCCAGAATAGCACTAATGCATCAAAGGCTAAAAAAATAATCTTTGATGGTCATTTTAAAATTGTTGGTGAAGCGCGATCAGTTTTTATTAGTTTCAGCAGCTTAACTGATATTGAAGGCTTGGAAAACCTTGATACGTCTGAAGTTACAAATATGTATGCATGGTTTTGTAAATGTAGCAGTCTTACCCACTTAGATCTCTCGTCTCTTAATACTTCTCAAGTAGAAAACATGGCTTCCATGTTTGAAGGCTGTACCAAACTTAGGGATCTCAACATTAGTAAATTTGATACTTCTCAAGTTACAGATATGTCATTTATGTTTACTGGATGTAATAGCCTAGAAGAACTAAATTTGAAAAATTTTAATACTTCTAAAGTTAGAGATATGTCATTTATGTTTGCCGAATGCTCTGGCCTTAATAAACTGGATGTTAGCAGCTTCGACACCTCTAACGTTGAAAATATGTCATATATGTTCAATTATTGTGCAAGCTTACCAACTATTGACCTACACAATTTCAATACTTCTAAAGTTACAGATATGACTTCAATGTTTAGCATGTATTATTATCAGTTCAGCGGTACAGGTCAAGTATTTGGTTGGGATACTCAGCTGACATCCCTTGATCTTTCCAGCTTTGATACTAGTAACGTGCGAACTATGGCGCAAATGTTTTTTAAATGTACAAAATTGCAATCCTTAAACATCTCTAGCTTTAACACATCTCAAGTTCAAAACATGGAAAACATGTTCAATGGCTGTAGAAGACTATCAACCTTGGATTTACGGAATTTTAATACAGCTAATGTTACAAGTATGGAGTCTATGTTCCGTGACACTCGTGATTTAATCAATTTGGATTTGTCGAGTTTCAATACAGCTAAAGTAAAAAACATGGGTTCCATGTTTTATCACTACGATCAAGATGGCAAGTTAAAGACTCTTGATATAAGCAATTTTGACATGAGAAATGTCGAAAACTGTGGATTTATGCTATATGGACTAAATGAACTGTTGGTTTTGAAGTTGGGAAATAATGTCAAAGACTTTCCAAAAATGGAGCTTAAAACACCAGGAATTTGGCTAAATGTTGGTACTGGAACAATACAACAACCTGAGGCAAGAGACAAGTGGTCATCAGAAGAGCTAATGAAAAATTGGAATGGTGAAGAAGAAACGTATGTGCGTGAAGTTACGCTAAAAGTTCATTATCAAGACGAAAACGGAAAGTCACTTGCACCCGATGAAACTATTACTGGTACTTATGACACTTCATATGAAGCTAAAGCTAAAGAAATTCCTGGATATATGTTAATCACAAGACCGAAAAATGCTTCGGGACGCATAGGTGAAAACACAGATGATATTACGTTTGTCTATCAAGAAATTGCTAATAATGGCAGAATACCTATTAAGGTAGGTAACGTGACGGTACATTATGAAGATGAAAACGGTAATCAACTGATTCCTAATGTAATTTTAAGCGGTAACATTGGTGACAGCTATCAAACTGAAGCAAAAAGTATTTCCGGCTATACGTTAAAGTCCAAGCCTAATAATGCTACAGGCTTCTTTACTAGCCAAAATCAGAATGTAGTCTATATTTACACTAAGAATACCCAGAATACCCAAAACGATAAGCAACCTGAAAATGATTCAAAAAACAATAGTAATCATTCTAGTGATAATACAAAGTCTAATAGGAGAAAGAATAGCTCACATAAAACTAGTAAAAAAGCAAATGCGGAAAGCAAGCTAATTAATAAACGTAATAAAGTCCGTAGACAGGTGGCTAATAAATCTTCTGTTGCAAAAGAAAAAACCGGAATTTTAGTACAGACGGGTAGAGATGGAAAATCGCAAGTAGGTATTCTTCTCTTAGGTGTTTTAGCAATAGGCCTGAGTCTTTTCGGTGTAAAGATCGAAAGCAAAAATAAAAAATAATTTTTCTGGAATTTCTCTATTTATTTTTGGATCAAAGTTGAATAATATATATGCAACCTATTATCAAAGTAAACCGATAATAGGTTTTTATTTTGATTAAAATTACCTAAGCAATGAAATTATGTTTATTAACAGCAGTCAATATCAGCTGATTATAATACAGAGATTGCATAATGAGTTACCAGTTGCCGATATTTGTAACTTGCCTAACATAATTGCAAAAACGATTCAAGAGAATGAAAGTCACATATAAAACATTCAAACGTAATAGTCTACCAGACTGGCTCAATGCAGCCAAATATGATCAATATAATAGCTGTCTAATCAATTGCAAGATTAAACAGTTTGAGTAAGTACTTAGGCTCCCTTATTTATTTTCCTAATTTGATCTCAAGGATCCTCAACTTAACTATATTGAAAAAAGGACTATGTTCATGGGCTCGTCTGACATTCGAATTCAAGGATTCACTCCTGCCCTACGACCTCAGTTTCAACTTTAAGCACAAAGAAGAAGCCGATAAAAGTATCGTCATACTTCTATCTGCTTCTATTTTTATAATATATCCTGAATTTCAATCCTAATACTGCGGTGCGCGTAGCTCTTAATCGTCTCCACGATCTGAGCAACCCCAGTTGAAAATTGGAGATAATATTGCCGATTCTTCTGCGTCGTTAAAATACAAATCACAGCCTTCTTTTTCGGATTAGGCACTCTAATCAGTGTTACCAACGCGATTTCTGAATACGGCACAGTTCGGCGAAAGTAGCCCGACACAACTGCTTTTTTAGGTGCAAACCCGGTAAAACCGTCAATAATGCTCATCACTAACAGGATTGCTAAAAAAACAGACAGGCCAGGATCACTTTTTTCAATCAGTTGCCAAGCAAAGCCAATCCAAATAAAAATTATCGCCCAAATAATTGATGAGGACCGATAATGTCCCTTTAAGTTGATGTTGGCCTGCCAGTACCAGCTATAGCAAGTATAGCCAAGCAGCAAGGCATCCAAAATAAGATAAAAACTTGCCATAAAATTTCCTCTCAATAAATATTCCTATCTATTATAACAGAACAAGGCTTTTTAGATTGCCAAACCGTTTTTTTATTATTTTATATTAATTTTTACTTGCATTTTAATTAAAATAGTTGTTAAATTACTATTAACTTAAATGCAGTGATGAAGACGAGTAAATAATCTATCTCTTACAAGTGAACCGGTGATAGTGGAAAATCGGCAGACCCTGAATTATCGAAAAACACTTCTAGCAGCACACTGAACTATTAATTAAAGTAGGTGGTGCCGTCTCCAGTACGTTATCAAACTGGTGAAGCATAATTGTGTTTCATGAGTGGCCCAAAGTTTGGGCAATCTAGGTGGTACCGCGGAAAAAGCCTTTCGTCCTTATTTTTATTATTACGGGACAAAGGGCTTTTTCTTTGGCTCAAAAATTTGGAGGTAACTACCATGTCTTTAATTTTGCCAAAAGATTATCAACCAACTTTAACAATTCGTGACACTGAAGCCGCAATTGTCTTTATCAGAGAAAGATTCCAAGAAATTTTGAGTCAAAAGCTAAACTTGCAAAGAATGTCAGCACCGCTTTTTGTCGAAAAAAGCACTGGGTTAAACGACAATTTAAACGGGGTTGAACGTCCAGTCGCCTTTGATGCTAAGGATTTGCCTGAAGATGACACAATTGAAATCGTTCATTCACTTGCTAAATGGAAACGATTGGCCCTGAAAAAATATGGTTTTGGCATGCACGAAGGTTTATATACCAACATGAACGCTATCCGCCGCGACGAAGATCTCGATAATTTCCACTCAATTTACGTTGACCAGTGGGATTGGGAAAAGATTATTGCTAAAAAAGAGCGGACAGAAGATACTCTAAAAGAAACGGTAACTAAGATTTTTGCGGCAATTAAACAAATCGAAGCAGAATGTGCGGCTCGTTACCCTGCCTCAACTTACCGTTTACCCGAAAAGGTGCACTTCGTTACGACCCAAGAATTAGAAGACACGTGGCCAGATTTAAGTCCCGAAGAACGTGAAGATAAAATCGCCCAAAAAGAAAAAGCCGTCTTTATTATGAAAATCGGTGACAAACTAAAACGCAGCGGTGAGCCTCATGATGGCCGGGCCCCTGACTATGATGATTGGCAATTAAACGGTGACTTGATTTTCTGGTATGAACCGCTCGACCAGAAGATCGAAATCTCCTCAATGGGTATTCGTGTCAGTCCTGAAAGTTTGCACGAACAGCTGAAAAAGGCTGACTGCCTAGACCGGGAAAAATTGGCATTTCACAAGATGCTTTTAGATGGCAAACTTCCTTATACTATTGGTGGCGGTATTGGTCAATCTCGTCTATGCATGCTTTTACTTGCTAAGGCACACATTGGCGAAGTGCAAGCAAGTGTTTGGCCCCAAGAAATGATTGAGCAATGTCAAAAGCATCAGATGCAAATTTTGTAATTATGTTTAAATTCACACGTTAAGTTACTATCGTGTGAATTTTTATTTACTAAATAAACCTGGTTTAAAGTAAAAATCTTGTAGTAAACTATCACATAGTAATAATTTTGAGAAAGGTCGAAACATTTTATGATTGATTCACAGCAACTTACTGAACTCAAGGCAGATATTAACGCGGCCAAGCATATCACTTTCTTGACTGGTGCAGGCGTATCAACTCATTCTGGTATTCCGGATTATCGTTCCAAAAACGGTATCTACGACGGCGTGAGTGAGAGCCCCGAGACAATTTTAAGTGCAGACACGCTCTACAATCGACCTGAATTTTTTTATCGGTTCGTTATGGACAACATGTATTTTCCAGAAGCTAAGCCTAACAAAATCCACCAAAAAATTGCCGAAATCTGTAATCAAAAAGGTGAATTAATTACCCAAAATGTTGATGGCTTAGATAAAAAGGCTGGCAATAAGCACGTAACTGAATTTCACGGTAGCTTATACAAAATTTATTGCACCAAATGCCACAAATCAGTTACTTATGCGGAATATGCCGACTCTTTTCGTCACAAAGAGTGTGGCGGCATTATTCGCCCCGGAATCGTTTTATACGGAGAAGCAATTAATGGTGATCGGTTAGCTCAGGCAGTTAATGCCATGCAGAGTTCTGATCTTGTTATTATTTCGGGTACTAGCTTTGTCGTTTATCCATTCGCTCAACTACTAACGTACCGCCAAGCAGGCGCAAAAGTTTGGGCAATTAATAAAACCGCTATCCCAGCAAATGATATATCCGCAATTATTGGCGATGCTCTTGATGTTTTTAGCGCCTTATAGGGTTTTAGCTTGACTAGCTTAGGCTCTTGCAATCAGTAAAGCAGTTTACTTATGCTAAAATAGCAAAGCAACGTGACTATCACTTGATTAAACTAGAAAAGAGAACTTTTAAATGGCAATTTTAAAATTGTATGCCCCATTCTTTAGCGCTAATAACTGGCTGCATGTTTTAACTAGCGGTAAAGACTGGCTAATTATTTTAACCTTAATTCTCATGGAATGTCTGCTTTCCGTTGATAATGCCGTTGTTTTGGCAGCACAAACTAAGGTTTTGCCAGATAAGAAGCAACAAGAAAAATCATTATTTTACGGCATGTGGGGTGCCTACATTTTCCGTTTCATTGTAATTGGAATTGGTACATACTTAATTAATTTTTGGGAAATTAAATTGGCTGGTAGTCTCTATCTTTTCTACCTCGCCATTAAGTATTTTTATGATCAGCACCATCCACAAAAAGCCGCAGCCGAAGAAAAGGCTGAAGAAGCCAAAATTGCTAGTCATCGCCCAAAAAAAGGCAAACATTTCCTATCCCTATTTTGGCGGACAGTTATTTCAATTGAAGCGATGGATATCGTCTTTTCAATTGATTCGGTTCTAGCAGCCTTAGCCGTTTCCAGTAATCCGGTCGTCGTTTTAATTGGTGGCATGATTGGGATCTTATGCATGCGAGGTGTAGCTGAGATTATCATCAAATTAATGGATATTATCCCAGAATTGCAGCCAATGGCCTATGTTCTTATTGGGATTATTGCTCTAAAACTGCTAGTTTCATTGCCACCTCTGCACTATGAATTACCTAATACCGTCTTTGCAATAATCGTTTTTGGCGTCTTGCTGTTAACAATTGCGTTTCACTTTATCCGGATTAAAAAGCACGGCCGCAAGCTATAAATTTTGCTAAGGGCAAAACTACAAAATTAAAAAGTTAAGCTGCTTTAATGGGCTTAACTTTTTTATTGGTATTTTTAAGTAAAACAAGGCCGCTATTACTTCATTGTCTACTTGTGCAAATTAACTATTTGCCCTTCAACGTATTCTTTTAAAATCACAGCTTGATTATGCAGTGAGTCCTTTGCTCCGTATAAAAATAAAACATCCTGTTCTTGCAGCTTGTTTTCAACAGTTTTAACAAACTCGGCCCCTGCCGGATTTTCCGCCAATTCTACCAGGTACTTTTGCCTAAACTCAGAAAATTTATTATCATCATGATTGAACCATTTACGTAAAGCAGTTGTCGGTCCAATTTCTTTTGCCCAACAATCAAGGTGCAACACACTTTTACTCTTACCTCTTGGCCACAAACGGTCTACCAAAATACGGTAGCCCTCCGGCTGATCTTGAGCATATACACGGACTAGCTTTATTTTTGTCATTACATTCACCTCAATTATTATTAGTGTACTACTTTAGGAAAAAATGAATTACACAACTTATTTTACTAATCAATCAACCGAAACCATCAGTGCTGACTTAATCGGCCGGCCATTAACTTACCGCAGCAATAACCAGGTACTTGGCGGCTATATTGTCGAAACCGAAGCTTATTTGGGTGTTAAAGATCGTGCGGCACATTCATATGGCGGTCATCGCAGTCTGGCAAATGAAGGACTATATGGCCCCGGTGGAACAATCTATATTTATGCTCAGCGACAATATTTCTTTTTTGACGTAGCAACCAGACAAAAAGATGAACCACAGGGAGTTTTAATTAGAGCAATTGAACCCATCTGGGGAATTGAACAAATGTGTTTAAACCGCTCAGGTAAAAGTGGCATTGCATTAACCAGCGGACCAGCAAAAATGATGCAGGCATTTGGTATTCATGATAAAAAATGGGATTTACATTTTCTTAGTGATTCCCCTTTTACTATTGACCTAAACGACCATCACCGCAAAAATGCCCAGAAAATCGCAACTAGCCCACGCATTGGTGTCAACCAGTCGGAACGCGAATGGGCTAACAAAAAATTGCGCTTTTATGTGGCTGGAAATCCATATGTTTCCCGCATGAAAAAGCGTGACTATCGCTCAGATCATGGTTGGAAATGAGATAATGATAAAATAATCTTTAAATGAAAAGATTGACAAGCCTTTGTTTTTAGCCTATTATTTTTCATAAGTTAAATAATTTCCAATGCAATAGAGGTCGCGACCATTACAAAATTATCTGGAGTGAACGAACACAAAGAAAGATAACGTAAGAATTGTCGCCGAAACAAAAAGATTTTCGTTTTGATGTTTTTGTTGGGCTGCAAAGAGAATATCTTGCAGACTGTCCTGATTAATTCCCAGGGAGCGCTATATGATTTGTCTAAAGATGATTAATTATAACCTCGTTGTTTTGAAGAGCAATGAGGTTTTTGTTTACGCTTTTTATTGTATTGGCTTTATTTGAAACAAGATTTTCGGAGGTTTTCAAAATGAAGTCAAGAAATAAGTGGATTACTGTTCTGCTTTCTGTGCTGCTCAGTTTTATTATTGGCAGCAACTTCGACTTTTCTCAAGTTGAAGCAAAAAGTAATAGCGGTGAACTCAAAGTAGCTATGGAGGCCAATTACCAACCATACAATTGGACCCAAACTACTAACGCTAATGGTGCTGTTCCGATCGAGGGGTCAAACGAATACGCCAACGGTTACGATGTGAAGATTGCCAAAATTATTGGTAAACAGCTGCACCGCAAAGTCGTAGTTGTCAAAACCGAGTGGGATGGACTGCTGCCAGCTTTAACTAGTGGCAAGGCCGACCTGATTATTGCTGGGATGAGCCCAACGGCTGAACGGGCCAAGGCAATAAATTTCTCCAATGCTTACAGAAACAGCACTTTTGTTGTTATCACCAAGATTAATAGCAAATACGCTAATGCTAAAACATTAAATGATTTTAAGGGTGCGAAATTAACCGCCCAACAAGGTACTTCGCATTATGCTTTGATTAAGCAATTAAAGGGCGCTAAAAGACAGCCAGCAATGCGCGACTTTGCGGCAATGCGCCAAAGTTTAATTTCAGGAACGATTGATGGCTACGTTGCCGAAGATACCGAATCAACTTCCTTTAAGATGGTTGATCCTGACATTAAGGCGATTCCAATTAGCGAAATGGCCGGGTTCAAGGTTTCCAAGGAAGATTCAACTACTGCTATCGGAATTGCTAAGCCAAACAAGCAGCTGCTAAAAGAGGTCAACCACGTTTTAGGTACAATTCCAAATTCCCAGCGAACAAAGTTAATGACGACGGCCATTAAGCAGCAGCCAAAAACTGATGATAAGAAAAAGGGTAAAAACGGAAAGTCCGAGCCGTGGCTAGTTTCAATGTGGAAGCAATACGGCGGCATGATTTTAAACGGGATTGGCATGACCCTGCTCTTAGCCTTAGTCGGCACCATCGCCGGCTTCTTCATCGGCCTGTTTGTCGGTATCATCAGAACTATTCCAACTCCAACCAGCCAGGGTAAGAAATGGCTCTTAAAAATTGTCAATTGGCTCTTAGCCGTTTACATTGAGATCTTCCGGGGCACGCCAATGATGGTACAGGCCGCTGTAATTTACTATGGCATAGCCCAATTCTGGCACATTAATATTGACCGGACAATTGCTGCGTTAGTCATTGTTTCGATTAATACCGGTGCCTATTTAGCCGAAATTATTCGGGGTGGGATTATTTCAACACCCGAAGGTCAGTTTGAAGCAGCTAGTGCTTTGGGAATGACACATAATCAAAGAATGTGGCACATTATTTTGCCACAAGCAATCAAGAACTGTTTGCCATCAATTACTAACGAATTTATCGTCAATATTAAGGATACTTCCGTTTTGAGCATCATTTCTGTTTCTGAATTATTCTTTGTCGGAACAACGGTTGCCAGTCAAACCTTCAAGTTCTTCCCGACTTACTTAACCATTTCCGCAATTTACCTGTTGTTAACGTTCACGACTACCAGAATCTTCAATTTAATTGAAAAGCACCTGCAGGGTAGCAAAAACTACAACTTAATGGCAAACCAGGTTCAAGTAGGAGCAACAAAAGACACGGAGGCTAATAAATAATGACTGAAACAAATGAAACTATTTTAAGCTTAAAGCACATTCAAAAAGCTTTTGGTGAACATCAAGTTCTGCGTGACATCTCTCTTGATATTAATAAAGGCGAAATTGCTACGATTATTGGACCTTCTGGTGGTGGTAAATCGACTACTTTACGGTGTATCAATTTACTAGAAGAACCAACCGCTGGCAAAGTTATTTTTCACGGTGAAAATGTCCTAGAGCCAAACTATAATCGGAACATTTACCGGGCCAAGGTCGGCATGGTCTTTCAACAATTCGATTTATTCGAAAATAAAAATGTCCTGGCTAACTGCATGGTAGGCCAAGAACTTGTTTTGAAGCGTTCAAAAGAAGAGGCTCGCCAAGTTGCCCTCGCAAACCTAAAAAAAGTTGGCATGGAGCAGTACATTAATGCCCGCCCTAGCCAACTTTCAGGCGGTCAGCAACAACGGGTTGCAATTGCACGGGCGATTAGTATGGACCCAGAGATTTTGCTATTTGACGAACCAACTAGTGCACTTGACCCAGAAATGGTCGGCGAAGTTTTGAGCGTTATGCAAAACTTGGCCACTACCGGTTTAACGATGATTATCGTTACCCATGAAATGGCTTTTGCCCGTGATATTTCCGATCAGATTTTCTTTATCAGTGATGGTGTAATTGCTGAACAGGGCAATCCTGACCAATTATTTAACCATCCGCAAAACGAAAAAACCGCGAAGTTCTTAAGTAACTTCCAAAATAATTAAAATTGACAATAAAAAAGACCGAGGAACGATTCGTCCTCGGTCTTTTTAAGCTGAGCGACAGCTTAATATCAACAACCAACTAAAACGTATTGCATACCATCGAGAATTTACCAATTTCGACAAATTGAAATAATACTAGTTTTAGTTTATATTGACTCATTTCCAACAATTTCAACTCAAACACAGACACAATTTAGCAAAATCTTCTTCTTTTGCTTGAAGCCGTCGCAACTTTTACTTAAACTAATTGACGCAAATTATGATAAAAGTTAGAATCTAATTAGAAAAGTTTAATCATATTTGACAATGACCGCGGTCATGTCTGCTAGCAAAAGTAGCAGCCCTAGCTTTTGCAGAAATTAAGTTAGAGAAAAACCATGAAAAAGAACAGCTACAAAATTAGCACCTGGATATTAGGAATTTTATTTATCATTACTTTAGGTGTTCTACTCTATGTAACAAGAAAGCCACCTACAGTTTATGGTGGTTTTGCCAATCATGGCGTTCCTACAAGTTCGGTCAATCCTCATGTTGCGATATCTTTAGGAACCAACGGCAAATATCGGCTTTTCAAAAATGGCAGAGAATTTGATAGTGGTACTTATGAAAATTCAAATGATAACGCCTGCGTTTTGAAATCAAATAATAAAACTGACGGCGTGATGGTCTTAAGCAATCAAAAATCATATTTATACTATCCAGCTATTAAGAAAAAGCTGTTAGTCATCAATAAACTCCCTGGTGAAACACCTATCGAGCCACTGAAAATCGGTAAGTAAAAAACCGCTTTGAACACTGTTTCAAGGCGGTTTTAATATGCTGTTAAATATCTACTTAATCATGTTCTTGGTGCCACTTTTTAATCTGCTGCAGACGCTTTTTAAATCGGTCTTCATGCCCTTGCTCAGTTGGCAAATAGTACTCGTGCCCCTCTAAATTAGGCGGCATGGTCTTCATCGTTGTCAGTTTATCTTGGGTCTGATGAGCGTATTCATAGCCCTTACCGTAATCCAAATCCTTCATCAATTTAGTTGGCGCATTGCGAATTTGGAGCGGAACCGGCTCATCAATTGTTTTTTTAACGTCTTTTTCGGCCGCAAGTCGTGCCTTGTAAACAGCGTTGGATTTTGGTGCTAGCGACAAATAAATCACGGCTTCCGTTAAATGAACATCGCACTCTGGCATCCCTAGGAACTGACAGGCTTGAAAAACATTGATTGCCACATTGAGAGCATTGGTGTCAGCGAGTCCAATATCTTCACTAGCAAAACGCACGAGCCGCCGCGCAATGTAGAGCGGGTCTTCTCCACCCTCAAGCATGCGCGACAACCAATAAATTGCGGCATTAACATCACTGTTACGCATCGACTTATGCAAGGCGGAAATAATGTTGTAGTGTTCTTCCCCATTTTTATCATATAAAACCGACTTCTGCGTAATCAGCTGTTTTAAACTGGCCATTGTCACGCTAATCGTGTCACCATTTTTTACACCATTCAAAACAGCCATTTCCAAGGTATTGAGCGCAGTCCGTGCATCGCCATTCGCGAACTTAGCAATTGCCTTAATTTCTTGCTCGTCAATGTTAACTTTAACCTTACCAAAACCGTTAGGGTTATTAATGGCATTTTTGAGCAATTTAATAATGTCGGTAACTTCAAGTGCCTTTAAAACAAAAACTTTGCAACGTGACAGCAAGGCTGAATTAACTTCAAAGGAAGGGTTCTCGGTGGTTGCGCCAATTAAAGTAATACTGCCACGCTCAACATACGGCAAAAAAGCATCCTGCTGCGCCTTGTTAAAGCGATGAATTTCGTCAATAAAAACCAGCGTCTTCTGCCCTAACTGGCTTTCTTCTTCGGCTTGCTTCATAATTTTGCGAATTTTAGCAATACTACTATCAACGGCACTAAAACTGTAAAAACCCGCCTGACTTTGCCGCGCAATAATCTCAGCCAGAGTAGTCTTACCCACTCCAGGCGGGCCCCAAAAAATCATGGAGGAAACCTGATCATGATCAATCATTTCCCGCAAAATCTTACCCGGGCCAAGCAATTGCTCTTGACCAACGAATTCAGTTAAATTTTGCGGTCTGACCCGATTCGCTAGTGGCTCACTAGCTGCATTATTTGCAAATAATGATTCTTGTTTCATAGCTCTATCTTCTCTACTAATTGTAACCAGTTACCTTCATTATACATGGCAGTAGTAGTTTTGCTAACAAAAGATCATTACGAATTTTTTTACATAAAAAAGCCCGCATAAGATGCAAGCTAATCTTTTACTCAATTATTTTCAGTTATCTTTTTTAAAAAGTAAATGAACACCGCCATCGGGCAGTTTCTTGACCATGTCGATCTTAAAGCGGTCGTCAATGCGCGTGGCCGTTTCAAAAGCCGCCTTAATCTCTTTATCACCATTAACATAGGGCGAAATCACAAGCGAAATTTCATCAACGACATGTTGCTCCAAAAAGACGCCATTAATTCTGGCTCCACCACAAACAGCTAGTGTTTCAATAGCAAAATGCTGCTTTAACTTGACCAGTACTTCCGCTAAATTAAAGTTCTCATCACCAGAAATAATGTAGGGAATATTGAGTGACCGTAAAAAAGCAAGATATTCTTTTTTAGCCTGCCGAGTAACCACCTCAATTGCGTGCATGCGGTGTTGATTATACAAGAAATAATTTTGATTCCAGCCACATTTGCCCTTGCGATCAAACGCAACTGACCAAGTGTCTGACTTAATGTCAGGTAACCAATCCTGATCGTCAATACCTTCAGGACTGTATTTCGTCAAGTTAATTGTGTCTGGTGCAGCGTACATTTGGATTGTGCGCCGACCGTTACCGTCAGCGTTACTTAAAACAAATAATTCATCACTATAATATTGACCGGATTCAGGACTCTCGGTCTTTCCGTCGATTTTGCCATCAATTGTCACATACATGTGAACAACGACTTTTGCTCTTTGCATCTTTTTGCCTCCTTATTTATTCCGAGCTTAGCACTTCAAGTATTCTTTAAGTCAAGCAGATATTTTTGCCAAGTTATACAGATCCTGCCTTTTTTATTTTGAACACTGACCGGCAAGCTTAATGCGCTATAATACTATATAAAGTAACAATTATGAGGTGAAATGATGAAATTAATCAAAAAAATTTGCATTGGACTGACAGCTTCTGTCCTAACACTTAGTCCGCTTCTATCTAGCTCGAACAACATGCAGACCGTTCAAGCCTCCAAGAAAAGTACGAACAGCAAAAAAAGAATCTTTTTAATTTACGACGCATACGTTTACAACAAGTTGGGTCATAAAATCAAGGGAAATACGACCAAAAGCTTCCCTTATATTGAGCTTGACCCTAATAACTACATGCGCATTTTGTCATTTAATGACAACATTTTTTATAATCACGGTACAAAGAAAATTCACGGCCAAACATATTATAATATCGGCCACGGACATTATTTAAATGCTGGCGATGTGTATAAAGCAAACGGTAAAAACACTAAGAAGGGCAAACTGGTGTTAAATCACCAGTCGTCTGTTTATACCAAAAATGGGAAAAAGACAGGACAAGCTTTAGCTAAAAAAGAAGTCGTTAAATACCGCGGAAAAGTCAAGATTGCCAAGTCAAATTTTGCGCCAAAATATTATTATCTCAATCGCTCAAGAAAAACCTGTTACCTGCCAACTACAGACATCAAAGGTAAACAATATTACTCAATCGGGCGTAATCGCTATATTAGAGCTTATAATGTCGGAAGCATTAACGGTTGTTATGCAGTTTACAGGGGAACTACATATGCAAAAATGCTGACTAAGACGACAACTACCATGGTTTCTGGGGTAAAAACGAAGCATAAATTGAAAAAAGGGCAAAAAGTCAAAGTAGATTTAATGGTAATTCCACCATATGACGACTTTGAGGGATATTACTTACGGCTTTATGATTATCCTAATGAATACATTAACGAATATGACGTTAACTTAAGAAATTACTTGCCCAACATTGACTATCACGATGCTGCGTTTACTTATGTTAAACCGGTAACCAGTGAGAATATTAAACTTTATAATTTTGCTGGTCAGCGAATTGCGCGCAACATTGAGAATAAGCAAAAAGAAATTACCGTTGATGGGCTATTTTATTTATGGCTTCCTGAAGAAAAGAAAGCCGAGCCATTTTACCACTATTTAGACTTTGATTCTGGCTTCATTAACAACGACGGAAGTGTGCCAACCTTAACTTTAGTTGACCCTCAAACAAAGAAAGAAAAAATTGATACGGAAGAATTAATTCTTGAAAAAAACAGTTTTATTAGAGCTAGCGACGTCAACTACACCCACGGAATTAAGTTAAAGCCCGTGATTACTGCTAAACAAGCTAAACTTGACCAGAGCATCGCCACTAATGCTGATAAAAAGAAACTACAAACTCTATTTTTAGAAGGACAAAAAAACGAGAACAGGTCAGTTCAAATTAATTATCGGCTGCGAAGCTATAGTGCTGCTATCATTATCGCGTCTAAAGTCTTGCAATCTAATTCGGCTACGATTGCACAGGTAAAAGAAGCAGTCTGGTTATTGGAAACAACTAAGCTGCAACTAACTGCTTTCGCTTTCCCAGAAAGCGACTAATAAGGACAAAACAGGATTATCCCACAATTAATGAGGACTAATCCTGTTTTATTTTTTGTAAAGTTACTTGATTTTAAGCCATTTTGGTATGACCGGCTTTTTGCCGTTATACATTACGTAGGTCTCTTTAGGACACTTTTTAGCAGAACGACTATACAGTTTTAGCAATTGTTTTTCAGTATACTTTTTACCTTTAGGAGCTAGGATAGTGCCCTTGCCAACAGCACGAATATGTTTATAGCCATGTCCAATGCCTGAATCCCTAGCTAAACGATAATGCCCCAGCTTGACAGCTAGACCTTTTGGATTGCCAGCATTTTGCAATATTCGGCTATTATTTTTGTTAAAACCGCTCAAATCAACGCTAGCAAGTTGATAATCACCGGCAAACATCCGAATTGCACCAAAAGAAATTGAATTCAATAAACGCCAGCCGTAAAAATTAACATTAACCAGCTTTGGACAGTTCATAAACATTTCATTTAAATGCCTGACTTTTCGTGTGTTCCACTTATGCAGATCGACCGTTTTCAAATTAGCAGCACCTTTGAACATGCCGAAGACATTAGTTAAACGCTTGGTTTTAAAGTGACTCAAATCAATTTTTACCAAACCTGTATTGCTAAACATTTGGCTCATATTCCCGACCTGATTGGTATTCCATCCCATTAAATTCAGGTCCGTTAGAGCCGTATCCCCTGAAAACATACTACTCATGTCAGTTACTTTCTTGGTCTTAAAATGACTAAGATCCAAACTGTTAATCTGTGGTAGATTCGCAAACATGCCGGCAAAAGATGTTACTTTGCTGGTATCAAAATGGCCAATGTCAATATCAAGCAGGCCTTGGCAACCATTAAACATTCGGCTCATATTAGTCACATTTTTAGTATCAAATCCGCTTAAATTCAGTTTTGTTAACGCAGCATCATCTGAAAACATTTCACTCATGTTGGTGACACTGCTCGTATTCAAATCACCTAAATCTAAACTGGTTATGCCCATTTTACTAAACATACCGTTCATTGCAGTCACTTTACTGGTATCAAAGTTAGACAAATCCAGTTCTTTTAATCCGCTTCCTGCAAACATAGAAGCCATATTGGTAACATTCTTAGTGTTAAAACTGCTTAAGTCTAAACTCGCAGTATTTAACCCTTTAAACATACTAGCCATATCAGTCACTTTGCTAGTATTAAAATGAGACAGGTTCAACTGTTTTACCTTGCTACCTGAAAACATCTCACTCATATTAGCGACACTGCTCGTGTTCAGGCCACTTAAATCCAAATTATCGGTATCAATTCCACTAAGCATGTCACTCATATTGGTCACTTTACCAGTATTAAAGCTCGACAAGTCAAGCTTTTCTGCTTTACAAGAAGCAAACATGTGACTCATGTCAGTCACGTTGCTAGTGTCAAAGTTTGAGAAATCAATTTGTTTAGCCTTGCATGCCCTGAACATACCGCTCATTGTGGTCACATTTTTGGTAGTTAACTTGGACAGATTTAGTCTTTCAGTATCCAAATTGCTGAACATGTCAGACATGTTAGTTACTTTTTGGGTGTTTAAGCCTGCTAAGTCTAGGTTGGTAATTTTTGCACCTAAAAACATGCCGCTCATATTAGTCACGTTTTCAGTTTTAAACCCGTGAAGGTCAAGTTTTGCCAGATTAGTTTGCGAAAACATTTTACTCATGTTAGTCACACTACTAGTATTAAAATGACTTAAGTCTAGCCCAGTCAACGCACCATCCCCCATGAACAACTCTGACATATTGGTTACGTCGCTTGTATCGACTAAATCCAATCCCCTGAAATCTTCCAAGCTACTTAGCCCAAGAAATTTTTTGCTTGAATTAGCTGGAAGTTTCACCGGCGAGCTAAAGACAATGTGTCTAATATTTTGATGCCAGGCGAGTGCTTGATAAAGCGGTTGGGACGACATGCTATTACCCTCTTTAGTTGCACTGATGGTTAATGTCCAAGTGCCAACATCATAGCTCCATTCACAGTCGCCATCCTTACCTGTCCAGTAGCCCAAATTGTTCATAGTATCCCTTGTATCAGCCAAAACTTTGGTGGTAGGTTGAACAGTGAGTGCTACTACACTGATTAAACAGGATAAACTAAGTATTGCAACTATTCTTGCAGCTATCTTTTTATTTTTTGTAAACAAATGCTGTTTCATTTCATGACCTCTTTTCTCTTATTTTTATTATAAGCTGTTTTCGCGCTTAAATCGGCACCAGATAATAAGTCGGCATATTTTATTACGATTTTTTATCTTTTTACAGATAGCAGGATCTTCAGATGTTATATTAAAAGCTTAGCAATTGAGCTATAATACTAAGTAAAGTAGTAATTTGCGAGGTAAAAGAAGCCATGTGGTACCTCAAGACAACCAAGATCCAATTGACTTCAATGAATTTTCCGCAAAAAGATTAAGGGCATTAAAAAAACAGGATTGATTCATGCACTAATATGAATTAATCCTGTTTTTGTTTTGCAAAATTATTTAATCGTTAGATCCTTAGGAAACTTTGGCTTTTTACCGTTATACATTACATATACTTCCACTGGACTCTTTTTGGCTGAATGATTATAAAGTTTAAGCAGTCGCTTTTCAGTATATTTTTTACCTTTTGGCTTTCTAACAGTACCCTTACCAACTGCCTGAATATGCTTAAAACCATGACCAACGCCAGAGCTCTTGCGCAGACGGTAATGACCCAGCTTAACTACAAAGCCCTCTGGATTACCAGCTTGTTTCAATATTTGGCTATTATGAATATTAAAATGACTCAAATCAACAAGAGCAAGTTTGTGGTCATTGTAAAACATTAGAGTTGAATCTTCTAATTCAGCCATGTGCCAACCGTGTAGATTAACATAAGTAAGCTCAGGACAGTTCATAAACATTCTAGCAGTAGCTACAGTCTTTCGCGTATTCCACCCGCGCAGGTCAACTTTCTGCAGTTTTGCATCGTTTCTAAACATATCATTCATGCTTTTAACGCTTTTAGTATTTAATGATCTTAGATCAACGTTAATTAAATTTTTGTCGTTTCTAAACATGCCTCCCATATCTTTTAGGTTCTTTGAATTCCATCCTTTTAAGTTAACTTCCTCTAGAGTGGTATCACCCTTGAACATATTAAAAGTACGTATTACTTTTCGGACATCAAAGTGACTAACATCAATCTTTTTAACTTCTTTAATATTTTCAAACATTCCCACCATATAGATTACGCTGCCAGTATCAAGCTTACTTAGGTCTACTTGGTCTAGGTGCGTAAACCCCGAAAACATGTAAGACATATCTTTTACACTACGGGTATTCAAATTACCTAAATCAAAATCTGTCAGAGCGATTGCATTGTAAAACATATTCGAAGTATCTTTTAAGCTGCTCGTATCCCAGCCGGCAGTGTTTACCTTAGTTAAAGCTTTTGAATTAGCAAACATATAGCTCATAGTAGTGACATTTTTGGTATCGAAATTGCTTAAGTCAAGGTTAGTCACATTTTTTAGTTCTTCAAACATACCATTCATCTTGGTTACGTTGCGTGTATCAAAATTGCTTACATCTAGACTAGCAAAGCTATTATTTCTAAACATACCGTTCATATCGGTAACCTTTTTAGTATTAAAGTTTTTCAGATCAAGCTGGGCCAACTTCGTATAGCTAAACATGCTTGCCATATTGGTAACGCTACTTGTATCAAAATTACTCAAGTCGAGCTGTTCTATTGCAGTAGAATAGAACATTTTTGACATATCAGTAACCTTGGTGGTATTAAAATTCTTCAAATCAAGCTGCTTAACTTTAGAATCTTCAAACATACCACTCATATCGGTCACTTTGCCAGTGTCAAAATGACTGACATCAAGACTAGTCAAATTCGGGTCATCAGCAAAAAGTCTTGCCATGCTAGTTACCTCACTGGTATCCACCTGGTTTAAGCCCTTAATATCTTGTAACTGGCGGAGTTCCGCAAATTTTGCGCTTGAATCAGGGGCGAGACTAACTGGTGTTTCAAAGACAATGTGTTCAATAATGTCATACCAGTTAAATTCCTTTTTAAAAGGCGTGCTTGACAGCTGACTTGTTTTCACCGGTGCACTGATTGTGAGCGTCCTGGTGACTAGATCAAATTTCCAATCACAGTCACCGTCTTTACCCGTCCATAAGCCAATATCGGCTGAAGAATTAGTTTCATTACTTAGTGACGTGCCAGCTGGCGTATCGGCTTTAGTCGTCGCCGTGAAGCTAATCAGGCACAGCAAACTGAGCAAGAGTGCAGTAACTGCAATTTTGCTTTTTTTCAATTTATTCATGCTATTCGATTTCATAACATAACCTCTTTTCTCATACCTTCATTATAGACCGGCTTGCTGGTTAAATTGGTTAAAAGATAAAATTTACAAGAAGAAAAAAGACCGTTTTTTAAAAATAGCTTTATGTTGAACTCAGATTTATATATATGGTTATTAAAAAGTGTTCTATAATAGATGTGATTATGAGGTTTAAGATAATTTACGAGGTAAAAAATGAAATTAATAAAAAAGATTAGAATTGGGCTAACAGCAACAGTATTAGCAATCACTCCATTATCGACAGTTTTAGCTCAAGTACAACCAGTTTTGGCTGCTAAGAAGAGCGTTAAAAAAGCAAAAGGAACAGTTCAACTGCTAGAAGATGACTACGTTTATAACCAATTTGGTAATAAAATCAAAATTAAGCAAGACCCAACTTCAAAGGCCTATTTTATACCTGCAGACTTTAGGGTCGACAAAAAAGGCTTTGCCATGACAGATGTTAACAGCGTGAAGGATACTGGAGAAAATTATGGTACCTATCCTTATTATGGCACTAAGAAAATTAATGGTCGTACTTACTATCAGCTTGCCAACAACTATTATCTTGATGCAGCCGTCGTTATAAATCAAAATGGCAAAAACACAAAGAAAAACAAACTGATTTTAAATCACAATTCGTTTGTTTATAACAAAAATGGTCATGCCACAGGCAAAAAACTATTTAAAAAAGATATTGTGAGCTACCAAGGCAAAATTAAATCTGCAACTGAAACTCCAACATACTTTTTTTATGAAGATGATTCCGCACGACATTTAAAAATTGAATACTTGCCAACAGCCAAAATAAAAGGTAAAAACTTTTATTCATTGGGTCAAGGTCACTATATTAAAGCTGCTAATGTCGGCTATATTGATGGTCATGCGCAACGGTATAACGGCGTTGCCACCGCAATAGTGTTAACTAAGTCATCAACAACTACAGTCAACTATTCTTCTATTAAACGTACTCTTAAAAAGGGTCAGAAAATCAAAGTTGATCTAGCTGTGATTCCATATGCCAATGATGGTTTTGAAGGATATATTTTTAGACTACACGACCATCCAGATGAATATATTGATCAAAATAATGTTTCTTTAAAGGTAAACTTGCCAATCGTAAATTATGAAGATTTAACTTACACCTTTGTTCAGCCACTTTCTGGTGACACCGTCCAGCTTTACGATACTACTGGCAAATCAATCGGTAAAAGCATTAAAAAGCAAAAGTACAGGGACCTCACGGTTGATGGTCTAATGTATCTTTGGGTACCCGAGGAAAAGAAGGCCGAGTTATTTTATCACTGCCTAAATTATGAAAATTCCAGCGTTATCGATGCTAATAATTCAGCGACAACAAATTCTAGTTCCGCTCACCCTGTTGAAAAGCAAAAATTAAATTATGGCAACAACTTTATCAAGGCAAGTGATGTCAAATATATTAGCGGTATTAAATTAAACCCAATAAATACCGCTGCTCAGGCTGAAAGTGATCAAAAAACTGCCTCAGAAACTGATAAACAGGAACTGGCTAAACTAATCGATCAAGAAAAAGATAGAAAAATAAATAGTGCATACACAAACTTAAAAGCAAACTATGACAGTGCATTAACAAACGCTATTCTTATTCAAAAATCTGATAAAGCAACCGTTGCCGAAGTAAAGGAAGCTGTTTGGTATCTTAAAACAGCAAGCACGCAACTCACTACAATGTCTTATCCACTTGGTGACTAATTGGTTTATTGAAAATCAAAATATTAATAGTGCTAGTGCTGTGACAAGAAAGTGTGCATTATGATCACAGTGCAATTGCGTGGCTTTTAAAAGCAAGACTTTTTTAAAAAACAACTAAATAGTTAAAAAATCAATAGCAAAAACTATTGATTTTTTATTTTCCATAGAAATTAAACGGATTTCTCCTATCTTTATTCAAATTATAATGGTAAGATTATGAAAATTATTAAGGTGGCAAGAGCCGCTTTTGGAACCCTCAATGTAACTTGCACTAAGAATATCACTATTCCTAACGTAGGCAATCACGGATATGTAGTTCTAATAAGTAGAGCTTCTTCTAACATTTTGCCAACGTCTACTGTTTTTTTTAGCCTACTGCTGCATTTCAAATAGAAAGGGCTGACTAAGAATGGATGAAGTCAATCGAGATAACCTAATTTTGCTTTTAAAACAGAGCGTTAAAGATCTGTATGAGTATAAATGTGAAAAGTCAATAAATGGCGCATTATATATAGCAGTCTATTCTTTTGACAGCTTTCTGGATATGGTAAATATACTTGGCGCTATAGGTGCATATTTTAATGTTGATAAGAGAGAAAGTTTCGACGGCGTCCACGAATATGAATATGGCTTTACTATCAATGACTGCAAAGAAGATTTGAGCAAATATGTCTATAAGCCAAATAAGAAGCGTTAAAGCACATAAGAGTCCTAACTATTGGCAAAGTTAGTTTATTTAAGCGTCAGGTTACTATGTAACTTGGTGCTTTTTTATGATTAATTATGGCTAGAAATAAATGGAGATACAGTTTTTACTTACATTAATCTAGGCGTGACAATTTGCTGGTAAAAGTCATGGCAACCGACACGACCATGCAAAAAATTGCAATCACAAAAATTAAATGCACTTCATATCTTATTAGCACACCACTAAAGATTGACATAATCGGTCCAATTAGTCTTGTTAAAGATGTTGCGATTGAAGTTATTGTCCCCTTATAACGATTCGGTGTCTTAGACTGAATAACGGTAAAAAAGTTTGCCTGTGACCAAACACTACCAAATGAAACAATCGCATAGCCACAAGTTACCACGATAAATGACTTAACATTCAACATTAATACAAAGCCAAGAGCAATCATAATGCCAATTAATACCAGCTGCAAACCCAACTTTATTTTCTTGTTTAAGCGTAGATAGATAAAATTGCCGATAATACTAGCTATGGCTGCAATCGAAAAGAACACGCTAATCATGTTCACAGAAGTTTTCATTACTTGTCTTAGTAAAAACGTCAGCCATTGGAACCACCGCTTGAAAACCAATATTGGCCACAAAAAAGCTTATAATAATCCACTTAATAATGGGCTGCGAAAACAAAAAAGTCCAACCGTTCTTTGCGCTGCTTTTAAAAGATCGCTTATTTTCAAAATAGCCTGGTTCTCTATTTAAGGGTTCGTAATCTTTGACAACATAAGTTAAATAGCCGAAACTGAGTGCGTCTAGCAGAAAGCCTCCTGCATAATTAACTAAATTGATTATAATCGCCGCTATTCCCGGTCCAAAGGTTTTCTGAATAGCAGATATTAGTCCTACTTGTCCAGATACTGTTGACAGTTCATTATTGTCGACAGATTCTGCAATAAAAACTTGATAGCCTGTCCACGTAATTAAATCAAAAGTTCCAAATAGAAACACAGCTACTAAAATCCAAAAAATAGGGATATCTTTGATAATCAACAAGGGGGCACACACGACAAGGATTGCTTGCATGAGTAATGATATCAACATTACTTTTTTTCTTGGCCAAATATCAAATATTGGTCCAATAGTCAGACCAAACAATGCTGTAGGTAAATATTCCATTGCCGTTAAGAGCCCCATAATAATTGACGAATGAGTTTTTGATAGTAGTAGTAGCGGGATAGCGAAAATATAGAATTGATCACCTAAACCAGAAATAGCGTAACCAATTAACAATCTAGATTTTTGTGATCTTTTCTTCATTTTAGATTTACATATCTTTTCTATGAAACGCTGATTTTCAATCAACGCTATTCAAAGTTATTAGAATTAATTTGCTTAATTCACAACTATTCCAATAATCAAATTTAAATAATATCTTCTTTTTTATTCTCAAGCATTAATTTCCAGCCTGTCATGAAGTGCTGCTCACGCAAAGAACGCAAGTCTTTATAATCACTTTCCAGACTATCAATTGCGTCTTGTAATTTTTTATTTTGTTTACGCATTTGATTTAGTTCCGGATCATTAACCACGCCCTTGAGGTGCATAGTAGCTGCTAACTCACGGCGCTTTTGGTCGAACTCGCCTTTAAGCGTGGCCAGCGCATTTTCATACTTAACCAATTTTTGGTTAATTTTAGGAATTTGATCATTTAACTGAACAAACAATTCATAGGGCATGTTTGATTTAATGCGATTGCATTCTTGGCAAGATAAGATCAAGTTGTCAAAATCGTTATTATGCGATAACGATACTGGGTCCTTATGATCGACACTGCGACCACGCCGACCACAGTATTGACAGCGATAATGATACTTAGCCCGAATGCGCTCACGATCAATGTAGTCAACTTCATTTAGTTTAAAATCAACGTTTAGACCAAGTTTTTGCAAGTTTTCGGCAAAAGTTAGTTCCATACTAGGAACAAACTCAAGGCTGCCTTTCTCACTGTCAATCACGGCTTGATTAAAGTCTGGTCGTGGCAATTGCTGCTGAGCTAAGTCGTTGCCATCATAATCCTGGATAAAAGCTTCGTAGCGCTTGCGGTTTTCTTTTTTAGTAACGAAAAAGGGTGCAGATTGAACATTGGCATCGCTTAGGCCAATAAAAGTATAGAGTAAGCCCTGCGCAAAAATATTAACGGCAACATTGGCAAAATCGGCTGGTTGTTCTCCACGTTGAATACAGAGATCGCAAATACTGGTTAATTGCGGATTAACTAGTCCTTCTTGTTTAAAATGTCTGGAATTTATCCGTAATCCGCATGCACTGCACTGAAATTTCACTTAAAACAGCTCCTTTTGCCCTTAACTCATGTTTATGTTAATTTTACTCAAATTTAGATAATAAAAAAAGACGGATCACTTACATGATCTGTCTTTTTAATTCTTTACTAGCAGATTATTTGTTTTCGTCTGCTTTGGCCTTGTTCAAGAAAGCAACAACTGCTGCTACGTGAGCAACGCGCTTTTTACCGTTTTTCTTGTTCTTAGGTCTTTGGTTTGGTTCACAACCAGTGTTGTAATTTTCACCTTTACGCATAGTACTATACTTCCTTTCAGATTTTCGAAAATCTTATTCAGTTTAACACGTCAGACATAATGAGGCAAGTGACCGTTCATCAGCAGCTAATATTGGGAATCAAACAAAGAATTGTCATTGCAATTCAATATAAATAAGGCTAGCAATGATTAACTCTTGATATTGCTCTTCAATTTAATTATTCGATTACATTTCTGTGCAACCTGCTCATCGTGAGTAACTATCAAGACAGTCTTGCCCGCTTGGTTGAGTTCTAATAACAGTTGAAGGATTTCATCACGATTTTTACTATCTAAAGAACCAGTTGGCTCATCTGCTAAGACTAACTTACTAGGCTTAATTAGGGCGCGTGCCACTGCTATTCTTTGCTGCTGTCCTCCAGAAAGCTCATATATTTTATTTTGCTCATATTCAGCTAATCCAACTTTTTTGAGTGTTGCCTTAATTACATCCAACTTCTCTACTTTTTTCTGGTGAACATATTTTAATGCCAGCATTAAATTTTGCTCAACTGTTTCTTCTTCAATTAAGGCAAAGTTTTGAAAAAGATAACTGATTTTTTCTCTGATAATTTTTTGCGCCAAATTACTATTTGGTCTGACATTAGTATTTTCTTCAAACCTGTATTTGCCATCGTCAATATTATCAATTAGGCCGATAATATTTAATAAAGTGCTTTTGCCTGACCCACTGGGCCCGATAATTGCCACCATTTCTCCTTTATCAATTTGCAAATTAAAGTGATCAAATATTTTCTTAGTTCCAAAAGCTTTACAAACATTTTCCAGTTCAATCATGCTAGTCCTCCTTTAAGCAGAAATGACAAGTCCCGTGTTTCAATTAATCGTACTACTAAGTCAAATACTAATAAATCGATTAAAACTAACAAAGCTGCTAATAACAGTGAGATAATTGTTGCCTTTAAATAAACTAAAACCAAAATTTCGCTAATACCGAGACAAGAAATCAACAAAATTTCTATTTGATAGCGATCAACTTTGCGATAACCTAATAAACGTTCAACAGCTAGTTTCTTTTGCTTACTTGAGATGATGTATAACATTAGAAAAGTTGTCGTAAATAAATTAATAATAAAAATAGCGATTAAGCCTATTAAGAGTGCTTGTAATCCGCGATATGAAGAATCTAAACTAGTTGTTAGTATTTCGCTTACGGTCACAAACTTTAGCCCTAGCTGCTTAACTTGTGCATTTTGCACTGATTTTTCTAATACTCTTTTAGTCTGCTGATTATTTTCAATTTTAATTGGACTATTTTTATCGGTATTACTCAAGAATAAAGACTGTCCGTCTGTTATTCGCGATTCTTCCATGACTTCGATAATGGGATTAACAAATCGCTTTTTTAACCTTACATTGTAAGTAATTGGGCTGATTTTTTCATCGTAATATTTAATCTTTATTTTTACTTGCTCAGGTTTTAATTTTTCTTGTTGTTTACTAGCTAAATCGTTGTACCGATAGCACTGCAAAAGATACCTAATTTGCGAGTCAGCCCTGCGATACTTAATTGGTACTAAAAAAAAGTGGGAACTAGAATCTAAATATTTCTTTACTCGTGGTAACTTGGCATTGATAAAATTACGATTAACAGTCATCATAGCGTATTTGGCTGTTGGATTATGAATCGTGGCTTTTTCGGGTAAGATAGCCTTTGCAGTCGATATTTCGCTATCTACATAATAAACTCCCTTATTTTTAGCTATTGTCTTGAACCAATTGCTCATGATTTTTTCTGCTTGCTTTTCGTTAGTCTGAAAAAAAGAGCTAACAGAATTGACTGTTAGTAACTTGCCTTCTTTACTCCAATCCTGCTGCAACTGGTAGTCTGACCTTACAGATGTAATTGCATTTGAGACATTAACTAGTAAAACTGTCGAAGTAATCGTCATCATGACTTTTAAAATAAAGGCTAATTTAATGCCAAAACCAAAGTGAAAACTCCCCTTAAGCATATCTGCAATTGATAAGTGCTTAATAATAATATAAGTAAAAATATTAACTAATATATACAAACACAGAATTATTATCTGGCTTAATATACAGCAAAGTAAAAAGCCTTGCGGTTGATAAGAAAAAAGCACGAAAGAAATTAAATCAAGGCCAGTAGCAACAATAAGGATCGTCAAGATACCAAATTTGATCATATCAAATAAAATATCCCTATTATTCCAGCCATTTAACTTTTTAATGCCAATTGTACTTGATTGAGTAATCGGGTAATAGGTATTAACTAAAAGAAAGACTAAAATAGTCAACACCAAGAGAAATCCTAAAATAAGAATGTTCTTCGTAAAATATTCAAACTTATTCCCAATAGTTGGCTTTAGTAACTGCGCCCGGGAAACACCATAAAAACGAGTCAACTTCTTAAGAACAGCTTTTTTACTTGATTTTCCAGGGATAATGGTATACACGCCATCAACTATTTGCTTTTTTTGAAAATACCTATCCATACTTTGTAAAATTACTTTATTGTTTTTAGCAAAAACCGGAATTGTACCCTTTTGTGTCAATTTTTTTGTATTATAACTAGCATAAAAGCTCTTCTTGTCGGCCAAATCTATTTGCTTGAGCCGAAAGGAAGTTTTGGGAAAAGAATGTGGATTGACAATGACAGATTTTTCAACTATGTTATTCAGACTATTTGTTGTTAAAATAATTGATACGCCATCTTGCTTGGCCAAGTTTTTAAAAAAGGCCAGTTGATCACTAGGAGTTATTTGGCTGTCTTTTAGATAAATTTGGTATGAAGATTTTGTCTGTCCCATCCGAACTATTTGGTCATAATCTTTTACTTGATAAAAGCTAATAATCATCAGGTAAGTGAGGACTGTGACAACCATTAAACAGCCAGAAACTATCTTTTTCATCAGGAACCTCCTATAAAAAATAGGTGCAGTTAATAACCAACTACACCTATCAGGGTTAATATGAAGTTACGTATAAAATTTAATAAGTATTCCACCAATAAGACAAGCCTGTTGGAGGTATCTTATGGTATTCTGCATATGCAGTTTTTCGCTGTACTACGATATTTGTTCCCCTTATAAGAAACTGGCCCTACTGTTAATAAAGCGGCAGACATAGTTACAGCAGAAATGACTTTATTCAATTTCTTTTTATTCATAGCTTTCTTCTCCTTTGCTCTAAATATAAATTTAAAATAATTGAGAATTAGAAGCCCATGAATAACATGAATCTTAGCATAAATCATTTTATAACATCGCCATATTTTTATAATACATTATATATTATTTTTAGCAAGCGCTTTCTATATTTTTTATAAATATTTTATATTAATGTATATAAAATATTAGCTGATCTAATTAACTAAAGAATTTTCTCCAAAAAAAAGACAATCAAAACTGATTGTCTCCAACAATGGATTTAAATACTATAACTATACTTTTTAATGTTTATTTATTGTCATTGCGCCGTCAATAACACCACTATCATCTGACAAGCTCATTGCTGCATTTTTCACATCAACAACTAGGTCATTGCCAAGATATTGCATTTCAGCAGGACTAGTGTAAATCTTAAGACCAGCATTGTTTTCAACTTCAATTGAGAAATCAGGATCCTGTTTATCCAAAATTACAAATTGGAAACGTGAGCCAGCAGCACAAGAACCGCCAACATCAGAGTATTTGTTTGAACCATCATTCAAAGATAGCAAAACAATTTGACCGTCCTCAACTTGGTTTTTTACTTTATCTGCAGCAGCAGATTTAATATTAACATTAACTGTTTCTGAATTACTCATAATAAAAATTCCTCCTAATCAATGCCTGTTTCCTCAAGTATAGGGTGGAACAAGTTCAGAAGTCAAAAGTTATGTTTATGGGCCCTTTTTATCCGCTATTTATTTTATGGTTTTTTTTCTATCCAAATATTTATATTGCGTATACAGGAAAAAAAGCTCAAAATGGATATAGCAACTATAGATGATTGTAACTTGTGAAAGGGGACATTTTATGACCGTCTTAAAAAAGATCTTTAGCGATAAAATTCTGCAAATTACCGTTGTGGTGACGGTAATCAGTCTTTTCTTTGCTAGACCTCGGCTGGCGGATATTAACTTACACACAATCTTTTCTGTCGCCGCGATGTTAATTATTATTCAAATTTATGCTTACCTGCATGTTCTCGATGTACTAGCTTACAAATTAACTAGTATTGCTGATAACATGCGCAAGCTCAATATCCTGTTTACGCTACTGGCGATTATTTCTGGGATGTTTTTGGGTAATGACATAACAGCGCTTACATTAATTCCCTTATATTTAAACATTGCTAAAAGATGCGATTTACCGCAAATTCTACCAGTTACCTTAATCGGAATGGGAGCCAATATCGGGGCCGCATTTACTCCGTGGGGTAACCCACATAACATTTTTCTTGTTAGCAAATATTCCGTCACTGCATTAGAATTTTTCTCATGGTCACTGCCATACCTGCTTGCAGCTGTTGTGATTACTTTCATCATTTTTCACTTTATCCCCCAGAAAAAAATTCCCGTTCAGGACGTCAAACAGATTAATATCAGCGTACGCCCAACTGTGATCACTACCGCAGTTTTTGCTTTATTCTTTTTGGGTGTTTTCAAAGTTATTAACGTTGCAATCCCAATGATTGTAGCAGCTGTTTTAGCTTTAATAATTAATCCGCGCATTTTGTTAAAAATCGACTACGCCTTGCTGCTAACCTTTACTTGCTTCTTTATCTTTATTAGCGATATCCAGCAGATTCCAATGATTGTTACCCTGATTCACACCATGGTCAACTCTGAGACATCTACCTACTTTACTTCTATTATCTCTAGTCAAATCATTAGCAACGTTCCAGCAACCATTTTAGTCGGCAAGTTTACCACATTTGCCAAAGCCCTCTTTTTGGGATCAAATATCGGTGGCTTCGGTTCACCAATTGGTTCTATGGCCAATATGCTTGTTTTAAAAACTTTTACTCAAAATGCAACTGTTTCCCGCAGTGAATTTTTCAAAAAATGGCTATTAATGCAATACGCCGGTTTAATCATCTTGACACTAATTGGCTGGGCATTGATACTACTATAAAACTTAATAATTATTAAAGCTTTACCTGCAAATGCTGCTAAAGCTTTTTTTAATACTCAAGTTTAACTTTATCAGTTATAATTGAATAAAACATAAGGAGGAAAAATTATGTCAAATTCAACTTGGTTAATAATAATTATTGCGATTATTGTTATCCTGCTCATCGCAATTTATATTGCAATCTATAACGGCTTACAAAAAGCTAAAGTTTACACTGACGAATCTTGGAGCCAGATTGATGTGCAATTAAAGCGGCGCAATGATTTGATTCCTAATTTAGTTGAAACTACTAAGGGTTATGCCAAGCATGAAAGTGAAACTCTGGAAAGAGTTGTTCAATTGCGGAACCAGTTGACTGCTATTCCAAGTGATGATCATGCCCAAACGTTAAAGGTTTCTAACCAAATTTCTGATACTTTGAGATCAATCTTTGCTTTATCGGAAAATTATCCTGATTTAAAAGCTAACCAGAACTTTGCTCAACTGCAGGAAGAATTAACCAACACTGAAAATAAAATTGCTTATTCACGGCAACTTTACAATTCATCTGCAGCTCTTTACGATCAAAAGTTGTTAACTTTTCCTTCCAATATCGTTGCTAATATCCACGGATTCCGCAAAGTTGATTACTTACAAACGAGTGAAGCTGAAAAAGAAGTACCTAAAGTTAAATTTTAAGCAATAGGTCAATTTTATGTTATTTCAACAAATTGCCAGCAACAAACGCAAAACTACTGGCATCTTGATTTTATTCGTCATTATTCTCGCCTTAGTTGGTGCCGGATTAGGTTTTATCTGGGGCAATCGACCTTTATTAGGGGTTATTATTGCGCTTATTTTTAGTGCAATTTACATGTTAATTGTCTTGCCTAATCCCGCTAATATGGTTATGAGTCTAAATCATGCTCAAGAAATTCATGAACAAGATAACCCCGTTTTATGGCACATTGTTCAAGATATGGCGCTAGTCGGCAAAGTACCAATGCCACGCGTTTTTATTATCAATGATCCTAGTCCTAATGCTTTTGCAACCGGACGGGATCCAAACCATTCTGCGGTTGCTGTCACCCAGGGCTTACTTGACATGATGAATCGCGAGGAACTTGAGGGCGTTTTAGGTCACGAAATCTCACATATTAGAAATTATGATATCTTGGTTTCCACTATTGCAGCCGTACTGGTTGGTGTCATTTCATATTTATCAGGTATTGCCAGTCGCTATATTTGGTGGATTGATGATGATCGCGACAGTGATAACGATAATGGCAATACTATTGTCGTTATTTTCAAAATCGTGGCGATCATTTTTGTACTTATTTTAGGACCTATTTGTGCCAGTCTTGCTCAGATGGCTTTATCACGCAACCGTGAATATTTAGCAGATGCTTCTTCAGTTGAGTTGACCCGTAATCCTCACGGTTTGATTTCTGCTTTGACAAAAATTGACGGTTCTGACCCCATGAAAGCTGCTGATCCAAGTAGTGCTGGCATGTATATCGAAGATCCGCTACGTAAGCGGCATGGTCTTACCCACTTATTCGACAGTCACCCGCCTACAAGTGACCGAATTAAACGTTTAGAAAAAATGTAACTTAAAAAGGAGCGCTCTGCAAAATAGTCCGCTCCTTTTTTAATAAAAATATTGCTCTTACTTTAAATTGATATTGGCCTGTCTAAACAGTTCCGCACGCATTTGTACCGGCGTTTCATGGTAATATTCATTAAATTTTTTGTAAAAGAACGATTTACCGTTATAACCGACCCGCGCGATGATTTCTTTAACCGAAATGTCAGGTCGAGCAAGCAAATTGCGTGCCTCCTGCATGCGGCGTTCATCAACATGTTCAACAAAGCTCTTACCAGTTTTTTGCTTAACTAAACTGGAAAAGTAATTTGGGTTGAGTCCAAAGTGTTCTGCTGTTTCATTTAAAGTAATATCAGTATAATTTGCATCAATGTAACGCTCTAACGCCGTTTGCGCAAACTTATGTTGATTAACTGGCGCTGTTTCCAAGTCTTGATTTCTAATTGCCGTAATCACGAGTATCCGCAATTCTGCGGCAATAATACTGCGCGTAAAAAGATTGTGGTTTAAATATTCATCAATAACTTTTTTCATTAACTGACTCGGTCGCGACATTTGTGAGCAGCGCAAACTTAATAGTCTCTTAGTCTTGAGAATCTGAACAAGCTGTTCGGCTACTTTTTGTTCACGTGAATTGAGCGTTGCTTTTTCTCCCCAAAAATCCGCGCAATTAACCTTTGAACTAAATTCTAATTTGACCAAAAGATCATTTTTCCCTTGTTTTTCGACCTCATAGCCACATTTTTCTTGCAAAAACAGCAAATTACCCGCTTTTAAAGTTAAGTTTTGTCCGTTAATTTTAGTTTTTGCCATGCCTTCAGCTTCGTACAAAATTGTGGGATTGCTGGTTTGGTACCGGTGAATACCCGTATTATGATTTTCAAGGTAAACCCTAAACAGGTTAAAGGCCTTGTTTCCGGGCTTTAGCCGGACTTCATTCGTATCCGCATTAGTTGAATCCAATACACTTGCCAAATATTGTTCTAGCTTAACTGCTGCCATGATGTCACCTTCTAATTAGTAATTTATTTTCATAATTTTATTATATAGCAAAAAGCGCCGCTATTTATATGTTTTTAACATCTGTGATAGAAGTTGAGCCTTAAGTGCTATTAAGGGAGCCTAATTTGCCGCAACTAGACAAGAAAATTGCTTTTATGTATAATTGACCTGAAATATTGGGGTGCCATCTTGGCTGAGAATATACCCACTGAACCTGCTATGGATAATGCCAGCGAAGGGAAAAGTATTGAATTTTAACGTCGCCTGGCTTTTATGCCATGGCGACTTTTTTAGATTGGTTAAAAAATTGCTGAAAACTAAAAACCTTACTTTTTCATATGATGAAAAAAAGCCTATTTTGCAAGATGTTAATCTTAATATCCCGACGGACAAATTTTCCTTATTAATCGGGCCAACAGGTTGCGGTAAATCGACGCTATTAAAAATTTTAGCTGGCCTTTATCCTAAATATGCTGGTAAAGTTAGTGGAACTGTCGATCTTAATGGGCTTAAGAGTGCAATGATGTTTCAAAATGCTGGCGAACAATTCACAATGGCAACACCGCGTGAGGAGATCATTTTTGCACTTGAAAACCTGGAAATTGACCGTGAGCACTACTCAAAACGATTGCAAAAAGCAACTTCTTTTGCCCAGATCGACCAGCTGCTTGATCAAAAAATCAATACTATGTCTGGCGGTGAGCAACAACGAGTAGCCCTTGCTGTTTTAATTGCAATGGATGTCGATCTTTTTCTGCTTGATGAGCCTTTTGCCAGTTGCGACCCTGTTGCCCGCCAATTTTTAATTAAAAAGTTGGCTCATCTTCGTGATTTAGGAAAAACAATTATTCTAAGCGACCATGTTCTAGCCGATTATGAGGGTATTTGTGACTGTTTGTTTAAATTTACCGGTCACCAGGTTACTGCCTTAAGCACTGCCGAAAAAAAGCAGCTTCTTCGACAAAATGACCACCACGAGCTTTATTCTTTTGCCCTACCAACTAATGAAACAAGCTGCTTTGAACTTACTAATACCTTAATTAAGCAGAACCGGTTACTGTTAAAACAGGAGCACCTAAAGATTGTGGCAGGCAAAGCCACTTTAATTACTGGCCCTAATGGTGTGGGGAAAACATCGCTTTTCAATGCGCTAACCAAGATGCTCACATACACTGGTAGTTTGACTTACCGCCAAAAAGAAATTCGCAACTTGCGCATGCGAAAATATTTGCGTCAAGTCGGGCAGATATTTCAAAGTGCAAGTGATCAATTTATTAACGTTTCCGTTGAAGATGAACTTAACCTAAGTAAAAAAATGCGCACCAGCAACTTTTATTCCGATCAAAAAATTGCGAAAGAGGTGAAAGACCTTGATCTTGACCAGACACTAGACCAAGTCGTCTACTCACTTTCGGGCGGTCAACAAAAGAAATTACAAATTTTATTAATGCTAATTGCTGATCAAGACGTTTTATTAATTGATGAGCCCTTAAGCGGTTTAGATCACCAATCGGCACAAAAAGTAATGGGTCTGTTGCGCGAAAGCCAGGAAAAAAGGGGGCAGACACTTCTGATTATCAGCCATGAACTAACTAATTTGGCAGATTGGTGCGATTACCACCTTTTATTTGACCAGCAACAATTAACATACGTAGACAAGTGAGGCTTGTTATGAATCCCAGTTTTAAATTCATTGTCGCTTTAATTATTTCGGTTGAAATATCTTTTAAAACCAGCCTAATTACCAATGTGCTGATTATCGGCTTTTGCACGTGCTATTTGCTTTACTGCCACATGAAAGTTAAAAATCTCCTGTTAACTTTTACCGTACCATTAATTGCGGCCTTTACCGTGTTTGCCACACTCTACTGGTTTGCACCTCAGCCTAATTTAACCAACGCTTTAAGTCTTTCTAGCAGAATCTACGTTTACACGCTAACAATCTGCTGTGTCGCCCAAAAAACTAGTGCCGAAGAATTGGCACGTTCATTTGAACAGAATTTTCATTTACCTAGCAAATTCGCATACGGGGTCCTAGCAGCACTCAACATTATTCCACGCATGCAAACTGCCGTTAAACAAATTCGCACAGCGGCAATGATGCGTGGCGTTTATCTTAGTTTTTGGTCTCCCGGTCTCTATTTTAAGGCTATCCTAGTCGCGCTTAACTCGGCCGAAAACTTGGCACAGGGAATGGAATCGCACGGCTTTCGCGAAGATGCCAAGCGCTCGGTCATCGTGGCTGTTCCCGTCAAACGCAGCGATTGGTTATGGGCCGCCGGTCTTTTATTAGCCACTAACGTTGCCTTATTTACATTAAAATAATAAAAGAGCGGCAGTGATGTTTTAACCACCACTGCTGCTCTTTTTAGCTAGAGTTTATTGTGCCAAAGTATAACCTTCGACTTTTGCCTTAATTCCTTTATCAGCGCTAAAGAAGATTTGCGGTTGATTCTCGGTATAATAACGCTCTGAAAAGACCAATTCACCATCATTTAAGAAGAACTCAATCGAACTCGTATCAATGAAGATATGCAGTTTTAAGCTTGCGCTAGGCTGGAGATTACCATAGCGTTTATCATCCCCATCAGGTTTATCAGCGCGGATAACCGTTACTTGCCCAGTTTTTTTATTCCAAGTTAATGAAACCAAATCTTGCTGTTTGCTCTCAAGCGTAAAACTAATTTCATTACCCGACCAAGATGACGTATTGGCTTCAAAAAGCAGTTCACAATGTTGCGGATCCGGCGTCGTGACCTCAAGGGATGTTACCACTCCCTCTTCAGCCATAATTTTTTCAGTTCGCAAACTCATTAATTCAGTAATCGGCTTCATATACAAATGACCAGAAGCATAACTTAATTCCCGCGGAACTGTCAGCGCACCCGACCAGCCGTCGGCTTGTTCCGGGAAGTAGGCATTCCACATATCCATCCAGCCAATTAAAATCCGCCGATGATCTGGGGCAAGCATTGTTTGGACTGCATAAAAATCATGTCCATGGTCTAATTCTGTAAACGCCCCGTGAGTAAATATGTTCTGCTGATAATCCATTTTGCCACTAAAATAGCCTGTTTGAAACTCGTTTAAAAAGCGTAAACCATCGGATTCGATGCCTTGCGGCGAACACAATAAAATGTCGTGGTCTCCTAGTGTAAATAAATCGGGGCACTCCCACATAAAGCCCTCTTGCGCACTAGTTTGTGCGTTAGCAATTGGTCCCAAATATTCCCAGTCAAATAAATTTTCAGAGCGGTAAGTTAACGCCCGTCCTAAGCCATTTGCCGCCTGACTGCCTAAAATCATGTAATAATACTTGCCTTGACGCCATACCTTCGGATCACGGAAATGCTGCGTATTATCAGCTGGAGCAGCAGCAATGATTGGATTATGAGCATCTTTTTTAAAGTTAATGCCATCATCGCTATATGCAATATTTTGCGTTTCAGTAAACTGCGTATGATCATTCAGGTCATGATATTGGTGCCCTGTATAAATCAAATACAGCCGACCATCTTTCTCAATCGCACTACCTGAAAAACAAACATTTTGCTCGTCATCTGGTGCTAGGGCGATCGGTAACTCTTCCCAGTGCACTAAATCGCGACTGCGATAATGTCCCCAATGCATCGGCCCTTTTTGTGCGGAATAGGGATAATACTGGTAAAAAAGGTGGTAATAGCCTTTAAAAAACGAAAAGCCATTCGGGTCGTTCATCCATCCCCCCGGCGTAGAAACATGATACTTGAGGCGATAGCGCTCATTGGTAACTTTAACAGCTTCAGCCATTGCAAATTCCTTTCTAATCTAGCGGAATATCTTAATCACTGTCATTAAAACAGACTTTTTCATGTGATACAAACAATACAAAAGAGGCGCAGAAAAACTGTCCTCTTTTTGCTTAAGAATTATTTGTTTAATTCAATCATCAAGTTCCCGTGGCTTACCTCGGTTGCCGTATTTTTCCAAAATTTTGATCAATTGCTAGTACAAGCAATTTCTTTTTCCGGATTATTAAGACGATTGCACAATAAAACTTTATACCCCTGATTTGACAGTAAGTATTCAATGTCCTGAATCAATTCCGCATGAAACGGGATGCACATTTGACGGAAAATTAGGTCAACCGTATGTATTCTTTTCTTATCTACGGCTCTTGCTAAGTTATTAGGATAATATTCCAGCTTTTTCATTGCTGCCTGCACCTTATCCCGCGTTTCTTGGCTAATATATCTCCGATTATTTAAGACCTGGGATACTGTTGCAGTAGAAACATTAGCCTCCTGAGCGACTTCACGAATTCCGACTCTTTTCATACTAAAACCTATCTTAATTTAAATTTTGACTTCTTTTTTCGGCAAATTATCGAGCCTGAAAAATTAGCTTTTTGGCCCCAATTTGTCTTATTTATGGTATGGACTGCCACTAATAATCATAAAGCAGCGGTAAATTTGTTCAATTAGAACCACTCGCATTAGTTGATGAGGCATTGTTAGCTTTCCAAAGCTTAATAATTCATCCGCACGCTTATTCACAGCCTGGCTTGTACCAAGACTGCCACCAATGACAAAAGTTACGTCAGAGTGGCCGTAAGTAGCCAAATCCTTTAATTCCTGTGCAAATGCTTCACTAGTTCTTTCTTTGCCCTTAATTGCAGTGACATAAACATATTCCTTGTCCTTTATTTTATTAAGAATACGCTGACCTTCAAGTTCTTTAACCTTTTCTTGTTCAGCAGCACTAAGTTTTTCTGGTGCTTTTTCATCAGGTACTTGCACTAACTCAACTTTAGCAAAACGACTGAGCCGCTTTTGATACTCGGCAATCGCGTCTTTAAAATATTTTTCTTTTAACTTACCTACACAGACGATTTTGATATTCATGTTTTCTATTTTATCCCCTAATTCTCATTGTTTCCACCTTGTTTTTCCACAGTTGTGCACAAGCAAAAACTACATTTTGTGGTCATTTTTGTAAACAGACGGCTAATTTGTGTTTGTAAAAAATATTTTTAAAAAACCCACTGAAATTACCCACATGTACACTTTTCACAGTTAACATTCACAAACTTTACCCGTAAAACACTGATTTGACGCATTGAACAATTGTTTGAATTATCAACTTTTTACTAATATTTACACACAAGTCACAGGTTTTCCACAGTGAAACGAAAACACTTTACCCCATTTTATGCACAATCCACAAAGTTTTCCACAGTTATCAACAAGGAAAAAGCAAGTCTTTTTTTCTTGACAGAAATAAAAGACGAACTATTTAATGTTTCTCATTATTTTTATTAGTAAAAAGGCCATACTTGTAGCTAAAATCGCCAAGTATAGCCTTTTTTATCTTCAATTAATGAATATTATCAAGATTAATTTGCTTCAAGTTTTGCATGTAAATTAATTTCTTTTCCACCGCGGTTAACCGTTAAAGTCACCGTATCACCGATTTTATGATTATACAAAATGGTGTGTAACGATGCAACATCAGTAATAACCTTATTGTCAACTTTTATTATTACATCGCCAACTTTAACTCCTGCATTAGCTGCCGCACTATTTTTATTCACACCCGCAATGTAAATGCCACTCTTCAGGTTGGACTTAATATTGAGGTGTTTACGGTAGCTTGAAGGAATTCCTTGCAGTGCAATTACTTTGATTCCAAGCTGCGGCCGAACAATTTTACCCTTCTTTACCAGTTGGTTAACAATGTTTACAACCTCATTAGATGGAATAGCAAAGCCCATTCCTTCAACGGAAGTCCCATCACTTGATTGCGATAGTTTCATCGAGTTGATTCCAATGACCTGACCAGCAGAGTTAACCAGTGCCCCACCGGAATTACCCGGATTAATTGCGGCATCAGTCTGAATAACTGTTTGCTGGTTGGCTGATGAAGAGGTAATACTACGCGCTGGTGCCGAAATAATCCCCTGGGTGACTGTGGATGCATATTCGCTTCCTAATGGTGAGCCAACCGCAATAACAGTTTGCCCGGCTTGTAAGCTCTTGGAATCGCCAAATTCAGCCGTTTGCGTTACGTATTGCCCATCAATTGCTAAAACAGCTAAGTCAGTCGTAGCATCGGTTCCGACAATTCTAGCGTTCACAGTTTTACCGTTCGACAACATAACCTGAACTTTATCACTGCCAGAAACAACGTGATTATTAGTAACAATGTAGCCCTTGTTATTTGACTTCATATAGATAACACCTGAGCCTTCGCTGTATGTTTGCAGCCGGCCCTTGCCTCTAGCATTATCATCTTTGTCATCACCGAAAATATCAAAGATCGAATTGCTGCTACTGCTTGATTGCCGTTTCAAATTGATAACGGAAACAACAGCACCCTTCACGTCATTATATGCCGGCGTCATTACACCACTAGTTTTTGCACTATTTTTCGACGTTTTTGCACTATTAGAACTAATAGTCGTCTGTGCATTATTATTCAGATTTGCATTGTTAATTTGATCCAGGGCAACATAGGAAGCGCCGCCCCCAATTAAACCTGCGACAACACCAACAATGGCAGTTTTAACCAGACCATTTTGCTTGCGTCCAGAATTTCGATTGTCCATTTGTAATCTCCTTTACATATCTTTGTTTAGTATACTGAAAAAAATGTGCTTATTTTTTTAAATTTGTTCTAAATTAGTCGGCTCGTCTGGACCCGTTAACATAATTTTAACATCACTTGGTAAATTAGCATCGCCATTGACTAGGATTTGCTTAGCGGCATCGTAGGCCAACTTAGCTGTATTATTGTGCTGACTGCGATGTGCTAAAAAAATATGTTTTGTTTTATTAGAAACCACATCAAGTAGTGCTTGCCCCGCATCTTCATTGGATAAGTGGCCGACATCAGACAAAATTCGCTGTTTTAAAGACCATGAATACGGACCATTACGGAGCATCATATCATCATAATTAAATTCCATCATATAAGCATCGGCATCTTCAATTACCGCTTTGACTTTTTGCGATACATAACCTGTATCCGTCAAAAAGGCCATCCTTTTGCCAGCACTAGAAAAGACGTAATACTGCGGTTCGGCAGCATCATGGCTAGTGGCAAAAGCAGTCACGTCAAGATCACCAAAAGTCTTCGTTTGTCCGGGTTCAATAATATTCATTTGCTGGACGGGAATCTGACCAATTTTGTGCGACTCACTTAAATATTCCCATGTTCCACTGTTGGCAAATGCCGCAATTTTCGGATAGCGGCGCATTAATACCCCAAGTCCTTTACTATGATCAGAATGATCGTGGCTTAAAAAGGCCATATCAATGTCGTTAATATCAACTCCTACTTCTCCTAATAACGTTTTGATTTTCTTACCAGATAAGCCAGCATCCATCAAGATTTTATGCTGGCCAGTTTCAATCAAACTGGTATTACCAGTCGATCCACTAGCTAAAACAGAAACCCGCACACCAATTTTCCCTTTCTAATTTTTCTGGACATTATACGAGCTACTTTGCAAAATTTGCGCTGTAAAAGCATTAACCCGTTTAACCGTAATATTTTTGGTTGCTTTGCTTTCGACTAAAATCAACCAGGTAGGAAGCATTATGGTGCTGCCACGTACTTCAGTCAATTTAGAATAGCCCAATTTTACTTGAATTACCCGCGAGTTATTACTGATTTCACGGTCAGTATACATGGCCTTCACGGCATGCCATGGGCTAATAATTAGTTGCGATTCACGCACAGAACTAATCGGTCCCATGTAAGAAAGCGTGTAATTAGTAATCTGATTATTATGCACATTAATTGTCAATTGTGCATCACCATCATAAATTTGACCATAAGACGTCTTTTGCACATAGCAGTATGTATCATCCCCCGACATACTTTGGTCGTACACAAACTTTTTCCCATAAGGAACATTTTCCGGGTCATTTTTAAAATCTTCTAGCTGCTGCAAGATTTTTTTCCGATTACCATTGAGTAGTATTACAGCCTTAGGCGTACCCGTTAAAGAATTGTCCGCTTTTGAATAATGGGTTGTCACTTGCGTTAAGCCATCAGTTTTGCGGGAAAGATAGTCCCGATTTTTTGCTGCTAAATAATAGCCTGACTGCTGCTTATGTGACAAATGCAGGGGAAGGTCAATTCCATCTGCCCGCATTTCCGCTCTAATACTGGTAGAAGTCGTTCCTGCAGTCGAACTTAGACTAATCGGTGAGCGCCAGATTTCGATTCCCAGGTAAAGGTCAATTAATAGGAAAACAACGAAAAATAGCCATTCAATTCTTTTTCTATCCATAATTACTTACCTTCTCCCTGACTTTTCACCGCTAGCTTATTAAAATCTTGCTTTTCCCATTCTTGCGCACTCTTCCACTGGTCGTAGGCTTTAATGTAATATGTTGGAATCAAGTTGACCAAGCTATCATGACTATGATCTTTTTCAATTCGATATGCCACAATTATTCGTTGAATTTCCGTCTTTTTTAAACCGGCATTAACCAGACGCTGGATCACCGTGCCAGTAGCAGGCAGTGTCCGCGTTTGCCCATCATATGGAATGGGAATTTGCAGTTCTAAATTGCTAAAGGCAACTTCTTCGGTATCTTGCGTCAATTTTGTGCTGACCTGAGGGCTGTGTTTTCCCATGAAAACAGGCATGCCTTCAATGTAATTGCTATAGCTTAGCTTGTCCTTGGTTGTATCAAAATAACGCAAGTCCTGCTCACTTAGACCTAATTTGTGCACATACTCAACACTATTAATCAAGCGGTCATTTTCACTTAAATTTTTCTGCTTTTCATAACGGGTATAAAGCATGTCATGTCGGCCGGCTTTAGCATCGGGTACCCGCAATTTGGTGTAATAATTGAGTGAATACGTGGTCCACCCTTTTTTATTATTGCTTGAGGTAACATTTGCTGTACCTAATAAGCGCGAAACAAAATAAGAATCAGTCTGGGTATTGGTCAAGTAACTATAAACCCGCCAGTTTTCAGGTTGATCATAAAAAGTTTCGTAACTATTTTTCATCCGCACAAATTTAACCGGTTTTTTAGCTCGTGACTTAGCGGCATATTCACGCAAGCGATTAAAGTTAGCATTAGCTATTTCAACGCGATAGATCGTTGTCGTTTTATCATTGCCAAGGTATAAGACATCATTATTTGGCGAGATAAATGAGCGCCGGAACGTTTGATCCGTACTTTTTAAATTTTTCTTCGTAAACAAATTCACACTGACTTCATTAGGAAAAGTCAATTGCAAATACTTAGGGTCATTGAGCATCGCTTCATATTCTTTTTGACTGGAGCTAACTTCTCTAATGTTTTTATATTTTACTTTTTTTAGGTCTTTAATATATTCGAGTGGTAAGTTCTTTTTGGCATCATATAAGCGGTATGGCTGCCCATTTTTAAAGCCGTAAGCACTGGTCGGCAAATAAAGATTATAGATGATCCGGCTTCGACGACTGCGTGAATTTTGACTAACATTATTAGTTTGATCAATTCGACTAAAATATTGATCATTAGTCATAATAAAAATCCACAAGACGATTGAAAGGGCGAAAACGATAAAAGTACCGGCTGTTAATAATATTTCGCTAAACTTAAACCTAGACTTCATCCCAATCATCCCCTTCACTCATCGGTTCATATGGTAAAGCAATATAGAAGGTGGAACCTTTGCCTTCGCTACTATTAGCCCAAATCTTACCATGGTGTTCTTCCACAATTTCTTTTGCAATGGCTAACCCTAAGCCAGTACCACCTTGTTCACGGGAACGCGCCTTGTCAACCCGGTAAAAACGATCAAAGATTTTAGAAAGATCTTCCCGCGGAATCCCCAAGCCTTGATCAGCAATGCTTAAAATGATCTGTTGCCGTTCTTGGCGCAATTTAATCGTAATCACACCACCATCAGGCGAATACTTGATTGCATTATTCATAATATTATCAATAACTTGGGCAAACTTATCGGTATCTATTTCAACCCATAATGCCTGCGAGCTTAGATTTCGCTTTATGGTATATTTCTTTTTGCCTTCTTTAGTGTCTGTTTTTACAATCATGTCAAAGCGATCAAGAATATGAGACACGAAGTCATTAAAGTTGACCCATTCAACGTCTACTTTTGATACCCCACGATCCATGCGAGACAAGCTCAAAAGTTCATTAATCATCCGGATCATTCGCTCAGTTTCTTCTTGGGTAACCTGTAAGAACTGCGGCGCAATCTTAGGATCCTTCCATGCTCCCTCATTCAGGGTTTCAATATAGGCGTGCAGGCTCGTAAGCGGCGTACGCAATTCATGCGAAACATTGGATACGAATTGCTTTTGGGAATTTTCATTCTTTTGCTGCTCAGTAATATCGTGTAAAACACAAACACTACCAGAAACAAAGCCCGTCACTCTTTTAATCAGTGAAAAACTAGCATGTAAAATCACTTCATCGCGTGTGCCCTGATTAACAGTTAATACAATACCTTTTTGACTGGCTATTAAATCCTGCGAGGTTTCATCTAAGCCCAGAACGGAGGCGATTGGCTTATTAATAATTTGGTCCTCGGTGGTATTCAGAAAACTAAGTGCCATTTGGTTAACAACATTAACATTACCGTGTCGATCAGTCGCTAAAACCCCGTCACTCATGTGAGACAAAACGCTATCCAGCCTTCGCTGTTCACTTTCAGACTCTTCTTGTGAGCGCTCGATTCTGACAGACAATGTATTAAAAGCTTGCCCCAATTGTCCTAATTCATCATTAGAATATATTTTTACCTGACTAGAATAATCACCGTCAGCAATATTTAGTGCTTGGCTCTGCATCTCTTCAATTGGTTTAGTAATCGCATGCGACACGACTAAAGACAAGATGGCACCCATCACAGCGGCAATCAAAGAAGTGACCAAAAACATTAATGAAATGTTGCGTAGGTCATTAAAAACGCCCTGCATTGACGCTCGAACGTAAATTGCGCCGACAGTATTAGCCGAACCGTTACCGGCAGTAAGCGGTGTTACCTGAATCATAAAATCGCCGTGGTCATTAATTACCTTAGTTGCTTGCCTGCCCGTTGAGGTAACCTGCTTGACCAACGTATTATTGACCCGCTGTCCAATGCGCTTTTTATCATTTAGATTAGACACAGCCCGAATAATATCTTTATTATCAACAACAATAATTTCACTAATTGTGCCGATTCCATTGCTATAATCGCCAACAATCCGGTTTAAATTGCTGTTTGTATGCCGGTCGTCTTTTAAGAGCTGTGCGGACAACTGGTTGCTGACAATAGGAAGCACTTGAATTGAAGATTGAAAGTTTTCAATACTATTTTGTTCTAATTGGCGTGTAAAATAAGCCCCAATTACTTCAATTGTGGCAATGATCATCGCCATAAAGACAATGGCTAAAGTCGTATTAATCGAAATTGTTAAATGTTTAAACTTATTTTTTAGTTTCTTCATCTTTTTAATCAAATCAATATAAAAAGAAAGCTCGCATCGTGTTAGTTCTGCGGGCTTTCTTCATTATTCTTCAGTAGGCTGCTTTACATAATAGCCAACGCCACGGCGAGTCACTAAAATCTGCGGCTGAATTGGATTGTCCTCAATTTTTTCACGTAAACGGTGAACCGTTACGTCAACAGTCCGGACATCACCGAAGTAGTCATATCCCCAAACTGTCTGCAGTAAGTGCTCCCGGGTCATTACTTGATCCATATGTTGAGCCAGATAATAGAGTAACTCAAATTCACGGTGAGTCAACTCGATTTTTTTGCCTTCTTTTTCTACAATGTACGCGTCAGGCATAATTACCAAATTGCCAATGGCAATATTTTTAGTTGAAGTATCCTCGTTACTACTTTCAACCTTTTTAACTATGCTGCGCCGACGCAAATTAGCCTTAACCCTGGCAACCAATTCACGGTTGGAGAAAGGTTTAGTAACATAGTCATCGGCCCCCATTTCAAGACCCAATACTTTATCAATTTCTGTATCTTTGGCAGTTACCATAATAATCGGCATATCATGTGTCTGCCGCACTTCACGGGCAACATCCAAGCCGTCCTTTTTTGGCAACATCAAGTCCAAAATCATCAAATCGGGATTATATTCATCAACTTTTTTGATGGCTTCTTCGCCATCATAGGCAGTGTCGACGTCGAAGCCTTCCTTAGTCAGGTTAAATTTAATTATATCTGAAATCGGTTTTTCGTCATCGACTACGAGAATTCTCTTTGGCATCGAAAGCCCCCTTTGCTTAACATTATACTGTTTTTTGCAACATTAGCCAAAAAAGTCACGAAAATTTAATAAAAAACCTTGCTTTTTGCTTGAAATAATAGCATAATAGTTCTCGTTGATCGTTAGTTCAGCAAGTTTGGGTGGCTAGCTCAGTTGGCAGAGCAACGGACTCTTAATCCGTGGGTCCAGGGTTCGAGCCCCTGGCCACCCATTATTTTATGAAAGGCAGCAATAGATTAATCTATTGCTGTTTTTTGTCTCAACAAGTGCGAATATTTTATCACGTTCTATTTGAATGTCAATCAATTCACTGCCAGTATGGGTATTAATGATTATTAATCACTAATTTTGATTTACTACCTATAATTATGCGGACGATTTTTTAATAGCTGACTAGTACTGAAATGGTTTTAATGCTTTTATAAGTTCCTTAAAGTCACTTTTACATCTGTTGCTTCTTTATCCAAAGATCTAAAAAAATAGTTTCCATTATTTAGCCATGTCGGCTCCGCTTATTTTTCTTTATTTGGCCATTTTTGAGTCAAAGTGAAAACTTTTTCTACAAAAAACAAAATTCTGCTAATTATTTTGCACAAAAACCTTGTCAAATGGTTTAATAATTGATATTATATTTAACGGTCAACAGAAACGGGTGGCTAGCTCAGTTGGCAGAGCAACGGACTCTTAATCCGTGGGTCCAGGGTTCGAGCCCCTGGCCACCCACCATAATGAAAATGGCACTGCAAGAAGTCGGTGCCTTTTTTATTGCCTTTTTTTGAAAGCGCTTTTCAATTTGTCTACTTAATATTAGTCACCGCTTCTTTGACGCACTGCTTTAGTGAAGTGCTCGTAATCTTACACTCAATGCCGGTAAGAAAATCATTTTCTAACCACCACTTTTTCAAAGTTGTTTGCGCAAATGGATTGTCTTTTTGGCGGTTGTTTTGGACTGTCTGTTCAAAGGGAACATCGAGACAGTAGAAATAAGCATTTTTACCAAATCGCTGATAAAACTCTTTTAACATGCCACCATAAATCTGCTTAGGCAAAATTCCCTCTAAAATTGTCACCTGGTAATTTTGTAACCCCAAGTTAACCATGAAATTACGCAGCTCACGTGTGGGACTATCAGGCCGCTCTTTTACATGTAAAATCTCACGTCTTAAAATATCTTCCTGCAAAAGCAGACACTGCTCACAAGTGAAATATTCTTGTAGTTTTTTTGCTAAAGTTGTCTTTCCAATACCCGAATTACCCCTAATAGCAATAAAAATCGGCTCAACCATCACTTTCCCTCTTTTCGTTTTTTGATTTTACAACTTACGCCTTTCATTGCCAACTTATTATCAATCTAGAAGCACTATGAGTTGCTTATTCTGCCATTCACTTTTATATTGATAGTAACTAATCTCGGCAAAAGGAAGCAAATTAATTATGGGTAAAAAAACTTCTCGCTGGCTATTTGGAATATTATTATTGCTATTAATCGGCATAGGCTTATTTTCTTGGCGCCAAAAGCAACAAAAGTATGCCGTGTCATCTTCTACAGCAATAACGCAAAACCAACAAAAAGCTGCCGCACACCAAGACACCATTCCAACAATCTATTTACATGGTTATGGTGCAGGCGCAAGGTCAACTAACAGCATGATTACTTACGCTGAGGAGCATGACAATGCGCATCGAGTTTTGACAGCCACAATTTCACGAAGTGGCCAAGTTAAGCTCTCTGGTTCCTGGCCCAAGAATACTAAAAGGCCACTAATTCAAGTTGTGTTAAAAAATAATACCAACAATGACTACTTTGTAACCCGTGAATGGATTCATAATTTGTTCTTACTGCTTAAGCGTAAATATCACATCAGTCGCTATAATACTGTTGCCCATTCAATGGGCAATTTAACGTTTTTGTTTTATCAAATAAAGTATGGGCAAAATAATGCGTTGCCGAAACTCAAAAAGCAAGTTAATTTAGGCGCACCTTTTAACGGGATTATTGGCATGGATGACCAGCCTAATCGCAATCGCCTTGAAAAAAAGGGCAAGCCGAAATATTCTTCTTCCACCTACCAATACTTATTAGAGCACCGCAAGGACTATCCAAGAGGAGTAGACATTTTAAACATTTTTGGCAATAAAGAAGATGGCACAAATTCAGATGATGCGGTTAGCGTCACCTCTGCCCGTTCTTTACGCTACTTAGTAGAAACAAAAGCCGCTAGCTATCATGAAATTGAAATTAAGGGCCCCGGTGGTCAGCATAGCAAATTACACGAAAATAGAACGGTCGCTGAGAAGATCGACCAGTTTTTATGGCATAACTAGTTAAATAATTTAGGCAAAAAGGATTATTCATAAATATTTAATAAATAATGGCGTATACTTATATATAGTTGAGAAATTTCCCTATTAAAAGTGGTGACTTCAAATTTTTAGAATAGGAGAAAAAGATGACTCAAATAATCGATGACTACATTGCTAGTCTAGCTACCCAATTAAATGCGTTATCTGCAGCCCAAAAAGAGGATGCACTCAATTTTTATCGTGCATTTTTAAGAAATGGCGATTGCCAAAGCAAAGAAGAGATTTTAATGGAGCTTGGTACTCCCGCCGCCCTTGCCAAAAAAATCAAGGCTGATTATAAGCAGATTACCCAAATAACAGCACCACCGACTGACGAGAAAAAAACAAGTGATGGCTATTTCTTAAATTTTCACGCTAAAAAGACCCCACTGCAAAAAAGGACAATGCAACCCGGTGAGTTCTCAATAATTAGGCTCAAAGTCCGGAATAGTAAAATATTTATTCATCCGGGCCAACAGTTTAAAATTAATGTGGCTGATTATAGCAATTGTGCAATTGAGATTCAACTTAAAAATCATGTGCTGCTAATCAAGGAGAAGGAAAACAGACCTGAAAATCGGCGAATTATAATTAACCGCCGCCTCCCTAGCTGCTCGGTTGAAGTTACCGTTCCCTTTCCTGATTCACTTACTTCAATTAGTGGTAGTAACCAAGATGGCAGCATTATTTTGCAAAATCTACACCTGCAAAATTGTTCACTACAAAAACAGGATGGAAAACTATTTTTTAACAATTTAACAATAGCTCAAGAATTAATTGTTTCTTCAAAAGATGGCAACACTATCATCACTCAATCGCAAATTACCAGTTTTGTTTTACAAACCCGGAATGGTAATTTTGATTTCAAACGTAGTATTTGCAGTCAACTAGAGCTACAATTAAAGGATGGGAATATTAACATTAAGCAATGCCATCTTAATCTTAAAATTACTGCTAAAGATGGTAATTTGCGAATTATTCAAAGCCAGCTGATTGATGGAAACTTCATCCAAGTTTTAGATGGTGCATTACGGTTAAAGCAATTGAATCATGACCTAAATTTAAAAATAACGACCAAAAAGGGCAATATTACTTACCGCGGTTCTAGTATCGGCAGTCGCTTTAACAGTAAGAGTAAGGAAAAGGACTCCTTGCGCATTATTGCCAAAAATGGTGACATCATCATGGCATGAATTCAATCTTTTTGTCACAAAAGTTTCAGAAAAGCAGAGCTTTGATGCCCTGTTTTTTTCGTTAAAAGTAATTTAATCTTGTCAATTTAAAGATTCTAACTTAGAATGCTATATAACATATAATATTAGGGGAGGGGAGTCATGGCTATTCAAATACCCACTCGGTTATTGGACGGAGCGGTTTTAGCTTTTCTAAAGCACGAAGATTTATACGGATATGCATTAACGCAAAACGTGCAAAAGGTTTTTGACATCTCCGAATCGACAATCTATCCGGTTTTGCGCCGATTGAAGAAAAATAATTATTTAACCACTCACGATGAACCATTTCAGGGCCGTAACCGGCGCTATTACCACATTACTGAAGACGGTCTAGCACTATTGGCAACCATTCAAGATGAGTGGCAGGACTTTAACAATAAAGTAGATCAAGTGTTGGGAGAAGAAAATGACTAAAGTAATTGATGACTATATCTTTGAGTTAGAACAAAATCTAACTGATTTGCCAGAAAAAGAAAGTCAAGATATTCTTGAGTTTTACCGCGAATACTTACTTGATGGCGATTTTGTTAGACGGTCAACTATTGAGCAGGAATTTGGAACTCCTAAACAATTAGCAATTAAAATTTTAGCTGATTATTCGACTAATAATAATACTTCCCCAATTAAAGCCAAGGCTCCACGGTCAAATTTAAAGGCTATTTGGTATATTCTGCTTGGTCTATGCGCTGCCCCGATTGGAATCCCACTAATTTTGGCCATCTTTTTGTTCTTGTTTGTGTTCATTGCCATTTGTGCGGCCATCTTTGTTGCCTTTATTACGGTTTTATTAAGCCTATTCATTGTCGGTGGCTTTACTTTTCTTAAGTCAATCGCTCTCTTATTTACCAGCAACTGGGCAACTGGCTGCTATTATCTGGGGATTGTCCTTATTTGCCTTGGGGGTTTTCTTCTCATCTCGCCGTTTATTGCCAAAGTAATCAACTTTTTGATTGCGGAATGTGCCAAACTGATGCAATTTATGGGGAAAAAGTTCTTCAAGAAAAATTATTATCAAACCAATTCTAACCAGAAGAAGGAGAATTAATCGTGAAAAAGTTTTTTCAAATAAGTGGCGCGATCCTAATTATTGGCTTTATTTTATTATTCATCGGTAAGCTCAATCACGGTGATCAAAATATTGCACGCACACACACAGGCATTTTCAATACTCTTAATTGGCAGCACAAAACCCAACATAAAGACGACGATGATGATGACTATGACGATGACGACGAAGATTACGATGATGAAGATGATGACGACGACGATGATGACGATTCATCACGACAATTTCATGAAAGTCAAACTTATAATGTGGCAAGCTTTGATAAAATCAAGCTTAAGGCTGGTAGACCAGACATCCGTATTTCATTAGGCAACAGCTTTCAAGTAAAAGTTAGCGGCAAAAATATTAAGACGATTAATACTGGTGTAAAAAGCGGTATCTTAACTGTTGAAGATCACGACACCCAAGAGAAAAATGATGGCAACTACGAAGTCGCAATTACCGTCCCAAACGCAAACGCGGTTAAGTCAATTACTGGTACATGTGCTGATGGCAATTTTGCGTTGAGTAATTTAAATGTCGCTAGCCTTGATTTAAGGGTTAACAACGGTGATTTTAATTTAGCTAAGGTTAAAGCCAAAACCGCTGATTTACACATAGGCCCAGGAGATTTAAAGATTGCTAATTCAAGAATAGCAAACAGCAATCTATACTTAGATGTTGGTGATGTGGAAATTAATAGTAGCCAAATTAAGACCACTGCCTCGTTAAATGACAGCGATATTGAAATTAAGAATTCAAAACTCCTTGGAAATAGTACCTTTAAATTAAACGACGGTGATTTTGAATCATATCAGATGACTAATATCAGTTATGATTTATCAACTACTTCCGACAGTGATATCGAAGTTAAGGGTCGTGAGCAGCGTAAGCATTATAAGAAAATCTATCACGGCACTCCTTTACTCAAAATAATCAGTAAAAGCGGTGATATCGAAATCAACTAGGTTCAAATCATCTGACAAGCTAACACCTTTTGGCTAGGAACTTAATTAACAAGCAAAAATCTTAAAAATTAAAAAGTCCTATTAAATAAACCTTTATTTAGTAGGACTTTTGTTTTGGATAAAATTGGCAAAATTAACTAAATAATTAAGCAGGTAATGAAAAGCATTGGGTTAAACACTCCATTGAATTGCTACTAAAGAGTGTGAATTCGCTATTTTTCAAAATTTACGTCCATAATTGACATAAAAAGCTAGCTGCTTAAGTTTGATACTATAGTTAACTTAAATCAAATTTTATTACAACCACTTTATTCTAGTCATCACTGATTTAACAACCATCTAAAACGAACTTTTAGCCTCAACAATTGCATCCCGTGTTCTAGTCATCACTGATTTAACAACCATCTAAAACGTCTTTTAAATCTGCTAATTGCTCTTCTGCGTTCTAGTCATCACTGATTTAACAACCATCTAAAACATGTTATCCAGGACGAAACTATCCATGTTAGTTCTAGTCATCACTGATTTAACAACCATCTAAAACCCACTCATTAACACCAACTTCGTACCATTTGTTCTAGTCATCACTGATTTAACAACCATCTAAAACACCCAGAAATAGCCGTTTTTAATATTACTGGTTCTAGTCATCACTGATTTAACAACCATCTAAAACAGCTGTCTGGAATACAAATAGTTTCTGTATGTTCTAGTCATCACTGATTTAACAACCATCTAAAACATATCGAGCCTTAATAAGAAGGCTATTTTTGTTCTAGTCATCACTGATTTAACAACCATCTAAAACAACCTGTAACATTTGATCCGCCTGAAATAAGTTCTAGTCATCACTGATTTAACAACCATCTAAAACTCGAGCAAAAGCACAAATAGCGTCAAGCAAGTTCTAGTCATCACTGATTTAACAACCATCTAAAACGTATCATATAATATGTAAGGAGGTGAGAGAGTTCTAGTCATCACTGATTTAACAACCATCTAAAACCATGATTCGCCTCACTTTCTAATACATTGAGTTCTAGTCATCACTGATTTAACAACCATCTAAAACGTATGTTCCCCAAGGCACCATAATACCAGTGTTCTAGTCATCACTGATTTAACAACCATCTAAAACTTCAGACTCAAGATAATCAAGTAATACGTCGTTCTAGTCATCACTGATTTAACAACCATCTAAAACTATCTTATTATGTAATTCAAAAAAAGACAGGTTCTAGTCATCACTGATTTAACAACCATCTAAAACTTATCAAGACAATGTTGCACGTTGGACATGGTTCTAGTCATCACTGATTTAACAACCATCTAAAACTTCGGGATTAACTAGGGAACAAAAGAATCTGTTCTAGTCATCACTGATTTAACAACCATCTAAAACCTTAGTGTTCCATAAAGCTTTCCAATTGCCGTTCTAGTCATCACTGATTTAACAACCATCTAAAACGATATGAGATACTATTTTGATAAGGGCGATGTTCTAGTCATCACTGATTTAACAACCATCTAAAACACATATATCAAATGGTCGCATAGTGCTTTTGTTCTAGTCATCACTGATTTAACAACCATCTAAAACTTGATGATGGTTCAAACGGAGGTAATAAATGTTCTAGTCATCACTGATTTAACAACCATCTAAAACAAATGAGTGGTCTAGCGACTTGACTTTGATGTTCTAGTCATCACTGATTTAACAACCATCTAAAACCCAAAGAGTATCTCCAGGCTTTATCGTAATGTTCTAGTCATCACTGATTTAACAACCATCTAAAACTTGACCTATCAAGATACAAACAAATGTGTCGTTCTAGTCATCACTGATTTAACAACCATCTAAAACGAATTAAATAGCCCCTCATTTAAATTAATAGTTCTAGTCATCACTGATTTAACAACCATCTAAAACCACCATTAGGACTGTACACGGACCAATTCAGTTCTAGTCATCACTGATTTAACAACCATCTAAAACATAATTTTTGATATTAATTTCTTGCGATTTGTTCTAGTCATCACTGATTTAACAACCATCTAAAACCTCAGCTAGGGCTTTATACATATCTTTTAAGTTCTAGTCATCACTGATTTAACAACCATCTAAAACTACAATAATGTCAAAATACATATATTCACTGTTCTAGTCATCACTGATTTAACAACCATCTAAAACTAAAGATTGTTTTGGTTCTTTCTAGGGGTTGTTCTAGTCATCACTGATTTAACAACCATCTAAAACCGATGTTTTATCATCAAATTTTAATGTAGCAGTTAATACCAGTCGACTAAACCTTCATTAACGCTATAAAAATAGGCATCCCCAGAAACAACCAAAAAATCCGAAGATGTGAATTCAATTAGGACAACCATTAACCTCATTCGCTTTGCAATTTGCGCTAATTCTGATTATTCAAATAATTTATAACATTGCAAAAGACAGGAACTGTTTTCAAATTACAGTTTTGGTGAATCTCTATAGAACCATCTCAATTATATCATATGAATCACTTAATATATTCTCAGCTAGATGCAAATCCACCATTTTGATTAGCGTTTTTAAATCTTCATCAAAATCAATTGCTAGCAGCAAATTTTGCAGAAGCAGTGAATCAGATAATATTAATTCAAAATTGCTAAAAGCACAAAATATCTTATTACGTGTGATTTCATCTAAGTTATTAGTACCCTTTTAAAGAAGCTTCTACCATGTCAAAAGCTTTTTCAAATAAAAGCATGAAGTAGTTCCATGCAGCAATTCCTACGCAATCAGTTTTATTTGCCAAATTTAACCGCTTAAACAATTTTTACTGCCAGTTATGCAAAAAGAATTGCATTAGTTTTTTAAAGTATTTTAATTAAGACATCAGTAAAAACTAAGAAATAGCAAAACTTCATCACAAAAAAACTAGTCACAACAAGAGGTTAATTATGGGAAACTTTTTTAAACATATTTTCGCTGAACAAGAAAACAACAGTGCAAACTTAAATTCACGTCAAATTGATTTACCGCAGTTTACTGAAATAGATGCTGAAACATACACTTTTACCATTAATATTCAGGGTGGTAAAAATTATCAGGCTATTATTTCTAGTCAGGCTAACGAAAATGTAAACATTACTGTGGTGGGAAAAAAGCTGCTAATTCGGGAGAAAAAGCCCCGGGCTAAAAAAAATCTAATTTATACTAAACAGGCACTCATCAATATTACATTGCCGCTAGATTGTGAGCTTTTACAAACAAAAATTAAGGCTTATGCAGGCGATGTCACGTTACTTCATCTAACCATGCAGAATTTAGACATAGAATTGCTTGCGGGTTCGGCTAAATTAACTGACTTAATTGTTCACGGCGCAGCTAAAATTAATCTTTCTGCCGGCAGCCTTAAACTTCTGAACTGCAAGATGAATTTGAAGGCTGATCTCGCTGCTGGTTCAGCTAATATCAAGCAGCTGCAGGGACAAAGCAGCTTTATACTTGCAGCAGGATCATTAACCATAATCGAAAGCAAAAGCGACACTACAAGTTATGACCTTAAAACCAGTGTTGGTCTAATTAAGTACCATCAAGAAAACCATCATCATCATTTTTATCGTAAATCTTCTGGACCAAATAGTTTAGTAGCCAAAGCACTTGCAGGTTCAATTATTGTCAAATGACAGAGCAATTGACCTGACATAATAAATTTAATGAATTTCAACTGCGAACTGATTTCCGCGATTCCGCGTAAATCAGTTTTTTAGTTGCCCATCTTTCAGATTATTCTGGTACCCAAAAACCCCATAATTAGTCGTCCTAATCATGGGGGTTTCTGCAAATTAATAGTAAACATGGCTGTTAGCGCTGAACATCAATCACAAAAGAATTGATATCACCACGATATTCAGCGATTGAATACTCAATCGGCTGCTCATCAGAAGTTAGTCCTTGAGTATGAAAGTAAAAAATCGGTTTATTAGCCGCAATATTTAAGAGATTGGCAGTCGTCTCGTCTGCTTCCATCACCTCTAGTTTTCTAATGACATGCGTCACCTTTAACTGATACTTCTCCAACGTGCTATATAAAGAAGCCGTGGAAAAATCGTAGTCGGCTAACTTGGGCACCCTTTTTTTAGGTACATAAGTTGTCACTAAAACAGTTGGTTGCTCATTGGCATAGCGCAAGCGGACCATCTTAAAAACCGGTTCTTGCACTTCGAGTTGTAAGTTTTTACTCACTTCTGGATTAGCTTTTTCTTCGCCAAAATAAAGTAAGTTCGTTTTAGGGTAAATCCCCTTAGAACTCATTTCCTCACTGTAGCTTTCAATCAGGTGCGTAAATTCCTGTTCAATTTTCACTTTTTTTACTAAAGTCCCACGCTTACGGCGTCGTTCCAAGTATCCTTGATTAACTAAAAGTGAAATTGCTTGGCGAACGGTCGGCCGACTTACTTGGTAAGTGCTTGCTAATTCTACTTCAGGCGGAATGATTGTGTTTTGTGCATAAACACCAGTCTGAATTTTGTTTAAAAGATCGTTAGCAATTACGCGATATTTCGGAAGATCTGTTTCAGCCAATTAAACCCACTGCTTTCTTTTTATTTATTTTATATCATTATATTAATAGTATAACATTAAAAAAGCCAGTATTAAAGCAGTTTTTTTATCTTGCTACGGCCATTTCTAGCGAATTTAAAGATCAATTGCAGTAACATTATCCGCAGCAAACCGCTTTTTTAATGCAGCAATAATTTTGACGCCTGAACTAGTACCAATTCTTTGCGCACCAGCCGCAATCATTGCCAAAAAGTCATCTGTATTTCTAATTCCGCCAGCTGCCTTAACCTTAACTTTTGTGCCAACCGTGTCTTTCATCAACTTAACATCTTCGACTTTAGCTCCTGAGGTACCAAACCCAGTTGAGGTTTTGATAAAATCCGGTTCGACTTTTTTAGCAATCAGCGCCAGCTGTTTAATCTCGTCTTTGGTCAAGTAGCAATTTTCAAAAATTACTTTGCACGGAACATGCTGGTTGTGGCAAGCTGCTACCATCTTTGTCATTTCTTCCTCAATATATGACCAATTATGCGCTTTGACCTGGGTCAAATTTACGACATAATCAATTTCATTTGCCCCATTTGACAATGCATCTTTAGTTTCTGCCACCTTAGAAGTAATTGTTGTTTGGCCCAACGGAAAACTAATCGCGGCTCCAGTATCGATATCCGTTCCAGCAAGTTGAGCGGAACAAAATTTGGCTTGCACCTGGTTAATGGCAACCATTTTAAAATGGTACTGTTTAGCCTCATCACAAAGTTTTTTCATATCTGCTTCAGTTGCATCAGCATGCAGATTCGTATGATCAATCAGCTGGGCAAAATCATCAATCGTATATTTCATAATTCTTTTCTCCTTTTTGTCATTACATAATTAAATTGTAGCTATTACTGAAACCGTTGTCAATAACAAAAAACAGTGTAAAAATATTAATTGACTTGTGGAAAGCGATTACATATAATGTTGGTTGTAAAGATTATGTAATTACAAAAAAGAGGCGATAACAGTGCAAATCTTATTAACTTCACATGGTCACCTAGCAAGTGGTATCAAATCAAGCTTTGAATTTATTGCGGGTAAATCTAGTCATTTAATGACTATCGAACTAGATCAGGATGGTATCGGTTCGTTTCAAACGCGGCTAAAAAAATTATTAGAGCCAAGAACAGAGCCCATCCTAATTTTAGCCGATCTGAAAGGCGGAACACCGTATAACGAGGCTTTTAAACTTTACTTAATGCGACCGCAAACCATTCGGGTAGTCAGTGGTTTGAATTTACCTATGCTACTTGAATTAGTGCCGCAATTAACTGAGCAATTGACTTTAGATGAGGCTGTAGCAATTGCCCTTAATGCCGGAAAAGCTGGAATTGACGTTGCACACGATGAACCAGATGATGATGAACTTGAATTCTGATTATTTGAAAAAGGAGTATAAAAATGAGTATTTCAGTTGTACGAATTGACGATCGCGTTATTCACGGCCAGACAATGACTAGATGGACAAAAGCACGTCCTGTCGATGGTATTTTAGTAGTTGGCGACAATATTGCACATGATAAATTGCGCCGAAAAGTTTTAAAGGCTGCGGCTAACGAATTAAAGGTTGGCATTTATACCGTAGCTGAAGCCGGGGATAAAATTGCCAAGGGAATTGCATCAAAGAAAAAATTTTTCTTAATTAGTGATTCCCCTAAAACTTTTGCGCAGCTTGCAGACATGGGGATTGATTTTGGCAAAGTACTAAATGTTGGTCCCATGAATACCCGACCAGGAACCAAGGTTTTAGGGCGAACAGTCGCATTAGACCAAGCTGATTACGATGCCTTCGAGGATATTGCTAATCACGGAATTGAAATCCAATTCCAGCTATTACCAGATGATGAAATTAAGCCTTGGTCAACCATGAAAAAGAAATTTGATTCAATGTCTTAACTATCTTTGGAGGCAATAATTATGAATAATTTGTTTTTTCCAGCTTTACTGACTGGTATCTTTTGTTACCTTGGTGCGATTGAATCGCCTTGGCTATTTGGCATGTCAGGTGGATTTTACATCGTCGGCCGACCGCTGGTAGCCGGACTGCTAGTTGGGCTCGCTTTTGGGGATGTTAAAAACGGTATCCTATGTGGCTTAGCCGTCCAAGCTGTCTTCATTGCCAACTTGTCAACAGGTGGCGCAACTAATAGTGAAATAACCTACGCAGCCTACGGTGGGATTGGCTTAGCCATGGCTACTACCAAAAATCCCGCAATCGCCGTTACATTGGCCATTTTCATCGGGCAAACCTTCGGTCTAATTTTCTATAATGGCCGAATGGCACTTTACTCGTTTTGGAACACACGCGCAGAAAAAGCGGCCCATAACAATGACGACCGCCAGATTGTGCTAAACCACTTAGTTTATCCGCAAATTACTACTTTTCTCTTACGTGCTGTTCCCGTTTTTTTAGCAATTTTCTATGGTAAAGGCTTAGTTAATTGGCTGATCAATAGCATTCCAGCAATTGTTACGCACATTATTCAAGTTTTGGGCGGTGTCCTGCCAGCCTTAGGAATCGCAATGCTCATGAGTATTGTTATTAAAAATAAAGCACATTTCATCTTCTTTTTTGCCGGTTTCGTACTGCTGGCTTTTGCCAAACTAAGTATGATTGCCATTGTATTTATTGCTGCGCTGGTAGCTTACCTTTATTATGTTGCTACAGCCAAAAACAATCAGCCTGCTGCTAGTTCAGCCGATAATGGGCCTGAGGCGGTCGATACGGATGATACCTATGAAGATGAAGACTTATTTTAAAGAAAGGACGAACAAGGATGGCTACTAAAAATACTCAAGAACCGCAAAAATTGCTGTCAAAGCATGAACTTAATCAAATTTGGTACAGATGGGGTTTTACCCACCTCAGCTCAATGAGTTATGAAAAACTGCAGGGGCATGCCTGGGCTTACTCTTATTTACCCTTTGCCCGTAAATATTATCAAAATGATCCTGCTAAAAAGCGCCGGTTACTTGAGCGGCACTCAATGTTTTATAATACTGAGCCGCAAACCGGACAAATCATTAACGGGATCGTTGCCTCGCTTGAAGAACAGATTGCCTTAGGCAATGATGTTTCCGAAGAAATGCCAGTTAATATTAAGGCCACTCTGATGGGCCCGCTGGCTGGCATTGGAGATTCGCTTATTCAAGGAATAATTGTTCCGATTTTACTATCAATCGCAATGAGCTTAGCCAAAGGCGGCAGCCCGGTCGGACCACTCTTTTATATCATCGCCTATGGCATTATTGGGCCAACCATTTCCTACGTTGCGTTTCATAGTGGTTATCGCCTTGGTGTTGGTGCAATTGATACAATCGTTGGTGAAAACTCGAAAAGAATTACTGATGCATTCAATATCTTAGGTGTAATGGTTGTCGGTGCACTGGCAGCTAACACGATTGTTTTAAAAACTGTTGCTAAAATTCCTTTAGGAGGTAAATTTCAGCCTTTACAGACCGTTCTTGACGGCATTTTCCCTGGTTTACTTCCTTTAGCCATGGTTATTTTAGGCTGGTGGCTAGTCTCAAGTAAGCAGTTAACCGCCACTAAAGTAATTATTATCATGGTCGTAATTGTTACAATTGGCTGCCTGATTGGTTTATTTTAAACAAACAAATAAGCCTATTTTCGGCTAATGATTTTAAAGCACACATTAATTGTGTGCTTTTTTTGTTTTCAAGTGTAAAAATATGACGACCTTTTTCTTATTGTGCAATTCATGATAAAATTACCTAATACTGTTATTGAAAGAAGGGTTTCATGGGCAAGCATCAATACTATTACCATCTCTTAACTGACGATTTAGTAGATAGTCACCAACAAGATTATCAGTTGCCTGACGATTATTCGCTTTTTCCCCCATCACGCTGTGGCAAGATCTGGGCAAAAATAGTTCGCCCACTGGGACATTTAATTAGTTTTGTCTATATTCACCTAATTTTGCACGTTCATTTAATTGGAAAAGAAAAGTTAGCTAAAGTACGTAATCAAGGATACTTTATTTATGGTAATCACACCCAAGCCTTTGGTGATGTTGTTTTACCACTTAGTATTATTCCTGCTCAAAATTATTATGCAATTGGGGCACAAGCCAACTGGGGCATCCCCATTTTAGGCAAATTGGTATTACCATACTTTGGTCTTCCCATCGGCAACGATCTTGCACAGTCTGGTAAACTAATTAAGGCTGTTTCAACTGTAATTAAGGCAGGCAAAACGGTCGTCATTTATCCTGAAGCTCATGTCTGGCCGTATTACACTAAGATTCGGCCGTTTCCTAAAACCAGTATGCACTTTCCGGTGGCATTGAATGCGCCTAGTTTTACCATGACCACAACATATACCAAGCCAAAATGGGGTAAACGACCACGAATAACTGTTTTTATTGATGGCCCTTTTTATCCCGCTACCCAGCTTAGTAAAAAGCAGCAACAAGAAAAATTGCACGAGCAAATTATTGCAGCAATGCAAAAACGTGCAAATTGCAGTAACTATGAATATTGCACTTACCAAAAAATTTAATTTAAGGAGTTCAAAATGAATATTCTTTTTTGCGGTGATTCAAACGCTGAAAATGGCATTCTTATCGCTATTCTTTCTTTGCTTAAAAATAGCGGATCCGAAGAACTCCATATTTACATCCTAACGATGTACACCCAAAGTTTTAAAAAGAAATTTAGTCCCTTTAGTAAACACGCGGCTGATTACCTCAAATCGCTTTTGGTTGAGCAAAATCCTAAAAGTACGTTAAAATTAATGGATTGTACTGGCTTATTTGTTCGTGAACCGTTAGTGGCCAATATGAGTACCCACTTTACGCCTTATGCAATGCTACGGCTTTATGCCGACCAGATTCCCCAGCTGCCAGATAAGATTTTGTATCTTGACGCTGATGTGATTATCCGCCGCAACCTAGTTGATTTTTACCAGCAAGATCTTACGGAAACAGAATTCGTCGGTGTGCTTGATTACTGGGGACGATTTTTCTTCCATAATTTGCATGAGCACAAGGTCTTTGACTACGTTAATTCAGGCGTGTTATTACTAAATTTGCCAGAAATCAGAAAGACTAACTTATTTGTTAAAATTAGGCACCTTTTGCAAACACGAACTGTTCCAATGCCGGATCAATCGGCGCTCAATCACTTTGCGACTAAAAAGAAAATTGCACCGCGCCGCTACAATGAGCAGTACAAATTGCAATCTGATACTGTGATTCAGCACTTTACGACCAGCTTTCGTTTTTGGCCAATCTTTCATACTTTGACCGTCAAGCCATGGCAAGTTGAGCGTGTTCATGAGATTTTGAAATTGCACGAATACGATGATATCTTAACGCAGTACCTTGATTTAAAAGATAACTTAGTTCAAAATTAATATTTAATTTGGAGATATATATACTATGACTATTCCTATTTTTTATGCTATTAGTGATGATTTTACTAAATATGCAGCTGTTTCATTAAATTCATTAGTTAAGCATGCTGATCCAAGTAAAGACTACACCGTTTACTTTTTAAGTCAGGATCTGGCAGACGAGCACAAGCAAGATTTAGTCGACTTGGGCTCCGACAATGTTCACGTTAAATTCTTTAAAATAAATGATGAAATTGTTGCACCGATTGAAAACCGGCAGGAAAACTATTTACGGGCAGACTTCTTTACAATGTCTATTTTCTACCGTCTATTCATTCCTGACCTTTTCCCGCAATATGATAAAGCAATTTATATTGACAGCGATACCATTATTAATGATGACATTGGCAAACTATACGAAACCGAACTTGGCAATCACTTATTTGGTGCATGCACGGATTCATCAATTCAGTTTGTCCCTGAGATGCTGGCATATATCAAAGATGTTTTAGCCTTAGAGCCTAAAAAGTATATCAATTCCGGTATGCTAGTATTAAACTGCAAAGCATTCCGCGACGAAAAGTTCATTGATCACTTTATGGATTTGCTGGAAACTTATCATTTCGACTGTATTGCGCCCGACCAAGACTATTTAAATGAAATTGGTGACAAGCGCATTTTGCACCTCGATCCTAAATGGGATGCAATGCCCAACGAAAATACCGAGCCACTTGCATCACCAAGCTTAATTCATTACAACTTGTTCTTTAAGCCGTGGCATTTTACTGCAATCCAATATGAAAAGTACTTCTGGGCTAGTGCTAAGGAGACCAAGTTCTACCCTGAATTAAAGGCAGAACTTGAAAACTATACTGATGAGCAACGTGAACAAGACCGTGGCAAGCTCAATCATATGCTTGCAAAAGAAGATAAGGTAGTCAACGACCCTAATAGCTGGGCGCAGGTTAAGAAGCGGGGTTCAGTCAGTTTATGATTATTGGCGACAATCGTGAAAAAGTAATCGAAAATATTAAAGCAGCTGTAAGCCGGGAAGACTGGAATGCAAAAGTTGAACTTGGCGATCCGGTTCTATCATTAAAAGAACGTAAAAGCTTGGTTAACAGTTTTTGGTCAGAGCAAGACACAATTAAGGGTAAGGTCAATAATAAAATCGGCCATTTAATCTTTAACGCGTTAACAGGCTTGTTTACTTCTACCACTAAATTTGTGGGGCTTGAAAACTTAGAAAACCTGCCTAAAGGCGGCGCAATTATTACAGCTAATCATTTCAATCAGCTGGATTCATTGCCAATCAAGCATTTAGCCAATAAAACTCATCACAATTTAGCTATTGCCATTGAGGACACTAATCTAAAATTGCCGGGTTTTCTATGCTATTTAATGAATTATGTTGGCACAATTCCCTTAATCAAAACCCCTAGTTATGTTGGTACGGAATTCCCCCAGCACCTTCACGATGTACTTGAAGACGATAATTGGGTTCTAATCTACCCCGAACAGGAAATGTGGTGGAATTACCGGAAGCCGCGGCAGTTTCAACGTGGTGCGTACTATTTTGCTGCTAAACAAAATGTACCAGTCATTTCTACTTTTATTGAGCTTCAAACAACCGATAAATTGGAAAAAGACCACCCTAATTTTTATCAAAATAAGTATGTGGTCCGTGTTCTACCGACTATTTATCCAGATGTAAAACTGAGCGCTAACGAAAACTCGAAGCGAATGCTGAAGCAAGATTACCAGCAAAAAGTGGCTGCTTTCGAACAAGCCTATCATCGTAAACTAGATTACGATTTTACCCCGTGGGATATCGCAGGCTGGCGCTACAATTATCAAAATAAAAAATAATTCGATAGACTTAACCGTTCTTATCGACTATGATAATAGTGGAGTTATTTTATTTTATATATATTAAGAAAAGGGGTTTCTTGGATGGAGAAATTTACAAAAGAATCTTTGGCAAAATACGATGGTAAGAACGGTAATCCCGCTTACGTTGCAATTAATGGCGACGTTTACGATGTTACTGGTAACCCACACTGGGCTGAAGGTGAACACCACGGCAACTTGGCAGGACAAGATTTGACAATTGCAATCGGTCAAGCACCTCACGGCACAAGTGTTTTGGGTAAATTAAACAAAGTTGGTACCTACGAAGACTAATCTAGGTTAACAATCAAAAACCGCTTTTGCTTATGGCAAAGCGGTTTTTTGTTACTCTTTTGAACTTTAATAATTGTTTTAACCAGGCTAACTTTACAATAGTTTCAAGAAAACAGAGGCAATAATAATTGATGCAACAGAAACAGTAGCAAAGCCACCTACCAACATCTTAGGCATCATGTTTTCCATCAGATAAGCCTCTTCTTCCTTATTATTAGCTACTTCATGCGAAACTTCACTCGTAATTACATAATCAGCTGGAAAGCCGCACAAAGATGTTAGTGAGCAAGCATAGGCCATTTGCCAAGTCATTTTAAATGGTTTTGCCAAAAGACTAGAGGCAATAAACATACCTAGTAAACCAAGCATGATTAAAACGATGATCTGCACAATAATCGTGCCCATTTGGTGTGGCGTAGTAAGGCTCAATTGAGCAAAGATATACGCTAACAAGCCATACATTAACCAGTTATAAACACCAGCTTTAGTTAAGACATCGGATTCCAAGAACCCTACTTGATGGGCCAAAACACCAAAAATTAGACAAATGACATTTGAATTAAGGTCAATGTGCAGATAGGTTTTTAATGCAATAGACAGACCACTGCTAAGAGCCGCAATTAAGGCCACTTTGACCAAAATAAATGCAGAAGTTTGGTATTTAGCAGGCATTTTCTTAAAAAGATTATTTTCATTCGAATCATTATCTGATCCGGTTGGTGCCGTTTGCTTAACAGGCTGTTTCTGATATTCATTGACCAGGCGACCGCCTTCTTTTTTCAATAACCAAGAAATTAACGGATAGCCAAATAATGAGTGAAAAATAAACATTGATACAGGTAAAGCAACTAGAGTCTGAATTCCCTGAGCTTTTAATCCATCTGTCATCAAAAGAGCCGAGACTAATCCCCCTGTTAATGGCGGAATTGCCGCAACAACAGTGTGCCAGTCAAAAATCAGCGTACCAATCGTTAAAGTTAAAATTAGCGTACCGCAAACGCCTAAAAGAGCGATACAAACTGCGCGCCATTGCTCAAGCAGCTTTTTTAAACTCATTAAGGTTCCCAAATGCACTAATAATAGGCCAACACAAATTGTGCTGAAATTAGTACCAAAAGAGGCTGTTGCAACAACATCTTTGGGCAAAAAGGTCCAATAACCCAATACAAATAAGACTGCCGTCATAAAAACTGATGGAATATAGGTGTGCGTTAAAGAAGATACCCATTCTCCTAACATTAAGAACAGCATCACGACTAAAAATGAGATGATAAATTGCATATTTATACCTCCGCTTGGTTAAGCAATAATTAAAGATAAATTAAAGAGAATATTAACCAATTTATTAACTTAAGTCAATAAAATATTAAAATAAATTTGACATTAGCTTAAACAATTATTAGAATACACAATTATTACAGCAAATGTTACCAAAGCACTTCAATTTAAACTTAAGGAGGTTATTATGACTAAACAACTTTTTTACAATTTTTCATTATTTGATGGTAATAAACGTGATCTCCAAGCTGATGCCTGGATGTTAGTTGATGATCAAACGGGTAAAATCGTCAGTGTAGGGACTGATGGCACTAACCTGCCCTCGGCTGAACAAAAAACCGACTTAGCAGGAAAATATGTGATGCCTGGTTTAATTAATTGCCATACTCACATAACCATGGAGCCAAGCGTTGGGGATGGTGGAACTACAGCTAACGTTGTTGCCTCAACGGTTAGAGCTGTCAAAAACTTACATACCTTTTTAAAATCTGGTGTAACCTACATTCGTGAATGTGGTAGTACTTATGATATTGATATTACCTTAAGCAAGCTAGTTGCTGACGGTACGATTGACCATGCACCCGAGATTTTACCATCAGGTCGGCCTTATTCAATGACTGGCGGTCACGGAGATTTCCCTAACTTTGGTCACTTAGTTGATTCTCCTGATGAAATGCGTAAAGCCGTAAGGCGTGGGCAAAAAAAGGGAGCTAAGGCTATCAAGGTCATGGCAACCGGTGGCGTAATGACTAAAAATGATTTTATGGATGATCCGCAATTGAGTACAGCAGAAATAAGCGCGGCAGTTGAAGAAGCTCATCATAAAGGCAACATCGTAGCCGCACACGCAGAAGGTAATCCAGGAATCTTGAACGCTATCAAAGCCAAAGTCGATTCTATTGAACATGGCTTTTATGTTAATGATGAAGAAATTGATCTTATGCTTTCTCAAGGAACCTTTTTAACGCCAACAATTGTGGCAGACTGGGCTATTCCCAAATATGGTACTGGTATTTTGCCCGACTGGGAAATTAAAAAAGCAGCTGATGCACTAGATGATTTACGTCATAATATTGCCCATGCCTATAAGCGCGGTGCTGCGATTACCTTAGGTACCGATGCTGGTACGCCATTTAACGATTTTTCTATGACTCCTTTTGAGCTCGAATTGATGGTTAAAATTGGCTTTAGCACATATGATGCTCTGCAGACATCTTGTCAAAACTCAGCTAAATTAATGCAAATTGCCGATGAATACGGCACGCTAGAACCAAACAAATACGCGGACTTCTTAGTATTAGATGCTAACCCATTAGCCGATATTACTGCCGTCCAACAAGAAGATAAAGCGGTATACAAAAAAGGGCAAAGAGCATATTAAAAAGGAGCTATCATAATAATGGAAACACAGCCTTGGTTTAAATTAATTCCGCAAGAGCAAATGATTAAATGGCGGCGATATTTTCATGCTCATCCGGAACTTTCTTTTAAAGAAAACAAAACTAGCAAAGAAATAACTCAGATTCTTGCATCCTTTGACCAAATTACTATTACTCATCCCACTCCTACCAGCGTCCTAGGAACAATTAAGGGAGCATACCCTGGAAAAAAGATTTTACTACGTGCTGATATAGACGCACTTCCTGTAAAAGAGGAAACCGGGCTCGACTTTGCTTCACAAAACGATGGCGTCATGCATGCCTGCGGTCACGATACGCATACCGCAATTTTATTAGCAACAACAAAGGTATTGACTCAATTACGGTCACAATTGCACGGAACGGTTCAGGTCATTTTTCAACATGCTGAAGAGCAGGTGCCTGGCGGTGCAAAGGAAATTGTTGCCAGTGGTCAGTTGCATAATCTCGATGCTGTTATTGGCTTGCACATCATGACTGGGCTTAAAGCCGGCACTGTTAACATCGTAACTGACGGCCCGGTGACAACGGGCGCGGATGCTTTTGATCTAACAATTCAGGGTAAAGGTAGTCACGGATCAATGCCGCAAGAAGGCATCGACCCAATTACTGTCGGTACAGAGATTATTAACCAATTACATACAATTACCTCTCGTTTTACCCCGCCAAAAGACCTAAACGTTGTTACTGTGGGCAAGTTTCATTCAGGCGTTGCCGTTAACGTCTTACCTGACACAGCAACAATCGGCGGTTCCGTTCGCACTATTGATGAAGACACGAGGCAGGCCATTGCCAACAGAATTAAGAAAATTGTCAAGAATACATGTGACACTTATGGTGCTTCCTACCAATTAGATTATCAATTTGCATATGCTGCAGTCATAAACGATCCTAAGATTGCCAGTCTTGTTAAACGATGCGCACTTAAAGTTTTGCCTAAAGAAATGGTTCCTGCAGGGACAATGATGAGCGCTAGTGAAGACTTTTCCGCATATGGTAAGCTTGCACCTCTTTGCTTCTTCTTGCTTGGTGGTGGAACCGAAGAGGAAGGATATCCTTATTCCAACCATAGTCCTAAATTTATTATTGCTGAAGATGCACTTCTTAACGGTGTAAAAACCGAAGTTGAAAGCGTCTTAAAATTTTTAAGTTAATATAATGTGATATAAATTTTAACAACTGTACTAGTTAAAATTGTAACTAATCCCTTAAAAAATCAAACAAGTAGAAATGAGTGTTACTGCTTTAAGACTAAAAGCATGAATTATTTTACTCAATTTTCCTAAAGTAAAAAATTCATTTATCACTAACAAATTATCAACTTGTTAAAGATTTTTTAAATTGAAACAATAAAGCTAATTTAATATTGCAACAATTATGAATTCGAATTCTAATTTGGCAACTTTATTTTTTAGCAACCAACTGTGACACTAAATTACTAAACACCGATTGTACCAAAATACTTGTATTTGTTATTCCTAATGATTAAGTAAACTAATTTACCAATATGATAAATACCTTGTAGCTTTAAATCGTTACCATATTTGGTAATATGGATTAACAAGTCATATTATTGCTTTTAGGTCAAGTCATGTCTAGATTTATTTGTAAAAATATATAACCTAGTAATTTTTCAGATAAACTCTGGTACATCAAAAGCTGCAAAATTGAGTTAAATAATTTTGCAGCTTATTTGCTTAATTAAGATTTTTATTACTGCGCTTAAAAAGCAAGCACTATTCACAAGCTAAAATGTCATCCCTAACAAAGATTTTAGTAGTTAATATCATTAAATGACAAATTAATCCCATTTGTTGCAATTACTCTTTTATACCAAAAGAAAGATTTCTTTTTTATTCTGTTACAAGTTCCACTACCATCATCTTGAAGATCAACATATATGAAACCATATCGTTTACTCATTTCTCCGGTTGAAGAACTAATTAGATCAATACAGCCCCATGGCGTATATCCAATTATTTTGGCGCCATCATAAATTGCTCCACTAATCGCTTCAATATGTGCTTTTAGGTACGCTATTCTATAATCATCATTAACTTTTTTCTGCCGAGTTAGCTCGTCCTTAGCTCCAATTCCGTTTTCTACGATAAATAACGGTTTTTGATACCTGTCATATAGCTTATCAAGGATTATTCGCAGTCCTGTTGGGTCAATTTGCCAGCCCCATTGGGATGCAGTCAAAAACGGGTTCTTAACGCTGTGAGTTAAATTGCCCGGAACAATCTCTCTTTTATTAACTGTGTCAATAGTGTTTGATTGATAATAGCTTAAAGAAAGATAATCGACTGTTCCTTCAGCAATTTCTTTTAGTTCACTTTCCGTCCAGTCTATATCGTTCTCGGTTAAGCCATGCTCTCTTAAGTACCGGTAAGTACATGCTGGGTATTGTCCCCTAACTTGTACATCGGAACAAAAGAAATTAAAGTCTTGCTCTCTGTGAAAACTTGCCAACTGATTCTGCGGGTTGCAATCATAAGAATAATTTGCTGTAGATAAAATCATACAGCCCATCTTAATATTAGAATTTAATTTGTGAGCGTATTTAACAACGCGTGCACTAGCAATAAATTGATTATGCCAAGCTTGAAAAATATTTTTGTAATCCTTTGACCCAGTTTTAGGTATTAGGCCTTGTGACAAAACTGGAAAATGGACTGCCGAGTTAATTTCATTAAAAGTAATGAAATATTGCACCTTAGCAGCATACCTTGCTAAAATAGTTTTCGCAAACTTTACAAAGTATCCAATCATTTTTTTGTTGGCCCAGCTGCCGTATTTATTAACTAAATACAGCGGAATTTCATAATGTGAAATTGTAATTACTGGCTCAATTTTATTTTTAATGCATTCATCAATTAAACAATCATAAAAATTCAATCCAGCTTCGTTTGGCTCTTGCTCATCACCTTTGGGAAAAATTCTGCTCCAAGAAATTGAAAATCGGTAACATTTAAAGCCCATCTCTGCAAACAGACCAATGTCCTCCTTATATCTATGATAATGATCAATCCCGAAGTGGTTAGGGTAGCAATATTTTTCGTCATCGATTTTCCAGTCAAAGTCATCACTTTGAAGAATCTGCAACCTCTTTTTGCCACCCGGCATAGCATCTACTGTAGAAGGCTTTCTGCCGCCTTCCAAATAAGCACCTTCAATTTGACATGCAGCAGTAGCACCTCCCCAAAGAAAATCATCTGGAAATTCTTTTAAAAGCATATTAGTTCCCCTCATGTTTTGTCTGTTTATTCAAAAAATTGTACAGTCCGCCATATAAGTTAGCATCACTTAAAAATGTCGTAGCAACGATTTCAGGTAACTCAATATTGCTTGCAATTTTGGGAGAATTAACTATGCCAGTCTGAAACTCTTCTTTGATTTGTTTAATTAAAACCGGTTGGCTGCTAATACCACCGCCGATAGCAACTTTTTGCAGGTCAATCACGCTATGGATATTTAATATTGCTGCAGCAATCGTTGCACAATAATGTTTAAAAATAGGTAGTATTCTCATGTCTGCGTCATTGATTGCATCAAAAACTTTGATTCCGTCAAGCTTGTCAGGTATGCCAAGTTTATAAGAGCATGCTTCAACTAAGCTTACGGATGAACACAATTTTCCCACAATATCTTTGTCTGCAATTGAGTTTCCTAAAGTCATAAAACTTATTTCACCAGCCTGATCATGAAAGCCCCGAAGCAACTTTCCGTTGGCAATAATGCCGCCACCCACTCCAGTACCTAAAATAATGACTGCACCGTTATCAACATTATGCATGCTCCCCCGCCATATCTCAGCAAGCGTAGCAGCACGACCATCATTTTCAATTTCTACGGGAATATTATATTTATCTTGTAAGACATGCTTAAAGTTGAACTTGTCTAAGTAATGCAAGGATCCACCATGATATACAATTCCTTTTTCTGAGTTTACTTTCCCGGGAACGCTTATGGCAATCCCCCGAATTTGTGATACAAAAGGTTCAACTATTTCATCAAGTTTTTTAATAAAATCAGTTACACCACTTTCGGGAGTGTATGTAACCTTTTTTTCTATTAAGTTTCCGGATTTATCGAAAAGTCCTGATTTAATATTTGTTCCACCTATATCTATACAAAGATATTTATACATATTACCCATACCGTTTTCTTTTTATTTTGCATATTTCTTTAATAAATAAATTGGCGTGCAACTCCAAGCATGACAATAACTATTAATCGCCAAACTATTATAAGGCGAAAAACTAAGATCATCTGGTTTATAAGCTTCCCAGAAAGTATCTGCTCCTAATTCAAGCATTCCGCCCCAGTATTTCTTAATCAATTTAATCGCTAATTCATAATTATTTGATTCAAACAACGCAGTCGCAATATGATGATACATATACGGTGTTGTAATATCCTTAAAAGGATAAAACCTTTCCATGCTCCGTTTCATTAAATCGTGATTTTTATCATCAGATAAAATATGCGTTAGCACCATCCAAACTTGACTGGCTACATTAATTTTCTTTTGCTTTCCACTGACAAAAAAGCCTGTTTCTTTATCGTAAAGAAGGTCAAGAACTGCTTTTTGAATATTCTTCAGTTTTTCAGCATACTCCGTCATGTTCTCATTAATAACTTTTCCTAAGGAGATAAATTGCTTCAGTGCATATAATAAAACCGCAGTCGCACAAGTAGTTTTATCAAAATTATTTCCTGAATCAATGTATATTGGCCAGTCTGACCTTATTTCGACTAAATTTTGGCCATTTAAGTATAGCAGAGCCTGCTCCATTTCCCGTTTTGCAGCTGGAAATAGATCTTTCAAAGTTGCTAAATCAAGGTACTGTTTGTAATAATCATACAAAGTTGAAATGAAGAATAGACCATAATCATATAAAAACGTGTCATCTGGAATTGGTTCATCAAAATTAGTGAATAAATTACTGGTGATTCTGCCACTACTAGTTGGAAGCGCCCCAAATAAATATAGACAGCGCTTAACCAGATCTTGGTCATTATACGAAGCATAATTGGCCAACGCTTGTAAACGCAAATCACCTAGCCACAGCCTTCTGTCCCTTTTGGGTCCGTCTTCAAAAACATCTTGCATACAGTCTCTAAGCGTTTTTGCACTTACTTCGACAATTTGATCTAATAATTTATCGCCAGTTTTTGGCAGGTTAACATCAGACAGCGTTACTGCACTTTTTGCTTCAAAAGTAGGGTGATCAAATACCACTTTCCACTTTGGTGAAGTATCAACTACCTCTAATTTAACATACCGACAAGCATATCTTCTTGTTAATTTTAAAACAGCCGGCAGCTTGTCCATATGGACATATTCTTCTTGGAGCCATGACTTGCTCAATGCCCCTTGATATGGTTCTTTAATTTTTACCAGTTCAATGGGCTGCTCCGCAAAAACTAAATGCAAGAATAACGGCGCATCCATCGGGGAGCCAACCGAAGAAATACCAATACTAAAATAGCCGACATGATGATCGCCAAAATCCAGGATAATTGAATCACCTTTACCTAAACTATAGTCGCTAAGGTTTGCCAGTTTCTTCTCCGAAGGCTGTAGTGAAATATTTTCTATTCCTTTACCTTGTCCAATTTCAACAATATCTTTGGCCTTGACAATTTTACTGTGCAGCGGTTTTTGAACCAACTGCGCTTTTTTTAGTAACTCGTCATTTCTTTCAAAATCGATATTTTTACCTGTTTGAAAATGCATAATGCTACCTCCTTAACCTTGTTGTGTAAGCCGCATTCTTCTAAAGGCTGTTACTGTAGTAATAATGGCTAAAACGAGCAGAATAACTCCGGCATTAATTATTGCCAACTTACCAGTTTTACCAATTAGACTTCCCGCGTACGGGGAAATAAAAGAGCCAAAGTTCGAGCCAACTAATGCTAACGAAGTATAAAATGGCGCATTTTGTGGCAACGCAACTTCACTAATGCGGTTAAAAATATAAGGAGTAACGTTTGATGCAGCGAATCCGGTTAAAATATTTAGCAAATAGATAATAGTCATGGTCTTAGAAAAACCAATCATTACAAAGCCAACCCCTACAAGAGCAAGACCCATGGGCAACAGGTAGCCCTTTAAATGTTTATATAAATAGCCGAAACACATTCCACCCAGCAATCCAGCTAAGTTGTGAATACTCCATGCGGTAGCAGACTGAGAAGCTGTACCAATTTTATTTTGCACTAAAAAAGTCGGCAGTTTAACAGCAAGAATCATAAAGCTGACCATCGCCATAAACATTAAAAACATGAGTGCAATCAATAGCGGCTTAGACTTTTGAATCTTTACTGATTTCTGACCATCCTCTTTGGTTTCAGTTTGTTCTTCAATATACCCCTCTTTTTCTGGACTTGGAACAAAGATTACAAATAAAATCACAGCTGGAACAAACAGCAGATAGACTAAATATGAAGCATGCCAACTAATTTTTAATAATTGACCTGCTAAATAGGTCATTAATGAAGTACCAACACCAGCAATAGCTGAGCGCCAGCCCATTAATCTGGCACGCTCGTCTCCTTGAAAGAAAGTACCAATTAAGCTAATCGCAAGTGGATTTGCTAAACCAATACCAATACCCAGAACACCACGTGAAATCAATACAATAATATATGAATTTGAAAACGCTGGAATAATGGAACTAACGGCAGCTATTGTAATCCCCAATAGTGCTGTTTGCTTTTGACCAATTTTTTTAACAATTACTCCACTTACCAAGACAAACACGGTCACAAACATTGAGACGATTGTTGTTAGCATTTCTACATTAGTTAGAGAAACATTACTGAAAGTTTTGGCCATCCCTGGAATAGTTGCAGTTATTACGCTTGCAGCTTGTTCAACAATATTTAAAAATAATAATGCGATAATCAGCATTATCTTTTTAGTTTTACTCATTTTTTCACCTTTCAAAAAACAAATAATCTTCGTGCACTAAGATTATGAGTTAACTATAATTAAAATGATAAACAAATACTTGCTCAATATTATTATTTTTTATAAAATATCACTATAAAAGAAAGCGCTTTACAAATGAATAACTTATATTATTTACTAGAACATTTCAGTACTGCTATTAAACTGCCAGTACTTTTGTTTGATAAAAACAAGAATATCGTTCATAAATTTCAAAATAGCTTAATTCCCGACTTTCCCAAGTCATATCTCAAACACATTAATGAAAATGGCCAAAAAAACGCAATTTATTTGTATGCAACTCAAGAAAAAGATAGTTTTAGCGTGATTTATCTTTCTGATGCTAAAAATCATATAGTTGTCTTATGGTACAGCTCACATAACTTAAACAATTTGCAGTCTTATATTTCTAACTTTACCGAAATAACAATTGAACAATTAATAGAGTACAGCACTGTCCTTTATTTCAGCATTTTTCAAAAAAAGCCCATCATCATTCAGCCTATGAATATTTTGGAACATGCATATCAAACTTCAAAACAAAATAATAAAGTAGTGCAAAGCAACATTCAAACTGATCATGGCAACTATTTTAAAGAACAACTAATGATGAATTCTTTAAAACTAGGAAATGTCGAACTGTTTGAAAGTCAATTAAAGTCTTTTATTGACAGCGGCTCGCCTGGCAAAATGGTTAGCGGCAATGACTTACGTGAGAAAAAAGATTTGCTAATTGTTTCAATTACACTTTTTACTAGAGCGGCAATTCAGGGCGGCATGCGACCAGAAGCAGCCTATAATTTGAGTGATCTTTGCATTCAAAAAGTAGAAGGCTTAACTAATATTGGCAATCACTATGAAATTATGCTGGACATTGGAAAACTTTTCATAAAGCACATTAGGATAAATCGTGGCTATCCACATTTCAGATTGATTTATAGCATTCAGGATTACATATATCATCACCTAAACTCACGCATCGATTTAAGCGAGCTTGCAAAGCAGTTAAATTATTCCAAAAACTATCTTTGCGCAACTTTTAAAAAAGAAACTGGGAAAACTATTGTCCAGTATACTAACGAATTGAAAATTTATGAGGCTCAAAGTCAGATTATATTTTCAAAAAAGAATTTAGCTGAAATTGCAACTTCATTAGGTTATTCCAGCCAAAGTTATTTTTGTAAAACTTTTAAGCAGTATACGAAACTATCGCCAAAACAATATCGCAGTAATTTTCAAGTCTGAGACTTTACCCGATCGATAATTTACACTATTAAAAAACTCCATAATATTTAGATGATTTAATCTAAATACTATGGAGTAATTTTATTGTACTTGTTTTCGAGTACTGAGCTGTTTACAAACTCTTTAGTTTAGAAATTGCCAGCTTATTTGATGCAGACGTCAGATAAATTTGGCTTTTTATAGCGCCAAGTATTTTTCGGCATTGCGCAAATCTTCAATTGAAAGCTGCCCTGGTGCAGAAGTTTGTCCAACCGCGCCAAAAGATAAACTTGAACCAAAAACTTGCCCAGCAATCCTAGTTACCTTGCCAATGTCACCCATTGCCATTGTAATTAACGGATTAGTAATTGCCGCATGTGTTTCAGTTGTCGCCTGCAAAAGAGTTAAGACGTCACTGGCACTATGAGGCATACAAGCAAGCTTGGGCACATCGGCACCAAGCTCTGCCATTTTTTTCAGCCGAAATTCAATAACATCTTTAGCGGGAACTTTTTCAAAATCATGATTGCTCATAATTACGACAAGATTGTAATCATGTGCAAGATTAACCAGATTCTGAACCCGTTTTTCATCATGGAATAATTCAATATCCACGGCATCTCCAAGGCGATTAGTAATTACTGTTTCTATCAGCTTGAGGTAATCATCTTCAGTTAAATCACAGACGCCACCCTCATTTTTAGTACGAAAAGTAACTAAAATTGGCAACTCGCCAACCGCTTTACGTAGCTTCTTAGCCATAGTAATTAATTGTTCATGATCATTAATCCCAACAGAATAATAGTCAATGCGCCATTCCATTAAGTCAGGCTGAGCTGCTAAGATTTTTGTCGCTGAATTAATAATTTCGTCCTCATTTGAGCCAACGTTAGGAACCGCAATCTTGGGCAAACCTTCACCTAAAACAATATTTCTAATTTTTACTGTTGCCATTGATTTAACCTCAATTATTTATTGTCGTCAGAAAACATAATCTCACGAATATAATCGGTTGGCATATCTTTTCCGGTCCATAGCTTAAATGATGCGGCTCCCTGATCAATCATCATGCCGATTCCATCATAAACATGTTCAACGCCAGCTTCTTGTGCAACCTTCATTAGCTTAGTAGTTCTTGGCGAATAAACAGTATCAAAGACAACCATATCCTTGTGGAACCATGATGGATCTGAAACCAAAGTTTTATCTTCTAATGGCTTCATACCAATACTGGTAGCATCACAGTAAATATCACTTTCAGCAATTGAATTTTTAAATGCTTCTTGGTCTGAAAGCTCAGTTAACGAAACTTTACAATCTGTTTTTTCTTGAATAGTTTTTACATTCTTTTCAGCTTGTGCCCACTTATCATCCTTAATATTAAATATTCTAATTTCTTTGGCACCATCAAGTGCAGATTGAACAGCAATTGGTGTAGCAGCGCCACCGGCCCCAGTCATGGTCATAACCTTACCCTTAATTGAAATGCCTTCGTCCTTAAGGGCCTGCACAAAGCCAATCCCATCAGTCGTGTAACCCGTTAAAACGCCATTGTCATTAACAATTGTATTTACCGCATCACACATTTCCGAAGCAGGAGATAATTTATCAAGATACTTAATAACTTCTTTTTTATTAGGCATTGAAACATTTGAGCCCCGCATATCTAATGTCCTAATTGCATCTACAGCTTTTTCCAACTTATCATTACCTATCTCAAAACAAAGGTAAGTGTAGTTTAAACCTAATTTAGCAAAAGCATTGTTATGCATTGTTGGCGACATCGAATGCCGAATCGGATATGCCATTAAACCAATTAGATAAGTATGTCCATCTAACCAACCAGTAATCGGACCATTAATTCCCGTAATTTTATTAGCCATTTTAAAACTCTTCTTTCTTAAAAATAAATCCTTATTTAATATTCTATTTAGCTGAGGCACCAGATACAGTATCTGCTTTTTCTGCCGGTGTCGATAAAATTCGCTGGCAATTCGCATTATCTGCTGCTTCTGTGCCAGCAACAAATCCAGATGCATAACTCCATGAATTCATCATACTTGGCATTGAATCATGACCATTAGCTCCCCCAACTATTTCACCGGAAGCATAAAAATTAGCAACAGGATTGAATTCCTGATCAAGCAGCTGCATTTGCTTATTAGTTTCATAGCCACCTAAGGTCGTACAAAAACGGAGCTTTTGCTCAATCACGTAATAAGTAGATCCTTCATATTCGTGCATAAATTTAGCTGGACGGTTAAATTCATGATCCTTGCCGGCTTTAACTTCATCAGCATAATCTGTTAATGTTTTCTGCAAATTAGTGTAGTTAATACCGGCTTTTTGCGCGACTGTTTGTAGATCACCTTTGACTAAAATTGGACTCTTTTTGCCGTCAAGATCAAAAAAGCCCTGAACTTCATCTGCCGTAAAACCATATTTCAGCAATAATTCGTAAAACCTGTGCCAAGTTCGCTGATCCATAACAACAAAGGCAATTTTATCTTTTTGAGCAGCGATTGCATCCCTAAAATGAGTATAAGGTGCCGATTCATTTACAATTCGCTTACCACCGGTATTAACAAAAATAGCCCCCATATCAGTAGCTTCTTTAGTTGAATATGTCGTCAATTTTGCAATCCCCGGTTCTACTTCTAGACCGTGTGGGTAAACCTTATACCAGTCAAGATTGCGTGCTACTAAATTCATATTTTGAGCAAAGTCAAAATAATCACCAGTTGAAGTCATTGGCCCATAGTATGGAATTTTAGTTTTATGCTCGCGATAATCACGTGCACCCCAGCCACCAGCTGCCATTACAAGTGATTTAAAATTAACTTTTACCGTTTCGTGCTTGCCTTCAGCAACCAGTGAAACTAGCTTACCTTGATCATCTTTATTTAGTTGTTCAACCCTAGTTTCAAGTAGAATTTTTCCGCCTTTTTTCGTAAAAGCTTCTGCGACTTTTGAAACTAATTCATAGGAACTTTCTGATGGCATCTCAATTTGGCGATCGACTGAATGCTCAATTGTTTGCGTTTCAGCTTTTTGATAGGTAAGATTGGCAAACTCTGTGATGAAGTCCACCGCTTTACCAATATTATTAGCTAAAAGCTGCGATAGTTCTGTGTAATTGGTTCCACGACTTTCACGAGTAATATCTTTTACAAGTAATGCTGGAGAATCTTTTTGTGCTTCTTCACCAAATAAATTAGCAGAAACTTTTGATCCGGTGCCAACGACATTTGACCCATTAAGAATGGTTGCACCGCCAATATAACCGTTCTTTTCAAGCACAAGAACATTTTTTCCGAGCGCCAGGGCGCGCGCAGCAGCCATTAAACCTGCCATTCCTGAACCAATAACTGCAACATCGACATCTAAAATTACATCGCGGTGCTCTGGTTTTGGTAATTTAGACTGAATGGCAATACCATTTTCTTTAAGCGCCTTACTACCAGAGTCTAGCATTGCCTGGGTCATGATTGATGCACCAGAAACGGCATCAACAGCAAAACTTTGATTTTTAATGACGTTTTCTTTGAGTTTGCCAACTACTTGTTTAAAAATACCAGGCGTTTCCGAACTTTTGGTTACTTTGATATCTTCAATCCGATCATTGGCCACAGCAATATCAAAATCAATTTGGCCATTACGTCCCATTGCTTGGGCTTTAATTATTTTTTCTGACATAAATAAATTCACCTTTTTTATTAATTAGCCTTTAATAGCAAATTTCTTACTGCGAACAATTAAAATTGCTGCTAATACTACAGAAATTATTGTGATAATTGCAGTAATCCAGAAAACCATCAAAGTACTTGCAGCGTTTGCTTTTAATACAAATGCTGCAACTAATGGTGCAACAAAGTAAACTACGGCTGGTGCAAAACTATAGTATGAGGTAATCTTACCGTGGCTTTGTGGGAAATATGATGTCAGAACTGATAAGCCAACTTGCCACACACCACCAGCAGTAAAGAAACCAACTGCTAGCGCACCGACTTCGCCTGCCACTAATGACGGACTAATGATCATAAACAGTAATCCAAGAGCAGTAATGATTGAGTAAACCAAAATCAGATTTAGCCGTTTAACTTTTGTAACTAAAGCTGAGGTAACAAAAACTGAGATTAAGGAGGCAATTGAATACCAAGAAACTAATTGATTAGCACTTGCGGCAGGCTGATTTAATACGTATTGACCATAATATGGTGCATATAAAGAAAAAATGTAAAACGTAAAACAAAGCGTAAAGCCTAATGCAATAATCATTAAACCGTCAACTGCCAATTTGGGCTGTTGAGCATCTGCTAAATGAGTCTCAGTTTCACCTGTATCATCCTCTTTTTCGACAGCCTGTGGTGCGTAAGCCGTCTTAAGCGTAATAACAACATCAAGTAAAATTATTAATACTAAAATACAAGCTGTTATCCGCGGATTATTAATTAGCTTGACACAAAATGGAAACAGCATTTGCATTACTTGCATTGCCGCTTTAACAAAAGAATTCATTGTTGCTGTTTTTGTAGGAAATGCATCTGCTAAAGCCGGATAACCAGCCGTATCACCAAATGAGTTGGTAGCACCAAAAAACATTGCCGCAATGCCAGCAACCCAAATGTTGCTAGCAAAAGCTGCTCCGAGCAAGAAAACCGCATCACTCAGTAATGCAATTAGTAAAGTTTTCTTGCGCCCAATTTTATCTGAAATTGCTCCAGCAAACAGAATCGTAATAATTCTGCCCAATCCAACCATAGCAATGACCAATGATACTTGAGTTTCGCTGGCATGCCACGAACTAGCTAAAATTTGCCGATATTGGCTAATAAATAGCGTTGCAGCACCAACAACTGCAAAGTGTAAGTAAACAGAGGCTGCTACTCCCGCGTAACTTTTTTCTTGTTTCATAACTTCACCTTTCAAAATTAATCGTTAATAAGCACAAATAATATAACCTATTTTATGTTTTATGAATAATTGTTTATAACATGCTTGCTATTATTAATAACTATAATAGAAAACGTTACCACAGTGGGATTCTAGGCAAAATTTGTACTGCTATCTTTTTGTGAAAATTGTTTTAAACAAGTAAATATCGTAGTTTTTGCACTTATGAATACGCTTTAATACACCTTTTTATAGTTTATCTTAATACTTTAGTTAAAAAAACAAATAGCGAGGAGAAGTACCTCTGCCTTTACTCTCGCTATTTTATTATTTAATACCAAATCTTTTTTTAATCATTGCAAGATATTTTTGCTCTTCTTGATCCTGTGGATGATATTGCTCAATTGAGCCAGCAATCGGATTCAGTTTCTCATCCACTGCAACATAAGTAAATACGGCTTCTCCAATTAGCTCCGTACTTGAATCATCGATTGCCAGCCGATTAATCTCAGCATAGATAGTCATCGTTTTGGAAGTTGTTTTAAGCAAACTAACACAAAAACTAATATGATCACCCACATAACTTTTTTTGTGGAAAATAAACTTATCAATTCGACCGGTAAGTGTTCTCGTATGACAGTATGAGTTAGCAAACATCCCCATTGCCGAATCGGCATTATCTAGTAGTGTGCCGCCATGTGTAATATTCATGTGATTTAGCATTTTGGGCGTAATAAAATAATCCGCCATTTGTCGTTTAAAAAAATTATCTTCCATTTACTTTTTGCCTTCCAGCAGTTTTCGTAATAAATATTTTTTCACTTTGCCGTTGGCTGTTTTAGGTAAAGAATCGACTATCCAAATTTTTTCTGGCCATAGTTTTTTATCAACTTGCTGTTCTTGCAATTCAGCAAGCAGCTTAGTTTTATTTAATGTTGGTTGACTATGATTTAAAGCAATGATTGCGCCAATTCTTTGTCCTAGCCGGTCATCGGGTACGCCTAAAACGGCTACTTCCTTAATATTTTGACAGCTTTTGATTTTTTCTTCAACTAACGCTGCAGAAATATTTTCACCGCCACGAATTATCTTATCGCTATTGCGACCATCAATTTCAAAAAGACCGTCACTATTATAATGACCTAAATCACCTGTTATCAGCCAGCCATGATCAAAAGCTTCATGCGTTTTCTCAGGATTATTAAGATAGCCCTGAAACACTACTGGCCCGCAAACTTCAATTATTCCTTGAACATCTTTTTGTTCGACAACGTGCTGTTTCTTAACGATTCGAACCTTGACGCCAGTTATTGGTGTTACCGCTGTCGTCATAGCCTGATGTTCCGCAAAATAATTGCTTGGCGTGTAACTAAACGGAACTGCTTCTGTTAATCCATAACAATTATAAAGTGGAATATTGCGCTTTTTTGCTTGGACTAACAGACTAGTTTTGATCTTGTCACCGCCACAAATTAACATTCTTAGCTGTCCGATATTTGCAACGTGGAAAAGCAAATCATACATAATAGTTGGCAAGCTATCAATACAAGTAATCGGCAGCCGCAATAACAATTTAGCCACTTCATCAACTTGATAATGTTTCATTAAAACCATTGTGCTTCCGGCCATCATTGTTGAAATTAATCCGTGGTGAAAGCCAATTGCATGGTAAAGTCCCGAAACTAATAAAATCATGTCATGCTTATTAATACCGAAAGCGGCATTATAGCCTATTTCTGCAGTCAAAACATTTTGGTTAGATAAGACCACGCCTTTTGACAGACCACTGGTTCCAGATGTATTAATTACAATCACTGGTGCGCTAGCCCCTGTTTTATTAGTAAAAGGACTAATACTATGCTTTATTCTGGTAAAAATTTTTAGATCACCATTTACTTCAACTTGATAATGCTTTAAGTGTTTAAAGTTGCTAATGGTATCCCGTCCACGAACCGAAGCTTGGGAAATAATTGCACAAGGTTGAAATCTTTCCACTAAGTTTTCAACTTCGGTAATGTCCAAATGCGGATTCAGTGGATTTATCACCGCGCCAAGTTCAATACACGCAAGAATAGTAGCAACATTTTCAACATCAAGTTCAAACTGCAGTGCAACCAAATCGCCCTGACCAATTCGACATGCTTTCAGTAACTTAATTTTAGCCGCAACTAACTTGGCCATCTCACCGTAGCTATATTGCTGATCATTTTCAATTACAAATACTTTTTGTCGACTCTGGCGTAAACGCCAGTTCCATAGCTCCTTAACGGTTGCTATCTTAGCGTTAACATTCATTTTTTCGCCTTACAAAAGATCATTCAGTTGGCTAATGACTTTGTTTGCATCCCCAACAATGCCATAATTAGCCAATTTAAAAATCGGTGCTTCTGGATCAGTATTGACTGCAATTATTTGCTTTGATTTATTCATTCCACTAGTATGCTGGACAGCACCGGAAATGCCAAAAGCATAGTAAACATCTGGCTTGACCGTCAAATTAGAAATGCCAATCATGCGTTCCGGACTAAGCCAACCCAAATCAGTTACTGCTTTAGTGGCGCCAACACTGGCATTCAATTTTTGAGCTAACTTCATCAACGGCTTAAACTGCTGCTGTGAACCTAATCCCTTACCACCAGCTAACACTACTTTAGCAAAAGCCAGTCCATTGCCCGCAGTTTTTGCTTGGCGATACTGCTGCTTTGTTTGCTCATTTAGCGACCAACTGATCACATCAACTTTAGCCGGTTCATTCGCTGCAACGCCATTACACGAAAACGTAATCACCGCTTGTTTAGCTAGGGGAATAACTCGCTTGGCACTAGTAGCACCAATATCTTGCGTAACCGTCAAGTTCGGTGTTTCAGTAATTTTTTTGGCATCTGCAACAAAAGTTATATCAAGTAAGGCAGCAATTCTGCTTCCTAGACTACTACCCAAACTATCATTATCAAAGACCAGTAAATAATCTGTTTTGCTTCTGAATATCTGTTTTAGTTTTGTTAAAACAGCATCAAAGTTAGCAATTGTATAAGCATCATTTTGATAAATTGTTGTTTTAACTCCGGATTGAGCATACTTTTCTGTAATTTCTGTAGCATGATTTGAAAAGACAAGTACTTCTTTTTCACCAGCAAAATTATTCTTTAAACCTGCTAAAGTATTGCTGCTGTTGCCATCCATACTATTTCGATCTTCTACTTGAATATAATAGATTGATGTCATTTTTCTACCTCAATATTCCGTTTTGGCGCAACGCAGCAACTAACTTCTGTGTAGCTTGGGGGTCTTCAGTTAAATCAAAAATTTCTTTTTGCGGTCGTTTATCCTTAGCTATAATCGAACTAGTTTTTTGCTTAGGCAATTTGTTAAAGGAAACGGCTGTAATACTTGTGTTAATGGCCTGATTTAAAGCAGAAAAGCCTGCTAAATGACTAACACTAACTGAACTTAAAACGGTTATAACAGCTGGTAATTTGCACTTGCCAGTAATTGCGCCTTGCTCCAATTTCATTTCAAAATTAAGTCCTACATCAATTGCTGAAAGACGATCATAGTAATTTGACCCTAATTGAGTCGCAATCATTGCACTTAATTCAGTCCAGCCTGTACATCCTGTCAATATTAAATCGTAATTCTTATCTTGCTCTTTTAGGTAGTGGACAAATTCCTGCGCAATATAGTTTTGCTGCAAAGGATCATTAACATCACCCGCGGTAATCTTAATTGCTTTATTAGCACCTAAAGCCAGTGCTTCATGTAGAACCCTTTCAGCTACCTGGTCTTGTTCAAAAGTATAGGCATCAATTGTGCCGCCTTCTTGTTCAATCAGCTGCAGAGCATACTCTAGTGCACTTTTGTCTTCCTCACTCAAAAATAAGTTATTAGAATGATAAGTCACTTGTTTATGATGCGAAGTATACGTTTTTGAATTTACCGCTGCTTTTGCAATCACTGCAATTTTCATTTGAATTCCCCCACTTAGCCTAAATAATTCTTACTGACCTCACGGGCAATAGTCATTCGTTGGATTTCATTAGTTCCTTCCAAAATTTGGAATCCTTTAACATCACGCATCAGTTTTTCAACTGGATACGCACGAGTATAGCCATATCCACCTAAAATCTGGACTGCGTCCGAAGTTACTTTCTGTGCCGTGTCCGTAACAAAAAGTTTAGTCATTGCACCTTCTTGGCGAACTGAAAGGTTATTGTCCATCATTTTCATCGTATTGTTGACAAGCAGCCGAGACGTTTCAACTGCCGTTGCCATATCTGCTAACATATTCTGGACGGATTCAAACTGCGCTATTGGCTGATTAAATTGCTGCCGTTCATTAGCATATTTTGCTGCTTCAGACAGTGCTCGCTGCATAATACCGACAGTTAAGGTCGAAACATAGGCACGAGACAAATTTAAGCTGTTTAACGCAATATTAATTCCCCGTCCTTCTTTACCTAGCAAGTTTTTAGCTGGAACATGAACATTTTTAAATCCTAAGGGAACAGTATTTGATAATCGCAACCCCATTTTATCTTCGTGTTTTCCGACCCATATTCCAGGGCTATGGCGATCAATCATAAAAGCAGATAGCCCGTGATTGCCATTATCAGAAGTCCTGAAGATACCAATAAAGATATCTGCGATACCACCATTTGTGGCAAATGCCTTATTACCGTTGAGAATATATTCATCACCATGACGAACTGCAGTTGCTTTTACCGAACCCGCGTCAGAGCCCGCATCGGCTTCTGACATTGTGAATGCGGCGAATTTACCATCTTCAATTACTCGGGCAAATTCACGCGTTTGTTCTTCAGTTCCAGCTAACATTACACACCGCAGCGCAACAAAGGAGGTAATTAAAGTTAACGCATAACCTGCATCATATTCCGCAATTTTTTCAAAAACTAAGGCAGAATCTTCATATGAAAGCCCTGCACCGCCATATTCTTTGGGGATTTCAAGCATATGAAGCCCCATTTTGATTGCCGGTTTAAATAGGCTTACTGGACAATCGCCTTCCTGATCATATTTTTTAATAACTTCAGGGCTAAGATAACGATCACCAAATTCTTGTGCCAAGTGAATGTATTCTCTTTGTGCTTGTGTATATTGTAATGTCATCTATTTCACCTATTTAAGCGGCTCATCTAAATGCCGCACACCACTAGCTGCACCTGATGCAATCATTGCCGCAATTTTTGCATCACTATAGCCAAGTTCATCTTTTAAGACTTCGCGCGTATCAGATCCTTGTGCACGCGAAGGTGTTAAGGTTGGCTTACCTTGTGAAGCAAATCGAACTGGATTAGTTGGGATATAACGTTTAGCACCAGATGGAAATTTCATTAATCGTATCTCATCATTATCAAGCGCCTCAGGATCCTGGTAGATTTCTGTTGGAATTTGACACGCCTCAAGTGGCAAGTCTTCTTTGCCAAATAAATCAATCCAATATGTTAATGGCTTTTGCTTAAATGCATCTTCCAAAATAGCTATCACTTCGCTACTAGTACCATTTGCGTTCAATGTATCCATTTTGTTATAGCGCTTATCGCCACAAACATCGTCACGGTCAATATCGTGCATCACTTTATCAAAGTCACGATCATATTCTGGAACACATAGAACAAACCATCGGTCATCCGCAGTTTTATAAGTATCATTGAATGGATTAGTGACTTCTCGCCGGCTTTTAGGATAAACATTACCGTATTGCGCAGATACCATTGCAATGTTTTGCATAAAAATTGCTGCATGGTTCAAATTAACCACGACTTTGTCACCTTTTCCGGTTCTTTGTGCTTGAAGTAAAGCAGCACAGATTCCTGCCGCCAAGGTCATTGACACCTGAAAATCACCGTAGCCATTTACAGGATTGTAAGGATTACCGCCCTTATCAACCGTTGTGCCTTGAACACCGCCACGTGCTTGATAAGCAGTTGCATCGTAACCCGCTGCATCTTTCTTAGGCCCAAATTCACCGTAACCACGGTCTTGGGCAAAAACCAGTTTAGGAAACTCTTGATGCAGTTCTTCCCAGGTAATTCCCATGTGTGCTAAACTTTTGGTTCGCACTGAAGTAAGAAAAACGTCAGCCGTTTTGAGTAAGTCTTTGAATGCTTGCATTCCTTCAGGCGTCTTCATATTTAAAGTGACAAAGCGCTTATTCATGTTGGAAACATCAAAGCCTAAATTTTCATCATCTTCATATTTCATGCCAAAAACGGCACCTTGGGTTCGCCCAGCATCTCCTTTGGGAGCTTCTATTTTAATTACATCAGCACCCCATTCGCCAAGCACCCTGCCAACAGTTGGTGCAGCCAAAAATTGCGTCAAATCAATAACTCTGATTCCCTTTAATATTTCATCGGCCATTTTTTATCTCCGCATTAGTTATAATTAAAGAGGATTGAAGCTAATAGTTTAATTTATTAGTTTCAGCCCTCCCAAGTTAGAATATCTCTTTATAAACTAGTAATTGGTGTCTGACCACCATCGTTGATCAGTAATCTCCCTGCTGTTAAGCGCTGAACCGAACGTGGTCCTTCCTCAAGCCACATTGCACGGCAATCGCGGTATAACCGTTCAGCTGGGCCATAAGGATTGTCTTGGAAGTAGCCAATTCCACCAAAAATCTCTAACATATAATCAGAAACCAGCTTAACAGTATTAATACTTTCAAGTTTAGCTAATGACGCCTTCTTAGTAATATCCTTTCCTTCATCGTAGTCTTTAGCTAAATCCCATAACATCAGCCTAAGTGCATGAACTTTAGCGCCCATATCGGCAATTTCAAAAATGATTGATTGCCGTTTGCATAATGGCTTACCGAAAGTTACCCGGTCTTTAGAGTATGCGATCGACATCTCCAACATTCTTTGAGCCATTCCCAAGTTAGAATCAGCAATATGTGCACGCGATAATGATAGCGAAGAGATTGCAACTTTCATTCCTTCGCCACGTTTACCCAACATAAATTTGTCTGGCACACGCATATCTGTAAACTTTAAGTCGGCATGACCAGCACCGCGGCACCCCATCATCAGTGGCATTTCATTAGCTTCAAATCCGGGTGTATTTGTTGGGACAAAGAATGCAGATAAGCGCTCATCACCTTCTTTATCAGGATCGGTAACAACGATTAGATAAGTAAAGTCAGCTACATCTGCATGAGAAATCAGCGTCTTTTCTCCGTTAATTACCCAGTCATCGCCGTCTTTAACAGCCAAGGTATGCAAATCAGCACCCGTACCGCCGCTTTTTTCAGTCAAGGCAAAATTGGCATAAATTGATTTATCTTGAAATTTATTCATGTACTTATCTTTTAATTCTTGACTACCAAAATTATCAAGAATTCGCCAATTCATGTCGGAGGCATGGTGCAAGTGCATTCTGATACCACCTTGAGTACGAGAAAATTCTTCTTGTACTTGTAGAATCTGTTTTTCACTCAAACCCCAACCTCCGTATTGTTTTGGCAACGCAAAGCGATACAAGTCATGCTTAATTGCTATTGGGAAAAAGTCTTGTGGAAATTTACGATTCTCTTCAATATAGTTAGTCATACGATCAAATTCATTTTGGGCCAAATGTCTAATTTCTTTAACGTAATTAGCAAAGTCTTCGTCAGTCATTGACTCACCCGGCTTAGCCTTGTGCATAATTGGTGTTTCTTCATATGGTGGTAATACATGCAATTGTTTTTGTTCAGTCATAATACAATCTCCTTTTTACTTTCTGAAGTTTTTTGAAAGCACTCTTAATTGACAATTGTATTATGTTGGCAAAAAATGACTTTGTAAAATTGATAACAAAGTTACTTTTATTAGTTTTATAAATACTTTTTACCATTATTTTGGCTGAAGTTTTGCTAAAATGACAAAGTTTATTGCGGACTTCTTAAATTGCCTGGTAAATTTATCAGCTAAATTACAACAGGCTCAACTATTAAGCTAAAATATTAATTTTTCCAATGATTATATTAAAAAATGTGAAAGCGTTTTTATTAAATTAGGTATAGCATCTATTATTAGGTAGTGAATATCATATATTTTTTGAGGTACTATCATGAATCTAAATCAACTTTACTATTTTCGTGAATTGGCAGAAGAAAAACAATACACTACAGCAGCTGAAAATTTATATATTAGTCAGCCCACTCTTTCAGTATCAATCAAACAACTAGAAAAAGAATTGCATTGCAAACTATTTAAGCATAATGGCCGCTACGTTCAATTAACCAACTATGGACGTATTTTTTACGATACGGTCACTAAATCTCTGGCTACTCTTGACCATGGTAAAAAGAAAATTGAACAAAAAATTAGTCAAGACAAAGGTAACATTCATATTGCCGGCATCCCTACCGCGATTGGTATCTTGCTTCCTAACTTGACCAAACAATATCAACAAGAAAGCAGTATTGCACCTCACTTTATTTATCACGACAACCCTTCTTATCAAATTTGTGAAGGTATTAAAAACGGCTGGTATGATATTGGAATCTGCTCATATGTGCCCGAATTTAGTGACTTTACTTATGTTCCACTTTATACTGAGGAAATTATTGCCATTGTTTCTCAAGAAAACGAACTAGCCAAAATTACGGAAATGACTCCAGAAGAGCTCCAGGGTGAATCGATTATTACGTATTCAAAAAAAATCCAAATTGGCAAGGATATTACTAATGCCTTATTAGCTACCGCATCAGATTTACACATTACTAATCGTTTACATGATGAATTGGCTATTGCTGGTCAGGTTCTTACAAATGACATCGTCGGTGTAGTGGCCAAAACGATTTACCTTAGTGGTTTTAATATTCACATGATTAAGCTCGATTTACCTAAAAATACACGCCAAGTATACTTGGTCTATGATTCCAACCAGAACTTTTCACCAGAAATCATTGATTTTCTCGATTTTATTAAAAGCCGTAAAAAAGAAATTCAAGAAATGGTTGATAATATTCTGGTCTAATTGATTGAAGGGGGGTGCAACATCTTCAGATGAATAAATTATGTCAATTATTAGGAGTTAATTTACCAATTATCCAAAAGCCTATTCACACGCTAACCAACGGTAAACTGATTGCTGCCATTTCAGAAGCAGGCTCATTAGGAATTCTGGGAATTAATGCAGGTTATCACGCACCTGATGCGCTAACAGGAGCCTCGGCAAGTAGTAGCGACCAAGTTGGCAAAGCTGGCAACAATTATATCCTTGACGCAATGCAGGAAAGAAATTTGATGAATGAACAAATAGACTATGTCTTAGCTCATACCTTTCGCCCATTTGCCATTGAAATTCCTAGTAGTGCCAGCATACCTGAGCAAGATCATACAGCAATGGAACTTGTAGAATTAATGCGCAAAAGAAGACTTACCATTGCTCTTTTTGAGGGATTTGGTCAAATTGCTTCAAAAGAATGGGTTCAATTACTTCACCATAATGGGATTAAAGTTATGCAAGCTGTCTCCCAGACTGATAGGGTAAAACAAGCGCAAAAAAATGGAATTGATATTCTTATCTACCCGCAAAAAGAAGGACTGCCAGAATTTGTCCATGAAGCGCAAGCCACTCCCGTCTTAGCTGGCTTTGATACCGCTAATCCTAAGGCCTTAACTCACGCTTTAGCTTGTGGTGCACAAGGCGTCTTTCTCAAAACTGTTTTTGCCGCTAGTGAAGAAGCGCCCACAGCTACGTCTATTAAAAATGCGTTGATCAAAGCCAAAAATTCGGATTTGGTTTCCTTTAAATCAAACAACCGGACTATTTTTTCATTACCGGGAAGATTGCCTAATCACTTAGCTAAAATGACTGCTGCCGGGATAGATGCTACCCAAATTACTGCTGCATCTCACGGTTACCAGGGTTTAATCAACGGAATGCTGAAAGGCGACCTTAATCTGGGGTATACTGATATTGCCGAAGATATTGATTTTATCACTGTAAACCAATCGGTTAAAGAAATTGTCAATCAGATAAATAATAGTCAAAAGTGAACTTTATGAATAATTCAATTGCCCAAAATGCCACTCGAGCTCTTTTATATGAAGTTGTCACCCTTCCTAAGCCTGGTCTTGTCGACCCGCTAAATCCAGGACCGCATCAGGATATGAATATCTATACTTTCATTGATAGTAGCTTGAGCTTAACTAACTATTTTACTGCTGCGTTTAATATTGGCCATGATTTTAAAGCAGCAGATTTAACAGAAATGTTTTTTAAGTTGCGGCAAAAAGGAATAGCTGCTGAAAAAGACATGTTTCAGGCTACTAATGGTATTAATACGCATAAAGGCGCAATTTTTGCTTTAGGAATTTTTGTCTGTGCTGAAAGTTATTGCAAAAAAAATCAAACTGAGATTTTTACTACGATTAAAAAAATGTGTACCGGCTTAGTTGAACACGACTTAAAACTAAATAATCAGTTAAAAACTGCAGGAGAAAAAGAATTTCAGCAATATGGTGCGGGCGGTGCACGTGAGCAAGCTGAATTGGGATATCCAATTGTCCGCGATGTAGCTCTACCGTTCTTAAAAAAGCGGACGGGAAATCTTCAAACTAGGTTGCTAGATACCCTAATGAAAATTGCTACGGTAACTGTTGATAGCAATTTAATCAAGCGAGCTGGCAACTACGAAATTATTAATTGGCTTCAGAATAAGGCCACTAGTTACTTAAAGCTAGGCGGCTACAATTCTGCCACTGGGAAAAAATACCTACAAGAACTCAACCAAGAATGCCTGGAAAAAAATTACAGCTTAGGTGGTTGTGCAGACTTGTTAATTGTGACTATTTTTATGGCACTTGAACGGGATTACTTATAATTTAAAATAAAAAAATAATAGTTAGCCTAATTGGTTAACTATTATTTATTTTTGTCAGAAAAGTTTATTGCAATTAATGCTGCGAAGCGCCTGTAGCCACATCAGTGTCTTTTATTTCATCACATGCCGTATCAGCTGCAATTCGACCAAACGTAAAGATATCTGCTAACGAATTACCGCCTAGACGATTACCAGCATGTAATCCACCTGCAACTTCACCCGCAGCATACAAACCATCAACTACTTGCCCGTCTTTATTAATAACTTGTGCTTTCGGATTGATCTTTAAACCACCCATTGTGTGATGAATAGCGGGTTTACGCGGTGTAGCATAAAATGGCGCTACTTCACATTTAAGGTTGAACGCACTCTTGCCGAATTCGGGATCCTCGCCGGAATTTACATAAGAATTATACTTTTTAATAGTATTAACTAAAGTATCTGGATCCATTCCGGCTTTTTGTGCTAATTCTTCAAGCGTATCGGCTTTCAATAAAGTTCCGGCTTTTACTTGTGCCTCTAAAGATTCTTCGGTTGTGTTATAAGCCGTTTTCTTAATCTTTTCATCAGCAATTAAGTAGAAAAGCGTTCCATTAGCAATTGCGGCTTTAGCCAAGGTGTCACGCTCCGCAAATTCATTTACAAAGCGTTCACCCTTTTGGTTAACCATAATAAAGTTTTCTGGCGGTGTTTGGATACCGGTAAATAATTCACCCGTTTTTGGATCGGAAACTGGCATTAATTGAATAAAGCCCATGCCCACTAAATCAGCGTTAGCTTCTTGCCCCAAAGCAATGCCATCACCAGTAATAGCAGGAGAATTAGTTGTAGCAATATCGTCATCAATATGCTCCCAATAAGTATTGTATTTTTGTACCATCTTAGTATTAGCACCAAAGCCACCAGAAGTTAAAATTACTTTTTGAGCATGAATTGTTACTTTGCTGCCATCATTACTTTTAGCAATTACACCAATGACGCGATTATTTTCAGTAATTAAATGAGTTGCCCGCGTTTCGGTCAAGATTGTAGCACCGTGCTCTTCAATCCATTTACCCAATACACTAATAAAAGCATAGCCCATTGGCTCAACTGGCTTATGGCCTCTACGCCATAAAGCGCCTACGGGCATGGTTACCTCACTGCGATCAAATTTAACTCCCAAATCAGTCAGCCAATTGACAGAATCAAGTACATTGTTAACTAATTCAGTTACTAAAGCGTAATTACCGTGAATTTCATTTCCGTTTAAATCAGTCCGCTTACCACCCAAATAAGTTTGAATTTCGTGAAGCAATACTGAATCAAATAAGTAATCTTTTCCCGACTCAACGTAATCATTAATTTGTTTTTGCAGCTTCTTGAAGTCTTCTTGGTATTCTGGGTCAATTTCATCAATTGGCATTGCTGCTAATTTTTCTAGGCTTTCTTTTTCACCAGCTAAAGCCTTAAACTGATTTTGCCATTCTGGTTCCGCTGCATTAAGTGGACCACCAGCACGAGTTGTATTGCCACCAATCTGAGGATACTTTTCAAGCACAACAACCTTTTTTCCGTTTTGAATTGTTCTAGCAGCTGCAGCAAGCCCTGCACCACCTGCACCAATTACAACGATATCCGTATCCAGTACCTGATCTTGTCCACCAATAACGGCTGGCTTAGCACGGTCTTTCCATTCTTGCGCATCACCACCGGCTTCATTAATTGCCTGAGCAACACCATCAACAACACCATGACTGGAAATTGTTGCGCCACTCACCGCATCAACATTCAAAGTTTGATTGGCAATAATTTCTTTGGGCAAACGCTTAAAAACTTCATCGGCGACACCCTTAGTTTCACCGCTAGAATCGATACTAATATCTTTAATGCTATCTTCCGAAAGTGTGACTTTCATTGGCATAAAGCTTGAACCATGACCTTTTGCTTTTACATCATATGTACCTGGTTTCATCATGCTTTGCTTCCTCCTTATTGAATACTTAGTAATTAAATTTTACTAAGTTTCATACGCAAGGTGAAATAGTTTTATAGCAAGCAAGCCATAACAAAAATGCTATTGGGAAAAAGAAGTCGACTGGTACTTTTATCCCTTTGATCGTCCATACCCCCAACTGTTAGTTTCAAACTTAAATTAATTATGAACTTGCTTTGATGATTGGTCTCTTATTTTTATTGAGTAAAGTAATATTAAATTGCCCAAGTTGTTGAACCGCGAGTAAGATATAATTGAGATATTATTGGAGGAAATAGATGAAAGATCCAGAAATATTACAGCATTATATCGATGTCTTGTTAAAAGAAAGCAACTTTACCCGAGCTGCACACGAGTTATACATTTCTCAGCCATATCTAACACAATTAATTAAGAGGCTAGAGCGCAAATTAGGGGCCAAAATAATTAATCGTGAAACAATACCATTTACATTAACTGAAGCTGGCATTATTTATTACCAATATCTCGAAACGGCTATTTCTAATAATCAGACTTTAATTGAGCAACTAACCCCATTTTCCATGCCTAATAAGGAAGTAATTCGAATTGGTGTATTAGAAAGCTTAGGAACTTTTCTTTTGCCAGCACTTCTACCAGATTTTTTAGCCAAAAATCCCAACATCAAAATTCAATTGTCTGAAACTTATCCTCGTAAAAATGAAACCAAACTTTTAAATGAAGAAATTGATTGTTATCTAGGACAAACACCAGAATCACTCAATCATGGAATAGACTTTTACGTCAATGGCGGCGAAAATTATTACGTCATCATATCGCCAAAGTCGCCTTATTTTAAAAAGGGGCGCTTTATTTTAGAACCTAACGAATATGATATTAAAGATATTCTCCAGGAGCCATTCGTTGTTAGTTCTGCCAATTCAGCAATTAGACGGCAAGTAAATGGGGCCTTTCAAAAATTTCACGTTAAACCAAACATTGTCTTAGAAAGCAGCAGCATTTTAACAACCACTAACTTAGCAATCAAGGGTGTAGGATTAACAATTTCTGCAGCCAGCATTATTAAGCGAATGGCCCAAACCCCCATTAATCTACTTCCGCTTGACAATAACTTAATTCAAATTAAATATTTTATTGCCGTTAAGCATAGATCCCATCAAACTGAGGGCCTGCAAAGATTAATTACGGCATTTACCAATCTTAAAATTCAACCAAGCATCAAGTAGACGATAAAAATTACTAGAAATCACTTGAATACAAATAGTTTAATTATAAAAACCGCACAAAAAAAAGGACTATCATTAGTCCTCTTTCTTACTTGCTCCGGCTGTCAGACTCGAACTGACGACATCTTGATTAACAGTCAAGCGCTCTACCAACTGAGCTAAGCCGGAATATTTAAAAAGCACGGCAGCTTCCTACCCTCGCAGGCAGTCTCCCACCAACTACTCTCGGCGTGAAGAAGCTTAACTGCTGTGTTCGGCATGGTTACAGGTGTTTCCTTCTTGCTATTGCCACCGTACTTTTCTTTGCTTGAGTTCTTACACTCAAAACTAAATATAATCCATTCTCAAAACCTTCTCCGATTGCTTGAGCCTGTGGTCAAGTCCTCGACTGATTAGTACTAGTCCGCTCCAAGCCTCACGGCTCTTCCACTCCTAGCCTATCT
>NZ_JAFNOZ010000015.1:0-734 GCF_026536045.1 Lactobacillus sp. B4005
TCAACTTTAGCTGTATAGCCATCTTTTTCGACTTGGGATAAGTTCTTATCATTGGCAATCTCAGTCTTAACTTTATCAGCTGATTCCGTTAGTTCATCAATTGCATTCTTTTTCGCTTTTCTTAAATCTTGTTCTGCCTGACTGCCATTGATGTTATTTGCAATCTTATCCATGGCACTGATAGCGTCATTTTTATCCGTACCGACTGTAGTAACATCATCATCGTTCGTAACTTTCTTAACGGCAGCATCATAAATACTATTTATATTATTTACTGCATCTTTCCAATTTGAATCGTCAACAGAACCATTCTCATGAGCAGCATTTACAATACCAAGATCGTTATTCTTAGCAGAAGCCAAATCAGTTAATGCACGCAATTTTTCTGCAGCAAGTGAAGCGTCTTGTTCAATTTTATTAATATTATCAATACCGCTGTTTTGTGCAGAGGTAATTGCGTTTGCGGTTGTAGCGGCATCGATAGCTGTTTCTGCAGCTTTCTGGGCAGCTTCAATTTTATCTTTATATTTCGTCTTGCTGTCAGCATCAAGAAATCTATTGTTTTCAATGTCACTCTTGGCCTTTTTTGCTGCACCTTCAATTGCTTGTTTTGCTGTATTACGTTGAGTATTTAATAAATTGTCTCCAGCTGTTGCCGCAACATCAATGTTTTCCTCAGCTTCTTTTTCTGCTGCCTCAACATCAGCTACCGTGGTTGTAACTGCATCAATATT
>NZ_JAFNOZ010000016.1:0-527 GCF_026536045.1 Lactobacillus sp. B4005
CAGAAGCAGTTAAATCCAGTGAGGATACGGCCAAAGGAAAAATAAATCAGGTCGAAAATGATGCATCACTTCAATCTGCTAAAGATCAAGGCTTAAATAACATCCAACAAGCTAAGAAGGACGCTCTTGACCAAGTTAAGAACTTAACTAATGTTGATGACGATACCAAGAATCAGCTAAATAGTGAAATAAATGATGCTTATGATGCAGCTAAAGACAAGATTGAAAATCCCGACCCAGCAACGGCAGACCAAGTTAAAACGAACGCTCAAGAAGGCGTGACAAACATCAACAATGTGGTTAGTGATCTTAATGTTGCCAAAGAGACAAATAAACGGAAACTTACCCAATATGCCGAAAAGGCAATTGACCGCATTGATGCTAATACGGACTTAACGGCTGATGATAAGACAAAAATAGAACAAGCTATTAAGGATGCTCGCGATAAAGGAATAACAAATATTGATGCAGTTACAACCACGGTAGCTGATGTTGAGGCAGCAGAAAAAGAAGCTGAGGAAAACATT
>NZ_JAFNOZ010000003.1:0-182055 GCF_026536045.1 Lactobacillus sp. B4005
GAAGACGGCGAAGACCATGATTATTATTCAGGCCAATAAGACGCGGAAGGGCGAATTTGTGGTTTTGAAAGATCGTATTGATAAAATTATGTTGCAGTTATTGAAGAAACACGGTAAGTAGTGAAAATATAATTGGTTGTACCTTGTTTTTTAGTTAATTGCATGCTAAAATTTTGTTGTGCCGCCATAGGGAAAGAACTCATTTTCTCCGGTAGCGAAAATGTAAATTTCTATATGTGGTCAGTAATGGCGGCACAAACACTGTGTGAGCTTAGTTCCGATTGTTGGTGGGACTAGGCTTTTTGTATTTTCTTTGCATTTATGTACTTTAAAATAGTAGTATGTATTTAAATAGGAGTATATAAAGGAGATCAATATGACAAGAGCTGAATTAAAAGCTGAAGCTAAAAGTCAGCTGCATGGTAATTGGGTCTGGGCAGCTTGCGTTAGCCTAGTGCTTGTAATAATAAATGCTATTTTATTTGGGCCAAGTATTAATACTACACTTAAAACAGTGAATGATATGAATGAGGTAATGGGAAGTAGCCACCCAGAATCAGTGTTTAATCCGGGAATTTGGGCTGGAAGACTACTTGGCAATAGCGGAACTGGATTTCTTAGCGGTTTCTTTATGCTGAGTATGGTTATTACCTTTTTAGCTTTTACTGAAGGTCGCAAGTTTAATTTTTGGCGCTCTATTTTTTCGGTTTTTACTGATAATCGGTTTATTCCGGAACTAATTAATTATCTTTTAAGCAATATTTTTCAATTTTTGTGGTCATTACTGTTAGTCATTCCCGGCCTCATTAAGTCTTATTCTTATGCAATGACGCCTTATATTGTTAGTGATCTGGTTGATAGTGGTCATGAAGTTCATGCAACTACCGGTATTACAGAAAGTAGGCGGCTGATGAACGGACACAAGTGGGAATTATTTGTACTTGATCTCAGTTTCGTTGGGTGGATAATTCTTGCATGGCTTACTCTAGGAATCGGCTTTATTTGGCTTATTCCGTATGAACAGACGACCAAAGCAAACTTCTACCGTAATCTGGCCGGTGATCAATTTAGACAATAATTTAATAAATAAACAAAATAAAGGACAGGCTCATTAATCAGCCTGTCCTTTTTAGTTTGTTTAAATGTTTAGCTAAAATTTGTTTAAATCATCAATATTAAACAATTTTCCGGTATATTCGGAGCTTATGTCATCAGTATCTTTTAGCGCTTCTTTAATTTGGTTGGAATTTAAATGATCAATAAGATAAGCCTTTAAAGCAGTATTGGTTAGGTCATCTAAATCAGTTCTAGTTAGTTGGAGATACTTTTCTGCCAGTTTTTCTACTTTTTCATTCAGTTCGATTTTTTTCCTGCTCATTTTCCCACCTTCCGATAACCGCTTCTATTATAACATTTTCACGTATCAGGGCGGCCAGAAAGGAATAAATTTATATTTCAAATAAAAAAATTGCTGGTAGTGGATAATTGGAGTAGTATTTTATTCCAAATACTGTATAAAGTAAGGGCTTGAACAATGTTAAATATACTTACAAAGTCTGTTTTGCGAATTAGGCAATGGCCTTTTTTGCGTGCAGCGCAAAGAACCTTAGTGATGCTAATGCCAATTGCTGTTATTGGTGCTTTTTTCAATCTGCTAAATGATTTGGTCTTTTCTCCAGATGGCCTGATTTATAACATTTTTAGTCTTGATAAAATCATGTCTGATCATATTTGGTATGCGGGTTCATTTGTTTGTCGTGGCATGATTGAAATAACGTTTGGGGTATTTGGCGTTTATGCCAGCTATTTTATGGCGCGCTATACCGCTAGAATCTACCATAAAGATTCAACAATGTCAGGAATGACTTCCGTTTTAATTATGCTCTTTTGCTCATATGCCTCTAACAGCGGCCACAGCAATCAAGTATCATTCACAATCAGCCTGTTACAAATTAATGCTGTTTTTAGTGCATTAATTGTTGGTTTTTGTGTTGGACAGGTGTTTCATTTACTAGGAAAAAATTATGTGCCAGTAGAAAATGAAAGCACAAAGTGGATTCAGCATCGTGCTTGGGACGCAGTGTTGCCCTTTTTTGTTTCACTCGCTTTGGGAGTGGTGCTCGGGATTATTATTTATGAATTACAAATCAAACTACTCAATTCTGCTAGTTTTAATGAATTGGTCAGCCGGCTGCAAACCACGAACAACCTGTTAGAAGTCTTATTCTTATCATTAATAGTAACTTTTCTAAACTGGTTGGGGATCGGCTACCCCTTACATGCTTTTGCCGGCACGGTAAATAATGCTTACACCGCTGAAAATCTGACATATGCGTTTCAGCACGGTAGTTCGTGGAATGTGCCCTACAAGTACTTAGGTAGCTCGTTAATTAAGGCTTACGGTACGATGGGCGGCGCGAGTGTCATTTTAGCGGTGATTGTTTTACTGTTACTGCGGCACGGAAACAAGGAAATCGGCGCAATTGCACGGCTTAATTTAATCCCAGCAGCTTTTGGGTCAAGTTTAGGCTTTGCGGCTGGCCTACCAATTATTCTTAATCCTGTTTTTATTTTACCAAGTATTTTAATTCCATTAATTAACATGACTTTAGCCGCAGGTGCAATCACATTGCGCATTATTCCTGTTTGCGTATATCCTATTTTAAAGGGAACTCCGGGACTATTGATTTCATTTTTTGGCACTAACGGCAACTGGACGGCTCTTTTGTTTGTGATGGTGCTTTTCGCCCTGGATTTATGCTTAATGTGGCCGTTTATCAGGATAAATGAAAGAGTAGAATTAAAACTGAGGTTGAGTAAAGGGGGCAGCAGCAATGCGTTTGCACAAAAATCCTAATTTAAAATGGTTGATTTTGTTAATTACACTCATGGTTGTCCTCGCCATCCCCAGTTATTTTTGGATGAAAAGGGATAATAAAGCCCGAGCCGAACGCAGCCGCTCACTGCTTTCACCGGTAATCATGGTGCCGGGATCGAGTGCAACGACCGAGCGCTTTAATGATTTGATTGACCAACTGAATAAAACAACCATGAATCAGCATAGTGTGCTCAAAGTTACTGTTTCACGTGAAGCAAAACTGTCATACAGTGGTTCAATTGGGAAAAATGATTTAGAACCGATCATCATTATTGGTTTTGCTAATAATAAGGATGGTTATGCCAATATCAAGAAACAAGCCTATTGGTTAGATATTGCGTTTGACTCATTAATGCAAAATTATAAGTTTAATAATTTTAAGGCCTTCGGTCATTCAAACGGTGGGTTGATTTGGACATATTGGCTGGAGCATTATTATGCACAGTATGCAAGTGACACAAAAATGAAGCGGCTAATGACATTGGGGACGCCGTATAATTTTACTGAGAGCAATATCAAGAATCGCACACAAATGTTAGCTGATTTTATTAAAAAGCGTTCCGCTTTGCCTAAAAACCTTAAGGTGTATTCGTTATCTGGTGGCAAAAGCTACGAATCAGACGGCATTGTACCAGAAACAAGCGTTGCTGCGGGTAAGTTTATTTTTCAAAATCAGGTAAAGTCTTATACAGCGATGACCGTAACCGGCGAGAAAGCTGACCACTCGGATTTACCGCAAAATAAGCAGGTTATCCAGGCAATTCGGGAATACTTACTGAGAAAACCAGATCGACCAGTTAAGCCGGGAAAACAACTGAAACCAAGAAGAAAGGATCGTAATACATGAAATATCAAGAGCAGCCGACTAAAATCGAAGTTATTGGTGGCAGGGTCAACAATTTAAAAAATATCAATGTGGCCATTCCATTGCACCGATTTGTGGCAATATCAGGTTTAAGTGGTTCGGGTAAATCCAGTTTAGCAATGGGTATTCTGTATTCTGAAGGTGCCCGGCGCTACCTTGATTCGCTGGCGGCTTACACTAAAAGGCGAATAAGTCAGGTCGGGCGGGCACAAGTCGATGAGGTAAAGCACATCCCTTCGGCGCTAGCCTTGCGCCAACGGCCGAGTATTCCGGGCGTCCGGTCAACCGTTGGCACGGTAACAGAAGTTTTCAATGTTTTACGGCTAATTTTTTCCCGGTTAGGTTCGCCAGTTTGTCCCAATGGTCACCGGATGGCGCCAACAATCAAGATTGCTGAAGCGATGGATTTAACTGGTGAGGCAATGGGGCGCCTTACTTGCCCAACTTGTGGCGAACAATTCTATGCTTTTAGTGCAGAAGATTTTGCCTTTAATTCCGATGGCGCATGTAAAAAATGCCAAGGTTTAGGAACAGTAGAACAAATTGATGATAGTAAGATTATTGCTAACGAAGAATTAACTCTAGAAAATGGTGCCGTGGCGACCTGGCAGATTCCGGGGCGCAATTGGATGTGGCGAATTGCCCGTGAACTTGGTGTCCGGACAGACGTACCGTACAAAGACTTGACTAAAGCAGAAAAGGAAATTGTTTTACACGGCAAGGAACGTAAGGTGCCGGTGGATTTGCCTACTTCAACGGGCCGAGTTTATCATCTCGATGCCTTATATGAAAATGCCTATAATGCTGTGGCCAATTCACGCAAAACTACGAAATCAGAGCGTGGACTGGAACGGATTAATTCTTTTTACCGTTTTAAAACCTGTCCGCGCTGTCATGGGCACCGGATTGACCCAAGTCGCTGGAGTCAATTGGTAGCTGGAAAAAATATTGTTGAAGCAGAACAACTTACGCTCGGTGAACTTGATGATTATATGAAAGAAATCGCGGCCTGGCTACCAGATGATATGCAAGCTTTAGCGCAAAATCTGACGGGTGAATTGCTGCATCAGGTTAAGCCCCTACTAAAATTAGGGTTAGATTACTTGAGCTTAGCTCGTCAGGCTAATAGTCTTTCAACTGGTGAATTGCAGCGAATTCAATTGGGGCGCACCTTGCGGACAGAAACTACAGGAGTACTTTATGTGCTGGATGAACCATCTGTGGGACTGCACCCAGATAATGTTGCTGGGCTAATTGAGGTTTTTCACGAACTGGTCAATCAAGGTAATTCATTAGTCGTCGTTGATCATGAAACTTCAATTATAAGTGCTGCTGACTGGATTGTTGAAATTGGTCCGGGTTCAGGTTCGCAGGGTGGCCAGATAATTGCTGAAGGTTCGCCAAAAGAAATTGCGCAGAAGCCAGAATCCCTAATTGGTCCGTATTTAAAAGGAACAGCTCCGCTCTATGTGCGACCACAGGTGGATGTAAAGAAGCTTTTTAGTGAAGGCACAATTAAGTTTACTGTCAAAGGCCGCTTTAATTTACAAAATGTTCACACGCAAATTCCGGTTGGGCGGTTGACTGCAGTTACGGGTTTTTCTGGAGCAGGCAAAACAACGTTAATTCTTGATTCGCTCATTCCCGCATTAAAGGCGCAAGAAAAACAGGTAGATGGTCCAAGCTGGGTAAAAGATTTGACTAGCGGTGGAATCAAAAACGTTATTAGCGTTGATTCCTCGCCGGTTGGCAAAAATCAGCGTTCTACGGTTGCTACTTATACTGATATTATGGATAATTTGCGCAAATTATTTGCCCGCCAGCCGTTAGCTCAAAAGCTAAAGTATAAGGCAGCGCATTTTTCCTACAATAATAAAGAAGGTGCGTGTCCGGCATGTGGTGGTACCGGAGCAATTTCACTTGATATTCAGTATTTGCCCGATATGGTTGAGACTTGTTCGGTTTGTGGTGGCCACCGGTTTAACCAAGACGTCTTGCGTGTAAAATGGCATGGACTGAGTATTGCAGACGTGCTTGATTATTCGGTTGACGATGCTTTGAAAGAACAGTTATTTAGGGATGAGCCTAAGATTGAAAAAACAATTACTACTTTGCATGATATGGGGCTAGGATACCTGCATTTAGGTGAATCAACACCTGCGTTGTCAGGCGGAGAAGCACAGCGGCTAAAATTGACTAGTCATCTCCACCGGCGGCAAAAAGGCAGTCTTTTTGTCTTTGATGAGCCAACAGTTGGTCTTCATCCACACGATGTTGGGACCTTGCTAGCTGTTTTTCAAAAATTACTGAAGCAGAAGGCAACGATTATTACGATTACTCATGATCTGGATATTATGGCTAATAGTGATTATATGATTGACATGGGTCCACGTGGTGGATTGCAGGGAGGAAAAATTGTTGCATGTGGGCAGCCTGTGGATATATCGCACAAAAAGGATAGTTTAACCGCCAAATATTTGGCTGAACACATGAATTTATATCAAAAATAGCATAATTATTAAACCTTGATAACAACAATAAAGTTGATTTATCAAGGTTTTTTAGTTAAAAAGGGAAAAATTCACAAGTTAAGCAAAAAAATGTGGAAAAGTAAGCAAAAAGGGTTGCATTCTGTGGATAACCTGCTACAATATTATATGTAAGCAGTTAGCAGTCGACAATGCCGAGTGCTAATTACAAAATTTAAACCTATTAAAGGGGTGTATATGTATGGCATATTTTGATAACGAATTTGACAATCTATTTAACGAATTAAATAATTCTTTCTTTAACAATGATGATAATGGCTCGATCCCAGTTCACTATTCGAGCATGAATATTTCTCCACAAGGCATGAACCAGAACGGTCAAATGCCTGGTCAACCAAAAAAGGAAAAACCAATTGGTGTTGACTTAGTTGAGCAAGCTAAAAACAATAAATACGATCCTGTAATTGGTCGTGATGAACAAATCCAAGAAGTAATTGAAATTTTAAGCAGACGTAAAAAGAATAATCCGGTTTTAGTCGGACCTGCAGGTGTTGGTAAAACCGCGATTGTTGAGGGCTTAGCACAAAAAATTGCTTCAGGTGATGTTCCTGACAAGATGAAAGATAAGCATATTATTGCAATTAACATTAATGATATGGTTGCGGGTTCTAGCCTTCGTGGTAGTTTCGAAGAGCGCCTGAAGAAGGTAATTGACGAAGCTAAAAAGAATCCAAACATCATCTTATTCATTGATGAAATTCATAACATTGTTGGTGCAGGTTCAACTGATTCTGAAAATAATAGTGGCGATGCTGCTAACATTTTGAAACCAGCTCTGGCTAGTGGTGACTTGAACTTAATCGGTGCAACGACAACAGGAGAATACCGTAGAATTGAAAATGATGCTGCTTTGGCACGTCGTTTCCAACCAGTACAGGTTCCAGAGCCATCTGCTGATGTAACGGTTAAAATTTTAGAGGGTCTGAAGAAAAAGTATGAAGACTATCACCACGTTAAATACAGTGACAGTGCTTTACGCTTAGCCGTTGAATTATCACAACGCTACATTCAGGGCCGCTATTTGCCAGATAAGGCAATTGACTTAATGGACGAAGCTGGTGCTAAGAAGGGTCTTGACACTATTCCTAGTGATGAAGCATCAATTAAAAAGAGAATTGCTAGTCTTGAAAAGGAAAAAGAAGAGGCCGCTAAAAATGAGGACTACAACAAAGCTAGTGATTTGAAGAAGAAGATTGAGGAGTTACGTGAAAAAGCTGATCACGTTGATGATGCTGCAACTCCACGCGTAACCGACCAAGACATCTATGCTTTAATTGAAGCAAAAACTAAGATTCCAATGAGCGAACTTCATGCCAGTGAGGGACAAAAGAACCTTGATTTAGCTGCTAAATTAAAGAAGGCCGTTATTGACCAGGATAATGCAATTGACGTGATTACTGATGCAATTGCCCGTAAGCAAGTATTTAAGGATAACAATCGTCCAACTGGGTCATTCCTACTGACTGGTCCAACTGGTGTTGGTAAAACTGAGCTGGCTAAACAATTGGCAATTCAATTGTTCGGCGGTGAAAATCACCTAATTAGACTTGATATGTCCGAATACCAAGACCAAATGGCAGTTAATAAACTGATTGGCTCAGCACCTGGCTATGTTGGCTACGGTGAAGGTGGACAATTAACTGAAAAAGTACGGCATCAACCATATAGCTTGATTTTGTTTGACGAAATTGAAAAAGCTAATCCACAAGTCTTTAACGCATTATTACAAATTATGGATGATGGTCGCTTAACCGATGCCCAAGGTAGAACTGTTTCATTTAAAGATACAATATTGATCATGACTTCAAATGCTGGGTATTCTGATAACTTACTCAAGGATGGCAAGGTCGACCATGATAAAATGATCAAAGCCTTAGAAGCCTACTTTAGACCAGAGTTTTTGAACCGGCTTGATGCAATCGTACCGTTCAATTCACTGACCGAAGAAGATATGACTAAGATCATCGATATTTACTTAAAGAAGATGTCACATGTCTTAGCTAAGAGGGATGTGAAAGTAGAAATTTCCCCTGAAGCAAAAGCTTATTTGGCAGAAAAAGGCTACGATAAGAAGTTTGGTGCACGGCCACTACGTCGGGTAGTTGAGCAAGATCTGGAAACTCCAATTGCAAAATTGCTAATGAAGGAGCCTGACACCAAAGAAGTTAAGTTTACTGCAGATGACCAGCATGTTTACTTAAATGGTGATGCAGTTTTAACTATTACACCAAAAGCTGATAAGACCGATAAAACTAAATCTGAAACTAAAGAAAATAAGGACTAATTGAAAATTAGGCTAATTGCTAAACACTAATTGAAGACTAGTTTCCGCTACTTCGCGGGAGCTAGTCTTTTTTTGTCTAAATTTGAAGTAGTAAGTTTTTTCCTGCCCAATGGTTACTTGCCTTTTATCCTAGTATTGAACTACTGACTGAACTATTTGTTTCACGTGTGACACTCAAGCAGAGTTAACTATTTTTTGCCAAAAAGATATTTTGGTAATTTGTGCAATAAAGGATTGACATCATTAAATTTATGGTCTAAATTAGTTAACAATTAACTATTAATTAAAAAGCTAATAATTTATTATTAGTTTATGTAACATAAGGAGTAATAAAGGGTGGATTGTTATGAAACAACGAGTAGAAGATCTTGATTGGAAAAATTTAGGCTTCGTTTATCGCGATTTACCATATCGCTATGAAGCTAAATATAAAGACGGCGAATGGCAAGAAGGAAAGTTGGTTGAGGATTCAACCATTACCCTTTCCGAAGGGGCAGAAGTACTGCACTATGGCCAAGAGATTTTTGAAGGTTTGAAAGCCTACCGGCGTGAGGACGGTAAAATCAACTTGTTTCGCCCAGATCAAAACGCTCATCGTTTTACTTTGTCAGCTCAGCGCTTGGCAATGCCACCATTTCCTGAAGACTGGTTTGTAGAGGCAGTAAAGCAAGTGGTGCATGCGAATGAAGAATTTGTGCCACCATATGATAGTGGCGCAACTCTTTATTTACGTCCATTCATGGTTGGTACCTCAAATGTTTTGGGTGTTCAAGCTGCCGATGAATACATTTTTCGCATTTTTGCCGTTCCGGTAGGGGCTTATATCAAGGGCTTGAACCCAGCCGACTATATTGTCAGCGATTATGACCGTGCTGCCTATGCGGGAACTGGTCAAGCTAAAACCTCAGGTAACTATGCCAGCAGTTTATTGCCATCAGTTGAGGCGCATAAGAATGGCTATGCCGATTGTTTGTACCTTGATCCACGTGAACATAAATATGTTGATGAGTTTGGTGGCGCCAACTTTTATGGCATTACCCAAGAAGGCCAATTTGTTACTCCTAAGTCAAAATCGATTTTAATTTCAATTACCAAACGGTCCTTGTTAGAGCTTGCTAAGGAGCAGGGATTAAATCCGGTTGAGCGCCAAATCACCTTAGAAGAAGCTTTTAAGATGAAAGAAGCTGGTGCAATGGGTACCGCCGCTGTTATTTCGCCGGTGGGCTCCATTACCTATAATGGTAAAAAGCATGTTATTTACAGTGAAACAGAAACCGGTCCGGTGACAACTAAATTGTACAATGAATTAGTTGATATTCAATACGGTAAAAAGAAGGGCCCAGAGGGTTGGGTACAAACACTGGATTAATATTACTAGCAGGCTATGGTAAATCAACTACATCTCCTAATTATATTTACAATAGCCGCAAAAAAGCTGACAAAAATTTGCCAGCTTTTTAAGTGGAAGAATAACCAATTTTTACGGACCATCAACTAATAATCTGAGATTAAAGTTGCATTTGCGTAAAATTTGTTATATCTTCAAAGTAGTTATATTTGATAAAAGGGGCACTAGTTAGTCGCCTTTTTTATTTTGCTCTTTTTTCCGATTATAAAGAGCTTTACCCGCTTTAACATCTTCCCAAGTGCCAATCTTGGTATCTTCCGAATAATATCCGTCTAAGACGCCGATTTGCTGAAAAACGGTTTGCTTGTAAGCAACCTTGGCATTATATTCGGTAATATCAACATCAGCCAAAGATTTGTGCAGAGCAGTTAACGGATCCATATCCTTGCCGCCAGAAGTAAAGAGGGTACCGTGAGAATTAAGGATAAAACCGTTGCGTAACGCCTTTTTGCCTAGTTTTTTGATTTCACCGGCGACATATTGGGCTAATTCTTCCGTACACATGGGATGCCACGTAAGGGTTCTAATTTCTTGTAATTTTTGTGTTGCCTCAGTGACATTCGGCATATTTAAACCGCTTGTTCCCCAAAACATGCACTGATCAGCATGGGAGTGAAAAACACACTTAATCTCGGGATTGGTATCATAGATGGCTTCGTGCATATTTATTTCACGTGTAACATTACCGTTGCCAGAAATAACTTTGCGCGTGTGCGGTTCAATGACTAAAATCTGGTCGGCCGTTAGGTAACCCATGTATGCTTCTGACATCATAGTTGGCGTCATCACATAATAGTTTTTGCCGGTTTCGTCCTGCACTTTAATACTGATATTTCCACCAACAATATTGGTATCGCGCCGTTCCATTACCTCACGAACGACCTTGGCCAAATCCTCGCGTTCATATTCAAATGGTATTCTGCCTGCTGGATATTGCATCAAATTCTTCCTTTCTAATTATCTTTTGTTGTAGTGACTCTGTTTTTTTTTAGAAAAAAGAATACCACTTCCTTTCTTATCGATTAGCATCCCTAAACCAATTACGAAAATGTTTAACCAATATTGATGGGAAAGAATTGCCAAAAAGAATAAGCTAAAGGCTAAAAAGGATAAGCAGGTCCAAAAAAATTTGCTTTTTACCATTTTTACACCATTACTTTAATTTGCTATATTTCAATGCCGGAATCGGGTTCTTTTTAAATGACCGGTAAAGGAGCCAGAAAAGTGCCAGAAGGGCAATTAAACCAACAATCGCCCAGATGTTACCACGACCTACCCAAGCCATTAAAAATCTTAATTCCGGTGCTTCGATTGAGCTCCAAGAAACTTGGGCACCTGCTGGAACTTTAATTGAAGTACTTGATTTCGCTAACTTAGTAAAAATATCAGCAAAATAGGATGCGCCGTACAAAAAGATTGGTTCGTAAATAATGCCTAGAACCATCATTCGTAAGAGATTGCCACCAGTCAGTAGTAAGCCGCCAACGCCAATACAATAATTAATTACACCTGCAATTGGTAAAATCTTGTTACCTGGCAAAATAGCCGCATAAATAATTGAAATTGGGATCATTAGCACCATGGTTACCCATAATTCGGTACTCTGCCCTAAGATTGGCCAATCTAATCCAATAACGAATGTTCTTCCTTTAACGTGTTTTTTCATAAAATTACTCATAGTAGTTCCAAATGGTGTTAGAGCATCCATAAAGAACTTGGCCATTACTGGGAAAATCGCCATAACAGCTCCGACGGTGACTGCAAGATTAAGGGCATCGCCGATACTGTAGCGTCCAGCTAGTGCCAACACTAGGCCAATAATGGCTCCCATTGTTACTGGTTCACTAAAGACACCAATCTTACGTTTTAACGATGTTGCATCCCATTCACGGTTAAAAATGGGGATGTAGTCCATCAATTTGTTAATCGGGGACATAATAATTGCTGTAAATGCCTCAATGTGGGTTACGGTAACACCTTCATACCCAAGCATATTGGCAATTTCTTTACTCCACATATCGCCCAATTTTAAGCAGATAACAACTTGGATGGCCCCACAGATAAAGCCCCAGATTAAACTGCCAGAAATTTGGTAAACCATGTAAGCTGTCAGTGCGATACCCCAAACATTCCACATGTCGGCGTTCATTGTATTAGTCATTTTGGTAAAAATCATGACTAAATTAACCACGATTTCTACGACGAAAAACAAAAAAGCTAGGGTCCAACTCCAAGTAATTGCAGCTGCACCAGTCCAACCAAAGTCAACTGCCGGTAAATTGATGCCAGTATATTTAGCCAGAGCCTTTGCAGCAGGACTAACGGTTTCAGTCAACTGGTTGATCGCCATTGACATGCCAATAAATCCGGTTCCTAAATAGAGTCCGGAAAGGATAGCTTTAGAGGGTTTCATTCCAAAAATTAGCCCTAAGATCATAATTAAAATCGGAATTAAAACCTGGGCACCAACGCTCAATATCCCTTGGACTATTCCATTCCAATCCATTAAATTCACCTCCAATGATGAAATGCTATTCCGCCTGCTTGACGATATCAGCTACTTTTTGATTGGCATTGTCCTGATCCATGCCAGTTAGCCAGGGTAAACCGACCATGCCCACAACGTGATTAGCATCAAGAACTTCTTGCAGTTCACCATCTGCGGGGGCAATGCCCACATAGATAATGACATTATCATCATTCTCAATTGTGGTTTTTGCTTCACCGATTGGCTCAGGAGTGGCTTTTGCCAGGTGATCCAACCCTTGTTCTGCTAAGAAATCATTAATCTTATTAGCGACTTGCGGGCTGGTTGCTACTCCCGTACCACAACAAACTAAAATTGTTTTCATTTTGATAACCCCCTAAATTTCGCTTCAACGAGCTGAAGCATATTTTGTGAATCCTTTGTTTTTTGAAACTGTTCAACAAAGTTCTGATCTTGAAAAGCTGCAATAATTTTGGCCAGCAATTCAGGCTGTTTTTCGCCATTTTTAAGACCTAAAAACAAAAAGTTCTGGGCAGATATGTCAGAGCCGTCACCCATTTGCTTAAGTTTTAAGGAACTAATAGTGCGAGCAAGATAAATAAATGGTCGCTTAACGTATTGCGGGTCAACATGTGGCAGTGCTAAGGCAATATCAGTAAATTTTAAACCGGTAGGGTATGCTAACTCTCTTTTTTCTAAATTAGCAATATAGCCTAGATTGGCAAAATCTTGACTGATAACTCTAGTTCCGACTAAGTCAAATAGCTGTTCTTCAGTATCAACCGCAATATTTAAGTCAATTAAATCTTGGTAAAACAAAAATTTCTCCTCCTTTCACTTTTGAATACGTTTTCAATATAATACGCTAGTTGAACATTGTCAACCTAAATTTAACAAACTTTAACATAGATAAACTTTAAATGTTGAACAATGTTTGATATACTTCTGGTGTGATGGTAAAATTGAATAAAAGAAGTGATTTTTTTGAGTTTACAAGAAAAAAGATTAACAGCCATAAACAATCTTTTACGTAAAACCGGCTTTATGACAACGGTTGATATTGCGAAGAACTTACAAGTTTCTTCCATGACTATCAGACGTGATTTAAAGAGATTGGAAGAATCGGGGGATATTACCCGAATTTATGGCGGCGCAAAAAGCAACTACCAAGCAGAATCAACTACTAATGAAAAGTTGCAAAAAAATATTGATGAAAAAAAGGAAATTGCGAAGTTGCTAGCGAAGCAAATTGCTAACAATTCAACAATTTATTTGGGTGCAGGAACAACTCTGTTGCAGGCAGTACCATTATTGGTTACGAAAAATCTAACTTTTGTAACCAATAGTTTAGTAGCCTTTAATGAAATCAATAAAAGTGATTGCCGCTTATTTTTAACGGGTGGCGAGTTGCACCGTAATACTGAAGAATTTCTCGGTGAAAAAGCTGAGAATATTTTTGACGGCTTAAATTTTGATTACGCAATTTGTTCAACTAATGGTATTAATGGCAATAGCGTTACTACAAGTACAATTCCTGAAGGCAATATTCAAAATATTGCAATGGAACATGCCGAAAAGTCTTTGATTGTTGCCGATCATACTAAATTAAATCATTCAGATATCATCACATTTCAAAAGCTTGATCAATTCGATTTTCTAGTGACTGATAGCAAAATTAGTAAAGAAGAGATCAAGAAATATTCGCAATATACTAAAGTTATTTTCTAGTTACATCAGAATAGGAAGAGAAATGGATATCACAGTTACAATTAATCCGTCCGTTGATCGTCTGTACCAACTTGATCATTTAGAAATAGGTGAGTTAAATCGGGTGCAGTTGGTGAAGAAAATGGTTGGTGGCAAGGGCATTAATGCTGCTCGTGTGGCAGCATGCCTTGGCGCCGAAACTATCGCCACCGGTTTTTTGGCTGGTCCAAATGGCCAATATATTTTAGATCAGGCCAAGAATGACCGTTATACCTGCAAGTTCATCGCTACTAAAGGCAATACCCGTAATTGTTACACGATTATTCAAAATAATGGTGAAAAAACCGAAATTAATGAACAAGGCGATCGACTTGCACTAAGTAGCATGGATAATTTGCTTGCATCTTTATCCTCGCTAATTGTCAAGCACAACGTGACAGCTATTTCTCTGAATGGTAGTGTTCCACCAACTAATATGCAGCATATTTATTCTAAAATCATTACCAGTATTCGCAGGCTTGCACCACAAGTAAAAATCGTGCTGGATACGTCTGGCCAGGCATTGACTGAGGTGCTACAAAGTACCGCTTTGCCGGATTTTATTAAACCCAATGAGCAAGAAGCAGCTGAACTACTAGCAGCACCAGTAACGCGTGATTGTCAGAAATTGAAGCGAGAAATAAGGGCTAGCAGTCTTAATAAAATCGCTAATATCATCATTTCGCTGGGTGATCGGGGTGCTTTGGTTAAACATCATGATGACTTTTACCGAGTCAATTTTAAGCCTGTGGAAGTAGCTAATACCGAAGGATCAGGGGATTCCGTTGTTGGCGGATTATTATACGCGCTTGATCGGAAATATGACTTTAAGCAAGCGATTAGCTTAGCAATTGCGGCGGGTACAGCCAATGCAATGGAAACAAAAACTGGATTTGTTAAGCGCGAACAAGTTCTTGCGATAATGAACACAATTGCCATAACGAAATTGGATAATTAGAGAATAAAAATATTTTTAGGAAGCGCTTTCCAAATATTTAAAAATATGCTAGGATAAAAACATAATTAGTTAGGATCGTAACAGCTTAGAAACTGGCGAAACCGAAGAAGTATACAAATTTGTATGCTTTTTCGGTTTTTTTTATGCAAAAAGGAGTGTTCAAATGACGCAAAGACAATATTCAAAATCATTAGTCGATGAATTGCAGACTAATTCATTAAGCCAGGTAATTAATGGTGTGCAAGAAATCGTTAAAGTCGTGCCAGGGCAAAGGGTAAAGCCACGATTAGATATTCTTGATCCTCATGTCAAGCAGATTATCAAACAAAAAATGAGTGAAGGTGTTGGCAGCAAGCCATTTTCGTTAAATTTTGACCGTAATCGTCCAGAAAACATCACTTATGACATAACGACAAGTGAGGTGCTGGAAAAAGAAAGTCTAATTGAGATAAATAATGACCATTATATTGATACTTTTATTTATCAGCCAGTAAATATTATCGCTAAAAATCCTGTTTTGATTTACTTACATGGTGGAGCATATATGACAGGAAAAGTTGAAGAGTTTGGTAAGCAAATGAAATATATTGCTGAACAGGCCCAGACAACAGTGGTTTTCCCGCACTATAGATTAGCTCCAGAAAATCCTTATCCAGCAGCAATTGAAGATGTACTCGGCATTATTAACTGGGTAAAGGAAAATCACGCTGAGCTTGGTTCTACAAATCCGAAGATGGTGTTAGCGGGCGATAGTGCCGGAAGTGGACTGATTAATTCATGCATTGTCATACTGAAAAATAGCTCAATTATTTCCCGGGTAATAGAACGAATATTAGTAAAAAATAAAGCGGTTAAACTTTAACATTGGCAAAAGTTTGACCGCTTTTTGTGGTCCACTAATAGTTTGTATTTCAGTGAGAACATTATTTTTGCTTAATCAGTTTTAAATTAGCAATTAACAGTTCTTGAAAGCTGGTATCAGCCGAAATTGATTTGTCAGAAAACCAACCAGTTCCGACATTAATAATATCTCCAATTAACAGATCACGCCCGCATCGACTAGCTAGTAATTGTGATTGAGCATCATCAAATTCGGTGGCTAATAATTGATTTAATAGTTTTTTCAACTGCTGAAACGCGGCGGTTACTTCAGGATAAGCTGAAGTTCGTGGCATTTTTAGCACAAATTGCGTTAATAAAAAATGCTGTAAAGCAACCTGACGAAATTCCACAGCAAAGGAAATTATTCCGCTAATTCCATTTTGACCAAATATTTGCTCCTGTAAATGGGAGGTCATTTTTTTAATGGCCCAAGCCACTATGCTGTAGCCTAAGGCCCTCTGATTGGCAAAGTAACTATATAGTGCTTGAGACTTTGTTCCTAATTTGCGAGCAACCGCTGCAAAACTAGGTTCCTCTCCACTTTCAATTAAATTAACGCTGGCTTGAATAATATTTTGTTTAGATAAAATTTGTCGAGGCATTTAAATACTCCTAAATTTGCATTTTACTATCTGTAAGATATAATTACATATTGTAAATAAAAAGACATTAGTTAGCAACTTTAAAGAAGGTTAGAACATGAGACTTGGATTGTTAGGGGCAATAGGCTTAATCATTGGTACTTTTGTTATTCTATTTGGTGGCGGTGGAGCTGCAATTTATCTTGGAATTTTAACAGGGCTTTTTGGGTTAAAGGCAGCTGCAGCTTCTGCTACATCGTTAGTAACAGCTTTGCCCTCACTAATTATTGGTGCTTGGAGCTATTATCGTCAAGGGAAAATTAATACCAAGATTGGTAATCGAATGTTGGTAGCCGCAATTCCGGCAGTAGTAGTTGGTGCAGTTTTGTCAAAATATATTCCAGCAAACGTATATAAAGGATTAATCGGAGTTGTTTTAGCCGTATTAGGGTGTGGAATGCTCTTGCAAAAGAAAACGCAAAAGCTGGATTCAAAACCGACTGGTCAAATATATGCAAAATTGGAAGCAGCGCTATATGGTATTTTAGGAGGCTTAATGGTTGGAATTGCTGGAATGAGTGGCGGGGCAGTCATCATTGCTGGGCTATTTTTGCTGGGACTGCAGGACTTTCAAGCCACTGCAACTTCAACTTATGTGTTGGTTTTTATGACAGCAACCGGAGCATTGTTTCATATTGCTGGCGGTCAAGTTGACTGGACTGCAGGATTGCCTTTAATGATTGGTGCACTATTAGGTGCTATCATTGCGCCTCAATTGGCTAAAATCTTAGTGAATACCAAAATTACTAAATATATGAAACCGACAATTGGTGTTTTTTTAATATTACTTGGAATTAAATCTCTAATTTAATATGACCGACAGGCTTACTAAGTTGAAATTAGGAATTTGCCACTTCTGCTCTGAATCGAGATTAGTAAAAAGATTATGAATAATTGTTTTAGAATTCAGAAGAAAAATAAATAGTATAATGATTTTAATAAGAGGGTGAATAAATATGAAAAAATTAGTTAGAGATAAAATACCTGAATTTGCTAAAGATGCTAATTACCGTCATCTTACACAAAGTGAAATTGAACCAGCTCTAAAGAAAAAATTGATTGAAGAAACTGGAGAAGTTGTCAACGCAACAAGTGAGACTAATTTGATTGAAGAGCTAGGTGATGTTTATGAAGTTTTAAGGGCCTATTTGGAGTTTAAGGGTGTTAGCCAAGAGGAGTTTCTAAAAATAGTTGGTCAAAAACGAGCTGAAAAGGGTGGCTTTACTAAATTTATTGAAATGGAAACTAAAAACTAAGTGTGATAGTTTGCGTATTTACAATGCTAATTTGAAGTTGCTCGATAATTAAGTCACAATCTATCTCCCTATTTCCTAGGAAATAAATTTCTAATCCATACTTAACTTGTAATAACTAATAGTAATTGAAAAGCCTTAATAATAAGTATTTTTAATTTTTACTATTTTGATAAATAATAGCAGTATAAGATTAGTAACTTTAAGACTTAGGAAAGAAGCAGTAATGAATAATATTAGAGACCACTATTTTGAGGGTGAAAGAATTCTTTTTGGCTTGAGTAGCAGTGAAATAGAAAATGTTACTTTTGGTCATGGCGAATCGCCGCTTAAAGAAGCAAAAGGGATTAAACTAAAGAATTCCGTTTTTAAATGGAAATATCCTTTATGGTACGATGATGATATTAGGGTTGAAAACACGGTTTTTGAAACGATGGCTCGCAGTGGTATTTGGTATACCAAAAATATCTCAATTTATAATTCAGCTATGCAAGCCCCTAAATTGTTTCGGCGGTCTGAAAAAATTCTCCTTGACCGTGTGCACTTTGCCAATGCTGAAGAAACGATGTGGACGTGCCGAAAAATTAAAGTCACTAATAGTCAAATTAATGGGGACTATTTCGGCAAAGACAGCAGTGACATTTATTTAGATAATGTTAGTGTAGTAGGCAATTACGTTTTTGATGGTGCCAAAAACATTGAGGTTCACAATTCGACTTTTATTTCTAAGGATGCTTTTTGGAATTGTGAAAACGTAACGGTCTATGATTCAACTATTGATGGTGAATATCTAGCCTGGAATAGTAAAAACGTTAAATTTATTAACTGTAAAATTCAAAGCAGTCAGGGACTAAATTATATCGACAATTTAGTATTGACGAATGTAAGTCTGACTCATACTGATTTAGCCTTTGAATATGTTTCTAACCTTGATGCGGATATTGTGACTAAAATCGATAGTGTAAAAAACCCAATTTCTGGTAAAATAACTGCGCCATGCATAGGTAAATTGATTATGGATCCGGCCAAAATAAATCCTGCGAAGACTAAAATAAACTGTGCTAAGATTGATGTAAAAGTAGCTCGTTCAGATCAAAATCAGAAACCAAAGGAATGAATATGCAAACAAATTACGATTTTACTAATGCACCGGACAGAAGCAAGACAGATTCTATTAAGTGGGATGTTGAGCCAGGTGAACTACCAATGTCTTTGGCTGACATGGATTTTCAAACCGCTCCGGAAATTATTGCAGCGATGAAGGAAAAAATTAACTTAAAAGCATTTGGCTATGAATGGCCTGGTGCTGCTTATTTCAATGCCGTTGCAGATTGGTATGACAAAGAGCACAGCCATCGCCCTGATCCTGATTGGATGATTTTTACAACTGGCGTTGTGCCCGCTATTTCTTCAATTGTACGTCGTGTTAGCCACCTTGGCGATAATATCTTAGTACAAGAACCGGTTTATAATGTCTTTTACAATTCGATTGAAAACAATGGTCGTCACGTTCTAGCAAGTGATTTGCATTTTACTGGTGAAAATTATCAGATTGATTGGCAGGACCTTGAGCAAAAGCTGGCATTACCATTAACAACGCTAATGATTTTTTGTAATCCGCATAATCCAATTGGCAAGGTCTGGACAAAGCAAGAAGTTCAAAAAATAGCAGATTTATGTCTTAAGCATCACGTGGTTCTTTTGTCAGATGAAATCCATGGCGATCTAGTCAGAACTGGCAAAGATTATACACCAGCGTTTGCTGTTAATGGTGTTTCACGTGAAAACATTATTTCGTTAGTTTCTCCTAGTAAAACTTTTAACGTTGCGGCACTTCATGCAGCGACTGCGATTATCCCTAATGATAATTTACGTGAAATTGTTAATCGGGGTCTTAATAGCGATGAATTGGCTGAGCCAAATTTACTTGCAATTCCAGGTACTATTGCCGCCTATACTGAGGGGCAGAGCTGGCGCCAAGCTTTAATTGCTCAGCTTAACGATAATTTCACCTATGCCACTAATTTTATTGCCAAAAATCTACCTGTGCTTAAGGTAATTACGGGAGATGCCACGTATTTAATGTGGCTTGATGTTCAACAAGTTAGTCATAATTCAGCAGAATTAGCGCAGTTCTTACGCCAGGAAACTGGATTAATTGTTTCACCAGGGAATATTTATCGTGGTAATGGCGCTGACTTTTTGCGGATTAACTTGGCTTGTCCACTAGAAATGGTTCAAGACGGTTTGCAGCGCTTAAGTGATGGCATAAAGAAATATCAAAGTAATAAAAAATCCAGCAGATAATGTTAATCTACTAATTAAACTGCTCTAACGAAGTACTTATAATTAAGTTAAGCCCCATAATTAATTATGGGGCTTTTGCAGGACTAGAAAGTTTTTTGCAAAAAAATACATGACTCTGGTAAATTACCGGAATCATGTTTCACTTTTTAGCTTCTAATCTACTATTGAGCCGTTATAAGTGCCTTTGTTTGATTTTAAAAAAGTAGAGGTGCTTTTAAATTCTCAGTCGTAATGACCGATTTCCTTAATTTTTATTTTTTTGAAAATGTTGAGCTAATTGCAGTGCTGTTGCAACATAATCTAAAATGGTAGTGACGGTCACTAAGACTTTTTTACCGCTAAATGATCCTTTGAGAAGCAGCGGTACTTGCGCACCCATGGCAATGAATAACACGATTATCAACAAGCTTGCGGGTGAGAAGGGACTACCATTGTTAGTAAACTTATTTAGCAGATTTTGGATTGTTTTAACAGTTTGCGGCGGTAGTTTCATTTTGTCTGCTAAAATTTTTAAGAAATTTTGGTTTTTAAAAACGGGGATTAACTGGGCACTGGCTTCATGAGAGAGTTGCTTTAATTGCACTTGAACCTTTTTGCTGTGGCCCGCACAGTATTGTAATAAGTTCTGCACTTGTTCCAATCCAGCCTGAGTCCAAGAATAATTTTTGGTGTGCAATTCCTGCCATATTTTTGGCATATGACTGGTTGTTTGGCCAATTTGTTTTAATATTTGCTGTGTTGGTTTGGCGCGTAATAAAGTTTGTGACCAATTAACGAAGTATTTTTCAATGTGCATAAAATACACCTCCTGTTACCTCATTATAGCAAGGGCATAATAGAGATTGGTTTGATACGCTCAGAAAAATTGTGGCGGTACATTTAATTTTTTAACATCTTATTTATAATTAATTAGCTTTTTTAAGAGTGAATAAAAAAGTGTTAAAACAAAAAGTCACAGCAGTTATAAGAACTACTATGACTGAGATAAACGTTGTTACACAAGGGATACGTTTTAGTTATGTGTAATCGTTATTAAATTATTTTTTGCCAATCATCTTATTGTGTAAAGTATTTGCCTGTGAGTTTGTCTGTGCGATACCAACAAAATTCAAACCAAATCTTTTTGAAACACGGTTTAGTGTTCCATAAGTTGAATTAATAGCCAAAGTTTGGTTACTGTCAGCTCCTTGGACAATAACGTATAAATCACTGCCTTTAAGGTCATTATTGATGTTTAGGTGGTCAATAAAAGTTTTTAAATAGCCCGACATATTTGACCAATAAACAGGAGTTCCGATAACGATAACATCGGCACCTTTTAATTGGTTCCATACTTTAGGGAAGTCGCCATCTCCTTGGCCAATTTGGGGAATGTGGTAATCGACTAAATTAATTTGTTTGTATGAGCTGCTTCCAAATAGTTTTTTGGCAAGATTGGCCGTATTACCATCTTTATTTTGGCTAGCGTTAATAAATACCCGTCTGGCACCTTGATTAGTATGGCGCGGCTTAACAAATTTCTTTTTTGCTTTGGATTTGGCCGTAACAGAACTAGAATCAGAATTTAAGCGTGTTGTGATTACGGCTGTTCCTGCGACTAGGCCAATGATTGCTAAAAAAATTGCCAGTTTTTTCAGCAGATTAAACTTCTTATTCATTTTTTTACCTCCTAATAGTGTCAAATTGTTTTACGTGAAACATTCTATTCACGTTTTTAATTAATAAATTGTTTTTGAATATCAACAAAGTTCATGTTGGCAACAGAGGCAAAACGGGCGATAACATCAGTTACTGGCTTAATGGCATCTGTTGGATCAGTCCCTTGGATAAAAACAGAAATTTTTTTATCGGCTAAAGTATTAAAATCTTTGCTTTGACCGATTCTTTCAATGAATGTTTTTAGATAGCCGCTCATATAGTGCCAATAGGCTGGGGTACCGAGAATAATCCAATCAGCTTGTTGTAATTTTGCAAAAACCTCGTCAAATTGGTCGTCAGAATAGCTTTGATTAATTTGGTAGATTTTATAATCCACAAGATTGATTTGCTGGTATTTTCGGCCATTTAAATAATTTTGCCCCATGCGACTAGTAGTTCCTGAACGGTTTTGACTAGCGTTAATAAAGACGATGTTAATTTTAATTACTTCCCTTCCAAAATAAGAGTAATTAACTTATTGGTTAACGACTAATAAAGATTTAATTGCTTCACGTTGATCCATTGCTTCATAGGCTTCTTGGATTTGTGCCAATTTAAAACTCTTGGTAAAAACTCTACCGGGATGAATTTTACCGCTTAAAACCGCATCAAGCAGAATATCGCGGTCGTAAGTAGTAACGGGGGCAATACCACCACGCAAACCAATATTTTTCCAGAATAAAGCGGTTGTATCAATTGCTGGATTCTGAGGCACACCGACACGACCAACAATTGCGCCCGGACGACCAACTTGCAGTGCAGTTTGAATTGACTGTTTTGTACCAACGCATTCTAAAACCGAATCGGCGCCATTACCGTTAGTTAGCTCTAATACCCGCTTGACAGCCTCGTCACCACGCTCTGGCACAATATCAGTTGCACCAAATTCAACAGCTAATTTTTGCCGATCTTGGTGCCTACTCATAGCAATGATTCGTTTTGCACCACGTAGTTTAGCTGCGATTACACCGCATAAGCCAACTGCACCATCACCGAAAACGACTGATGTGTCGCCAGTTTTTACTTCTGCGCTAGCAGCTGCATGGTAGCCAGTGGCCATAACATCTGCTAATGCTAAAAAGTCATTTAGCTGCTCAGCAGTATAATCAGAAGGCTTGCCGGGGATTTTTACTAGGGCCCAATTAGCATTGTGAAACTTGAGGTATTCCCCTTGGTAACCACCGTTAATTTCGTTTCCCTGATTAAAACAATTACCATCAAACCCTGCTAAGCATGCGGCACAATGTCCACACCCGTGCGTAAAAGGGGCGATAACAAAATCGCCGGGTTTAACTTGAGTTACTTCAGCACCAACTTGCTCAACAATACCAATTGCTTCGTGTCCGGTAGTCGAATTTGCCTTGCGCTGCGATATGCCACGGAACCACCACAAGTCTGAGCCGCAGACACAAGAGCGGACGATTTTGATAATTGCATCATTTTCTGATTTTAATTCTGGCATGGGGTAGTCTTTTAATTCTACTTTGCCTGGTTTGATAAATGTTCCTGCTTTCACTTTGATTTTCTCCTTAATATACTGGCCGATCTTCACCTTGGGTTGCTGGGTCAGCAATGCCAATACTATCGTTAACGTAGAGATTTGGATCCCGAATTATTTTTAAAATAGCGTCTGCAATGCTTTGCCGAGAACCCGAAACACCTACATACGGTTCATCATGAGTAGTAATGGTATATTTGATTTCATTTCGATCATTGAGCCATGGCAAACGCAGGGTAGTATACTGCAGGCCGGACTCGGCAAGCAGCTTATCCGAATTAATTGCAGTTTGCAAACCGGGCAATGTGTATTCGTGATTCCACCGACCAAATTCGCCGCTAACTTCATTGTAAATGCCCAAAATATTAGTAAATATTACACGTGAAACATGGTTATTTTTCATGGCACTAATTACATTTTTAGTAATGACATTGCCCGCGGTATGATCAACTACTGCTACAAAAACCATATCTTGGCCGCTGACGGCATCATTTACTTCGTTAGCATTAGTTAAGTCAACTTCCATTACTTTTACCTTAGGTTTTAAATTTGCCAGTCTTTGGGCGTTGCGCAAGCTAACTGTCAAATTGATATCTTGGAATTCTGGCTCAGTTAAAAGCCGATTTTCAACTAAACGTGCTATTTGACCGTTTGCTGCTAAAATTAATAATTTCATTGAAAGCACCTCTTTTTCTAATTAATACAAAGTATATTGCCTTCGAGCAACTCTAAGTCAAATTTTTTTTGCTAGTTTATTAGTTGATAGAAAGTGTTAATATTAAAGACAAAGTAGTTATTTTTAGTAAGTTAATTATGATTGGTAAATAGTGGCAGGAGAACATGATGAAAAAATACCAAATTAAGGATGTAAGTGATTTGCTCGGAGTTAGTACTTACACTTTGCGCTATTATGAGAAAATTGGTTTACTCAACTTTGTAAAGCGAAATAAAAGTGGTGTTCGTGAATTTGAAGCCAGCGACTTAATTACTATCAATACCATTATTTGCCTGAAACAAACCGGTATGCCACTAAAAGAAATCAAAAAATACCTAAAGCTAGTTGGAGAGGGTATTGATACGGCTGAGCAGCGAAAAGCAATGTTTCTGCAGCAACGACAAAAGGTAACGGAAGAGATCGCTGCTTTAAAAAAGTCAATGAAAATAATCGATCGCAAAATTAATTTTTATGATGAAGCAATTAAAGAGCAGAGCTTAGATGTTTGCCGCGATGACCGCAAAAAATGGTTAGAAGGAATTTTGGCTGGAAAAGAAAAAGTGCAATAACTCATCGATAAGGTAAGTTTGCACTTGATAAAGACAATCTTTAATAAATAAAAACGACCCAAATTAACTGTGTCAATTACGTACATTTAATTTGAGTCGTTTTTTATTAATAATTATTTGGACGTGAAGGCCAGAGCATTAATATCACAAACCAGATCTGGCCGATAAACGGCAGGATATTAATTAAAATCCACCAACCCGAGCGGTTAGTATCATGTAAACGCCGAATGCTTAGTGATAAAGTGGCAAGCCAAACAATAAAACTAATAACTAGTGAACCTGTCTTAGCGCTCCAGTCACCCCAAGTATAAATATCTTCAATGGAATGACCTAAAATTGTTTGCACAATCCAGGTTAAAACAAATCCTAGAATTATGTTAATAATTACGGGAATCCAATATTCACCCAAACTTGCAACCCCAGAAAAGTTGAAAATATTTTTCCAAAATTTCTTATACGTATTAATCATAGGTATAGCCTCCTTGACTACAGTATTATCAACACCATCATAAAACGAAAAATTTAATACATCAAAGAATATGATTTGTTAAATATTGTAAGCATATATTTTGTTTTGCGTATGCAAACGCTGTAAATTGAAGGTGGATTTTTAAGAAGGGAGATCATAGTATGGATAATAATTTATCAAACCCGTTAACTCGTTACCGCAATGAAGAATTTTCAGAGCAATCACAAGACTACCCTGGACTTCAAAGCAAGATGGATCCTAAACCTGATGGTGATATGGCTGATTATGAAGGTCATGAATTACTAATTGGGCGCCACGCTCTAGTAACTGGCGGCGATTCTGGAATTGGTCGTGCGGTAGCAATTGGTTTTGCTAAAGAAGGCGCTGATGTTGCTATTTCATTCTTGCCAGATGAGGAAGAAGATGCCAAAGAAGTTGCCGAGTTGATCGAAAAGGCCGGTCGCAAGGCAGTTTTGCTTCCAGCAGATTTACGTAAACGCGGTGAAGCTGAACGTGTTGTTAATGATGCTGTAAAAGAATTTGGCAGCTTGGAATTATTGGTTATGAATGCTGCCATCCAGCAACACTCTGACAGTTTAGAAGAACTGTCACTTGATAGCGTCCATGATACTTTTGAAGTTAATATTATTTCGATGTTTGAAATGACAAAGGCTGCAGTTCCACATATGAAACCAGGTAGTGTCATTTTAACTTCTACTTCAGTTCAAGGATTCCGGCCAACGCCAATTTTATTGGATTATGCTTCAACTAAGGCAGCGATTGCTAACTTTTCAATTAACCTTGCACAAGAACTTGCTTCAAAGGGAATTCGGGTTAACAGTGTTGCTCCTGGTCCTATTTGGACACCATTACAAGTTTGTGGTGGTCAGCCAAAATCTGGTGTACCTAGCTTTGGTCATGAAGAGCCACTCGATAGAGCAGGTCAACCTGATGAATTAGCTCCTATTTATATCTTCTTAGCATCCAATTTGGCTAGTTATGTTACTGGTCAAGTATATGGTGCAACTGGTGGACAAGGAATTAATTTGTAAAAGATATTATTACTAAAAAACGCTTCTACTTGTAATGCAGGCAGAAGCGTTTTTGCATGTCTAATTTTTACAATTTTCCAGTTTAATGATAAAAACGATTAATTATTAAAATAAAGCAATCAAGATCTTATCTATATTTAAGCAAAATTCTATAGTATAATTAACTTATCTTAAACCTTATTTTATTACTATAATTGAAAGATTTTTTAAAATGAAAATAGTTTTTAGCCAAATTCAGCAATTATCGCAAAAAAATGCAGAAATAATTGCTACTAAATGGCATTATGATGGTGAATATTCCTTTTATGATATGGAAAATGACCAGGAAGATTACGATGAAATTATTACGCCTGCATTGCGAAAAGACCATTACTTTGAAGTTTTGGCAGATGATGGCCAGTTGACAGCCTTCTTTTGTTTAGATCCGATTGAAGATAAGAATGATCAGGTTGAAGTTGGACTAGGAATGGCGCCGGAGTTAACGGGACATGGCCTTGGTATAAAGTTAATGCAAATGATTGAAGACTATGTGAAGCAAATTGGCAAGTACCATAAAATTATTTTATCGGTTGCTGAATTCAATAAGCGGGCGCAAAAAGTTTACCAACGAGCAGGCTATCGCATTACTGGGTCAGAAGACGAGGCTTCTAATGGCGGTATTTATCGCTTTATTTTAATGGCAAAAGAAATAAAGAAATAAGAATATTTTGAAAGAATTACAATAATGGATCAGCAATGGCAAAAAATGTATGAAGCCGCTAGCCAAGTGCAGAGGTTTCATCAAATTGGCGAACATATGGAAGCTGGCGGGGTAGCTGCAGCTGTTTTAAGTGAGTCAGGAAAAATTTATACAGGAGTTTGCGTTGATACGGCATGTGGTCTTGGAGTATGTGCTGAACGAAATGCTCTTTTTAACATGATTACGCAGGGCGAAACGAGGGTGTCACGTGTCTTAGCCCTAATGTCAAATGGCAAAAATGGTGCGCCATGCGGAGCATGCCGTGAATTTATCGTCCAGTTGATGGAAAAAGATTACCAGAATGTTGAAGTAATGATGGATTATCGGCATGATAAGGTAGTAAAAATGAGCGAATTGACGCCAGAATGGTGGTTATAATGAAACAAGAAGTAAAAGAATTTTGGCGTGATTTTTGTCAAAAGCATAATTGGGATGAGAGTACCAAGTTTGATGCTTGGTCATTTGGTACAGACAAAAACGGTTTAGCTGATAAAGTCAACCGTGGCATCAAAACAGCGACTACCTCGGCTTATGAATTTTATGAAGATAAGCCATTGCCTCAAGTGGGGGAATTGAGTGTTATTCTTGATGAGGCTGGTAAACCAGTTTGCGTGGTTCGTGAAAAAGTTGTGGAGATTGTCCCCTACAATCAGATTTCCGCTGAACATGCTTATCATGAAGGCGATGGTACCTACAAAAATTGGCGACAAATTCACGATGATTTTTTCAAGAAAGAATATGAAAGTAAAAAACGCGCTTTTTATCCGCAAGCGCCAATGGTTTGTGAGGTTTTTGAAAAAGTTGAATAAGCTTTGGAATGAAATAAAATTAAAAGGTGGGTGAAAACTGTTGCTAACAGATTAGTGCCGTTGATACAGTATTTTGCTAATAACTCAGAACTTGAGGACTGAATTTTGCCTAAACCTTATTTTATTTAATACTGCTTTTTATCCACTGTTAATTAGATTGTAGGTAATCTAATTAGCAGTGTTTTTCTTTATTAAAAAGTAGGTGCTTAGTATGGAACGGAAAAATTAGCTAAACCAATTTTTAATAAGGACACTCAGGAGTTAAGACTTTAACTCTAACCTACTATCCGTTAACCAAATCCACGGTTAATATTTCCCAGGAAATATTAACTCAAGTTAAAATGACTAATTATTTTAATATTATTAGTGTTAATAAAGCTAAAACAATCAGAAAACTAAAGTTGACAAATAAAAAGCCAGTAACTGTTTTCCAGTCATGTACTTGTGCTTGTTTCAATGCCAGTAAATTAGCAAATGAGGCAATGGGCGTGCCCAGTCCTCCAACATTTACGCCAAAAAAGATAGCGGCAATGTTTGTTGAGAAGTTGGCGATCAATAAAGTTGCGGGCACATTACTGATTACTTGACTTAACATGATCCCGGTCCAGTAAGTAATTTGTGTTCCCTGGTGTAAAAAGTGGGTAATTAGTTTAATAATTATTACTTGACGACTAAGTATTCCAACAATTAGGAAAAAACCAATAAAAGTTAGTAAAGTTCCGTAATCAATTTGTCCGATAGTAGAGCGGTCCACAAGAAAAATAATGACAAAAATAGCAATTGTCGAGATTGTTAGTTGGATGAAGTGTAATACTCCAGCGAATGCAAGAGCAAGTAGAATAATTGCTGCTGTTAGCTGAATAGGTTGTAAAGCATGCTTAGTCTGGGCTAACTTAGGCAAGGATGTTTTGGGAATGGTCATTGTTGCTACAACTAATAACAATAGACTAATAAGGGCTAGTGGCAATGATAGTTTGAAAAAATTGCTGAGAGTCAAGTGATAGTGATTATATAGATACAGGTTTTGGGGATTGCCAAAAGGTGTTAATGCACTGCCTAGGTTAGCAGAAATTGTGATTAAGCTTAACGGTAAAATAAACGGACCACGTATTTGGCGATGAATAGCCAAAAAAAGTGGCACCAAACTGAGAATAGCAACATCATTAGTTAAAAACATCGCTAAAAAGCTGGCTAATAAAACTAACAATTGTGTAACTTGGCGATGAGTATTGGCTAAGTCAATGATTTTCTGGCTGAGATAATCTAAAACATTAATTTTGATTAGATATTGGGTAACCAGCATTAAACTAAAAAGCGAGAAAATAGTTTCCCAGTTAATATCTGCTGTTTTTGGAAGAGCATGACAAGCAATACTAGTACAAATTAATATTAGCATAGTTAGCCATAATATCTTTTGTTCCTTAAAAAATTTGGTCATTGTACTCACTTTTAACTTTCACCTCTGCTTTTTCAGTTGGCTTGGTCACTAAATTTATTGCTCATGCTGGCGCATAGTTTTAAGTTCTAGATTATTTCTTTCTTGCCTATCTGTAAAAAAAGAGTATAGCAGAAAAAGTATGTGAGGCAAACAGATTTTCCCTTCAAACTTAAATTTATTGCTATAATAAAAATAGAAAATTAGAGTTAAAAAAGTAGGAGAAGAAAATGACAAAACCGATTATTGGAATTGCTGGCTCGGAAATGATTGATACTGAGGGCCTTTTTCTCGGGTATCGCCGTAGCTATATTAATGAAGATTACGTTGATTCAGTAGTTCAAAATGGTGGTGTGCCATATGTTATTCCGTTTACTGGCAATGATGATGTAGTTAAAGCACAAATGGAACATGTTCAAGGGTTGATTTTATCTGGTGGGCACGATGTCGATCCGCATCTATACGGTGAAGAACTCAAGCCTAATATTGGTGAAATTTGGCCCGCTCGTGATCATTTTGATATGCTTCTTTTAAAGTTGGCCGAAGAAATGGGTAAGCCAGTGTTGGGAATCTGTCGGGGTGCGCAAATTATTAATGTTGCTCATGGTGGCAGCCTGTATCAAGATGTGGCTTACCGCAAAGAACAGACGCTTAAGCATGATCAACAACATACGCCAGATTTGCCAACGCATGGAATGAAAGTAAAAGAGGGAAGTGTACTTGCTCAAACATTAGGCAAGACAGAATTTATGGTAAACTCTTTCCATCATCAGCTAATTAATAAGGTCGCACCAGACTTGATTGAAGTTGCTCATGCAAGTGATGGTGTTATTGAGGGCTTGGAAAACAAGGCTGGCAATGTTTTGGCTGTTCAATGGCATCCAGAAATGCTTCACAAAAATCCAGATACTAAATTCCAAAATAATTTGTTTAAGTTCGTTATTGAGAATGCAAAGTAAAAGAAGATAATTATGAACACAAATGAGAAGGCAAATGACAAGTTAGGCTTTTGGTCGATTGTACTTTTAGCAATTAACTCAATTATTGGTTCCGGTATTTTTTTAACTCCCGGAAGTGTTGTTACTCAGGCAGGCAGCAAGTCTTTGATTGTTTACTTAATTGCAGCAATTTTTGCGGCGATTTTGGCCGTTTCATTTTCGGCTGCGGCCAAATATGTGACTAAGTCTGGTGCTTCGTATGCGTACACAAAGGCTGCTTTTGGTGAAAATGTCGGCTTTTATGTCGGTATTTTGCGCTATTTTTCTGCTAGTGTTGCTTGGGGAGTAATGGCAGTAGGTGTGATTAAGTCAACGATTTCCATCTTCGGTGGCAATCCAGACAGCGTATTAAATGTAACCATTGGCTTTTTGGTTTTAATGTTAATAATCTCAGTGATTAACTTATTTGGTCAAAAATTTGTCAAGATGGTAATGAACCTCGCGACAGCAGGAAAGCTATTTGCGTTAGTACTAATTATTGTTGCTGGCGTAGTACTTTTGATTACGACGGGGGCGTCACACAACTTAACAATGGTTGACCAAATCACGCAAAATGGCCACAGAATTGTTCCGACACTGACAACCACAGGTTTCGTGATGGCTGTTGTTTCTGCTTTTTACGCTTTTACCGGTTTTGAATCGGTGGCTTCTGGGTCTGATGATATGCAGGAGCCAGAAAAGAACCTGCCTAAGGCTATTCCGCTGGCAATTTTTATTATTGCTGCAATTTATATTGGGGTAGTGGCTGTTGCTTTGATGCTAAATCCGAAAGCATTGATGACGACTAAACAGGTAGTAGCAATCAGTGCAATTTTTAATAATGAAATCTTGCGCGATGTGATCTTGGTGGGAGCATTAGTATCAATGCTGGGCATCAATGTGGCCTCAAGCTTTAATGCACCCCGGATTTTAGAAGCGATGGCGCGTGAAAATCAGTTGCCTTCTTCACTCACGAAAAGAACCAAAAGAAACTTTCCTGTTAGAACCTTCTTTATTTCTGAGGCTTTAGCAATCTTAGTTCCACTCGCTTTTCAATATAACATGGTAAATTTGATTACACTGAGTGCAATGGTGCGGTTTCTAGGCTTTATGATTGTGCCCCTAGCGGTCATTTGTTTTTACTTTGGTAAGAACAAGGAACCAATTTTACCAGCGCCAAAGAACATTTGGACAGACATCATCGTACCGCTTTTATCGATTGCTTTAGTCATTTTTCTATTAGTGAAGTACAATTGGCAAGCACAGTTTGGCATTATTGAAAATGGCAAAGTCGTTGGTGTCAATTGGTATGCGATATTCATGATGGTGTTTGGCTTTATCATTTTGCCATTATTGATGTTTTGGTTTTCACGGTGGCAAAAAAATAAGCAGTAATTATTTGGGTAAAAAACAAACCGTCAATTAAAGTTAAATCTTTAACTCACGGTTTTTATGTTCATAATTATAGTAAATGTGTAACTAAAAATGACATTCTAACAAGAATGTCGTTTTTTGCTTTATTTATGCTGCTTTTTAATTTGGAAGTAGTGCACAATACTGTAGCAGAACAAAATTGCCATTCCAATTCCAGCCATTGTCATGTCTGAACGTGGAGTACCTGAACCCAAAGTGGCACCAAGCCAGTTAATGATAGTTGGTGAAACAGCACAGCCAATGTTTACTAATACTAGGGTAATTGTTGTAGCAAAGTTAACGGAATTTTTCGGGGCTGCTTCATCCAGCCAGTTAAAAATATAAGGAACTGATAGGCCAAAGCCAGCACCTAAGACAATAACGGCTACAAATAACATTGGCAAGTTGACAGCATATGCAATTGCAAGCAAGCCGGCAACTTGTAAAAACAAACCGATCGGTAGAATCAAATCATGCAGTTTCTTTTTCAAAAAGCCGTAGCACATGCCTACAGGAATGCCAATAAGTGTAACTACACTTGAAACGAAAGCGATTTGGCTAACATTTGCAATTTTCTGGCTTGTTGCCAATTGCGGTAGTTTGAAAGACATTGGCATAAAGAAAACATACATAAAGAACATAACGATGGCGATTTCAATCACGCTGGCATTAATTTTGTTTTCTTCCCGGTTAGCTGATTGGTCAGTACTATCAGTTTGTTGTTGATCAGGTAATTTAACCACAAAGCCGAACAACAGTAGAATAGGCAAAGCTGCTAGGTAAATAGCGAAGGTTGCGTGCCAGCCATTAACTGCTAATATGCCAACACAAAATGAAAAAATAGCTGCTCCTACACTACCCATTGAATTTTGGAAGCCCAGCATTGTTGATAGTTCATCGCCCGCATAGAATTTGGATAATAAGCTAACTGCAAGGGAATTAAATAGACCAATTCCTGCACCCAGTAAGAAACGTGATACCAAAATTAGGGTATAACCAGTGGCATACATCGGATAAGTTCCGGCTAGAAGTGCAATAATAAGACCCGTAATTACGGTTGTTTTGGTACCCAATAATTTGATTAAAAATGGGCTTAATACTAAGCCAACAACTATTCCAATATTTGGAATAGTACTTAAAGTTTCAACGGCTGCACGTGAGACATCTGGGAATGATGAGTACATTAATGGCAATACCGATGAAATTTGTGGCGCTATCATCAATAATAAAGAAATTGATAATAAGGCAACTTTGAACAATCCAGATTTTGGATTAATTTTTTTCATACTAGCTCCTCATTTCTTCAGCTATAAATCGTTTTCGTTAATATTATACTTGCTTTTTCTATTTGAAATAACGCTTTCAGTCGCCTGAATCTGGCGCTGAGGAACCTTTGCGAATTTGCATACTGGTCTGCCCATAATTAGCGACCATCGCCCGATTCAATGATCTGACGCCACTAAAGCCGTTATTCATGGCAACGGCTGTTAGCGTGTGAGAAGTACCGCATAATTCTTGATAGGCACGTTGAGCACGATAATTTCTAATATATTTACCCAAAGTAATGCCCATGTTTTGCCGAAAAATTCGTTGTAAATATTGTCGTGCTAAATGGCAACTATCTGCAATATCCTGCAATGAAAATGGTTCTTGATAATGATCCTGAATGAAATCTAATGCTCGCCTTAAGTGCCCAGTAATTAATAGATTGCTTGATAGCTGACTATTATTGTCGCGAGTCCGTAAAAAATACTTAAGTAAAATTTCTAACACCTGATAGCTCAGAATTATTAGTTCCAAGTTTTGGAATTCGCTGTCATTAGCTAACTCTGTCTCGGTAATGCGGCTAAGTAGAGCTTGTAAGTGGTGATATTGAGCGATTTGTTCCACTGATAGTTCGGCGAGTGGTTTAAGGTCAATCATATATTGATCCATTTCAGGAAATACTTGTAAAACCAGTGAATAAGGAAAAAGCATGGTAAGCATCAAGTCCGAGCAAGAGGATGTACTGCTTCGGACGCTGTGAACAACTTGGGAATTTATCACTAAGATCTCGCCTGGATGTGTATGATGATCGACACCGTTAATAATAAAGTGAGCAATTTGACCACGCATGGTAAAACTGAGTTCAATACTTTGGTGCCAATGCGGTGCCACGTCTGACTCATTGTTTTGCTGGTGAATTTCAATGTATAGCGGTAGTTTATCTAACTGGACCAGTTCGTGTTTATCGGGCACTAGAAACTCCTCCTTTAGTCAAAAAAATGATTGAACTACCTTGTTAGTTCAACCATTATTTTACAACGAGATGAAATTCTAATTTAAATACTTGCGGAAAAAGTTTAATTCATCTAAGTTACATTTTTTAGCTAGCTCGTCTCTTTGATTCACATGGAAAACATGCTCGCGGCGGTGCTCAGCATCACCGTAAAAGTGAATTTCATGGAAGATGCCCTTAGCATGTAAGTAACCCGAAAGCATATAGGCATTGTCGCGTAAAAAGTCATCCGTACAAGTCATTAGGTAAATTGGTGGCAAGTCTTTTGTTAAAAATTGTTCAACGTTTAGCTGCTCATGTTCAGTTAAGCGAATTTCTGGCCGAAAATATGCTTCTGGTGCTCCTGCGATTGAATTGATTTCCGTTAAGAAATAAGCACCACAATTAAGTGCAGCCGCTTTAATCGTTAGTTGTGGTAACGCATAACCAAAGTATTTGCGGTAATTGCCATTGGTATAAATTGCTAAAATTTGTTCTCCCATTTGACCGCCAGCACTATCGCCGACGATGAAGACGTTATCAAGGTCAAACTGGTATTTTTGGGCATTAGCAGTGTTTGCTACCCAATGAAAAACGCGATTAACATCATCAAGTTCACCTGGATAAACAACATCAGGAGCTAATCGATAATTCGCATTTACAACGGCAAAACCCTCTTTAGCCAGTGCCATACAGTAAAATTGATATGTTTCTTTGGTGCCATAAACCCAGCCGCCCCCGTGAATATTGACGATGACAGGTAATTTAGCCTCGGTGCGCTTACTTGGTAAATAAACATCTAATATCTGATATTTGGGATCCTTGCCATAAGGAATATTATCGAAACGCTCCACTTCGGGAATGTGGGTTGGCAAGCCTGCGTCACGCTTGTCATCACCCTCCTTAAATTCTTTACGCATATCATTGACTAATTTTTGATAATCTGGTTCTGCCATATCTAGCACTCCTTTTATATGTAATCGCTTTACTAAAAACATTGTACTTCATCAAAAAGAAAAAGAAAGTCCAGAAAAGCACCTCAAACTGGCAGATAAGGCCTTTTTAATATTAATGTTAGTAAAAAAAGCCTACCAAATCTGGCAGACTTTTGTTCATTGCTTTAAAAAGCTTTTATCCTTTTTTAGCTAACCATTCTTTTACTAAGGCACGATATTTAGTTAGTGTAATCGCGCTCTTGGCTTCTTTATTTGTAGCATTGTAGGCATCAACATAGCCATAGTCAGGGCTTTGCGTCATGTGGGCCATTCCCATTACCCGATGATTTTTGTTAACGACATTAGTATAATGTCTGGCGGTTTTGTAACCATTTGTTCCTAGAACTGCGTGTGTGTATTTCTTATTGTTCCAATTGGGTGCAAATTGATAGCGAGCAAGACTCGGCGTTTTCTTAACATCCCACTTCCAGTTTGCTTTTTCACCCAGCCACATAGTAACTGGATTACCACCAGCAGCAAGATTTTCTAGGTTACCAGCATAATGATAGTATTGAGGATGTGCGAGTCCGCCACGCTTTTGGTAGTCACTATCAATCATTGAGATTGCGGTTGAAATAAGAGAAATCTTTAGCCGCTTCTCACCAAGCTTAGCCCTTTTTTGGTTAAGACTAGTCAAGTTGGGAAGGGATGCAGCAATATTAGCCACACTAGTTGCATCATCAGGACTACCTAATTTGACAGTTGTAGTAAACCAAGAAGGAGCCGCTGTAGCGCCAAGCTTACCTGTTCTAAGCAACTTAGCTGCTTTTTTGGCCTCATTTTTCTGCGCAGATGTCAGTGATTTCTTTTTGGCAATAAAATTCATGAAATTAGCTGCGTTTTTACTCGGCGACATAGCAGAAATGTTGGCAGTTGTGCCCGCTGCTTGGACTTTAGGTGCGCTTGCCAGACTTCCACAACTAAGCAAAACATTATTATATAAATACAAAATTGCGAATTTAAGGGCAAGCTTGCTTAATATTTATTATTTGAAATAAAGGCTTGATATGCCGCATTTTCTGAGGTCTGCTCAACTTGAAAAAGACTGAAGTCCGGCAAGTCCTGGTGAAATAAACTTTCGTCAGCATTGATATTATGTGTGACTGTAGCGTTACCGATGAGCTCAATCCAATAATGATCTTCTTGCTGGTGCACTCTAGTTTGAACGAAGCCGCCTGGATTGGAAACGGTGAGTAAGTGATTAAAAACTTTTTCCTGCTGGTGCGTTAGTGCAAATACCAAACTGGCGGCCGACATTCCCGTGCCACAAGCATTAGTAAAACCAACCCCACGTTCAAAAGTACGGACAAAGAGGTGCCGTGAATCAATCACTTGGGCAAAGCTGACATTCACGCCATCGGGAAAATATGGATTCGGTTGATTGAGCTTGGTGCCGAGTTTTTCTAATAAGGAACTGGCTAAAACTTCCGCAGAAACAATGCTGATTAAATGCGGGTTGGGGACAGCCACAGCAGTAAACTTTAGGCCCGGGGCAAAAGCGGGCACTTCTTGATTAATGAGCTGACTGCAATTCAACTGGTCAAAAGATAGATCCTGCTTGGCAAAGCTGACGGGGCTGATTTCAACACTAATCGCTTTGACGTTCTCTGCCCAGTCGGGTTCAACACTCACCTTGAGATCCGCTTGTTGGGTCTCAACTTTAAACGAATTTTGGTGATATTTTTCGGCTAAATAGCGCCCAACGGTCCTAAGACCATTACCGCACATGGAAGCAATTGACCCATCTGCGTTAATAACCTGCATTTTTCCAAGAACATTTTGGTGGCTTGATGAACTGACTACCAAAAGACCATCTGCTCCACCCAATAGGCCCGTTTTGGAATTGGTCAATTGCTTTGCCAGACGAACTAATTCTGCTTGTGAAAGTGTCTGCTTTAACTGTGTTTGATCGAGTAAGAAAAAAGTGTTCTGCGAACCATGAACTTTTTGCATGTAAACCATTTGTTTGAACTCCCTTGAAAATTATTTGAAAAATTGGTGGTAAATCTGGGTAACGGCGGCAGCCGCATCCTCTTTTTTAGTTCCCAGCATTATTGAAATACGGGAAGCCCCCTGATTAATCATATGAATTGCAACGTGCCTTTGGGCCAGTGGGGTAGTGATGTTTTGCATGGCACCGATTTTGTTACGCATGCCTTCGCCGACAACCATGATGATGGCATAATCATCAATCCATTCTAATTGATCAGGCTGGAGAACTCGCTTAATTTCGGCGCACATTTGTTGGCGCAGTTTTTCAGTAAACTGGCGTTTGTCAAAAATAACGGTTAAATCGTCAATTCCAGATGGCATATGCTCATATGAGATATTAAACTGGTAAAATATTTTTAGTAGTTTTAACGTAAAACCAGTTTCTTTATTAAGTAAATATCGATGTAAGTATAAAGCGGCAAAGTGATTGGAGCTTGCGACACCGGTAATAATATTTTTGGGATGAAAATTCTTTTCGGGAACAATTAGCGTACCCGGAAGCTCAGGGTGGTTAGTATTTTTCACGTTGATATATACCTGACCTTGAATCGCTGGAATTAGTGCCTCATCATGAAAAACCGAAAACCCGGCATAAGATAATTCCCGTAATTCTCGGTAGGTCATGATTTTGATTGGGTGCGGTTTGGTCACAATTCTTGGATCAGCAGCATAAATGGCATTAACATCAGTAAAATTCTCGTACAAGTCGGCCGCAGTTCCGCGGGCCCAAATTGCGCCGGTGATATCTGAACCACCCCGTGAAAAGGTCGCAATGCTGCCAGTTGGGGTAACACCGTAAAATCCCGGAACAACAAGAATTTCAGGTATGTCGCGCCAGCGAGAGAGATTTTGGTAGGTTTCTTCCAGAACTTGAGCATCATTAGCGACATTGCTGACTAAAAAGCCGGCTTCTTGGGGATCGAGAAAGCGCGCCGGAAAATGTTTTTGTTGTAAAAGAAGGGCTAGCAGCTGAGCGTTGAGCTTTTCACCGTGGGCTTTAAATGCAGCCATGAGAAAATCATTGTCTGGATACGAAATTGTGGGTAAGTCGCACAATTCCTGGTGTAAAGGTGCAATTGTGTCCGGATTTAAATCAAAAAATTGTGCAATTTCGCTATATCTAGCCCAAATTTGTTGAACGATTGCGGCACAGTCTTGGTGCTTGATCGTTTTTTTAGCATAATCAATTAATAAGTCAGTCACCTTGGTATCCTGCTCAAATCTTTTTCCAGGTGCTGAAGTAACAATTACTTTTCTGGTTGGATCAGCATTTATAATATTAAGCACTTTTTGAAACTGTTCTCCGTTTGCCAGAGAACTACCACCAAATTTAACAACTTTCATTCTCGATCACCTGCTTGATTAAATTATTTTAAGTTTGATAGTAACGCATTTTAACATTTTAATTTTAATCTGCAACCGAAAAGGCGATTTAGTGCGTGTTTAAATTAGGCAAGTGAATTATTTATGAAAAAATGTTGACATCGGCTATGATTAATAATAAGATTTTTATTAATCGAAGAGGTCGCGACCAACAAGAGTAGCTGGTGGAGTTTCTGCAAAAACTAAGAAACCAGTGAAAGGGGCGGTTGCCGAAGCGTTAATTATTGCGGTAATTAATTGGCTGGGACGTAATTTAAGAGATTACGGACTGTCGCAAGTTAATAATTTGCGGAGCGCTCGTCAAAATTGAACCAGATAATAATTAATTTTAATTTTTTGAAGGACTCTTTTGTATGCTAAGCGCACACAAAAGAGTCCTTTTTTATTCAAGAAAACGGAGGGTTACCAGATGCCAGCAGATGATTATTACGAGACTAATGATCAAGGACACTTAACGATCGGTGGAGTTGATGCACTAGATTTAGCCCGTGAATACGGCACGCCGCTTGTAGTTTACGATGTTACTCAAATTCGGCAACAGTTTCGGGCTTTGCAGCAAGCCTTTACCAAACAGCACATCGATTATGCAATCAGTTACGCTAGCAAAGCTTTTGCTACCATTGCGATGTATCAGGTGGTCAATCAAGAACACGGCCATATCGATGTCGTTTCAGGCGGTGAATTGTTTACCGCCCTTAAAGCTGGCTTTCCAAGTAGCAAAATCAGTTTTCACGGGAATAACAAAACTAAGGCAGAACTTTTAATGGCGGTGCAAAATCATGTTGGCGTAATTATTCTGGATAACTTTCATGAAATTAAACTTCTTGAGGAAGTTCTTGCTGATACTAAAAGTCATATTCAGGTCATGTTAAGAATTACCCCCGGCGTTACGGCACATACTCATGAATATGATCAGACCGGTCAAGAAGACAGTAAGTTTGGCTTTGACGTCAAATCTGGGCAAGCCGAGCAGGCTTTTTTACAAGTACAGGCTAGTGAACAGATGACTTTAATTGGTCTTCATGCACATATTGGTTCACAGATTTTAGAAACGACCGGCTTTAAGCTTGAAGTTAAAAAACTAATGCAACTTGTCCGTGAATGGGCCAAAAAATATGATTATCAGCCCCAAATCTTAAATCTTGGAGGCGGCTTTGGTATTCGTTATACCGCCCAAGACCAAGTGTTGGATTTAGGAACTTTTGTTGAACAGATTGTGACAACTCTTCGCCAGTTAGCTGAAGAATATCAACTGAAAGTTCCAGCTGTTTGGGTTGAACCTGGTCGCTCAATCGTCGGTAGCGCGGGCTACAGTTTGTATACGATTGGCGCACGTAAAGATGTTCCCGGATTAATGCCCTATGTAGCAGTAGATGGCGGTATGGGTGACAATATTAGGCCGGCTCTTTACCAAGCTGATTATGAAGCACTTCTTGCCCGTGATCCCGCTGCTCAACCTAGCGAAACAGTCCACTTGGCTGGGCGCTATTGTGAATCAGGGGACTTGTTAATCAAAAAACTGCCGCTGCCAGCGACCAAAGCAGGTGATGTAATTGCAATGCTAGCAACTGGTGCTTATGGTTACAGCATGGCATCGAACTATAACCGGGTGCCTCGGCCAGCTGTTGTGTTTGCAGAAAATGGTCACGCACAAGAAGTTGTTACACGTGAAACCAATGAAGATTTAGTCAGTCATGATCGTTTTTATCAAGAATAGTGAGGAATTCAAATGAAGAATATGTCAGCGACAGAAATAATTGATTTTATTGCCAATGCACCCAAGAAAACGCCAGTTAAGGTTTATGTAAAAGGTGACCTGGCAAAATTAGACTGGCCAGTAGAAGTAAGACCCTTTGTAAATGATCATGTTGGGGTGGTTTTCGGTGACTGGGCGGATTTAGTGCCGTTTTTAAGAACCAATGCGGCTAAGATCAATGATTATCAAGTAGAAAATTGTAGCCGCAATTCGGCCGTTCCCTTATTGGATTTAAAAAATGTTTCGGCCCGGATCGAACCTGGTGCGTTGATTCGCCAACAAGTAAGTATTGGTGCTAATGCGGTAATTATGATGGGAGCAGTAATCAATATTGGAGCGGAAATCGGTGAAAATGCCATGATCGACATGAATGCTGTCCTTGGTGGGCGCGCAATTATTGGTGCCAATACTCATGTTGGTGCGGGAGCGGTTATTGCTGGCGTGGTTGAACCGGCTTCTGCTAAACCGGTTAGAATCGGCCAAAACGTTTTAGTTGGCGCCAATGCCGTTGTCCTAGAAGGAGTTCAAGTTGGTGATAACGCAGTTATTGCTGCTGGAGCAGTTGTTACTGCTGATGTGCCAGCAAATGCGGTGGTAGCCGGTGTCCCAGCTAAAATTATTAAGCAGCGGGATGAAAAAACCACAAGTAAGACCAAGATTGAACAAGATTTAAGAAAGCTGTAAGCCAATGCTAACAAATGAGCAATTAATCCAAATCCGCCGTGATTTACATCAAATACCGGAATTAGCCCTAGAAGAAAAACAAACGCAAAAGTACTTGTTACAGGTTATCCACCAATTTCGGCAAGACTATTTGGAATGCAAAACTGTGCCTGAACTGCCAACTGCTATTTTAGTCAGAGTCAAGGGAAGCAATCCCACTAAAACCATTGGCTATCGTGCTGACATTGACGGCTTACCGGTAACAGAAAAAACGGGGTTGCCTTTTTCTTCAAAACATGATGGTCAAATGCATGCCTGTGGTCATGACATCCATATGACCGTGGCCTTGGGTGTTCTTAACTATTTTAGTGAGCACCAGCCAAAAGATAATTTGCTGTTCTTTTTTCAACCAGCAGAAGAGAGCAAAAATGGGGGCAAACTTGCTTACGAGCAAGGGGTCTTCACTGGTGAGTGGCGTCCTGATGAATTTTTTGCACTTCATGTTACACCTGACTTGCCTACTGGAACAATTGGCTGCCGCAATGGCACTTTATTTGCCGGAGCAGCAGAAGTTAACATCGATTTATACGGGCAAGATGGGCATGCAGCTTATCCTCAGCGGGCAAATGACATGGTTGTGGCTGCGGCAGCTCTAATTGAGCAAGTGCAAACCGTTATTTCCCGCAGCATTGATCCAATTGCCGGTGGGGTAATCACGATTGGCAAGATCCAGGCGGGGACGATTAGAAACGCAATCGCTGGACATGCACGTTTAGAAGGAACAATTCGCGGATTAACGCAAACGATGATTGAACGCATTGAACAACGTTTACGCGAAGTAACTGCCGGTATAGGTCAAAGTTTTCAAGCAAAAGTTAAATTGGAGATTAATCAGGGTGGCTATTGGCCAGTTGAAAATGATCCGGAGATAACTGCTCAGTTGATTACCTATTTAAAAAACGATTCTGCTGTTAATTATCAAGAAACGGAGCCAGCAATGACGGGAGAAGATTTCGGCTATTTACTTGCTAAAATTCCAGGCAGCATGTTTTGGCTAGGCGTGCAGGATGATTCACAGCTTCATTCGGCAACTTTTAGTCCGCAAGAAGAAGCTATTAAAGTCGGAATTGATGCAATTGTCGGTTTCTTTAAGCAGCACATGTAACTCTATTGAAAGGAAGAACAAGATGACGGATTTTACGCAAGCAGACTTAATGACAGCAATCATTACACCATTTAATGAACAAGGTGAGGTTGATTATCCTGGCTTAGAAGAATTAACCGAGCATTTGCTTAAAACGGGCAGCCGGGGATTTGTCATTGGCGGCACAACTGGTGAGACAGCCACAATGACCCATGATGAAAAAATTCAGCTTTACACCAAATTTGCACAGATAGTTAATAACCGTGTGCCAGTCATCGCTGGCACGGGTAGCAATAACACGGCACAAACCGCGGAATTTACTGCAGAGGTCAGTCAAATTCCTGGAATTGATTTAGCTTTAGTGGTTGCACCTTATTACAACAAGCCTAATCAGCGTGGCATTAAGGCCCATTTTGAGGCTGTAGCCAAAAAAGCGCAAATTCCGCTAATGATTTATAACATTCCCGGCAGAACAGGAATTACGATTGCAAAAGAAACAATTGTGGAATTAGCACAAAATCCGCAAATTGCCGGTGTCAAGCAATGCACGGAACTGGAAGATTTAGAGTATATTATCGAGCACACTGCAGATGACTTTTTGGTTTATACGGGTGAGGATGTGCAGGCTTTAGCTGCCAAGACGCTTGGAGCACATGGCGTAATTTCAGTTGCCTCCCACATTTACGGCCAAGTTATGCGGCAAATGTATGATGAATTAGCTCGGGGCAATATTGCTCGCGCCGGTAAGCTGCAACGACAATTAGTGCCTAAAATGCAGGCTTTATTTATGTATCCGTCACCGTCACCGGTAAAAGCGGTCTTGAATGCACAAGGATTAGCTGCCGGGGGATGCCGGTTGCCAATCGTTACTTTAAATAAGGAAGAAAAACAGCAGTTAGCCCGTCATCTTGGCTTAAATGAAACGGCTTTGTTTAACCGCTTGCCTAAAGAATTAGGAGTGAATTAATCATGAAAAAAATTTTACTTGCTGGTGCAACAGGTTCAATGGGAAAAAAGGTTGCCCACTTAATTGCGCAACTACCTGACTGTGAATTAGTTGGCGTTTTGGCACCAGATGCAACGACTAGTGGTGAAGTGAGTGCTTCGGTAGCTCGCTTTACGCAACTAGCAGATATTAATCTTAGTGCGGATGTTTGGATTGACTTTACTACTCCAAGTGCCGTTTACGCTAATACGAAGTTTGCCTTAGAGCATCATATGCACCCAATCATTGGTACTAGCGGATTAAGTGATGAACAAATAAAACAATTACAAGAAATTGCGCGTAAACAAAAAATGGGTGGAATTATTGTTCCTAACTTTGGACTATCGGCCGTTTTATTAATGAAATTTGCTCAAGAAGCAGCCCAGTATTTTCCGGATGCAGAAGTTATTGAGATGCATCATGCCGATAAACTTGACGCACCATCCGGTACGGCAAGTGCCACTGCTAAATTAATTGCCCAAAGCCGCAAAAAACAGCCCCAAGCTGATAGCTGCGATGATAATCCAGCACGTGGTGCCAATTGTGCTGGCGTTCCCGTTCATGCGGTTCGCTTACCGGGCTATGTTGCTCATGAACAAGTTTTATTTGGTGGACCAGGCGAAGCCCTGACCATTAGGCAAGATTCTTTTGACCGCTCCTCGTTCATGCAAGGAGTAAAAGTAGCATTAGCTAAAATCATGGATCTGGATGAATTAATTGTTGGTTTAGACAAAATCTTATAAAGAAAAGGAGTAATTAAAATGCCTCATTTAGCTGCTGATTTAACTGCAATAACTGCCACGCCCTTGGCCGAAATACCACCTTCAGGGATTCGTGCGTTTGCCCAAAAAGTTGATGATATTCCGGGTTTAATTAAATTAACTTTAGGAGAACCAGATTTAAATACACCTGAACATGTTAAACAAGCAGCTGTTCAAAGCATTTTAGATAATGATTCCCATTATTCGGCCCAAAAGGGTACTCCAAAATTGCGTCGAGCAATAAGCGCCTATTTAAAACGCAAACAAAATTTGTCTTATGATCCCGAAACTGAAGTCATTGTTACGGTTGGTGCGACAGAAGCGATTGCTTGCGCGATGCTAGCGTTGTTTCAGCCAGGGGATGAAATTATTGTGCCGACCCCATCTTATGCCTTATATTTTCCGCTAATTCAATTTACTAAAGCAAAATTGGTGCCAATTAATACCGCTAAAACCAATTTTGTTCTGACACCGGAAGCCTTGAAAGACACATTACGGCAGTATCCTCATGCCAAGGCAATTTTGCTCAATTATCCGACCAATCCTACCGGTCGCGAATGTTCTAGCAGTGTTTTGGCTCAGCTGGCCCCGATTATTGCAGAAAATCACTTATATGTAATTTCTGATGAGATTTATGGTGAACTGACTTATGGCATTAAGCATACTTCCATTGCCCGTTATTTGCCCGACCGTACCCTCTTAATTAATGGCCTATCTAAGTCGCATGCGATGACAGGCTATCGCATCGGCTATATTGCGGGTCCGGCTAATTTGATCAGTCCAATTGCTAAAATGCATGCTTTTTTAGTGACAGCTCCGTCTAATCCGGCCCAGGCAGCGGCTGCAGAAGCGTTAGAACATGGCGATGATGACCCAGCACAGGCGCGACCAATTTATCAAAAAAGGCGTGACTACCTGGTTAAAGCACTTAATGATTTGGGCTTAAAGACGATGACCAGCGAGGGGGCATTTTATGTTTTTACCCAAATTCCAGCTGAATACGGGACAGACGATGAAAAATTTGCACTTGACTTAGCGCGGCAAGCTAAAGTCGGCGGTACCCCCGGCAGTGCATTTGGTCCCGGAGGAGAGGGACATGTTCGCTTTTCTTATGCTGCTAGTGATGCAGACTTACATGAAGCCGTAAACAGAATTAAGAATTTTTTAGTAACAAAGGATGATAACAAATGAGAGAATACGTCGTTGCAATACTAGGAGCAACCGGTGCGGTTGGTCAGCGTTTAATTAGTGAGCTTGAACAGGCGAATATTCCGGTTAAACAAGTTAAACTACTAGCTTCAAAGCGTTCCGCCGGAAAAAAATTGCAGTTCAAGGGACGTGAAATCACCGTTGAAGAGGCTACGCCTGAATCATTTACCGGGGTTGATTTGGTTTTATCTTCGGCCGGTGGCGCAGTTTCTCAAAAATTATTGCCAGAAGCGGTTAAGCGCGGTGCGGTTTGCGTCGATAATACAAGTGCATTCAGGATGGACGATGACGTACCACTAATTATTCCTGGAGTAAACGATGAGCAATTAGCCCATCATCATGGCATCATTGCCAATCCCAATTGTTCAACTATTCAAATGGTAGCTGCATTGTATCCTATTTTTCAGCGTTTTGGCTTAAGCCAGATAATTGTTTCAACTTATCAGGCGGTGTCCGGTGCTGGAAAAGCTGCTTGGGATGAAATGCTGCAGCAGGCTCAAGACTTATTGAATGGGCAACAGCCCCAAGCCCAAATTTTGCCAACCGGGGCTGATCGCAAGCACTATCCTTTGGCCTTTAATTTGCTACCCCAGATTGATGTCTTTGAAAATGACGGCTACACTCACGAAGAATGGAAAATGATTCATGAAACTAAGAAAATTTTGTTTAATGACCAGGACTCCAGTCAAATTAAAGTTACCGCAACTTGTGTCAGGGTTCCGGTTGAAATTGGTCATGGTGAAACTGTCTACTTTGTTGTGAAAGATCATGCTGCAAGCGTTAAGGCAATTCAGCAAATAATTGCGCAAACAGCGGGCTTAGTTTTACAAGATGACCCGTCAAAGCAGCTTTATCCGCAGCCACTACAAGCAGCAGGCAAGCGTGAAACCTTTGTGGGCCGAATCCGTGCCGATGAAGAAAACGCCGGAGCGTTCCACATGTGGGTAGTGGCCGATAACTTGTTACGTGGTGCTGCCAGCAACACGGTGGAAATTGCTGAGTGCTTGGTGCGCGATAATTTGGTTTAAATTAGTTCGCTTTGTAAGATTAGTTTTTAAGCAATGTTCGCTTTTTAAATAAAAATTATGATATTTTAACTATATAAAGCTAAAATATTTATATATATCAAACATTTATTTAAAATAATGCAGATTTTATTCGAATTTATCTTGACATATATTTAAAAAATAGCTAATCTAAAAACAAAGCGGAGGTAATATATGAATCGAAAGTCAGCGGTCTGGTTGATAATTCCAGCGTTTTTGGGAGTTTTAGTGTTTACATTTTTTCCACTTATTGAAATCGCGATTCCAACTTTTCAAAGTTCTAATGGTTTCTTTGCTCTATATACACAATTTCTTAAAAGCTCTTATAACTGGGAAGTTATTGGGCGTACTTTTTTAATTGCAATTATTACAGTTGTGGTTGTTTTAATTTTGGGATTACCAATTTCTCTCTGGATAGGCAGACAGAAGACGACCGCGAGACAGGTGTTAAGTCTGTTGATTTTATTCCCAATGTTAACGAATGCTGTGGTAAGAAATTTTGCGTGGATTATCATTTTGGGTCATGATGGCATTATTAATAAGTTTTTATTAGCGCTACACCTAATTAACGTGCCACTTGATATTCTTTACACTAATTCCGCTATTATTATCGGTTCTGTTTATTTGTTTTTACCAATCATGATTAATTCGTTAGTGGGTAGTATTTCGGAATTAAATGTAGAAATCGAGGAAGCAGCCGCAATCCTCGGCTCCAATCCTTGGCATACATTGTTTAAAGTTGTTATTCCTCAGCTAACCACGGGTATCCTAACCGGATGCATTCTTGTTTTTGCTGGTTCCATGACAGCTTATACTACACCGCAGATTCTTGGTGGAAATCGGCATCTTGTGATGTCTACTTTGATTTATCAGCAGGCTATGACCTTAGGAAATTGGCAAAACGCAAGCGTGATTGCTCTGATTCTGATTCTCATTTCTGCTCTTTCAATGTGGATTATGCGACGAATGAGCCACTACTTAGATCGGAGGCCTGATAATGCTTGATCGTAAAAATAAGACATTAACGACAATCTCGATTATTATTTTGGCATTAATCATGTTGCCTTTAATTTTAGTCGTGATTACTTCTTTTAATAATGAAAGATCAATTTCATTACCTATAAAAGGTTTTACATTTTCTTGGTACAGTAACATTTTTCAGGAACCAGATTTCATTACCGGTTTTGAAACAAGTCTGATTGTTGCCCTAATTGCCAGCTTTTTAGCACTTATCATCGGTATTCCTGCGGTTTACTCTTTAACTCATTACAATATTCACCATGCTGCTTGGTTTCAGTCATTTTTCCTGAGTCCTACTTTGATTCCAGAAATAGTAATTGGGTTTGCACTTTATCAAGCAGTTGTCATTACTCTAAGGGTACCAATCTTTATCAGTTTAATTATTGGTCATTTCTTGCTTTGTTTACCTTATGTTATCCGTTTAATCACTGCTAGCATGTTGCTAATGGACAACCATATTGAAGAAGCAGGATGGATATGCGGCTGTTCACCAAAAAAAGGATTCTTTCTAATTGTTTTGCCGAACATTAAAGCCAGCATTATTGCAGCTTTTATGATGTGTTTTATCAACTCGTTCAATAATATCCCTATTTCCTTGTTCATGAACGGACCATCTCTAACCATGTTGCCACCAGCAATTTTAAACTACTTGCAAAACAACTATGATCCAACCGTATCTGCAATCTCCGTATTATTAATGATTTTTACCGCACTTATGATGTTTTTAGTTGAAAAAGTAATTGGCATTAAGAATATTACTAAATAGAGGTTATTATAGTGGCAGATTTAGAAGTTAAAAATTTAGCAAAATCATATGACGGTAAGACTAAAGTCTTAAAAGACATTTCTTTTTCAATCAAAAATGGGGAACTTGTTTCAATACTTGGTCCTTCAGGATGCGGGAAAACCACTACGCTGAGAATCATAGCTGGCTTAATTCCAGAAACCTCGGGACAGGTTTTGGTCAACAGTAAGGATATTACTAAAGTGCCAGTATACAAGAGAAACTTCGGCATGGTTTTTCAAAGTTACGCATTATTTCCACACTTAAACGTTTTTGAAAATGTTGCCTTTGGGTTGAAAATGCGCAAGATGGCCCAAAGTAAGATTAAAGAAAAAGTTGTTGCCATGCTAGATATGACCGGCTTAAGTGATCTGGCAACTAAGTTTCCGGCACAGCTCTCCGGCGGTCAGCAACAGCGAGTTTCTTTAGCAAGAGCTTTAGTTATTAACCCAGAATTATTGTTGATGGATGAACCACTTAGCAACCTCGATGCAAAATTGAGATTGAAGATGCGGGAAGAAATTTCTCGTCTCCAAAAGAAAATGAAAATGACTGTGCTGTTTGTGACGCATGATCAGCAAGAATGCTTTGCCATTTCTGACAAAGTTCTAGTCATGAAACACGGCCGTATTGACCAATTTGATACGCCACAAACCATTTTCCACCATCCGCGTACAGAATATGTTGCTCGCTTTATCGGATATGATAATTTCATACCGGTCACTCCAGATAGTTGTCAAGATAAATATCATATTAAAGTTGGTGAGACGGTTTTAGCTACTAAAGAGCCTAATTCAAACGCTAAAGTTTTAACCATTCGCCCTGAAAATATTGCCTTAAATTCGGAAACTGCTGGCGAAAATACTTTTACCGGCAAGATTATTAACCGTGAATACCTGGGTCAAAGCTTTAAGTACACCGTTCACTCCAAACTTGGCGAATTTCAAGTTGAGGAGGCGCGTCAAAAGATGCGTAGTTCAGGAGATGAAGTTACCTTAACTCTTCCGGCTAAACATCTTCATCCGTTGTTAAAATAGTCAATTTATTTCAGAAAGGTCTAATTATGAAATTTAAAAAAGTGTGTTTACTGGCTGCTGGCCTGGTTGCTGCTGGAACAGCGATTGCTACTTCCGGTTGTTCTTCAAAATCAAGTGATGCCAAACTGGTTGTTTCTACCTTTGGTCTGTCAACCAAACAAATGCGTTCGGATGTTCTTAATCCTTTTGCTAAGCAAAATAACGTTAAAATTACCACCCAGTTCGGGGATAGCTCAACCAGACTGACACAAATTGAGCATAATCCTAATTCTGCAGTTGATGTTATTGATTTAGCTCAAAACAATGCGGTTACGGGTGCTAAAAAGAAACTGTTCAAGAAACTGGATTTTTCCAAAATTAAAAACTTTAAGTATTTATCAAGTGACCAGCAAAAATTAGCCAAGGATACTAATACCGTTCCTTATACGCTTAACAGTTTAGGTATTATTTACAATCCGAAAAAAGTGCACATCAAGGATTGGAATGACCTGTGGTCTAGTAATTTAAAAGGCAAGATTGCTATTCCTGACTTCACTACTACGTTTGGACCAGCGATGCTTTATATTGCGGGAGATCATGCCAAAGTTGCCGTGCCTAGTGATAATGGTAAAGCTGCTTTTAAAGCAATTAAAGATCTGAAACCAAATGTCGTAAAGACATATTCACAAAGTTCAGACCTGAGTAATATGTTTAAAACCGGTGAAATTAGTGCTGCCGTTGTTGGCGATTATGCAGTCGGCATGCTGCAAGCCACTGATGCAAGCTTGAAATACATTGTTCCAGTCTCGGGGACGTACGCTAATTATGATAACATGGGTATTTTGAAGAACAGTAAGAATGCAAATGCAGCGTACAAGTTTATCGATTTCCGTTTAGGCAAAGCGATTCAAAAGAAGGTTGCTAGTGCTTCTTCTCTGAACAATGCACCGGTTAATTCACAGGTTAAGCTAACGCCGGCTGAAGCAGCTAACAAAACGTATGGCGATATTGCTAAACGTGCAAAAACAATTGACTTTTATTATGTAAACAATCATATGTCCGCTTGGATCAGTCAATGGAACAAAATTATGAATCAGTAATTTAAAAAAAGATAATAAAAAGAGTTGAGGTGAACCCTAAAATTAGGACAGTTTAATAAATCCTTGCTGATGAGGACTAACGCCGGATATTCAATCGGGGTTAGTCCGTTCAGTGTGTTTTTGCTTCTTTTAGTATGTAGTAATTAATATATCTTCTGATTGCTTCTTCAAGTGCGCTTAAATTCTTGAAGATCTTTTCAAAGTCATAGAGCATTTTCCGCTTTAAGATGCTAAAGCAGCCTTCCATTAACCCACCATCCAGCGAGCCGCCCTTGCGCTGTTATAGCGTAAACGCCCTAAGTTCTTCGGTCCTCCGTTTAGAAATTTATTTTTTTAATAAGTGAGGGCTAGCGTCCGCAACACGAGCGTGGGTTATGACCGTACAAGTAGTTATTTTGTAATCTTGCAGGCGAAAGAATACGATTGGTTGCAGATTTTGACAGATACAAGCTATTTTTTGGGTATTACAACAGCGGTTTCGCTAAAGATGTGTCAGGCAGTGTTGGAAGTATGTCAGTATTGTTCAAAACATAATATTCAAGTTGTGAACGATTTTAACTATCACGGAAAAATGGGGTCACCAAAATAGGCAAAAAGCAACAATGGTAAAACTAATGCCGTATGTTGATATTTGTCTTGCACATGATGAAAATTTTGAAGCCGTTTTAGGAATTAAAGCATTTGATAATGACACGACCCGCGGCATTGAGCAAACGGATGCATTCATTAAAGGAATAAAAGAAATTTCGGCTAAATATCCTAAGTGCCAAACGGTTGCCAGCATTTTGCGCAACATTCATTCAGTAAAAGACTCAGAATGGATAGCCATCATGATTGATCATGGGTAGGTTTTTGAAGCTCCGGTTTATCAGATGCATGTCTGGGAAGGCGTAGCTGCAGGCTTGGCTCATGGTCTTTTGCACGAATTTTCGAAAAAAGAAATGCTTGATTATGCATTAGCTGCTAGTGTTCTTAAGCTGACGATTGGCGACGACTTTAACTTAGTCACTGATGCCGAAATTCGGGCAGTAATATGTAAGCAAAGCAGTAAGCTGGTAATACGATAGAAATTCATATAGTAAAAAGCGTCACAACAAGAGTTATTATGCCTTGTTGAGGCGCTTTTTGTTTGAAAATGATTATAGTGCTCTAGAGTTTAGCCCTAAATTTAAATATTTTATTACTCAACCATTGTTTAATTAAATTCTTGTACTGAGTTAGTGTAATTGCTCCATCTTCGCCTTGATTGTGGCATTAAATGCATCAACAATCCCGTAAGGAGTTTGCGTCATATGGGCCATAACCATTACTCGATGTTCTTTATTTACTAAAGTTAGTATAATGATGACCAGCAGTTCTATATCCGTTTGAGCCTAAAACAGCCTGTGTATATGCTGGATCTTGCCAGTTAGGTGAAAATTCATAAGGAACTAAACTAGGATTTTTCTTTACGTTCCATTGCCAGTCTTCCTGTTCAGTCATCCAGTTGCTAATTGCTTCTGAACCTGCAGAAAGGTTCTCGAGGTTTTGACGATAACCATAAAATTTTGGATGATTTAAAAAGCCTTGTTTTTGATAGTCCGCATCAATCATTGAGATCGCTGTTGAAATCGGTGATATCTTTAGACTTCTTACACCTGCAGTAGTTCGTTCTTTGTTAACACGTTCAAGACTTTGAAGTGAAGCTTGAATATTTGCACTGCTAGTAGCATCATTTTTACCACCTAGATTAATATAAGTATTAAACCATGAAGGGGCTACTTTTTGTACTTGGTCATCTATTATACCTGTTCTGAGTAAATTGGCTGCTTTTTGAGCTTCTTGTCTTTGGGCGGAAGTTAATGAAGGATTATTTGCAATAAAGTCCATTAAGCTAGCAGCATTTTTTGAAGGATCATTCTTATTTGATTTTTAATAATTATTTGGCTGAATTAGGAATGCATCATACAGATGAATATACTTGTTTTTACCAACACGATAGTATTTTTGGCCATTAATCTTTTTAATGGAAGTGTAAGACAAGCGCTTTCTCTTTTTGTAAACTTTTTTGGTTCTTTTACCGCTATGATTATAGATATATATAACCCGGTAAAATTATTTCATTTTTAGCTGCAAAAGCAATTTGCGTACCCGTAATTGATTCTACTCCCACTGACATTAAGGCTATGGTAAGCATCGAGATAAGAACTTTCTTTTTCATTTTTTCATTTTTTCCTTTAAAAATAAAAAGAGACTGGAGGAAAACTATTTTTATAGACCATTAAAAAACTTTGAGCAGACAAGTTCAACGTTTTTTGGCACTATATTAAATCCTATTGATAGATTATTTTGGTTTATTTATACTATTGACAGGACTTTTTTTATTTATAACATTATAAATTAATAAAATTTACTTTTCTAGCCACTCATTAACCAGATTCTTGTACTGAGCAACAGAAATTGCGCCATCTTCTCCTTGACTAGTAGCGTTGTATGAACCGTAATTGAATTCTATATCTATTATACGAGCTAACCCCATTACACGATATGTTTTATCCACCAAGTTAGTATAGTGACCAGCTGTCTTATAACCGTTTAAACCTAAAATTGCATCATCATAGTCCTTATCTCTCCAGTTAGGTGAAAATTCGAAAGGCGCTAAACTAGGATTTTTATTTACATTCCACAGCCAATCATTTTTCTCAGTCATCCACATTCCAACTGGTTCTCCGCTACCAAGTGACAGGTTTTCTCTATTAAAACGATAACCATAATGTAGTGGATGATCAAATTCAAACTTTTTTTGGTAATCAGCATCGATCATTGAAATAGCTGTTGAAGTTGGTGAAACCTTTAATTCATTAATACCTACAGCAGCCCGTTCCTTGTTAACACGTTCAAGACTAATGAGTGTTGCTTTGATATTTAAAGCGTTCGTAGAGTCTGATTTGTCACCTAAACTAACGCATTCATCAAACCAGGATGGTTTTCCCCATGACTTGTCTCCTGTTGGTGTGTGATCAACTATTTCTCCTGTTCTAAGTAAATTGGCAGCTTTCTGAGCCTCTTCTCTTGTGCAGAAGTTAGCGAAGTATCACTGGAAATAAAGTCCATTAGGCTGGCAGCATTTTTTGTTGTATCATATTTGCTAGCGTTTTGATTTGGCTTTTTATGTTCAGCCTGATTAATACGAAAAACACTGTTCGACTTAATGTACTTATTTTTGCCAATGCGATAAAATTCTTGTTTTTTAATGCTTTTGATAGAAGTATATGTTAGCTCTTGTTTTTTTCTAAAAACTTTTTTAGTTACTCTTCCTTTATGATCATATATATGTATGTTTCCAGGCAAAAAGATATTATTTTTGACGGCAGAAACCGTTTGCGTATTTGTAAATAAACCCATTCCTAGTAAAGATAAGGAATTGATAGATATTGAGATTAAAGCTTTCCATTTCATTTTTTTCTTTCCTAAACTTAATAACATTATTTTTAACTTAATTTTATCAAATAAGCATAGGAGGGTAAAAAAATATTTTTAATAAAGTTAATGAAGATCTTGAAGCAGTTTTAGGAATTAATGTTTTTGATAATGATTTAACCCGTGACATTTAGTAAATGAACATATTTTTTTAATAGAAAAATCAGCAGGCATAATGACAGATCATGGACGGATTTTTTAAGCTCCGGTTTACCAATGTATGTATATAAAGGAAAGGTTATGGGAAATGAACTTGTTGAAGATATATTTCACGAGCATCCATATGTATTTTTTAAAAAATGTTTGATTATGCTTTGGTTGCCAGAGCTCTAAAGTTAACAATTGGAGGAAACTTTAACTTAGCAATCGCTCTTGAGATAAGAGCCATAATGGTTGAATAAAGCGGTAATCAATTACAGCGATAGTAATTTTACTTAAAAATTAACATATGACTAAAGTGTTCTAAGGCTTTGTCCCTCACTATTATACGGCCTAAAATTAGTGACTGAATAATTGATTGTTGAAATATTACTGTATTCAAAAATTTTTTCGTTGCTCAAGACGGCACGATTGAAGATTTTCATCATTGGCGTTCCATTGGGTCATAGAAGAATTTTTACCTCCCTTTTATTTGCAGTTATTGGCATATAGTTCTTAATATAATGTGATATTTTTAGCCCCCTTGTTTTCAACATAATGCTGAATTGAACCTTCAATGTTGTCTTGCGATAAGTCTGGAAATAGAGCTAAAGGCATGATAGAGCGTTTCAATTGTTCGATTTTGTAGTTGACGATTCTGACCCTTTCAAAATACCAAACCTTGCTTTCAGGACTAATCTGAAAAATTTGTTGGTCAGTATGTGTTGCTCATCGTTTTTCAAATTTTAGCATTTTAGAATTTAGTCGTTTATATAGCGTTTTAGTTATAGAATTGAAAATGAGAGGGTTAACTATTGCTTTCTCATTAATAAAGATACCAGATCCTTGAACAGCGGAAACGATCCCCATGTCTACTAAGTCTGCAATTGCTTTTTGAATTGTAAATCTTGACACTTGGTATATCTTTGCAAGCTGTTGTTGGTAAGGCAACTTGTTAGAAATGTATTGCCCTTGGTATATTTTGCTCAATAAATCCTGTGTGATGAATTCCGTCTTTTTCGCTTTTTAAGCCTCGGAAAGTATGAGTTTTTCGAAATTATATGCGTTACAAAACAAATTTTGTCATTAGGTAATGTAAAAAGTGATTCTGAAAAATAATTAGAACACTTTATTATGTTAAGTTGATTTGAGGCGTAACGAATGTTCCATCTGGTATTCTGCTTTGGGACCACTCATGAGGACAGTATACGATCAGAAACTCTTTTGCCATTTCTTTATCAAAAGTTACCCCGATACCGCTGCGCTTGATTGGATAAAAGTATCCTTTTTTAACTTCAGGAATTCTGCCAAATAACTTTTTAGTGTTCTTTGGGACGGGCACATTTTCTTAAATAGCTGCATTATGACGGTGAATATTCAAATGAGTGTTGACTGCAATCCCAATAGGAGTATGTCTGGTGGGATATGCCAAGTCATATGAATACCAAAGATTTCACAAAAGTGTGCAAGCTTAAGGGCAGGAGTTATTCCTCCAATCTGAGAAACGTGTGCGCGCAGAAAATCAATCTGGCGATTTTGAACCAGCTCCTTCCATTCCATTGCGTTATTAAATAATTCACCTATCGCCAGTGGTGTGACCGATTGATTTCGGAGCTATCTCAGCAATTCATTTTGATTAGGGGATAATATGTTGTCTTCTAAGAAGTATGGATCATATTTTTCTGCTTTTTTAGCAAAACGTAGTGCTTGATTAGGAGCTAGTCTTTCGTGAACATCATGAATTAACTGAAATTTTGAGTCATACTTTTGCTTTACTGCTTTAAACATTTTCAACGTTACTGTCATGTACTTCTCAGGGTCAAAATAAGATTCTGGGATTGAATCTTTGGTGGTGCGTGGGCCTTTCAAAAGCATGAATACGGTCAATTGCCACAAACTTACACTTATTCTACGGCATTTCAGGGCTATCCATTTCATGAAACGTAGGATCATACCCGTGACCTGTTCAGCGCTGGGAAACCCGATCCTAATTCTTTTCATGCTTGTGGTAATGATGGACTGCCCCGGCATGGTTTGTACAGCTGGCACTTGTCGGATCCCATCGCTTTTTCCAACCGGTTAAAAGTAACTTTTCAGGATATTGGCAATGATGATATTGGCTTATATGAGCGCTCAGATGACATTTCGACGGTTGCCTATTGGTATCAAACTGAGCCCCACAGCCCATTTCGGTCATTTTTAGCAAGAGCAGACAGACTGCCAAGATAAAGCACTGGTATAATAGAGCCCCGATTCTATGAATACGGTTTGATAGTTGTGTCAAAGATTTAAGATCTTAATTTAGTCATAATAAAAGCCTCGAAGTTGTTCTAACTTCGGGGCTTTATTATTTTTTCAATGAATTGCTAGGCTAGTATCTGGTAACAATCTTTGGCAACTTAGTGTGAAATCAATTAAATATCACATTCAAAAATTAAAGAGCCAATAATCTGTAAGAGTATCTCCTACAAATTATTGGCTCTGCGTCTTCGCGTCTGGCTCTTTAATAACTGTAATAATTCCATGTTTTATATTAATTAGATTTTCGTGTCTACACTTGGGACAGAATAGTGGGAACCTTAATAGCTCTGTATCTTCACGTACCTTAATTCGGGTCTTGCTATTGCAAGTAGGACATAATACCCATGATTGTTTTTCCATTAATAACTTACCTTTTTCATTAATTTATCTCACAGGAATACAAAATTCGCATAAGTGTGCTGAAACTTTTGAAGAAGCATACCGCTCAATTATTGGTTTAGTGTTATCTACCGGTAAATCACTCGTTAAATTTTGAATATTTTCCCAAAAATGTGATACTCCCTCAACGGTATGAGCAACTTCAAAGATCGCGTAACGTCCGTCAGGAATCTTACGAGTAGGTAAATCAATCTTTTTTTCGCCATCGGTGATAATAATACCTACATCATATCTTTGCTTTTCTGGTGGCGTTTGGATTGGATCATCCATTGCTATCCCAAGTATGGTGCTATCGTCTGTGAGTAAGTTATGCTCTTTTAAGTGCGCTTTGAAATCGTCCATTAATTGATTATTTCCCGGGCCATAAGCACCCGTTCTACGCATATATGCGATTTCAATATCCTTAAATTCTTCAATACCGCTAAATTTTTCTTTCATCAATGCTTTGAACCTCCTACATCAAAATATCTTATCAAGCTTTGACAAAACCAATCGTAAGGGCAATTAAAATGATTTTCAAGAAAAATTTTAAAATATATTATTATTTGGTTATTGTTATGACAATCAAAGATCTGCTAGATCTTGGCTCAACCAGTTATCTTTTAAGATTTAATTATTAGCTAAAACAAAAAAATCCCAGTGCTGCTACCTAATCGCACTGAGATATTATTATTTTAACGGAAATAGTTATTTTATGCTATAACAAATTACTTATCTGGATAAATTAGCAACTATTTATCACCGTTCATAATGGTGTTTTTAACGATAACATAATCAACAAGCTTAATTGAACTGAGCGTTTTACCACCAGCATAAGAGATAGAAGATTGCAAGTCTTCCTGCATTTCGGTCAAGGTATCAGCAATTGGTCCCCGATATGGTACAAGCATTTGTTTACCTTCAACGTTGCGGTAGGCTCCCTTTTGAACTTCGGATGCGGAGCCCCAATATTGTTTGTAGGTTTTACCGTCAATTTTGATAACGTTACCTGGGGATTCTTTGTGACCGGCTAACATTGACCCAATCATAACCATTGTTGCACCAAAGCGAACAGATTTTGCTATATCGCCGTTATAACGGATACCGCCATCAGCGATTAGTGGCTTACTGGCAACTTTACTACACATTCTAAGAGCAGCTAGCTGCCAGCCACCAGTACCAAAACCGGTTTTAAGTTTGGTAATACATGCACGTCCAGGACCAACTCCAACTTTGGTAGCATCAGCACCAGCGTTTTCTAGTTCACGAACAGCTTCTGGCGTGGCAATGTTTCCCGCAGTTAAGAAAGTATCCGGTAATTTTTCTTTAATGTATTTAATCATGTCGATGACATAGGCAGAGTGGCCGTGTGCGACATCAATCGTAATATATTCAGGAACGATTTTTTCAGCTGCTAATTGATCAATGAAGCTATATTCGTCCTCTTTAATACCGACAGAAATTGAAGCAAAAAGGCCTTTTTCATGCATCATTTTGATGAAATCCAGTCGCTTTTCTGGGTGAAAGCGGTGCATTACATAGTAATAGTCGTTTTCCGCAAGCCAAATAGCCAACTCGTCATTAATCACGCTCTCCATGTTTGCTGGAACAACCGGAATTTTAAATGTTCGGCTTCCAAACTTAACACTGGTATCCGCATCATGACGGCTTTTGATAATTCCTTTGTTAGGAACAAGTTGAATATCATCGTAATCAAAGGCTTCTACACTAAAATAATTACTCATAAGTAAATCGGCTCCTATTTAAATGTCTTTTTCCAAACCAAGTTACTATAATCAAAAAGCATATTCTTGTCAATATAAAAATCGAACTATTTAAAATAGATTAGTCAGAATAATTCGCATTTAAATTTGACTATGATAGCTTAAATTGCTAGACTATTTACGTGATATTTGTAGATTTTTAATGAGGTGAAGGAAAATGACAGCAGTTACAGTTGTTGGTAGCCAATGGGGCGACGAAGGAAAAGGTAAAATAACCGATTTTTTGAGTAAGGAAGCAGCTTACTCCGTTCGTTCCAATGGTGGTAATAATGCTGGGCACACAATTGAAATCGATAATCAAACTTTTAAGATGCGCTTAATTCCATCCGGTATTTTCGCATCTGCTAAAGGAGCAGTTATCGGTAATGGTGTAGTAATTAACCCAGAGGTTTTATTAGGTGAACTTGAAAACCTTAAAAAAAATGGGATTGATACCAGCAAATTACGAATTTCCAACCGTGCTCATGTCATCATGCCTTATCATATTAAGCAAGACGAGTATCAAGAAGAAGCAAAAGGTGCAAATAAAATTGGCACAACCAAAAATGGTATTGGGCCTACTTACATGGATAAGGCTTCAAGAATTGGTATTAGAGTTTGTGATTTACTTGAAAAAGATACATTTGCAGAAAAATTACGCGCTAATTTAGCTGCTAAAAACGAATTATTTACTAAAATTTATGGCAAGCCTGAACTTGATTATGACGAAATCTTCAACAAGTACTATGAATACGGCCAAAAAATGAAAAAATACGTAACTGATACTTCTGTATTAGTTAATGATGCGCTAGATAACGATGAAAAAGTACTGTTTGAAGGTGCACAGGGAATTATGCTCGACTTAGATGAAGGAACATACCCATTTGTAACTTCATCAAATACAATTTCAGGTGGAATTGCTAGCGGAATTGGGATTGGCGCTAACCGACTAAACACTGTAATTGGTGTTTGCAAGGCTTACACTACTCGTGTTGGTGCTGGTCCATTCCCAACAGAACTTCTTGATGAGACTGGCGACCGCATCCGTGAAACTGCTCATGAATACGGCACAGTTACCGGTCGACCACGGCGGGTTGGCTGGTTTGACTCCGTTGCATTGCGTCATGCTAAACGAGTTGCTGGCATTAACGGCTTAAGCTTGAACTTGCTTGATATCTTCAGTGGTTTTGACACAATTAAGATTGCGACCGCATATGAACTAGATGGTCAAGAAATCGATTACTATCCAGCCAGTCTAAAAGAATTAGAGCGCTGCAAGCCGGTTTATGAAGAATTACCTGCATGGCAAGAAGATATTACTAATGCCAAAACCTGGGAAGATTTGCCTGAAAATGCGCAAAAATTTCTAAACCGTGTTGCTGAGCTAGTTGGCGTTCCGCTGGTGACCGTTTCGGTTGGACCAGAACGTAAACAAACAATTGTTTTACGTAATCCTTGGGAAATGTAATTGATGTTAGAACGATACACTCGCCCTGAAATGGGCAAAATATGGTCAGATGAAAATAAATATGCAGCTTGGCTAAAAGTTGAGATTGCTGCGACAAATGCTTGGAGCGAAATCGGCGAAGTGCCACGAGAAGATGCTGCCAAAATTGCGCAAAATGCTCGTTTTACACCCGAAAGAGTGGCTGAACTCGAACAAGTAATGCATCATGATGTTGTCGCATTTACTAGAACGGTTTCTGAAAGCCTTGGCCCGGAGAAAAAGTGGGTTCACTTTGGCCTGACTTCAACTGATGTTGTTGATACTGCCCAAGGTTATATTCTCAAACAAGCCGATGAAATCATTAGGCAAGACTTGCAGGAATTGAAAAAGACGATTGCAGCAAAAGCGCGTAAATACAAAAATACCGTTGAAATGGGTCGCACGCATGGTGTGCAAGCTGAACCTACTACTTTTGGTTTAAAACTGGCTCGCTGGTATGCAGAAATCAACCGCGATATTGATCGCTTTGAACATGCTGCTAAAGGCGTAGAATCCGGTAAAATTTCTGGTGCGGTTGGTACTTTTGCGAATGTGCCACCAGAAATTGAAACTAGTGTGCTTCAACAGCTTGGGCTGACTCAACAGCCGATTACAAGTCAAATTTTGCCCCGCGATTTGCACGCAGAATACATTGCTACACTAGCCTTAATTGCCACTAGCATTGAAAATTGGGCAACGGAGATCCGCAGCTTGCAACGGTCGGAAATTCATGAAGTTGAAGAGCATTTCCGTGCGGGACAAAAGGGTTCATCTGCGATGCCGCATAAACGCAATCCAATTGGCTCAGAAAATCTGTGTGGAATGGCGCGGGTTTTGCGTGGGCACATTGTAACGGCGTATGAGGATGTCACTCTTTGGCACGAACGCGATATTTCGCATTCAAGTGCCGAACGAATTATTTTGCCTGATACCACGATTGGCATTGATTATATGTTAAATCGGTTTAACCGAATTTTGACCAATCTTGATGTTTTCCCCGAAACCATGCTCAAGAATATGGATAAAACTTATGGCTTAATTTATTCACAAAGACTGCTGCTTAAACTAATCGATGAAGCAGGGCTTTCTCGTGAAGACGCATATGATATGGTGCAAAAGCTGACAACTAAATCTTGGAATGAAGGAATTTCATTTAGAAAATTAGTTGAGAACAGTAAAATTATGAATTATCTTTCAGAAGATGATGTTGCGGATGCCTTTGATTACCACTATCACTTGCGTCACGTTGACGATATTTTTAAAAAAGTCGGTTTAGAATAAACCAAAATATTTAATAGGGACTAATTTCCAAGTTTAATTTGGAAGTTAGTCTTTTTTTGTCCACATTTTTTCATTTATCGGTGGCAAAAATATGAACCATGTGTGTACTTTTTCCAAATGAAGTGGAAACAAGAAACTCTTTTTTCAATGAAAGCGGTAACGTATTATTTGAACTGAGGTGAGGGAGATGAAGGACCGACAACTGTTGTTAATTAATAAATTGCTTAGCCAAGGAAAGCTAGCAATTGGTGAATTGAGTCACATCCTAACCGTTTCTTCACGGACAATTAGAAATGATGTGACAGAAATTAATCAAACATTAGGCGATTTGGCGCTTGCACAAATTACTAATAATCGTGGTCAGCTAACTTTTCATCTTAGTCTAAAAGAAAAACAGACGTTGGCCCGCTATCTAGCAATAGGCGCGGATTCATTTCTTGATCCTAAGAAAAGACAACTTGATATTATCATCAGTTTCTTACAAGCACCCAAACAAGTGAAAATTTATGAGGAGCAAGAAAAGCTGCAGGTAAGTAAAAGTACGATGGCAAAAGATATCCGCCAGGTTAGGCGCTTTTTGGCCAAATACTCGTTGATTTTAAATACCCAGCAAGGAGCAGAAATTATCGGTGCGGAAAGAAATATTAGAACAATGATTCAGCAACTGATTGTTGAAAATGTTGATATTTCAAGACTAGTAGAAAAGAAAAACTTTAAGGGAAGTGATAGTTACCAAATTGTCATTGCTTATCTGAAAGCACAAGTTCTTCAGCAAACTAATAAAACTGCGCAAAAGTTAATTCATGGTGGGCGTTATGACGGTATCTCTGCTCGTCAGGCTCAGATTTCCGTTTTAATGGCAATCTGGATTAGACGAATAAGTGAAAAGCACTACTTAGATGATGGTCAAGTTTCTAACCGGGAAGTTGCTAATACCAAAATTCGTGCGGAGCTTAAAAAGCTGCTGCAAAAACTAAACTTAACCGCACCGGAAAACGAGCAAAGTTATATGACCTTTATTATCAAAACTTTCTTGGGTGAAAAAGAGGTGCGCTTAGACAAATGGAATCAGTCCGAACTACTAACTTTACGGTTAATTGATTATATGAGTGCTGTGGAAAAAATTAATTACCGCGACTCTGAGCAATTATATGAACAACTTAACTCGCATATTTCAGCATTTTTGCAAAGACAAGAAGACCACATCGAAATCTTTAACCCCTTAACCGCAGTATTAAAAACCAACTATGCGGCAATTTACCATGATGTTTCGGCGTTTTTTACTAAACAATACCACCAAAAAGTTTCAGAGGGTGAACGTGCCTATATAACGGTTTATTTCAGTACTTATTATGAAGAAAGTAGTAAGGAAAAAGGCTTTTACCGCGTTGCCGTTTTGTGCAATTACGGTGAGGCGACGGGGCAACTCTTAGCGGCTAACCTAGCACGTAATATGAATATTGAAGTGGTTGCCGTATTGGGCACGCAGGATATTAACTCACTAAAAAGGTTAAAAATTGATTTTGTCGTGAAGACAATTGCAAAATCTACTGCTCCAATCCCCAGTTTTAAAATGTCGCCGCTGCCAATGCAGGGAGATTATGCCAAATTACGCAGTTTTATCGCTGAAACTGATATTAAAAAACACCACGAGCCGCTTAATAAGCAAGATAGCGGCCGCAACTTATTAAAAGACATTGTTTCCTTAGTTGAAACTCAGACTGGGCACGCCGTTTCAGCCGGTGTAGTCGATCAAATAATTAGTATTCTTGCAGCTCATCAGATTGATATTAAAGAAAGGGAGGTGAAGCCATTGCTTCGAGACTTGTTAACTGACGATAAGATTCAAATCAAAATTGAGGCCAATAATTGGCGGGAAGCTATTGAAAAAGCTAGTCAGCCATTACTTGCTAACCGGTCAATCAATAGCCAATATGTAACCGCGATGGAGGATTCCGTTGCCAAGTTTGGGCCGTATATTGTCATTGGCCCGGGAATCGCTCTTGCTCATGCTCGCCCAGAAGATGGCGTTGCTAAATTGGACGTCAGTGTTGCATCCCTTGCTAAACCGATCAATTTTGGCAATAAAGCAAATGACCCAGTAAAAATTATCTTTGTTTTATCTGCAATCGATAGTTACTCACATTTAAATGTCTTAAAGGCAATTGTTAACTTAATTAACAAGCCTAATAAAATCAGTGAATTATTTGCTCAAGACAATCCAGACGACTTTAAAAAGATCTTGCTAGGAACAACTAAATAAACAGATTAGGAGGATAAATTATGACTAAAGTACCAAACGTTTTCTTCATTTGTGGCAATGGCCTAGGTTCAAGCTTGGCTTGTCAGATGGAGGCGGACGATGTTTTCCAAGAAGCAGGCATTGCCGTCAATTCAGGCCACGATTCTATTTCAGATGCACCTTCATTAAATGCGGATGTGATTGTTTCCGCCAGCAATTTCAGATCGCAATTTGCAAATACCCAAATTGATCCAAAAACTAAATTAGTTTATCTGGATAACATTGTTGATAAAAATGAAATTAAGGAGAAGGTCTTACCTGTGGTAAAGAAAATCGCCGAAAGCTGAGTGGAAAAGGAGTGAGAAAAAATGGTTGTTATTCAATGGATAATTAATAATATTTTGACTCAGGCTGCAATTTTAATTTCGCTAATTGCACTGCTGGGATTGATGTTGCAAGGGAAAAAACCAGGCGCAGTAATTAGCGGCACACTAAAAACTTTGCTTGGCTTCGAAGTTTTATCTGCTGGTTCTACTATTATTCAGCAAAGCTTAGCTTATTTTGCAGTTATTTTTCAACATGGTTTCCACACGCAAGGAATCGTGCCAAGTATTGAAGCAATCAATGGCCAAGCGATGAATAAGCTGGGCCTAGGAAATGATATTGCATTGACTTTACTGGGTATTTTTATCATCAATATTTTGATTGCCAGATTTAGTAAATGGAAATATGTTTTCTTAACGGGTCAAGCCTTGTTATGGATGGCTACAATGACGGTTATCGGTGGTCACTTTGCTGGCCTAAAAGGTTTTCCGCTAATTTTAATGGGGAGTATTGTTGGCGGCATTTTTGCCGTAGCAATGCCAGCTTTAGCGCAGCCTATTGTTCGTAAAATCACTGGCAATGATGCGATTGCGTTAGGACATTTTTGTACAATTGGCTATCTGGTGGAAGCTGGGGTTGCCTGGTTAGTGCGCGACCGCAAGGTTGATCAACATGTTACTAATATCAAGGAAAGAACGGACTCATGGGAACACGTTAAGTTGCCTAAGAGTATGTCTTTTCTACAGGATAACTCACTATCAATTATGGTCGTAATGATCCCGCTATACATTATTACAGCAGCCTTTGCAGGCCCTTACTGGTCGGCTAAAGCAGCAGGTGGTGCAGCCGGTAGCGTAAACTACATTATTTATGCCTTTTTGCAGGCAATTGAGTTCACAGTGGGCGTGTATGTCATGCTTTCGGGAGTGCGCTTAATGCTAGGAGAAATTGTTCCCGCATTCCGGGGCATCGCAATGAAAGTAGTACCGAACTCGATTCCGGCTTTAGACTGCCCGGTGCTGTTTCCTTATTCACCCAATGCGGTAATTATTGGCTTTATCACAACAACGATTGGGACCGTAATTGGGATGTTTTTATCACCACTCGTAGGATTGGCAGTTATCTTGCCGGGGATGACCACAAATTTCTTTGCCGGCGGAACAGCCGGGATTTTTGGCAACGCAGTCGGCGGTAAGCGTGGTGCGATTATCGGTGGTATTGTCCATGGTCTGTTCATTACTTTATTGCCCGCTTTATTAGTTGGAACATTGTCGGCAGTCGGCTTTGTGAACGCAACTGCAACAGATGTTGATACAATCACGGCCGCTTTACTCTATTTGTGGGTTATTGCACCAGCATTTCATGCTTTTGGCTAAATAATGGGGGTAATGCAAAATGTCTTTTTTTAGTCGAATTTTTAATACTAATAAGAAAAAAGAGTCGGTTACTGCTAGTAGCCTGCAAAAAAAGGTGCAGCTAACGGATACGGACAAAAAACAGTTAACAACTGACATTACTACTTTAAGTAAGCAGATAGAGCAATCTACAGATGCTAATACTGCTGCAGGTAAAAAAGAAAAAGCAGCAGTTTTAACAAAACTTGGTCAAGATTACCAAAAACTGGGCGCAAATGATAAAGCAATTGCTGCTTATGAGCAAAGCTTACATTGCAATGAAGACTTTGGCCCGGCATTTGACGGATTGCTGCAACTCTATGACGTTAAACGGCAAGAAGCAGCTTATGCCGGCAATAATGATGAGATCCAAAAATGGCTTAATAAAAGTGACGAATTGACGGCGTTATCGAAAAAAATAATGCGGTCAAAATAACGGAAATTAGTAAACAAGTTAAAGGAGAAAAAATGGCTTATCAAACTTTGAAAGAAGTATTAGCTGAAGCGGAAGAATTAGATTTTACGGTTGGTGCGTTTAATGCACATAATCTTGAAATGGTACCAGCAATGATTAAGGCGGCTCATGAAGAAGGTGCGCCAATTATTATTCAAACATCAGTTGGAACTGCCGAAACGGAAGGGATGAGAAATTTTGTGGCAGTCTGCAAGACAATGGCAGAACATGAGGCCGTTGACGTCGTTTTACACCTTGATCATGCGCGTAAATTAGAAGATATTGAAGCGGCGATTGCGGCTGGCTATAGTTCAGTAATGTTTGATGGTTCACTTTTACCATTTAAGGAAAATATTGAAAAAACTAGGCGGGTGGTTGAATATGCACACCAGCGTGGAGTGTCGGTTGAAGGCGAAATTGGAACAATTGGCGGAACCGAAGAAGGCTTTACCGTCAAAGAAGGCAATTATACCCGTCTTGAAGACGCTGTACAGTTTCTTCAAGAATGTGACGTAGATGCCTTAGCCGTTGGTGTTGGTACGCATCACGGTCAATTTCAGTCAAAGACTAAATTAAACTTCCCGTTAATCGAAGAGCTGCATGCTCACCTTAAAAAGCCGATGGTTATTCATGGCGGTACAGGTGTTGCAGAAAGTGACTATCATCGTTTGACCGAAAATGGTATTCGTAAGTTTAATGTCGGAACCGAATTGCTTGTGGCTTGGACTAAAAAGGCAAAGGAAAAGTTAAGCAAAACGGAAGTTAATGAGTCACTGCGAAATAATATGATTCCATGTAATGAGGAAGTTTATCAAATTATTAAGCACAAAATTGCGCTTTTTATGAACCAGAAATAGCAGGTGATGTTTCAGTGCAACACACAATGCTTTTACTAGCTGGCAGTCCTGGAACGGGCAAATCCTATTTGGCCAATTTGATCTGTCACGCTATTCCCAACTTTTTTCATGAGACTTCAATTGATGGTTTTAAAGAACAATTGTATGAAAAATACGGGTTTGATAATGAACAAGAGAAAAAGCAATTGGATGATCAAGCCTACGTACTTTTTTACCAAAAAATAGCGGACCTAATGGCTGAGGGAAAATCTATTATTGCCGATTACCCGTTTTCTTACCGGCAGCACGATAAATTACAACAAGTAGCCAGCCGGTATCAGTACCAAATAATTACCATTACGCTTACCTGTAATTTGAATATTTTATACAAACGGCAACAAAAGCGTGATCTTGATCCGGCCAGGCATCTGGGTTTTATCATGAATCACTATCATGCTGGTGACACTTTATCTGATCGGTCCAAAATGGATATTCACAAGACAAAAACCGAATTTGCCGAGTTTAATCGCAAGCGTGGGTACGCTAATTTCAGACTGGGTAAGACCATATTCCTGGACGTATCCGATTTTGCTAAGGTTGATTATGCTCATGTGATAGCCCAAGTAACAAACTGGCTACAATAACGGTTTTAATTAAGGTCAGTAAAGATTTTAATTTTCAATCTTTTGCACTCATCGTGTTAGCTCTTACTAGCAGTATGAGTGCTTTTTGCGTCCGGCAGTTTAATTCTTTTTGTTTGACCACTTAAGCAAAAAAAGTGACCACTTGAGAAAATAAACTGGCTTTTAAAAATTAATTAGCGTTTAATAAAAATATCAGATGAAAGGCAGGTGAGAATCTTGAAGGTGAAAATTGAGCTTGACCCAGAACAAGAAGAACCGTCAGTGACCATTCATGCACGGGAATTGTCCCCCGAAGTGGAACAAATTTATCGCCAATTGCAAGAATTGGATGGACGACCTGATCAGCTTGAGTGTCATAAAGATGAATTAACCTATTATGTAAATCTAGCGGACATTTTGTTTTTTGAAACTGAGGGGCGGCAGGTAATCGCGCATACGAAAACGGAAGCTTTTACTGTCAATTACAAACTTTATGAATTAGAAAATTTGTTGAGCAGCCAATTTATGAGGATTTCAAAATCAACAATTTTAAATTTAAAACAGATCTATGCGTTAACAAGGTCAATTTCAAATTGTCAGGTTCACTTTCGGGATTCATATAAAACCGTCTATGTATCGCGCCGCTATTATCACAGTTTAAGTGATCGATTAAACGAGAGAAGGTCATCATAATGAGAAAACAAAAAATTAAGGAAATACTTTGGGGCATTGGGTTAGTTGCTGCAGCAGTCTATATTGTTATGAACCAAATGCACCTTTTATCATTTCATTTAGGCTTAGGAACAATTTTTTGGACAGCCGTTTTTGGCATTTTACTGATTAATAGCATTGCTGGTAAAAGCATTTTTGGAATGGTTTTTTCAGTAACATTTTTACTAATTGTTTATGCTGGACCGCTTCATATTACTAAAATTGTCCCGTGGACCTTATTACTGGCTGCATGTTTGGTATATGTTGGCTTATGCCTGATTTTTGCTAAAGGTTGGCGTCGTGATACGCTATTTCGCATTAATCATCACCAGAATAAATATGACCAAATCTGGGAAGATGGTGAGTTTAAAACGACAGGTAATAACTTTTCTTCTAGAAGTAGGGATGAAAACGACCGCAATATTGTCATTAATCAGCGTTTATCTGAGGTCTCACGTTACGTTCATTCACAAAATTTAGAAAGTGTGACGATTAATTCTACTTTAGGTGAAACTAATGTTTATCTTGATTCTGCTAAGGTCGCTGGTGATACGGTGGTCATTAATCTGAATGCTTCAATGAGTGAAGTAGTAATTTATCTGCCATTATCTTGGCGAATAGAAGATCATTTAGCAGCTGTTTTTGGTGAAGTTGAAATCAATGGTACTTCTACCGGCGGTGGTCCTAAAGTGCTTTTGCAGGGATCAAGCAAATTTGGTGAAGTGACGATTAATTATGTTTAATGAGAGTTATCAAAATGAGCAAAGACCTACTTAAAAATGTAGCCGCTGATCGTATGATTAAAGAAATGATGGGTAAATTTTCCCAACATCAACAAAATTACTTTTTAGCGGGAAAAACGATTGGGACCAGCACCTATTGGATTAACGACTTTCATCCGACTGCACTTAATTTTGCTGCTTATCTTTCACCTCAAGTAGCCTTAGCTGAACAAGAACGGTTCTTTCAGCAAATGATCGAAGAACTAGAGCAAGTTGCTCGCAAAATGCAAAAGAAAGCCCTAATTACTTATGATTATGCTCCGCAACTAGTCTTTAATACTCTGGCCAAGGATAATGGCTTTCACTTAATTAGAACCACGGTTATGCCCAAGATGCCTTTATCTTCAGCTTTAGATCAGACCAAAGCTATTAAAATTGCAAGTGATTTTGAGCTGATAAGTCTGACCGCTTTGAAAAAATGTCCAGAACAATTAGCGGAATTAACGCGACAAAGTTATGCCGATTACCAAGAAAATCACCGGGCTAACCCAGTGGCTGATCTTTCTTTAGAAAAGTGGCAAGAAGTTATTTATGCCGATCAGTTGCTAGATGCGCCACTAGTTTTAAGAGTAAAAAATCAGCTTGCTGCCTACTGTTTTACCTTTGAAGATCATCCGCATGAATTAACGTGGGGCTGGATGGGAGCAGTAAAACCAGAACTACTAGATTTTTTACAACAACGGCAATTAAGCTGGGCGCAAGCAAAATATCAGACTTTAACTGGTGAATTTGACTCAACAGATAAGTTGGCAACAAGAACTTACCGTAATTATGCCTTTGAACTGTGTCCGGTCTATGAAACTTATTTAAAAAATGTGTAATAAGAATATTAGGGCTAAAGTAACATGAGATAGTAGTTAATTATTTAAAATTAAATCAATAAAAAACTCCGCTAATAAACGGAGTTTTTGTGTGCTTAAAATAGCGGGCAGCTTTAATGCTGCCAATTAGTGTTTAGCATTGCGGCCACAGTTTCTGCAATATTACTGCTTTGTGCAATCATTGAAATAACAGCGGCGCCGGCAGCTTTAGTGCCAGCAATTTGGGTTAAATCTTTTTCTGTAATACCCCCAATTGCAACAATTGGACGGTCCGTTTGTTGGACCAATTTTGTCAGTCCAGCAATTCCAATTTCTGGATCAGCATCATCTTTAGACTGAGTAGCAAAGATGGGACCACTACCGTAATAATCAATTCCGCTAATATGATCCGCAAGACTTATTTCAGCATTTGTTGAACAAGAATAACCGACAATCATTTTTCCTTGCACATCTTTTATTACCCGGGAAATATCTTCATCGTCTTGTCCAACATGAATTCCTTCGGCACCAGCCTTTTGGGCAAGTTTGACATCATCATCAACGAAGAAAGGAACATGGTATTTTTGGCAAAGTTCATGTAGCTCTTTTGCCATTGGTAAGCGGTCATCTTCGTTTAACGTTGACTTTGGTCCTTTATCACGAAACTGATAAGCAGTGATACCTGCTTTTAAAGCTTCTTCGACCAATTCAGGTAAAGTCTTTCCGGCTGGCAAGTCTTGTGTCCCGCAGACGAAATATGCGGTTAATTGTGTTGCGTTAAATTGAGCCATAATCTCCTCCTAATCTACCTTAACCCAATGATTAAGTGGTCCATGACCGTGACCAACCTGAATCGTTTGTTCAATCGCCTTGGTGACATACTGTTTGCCGATTTTAATTGCTTCACTGAGAGTATGGCCCAGAGCTAATTGAGCAGTAATGGCGGCTGCAAGAGTATCACCAGTGCCGTGAGTCCTGTTAGTGTGCGTCCGTGGACTGCTAACCCAAAAGTCGGTGCCATCTGCTAATAAAGCGTAATCGCGCACAATTTCGGCGTTAGAATGTCCGCCTTTAATAAGCACGTTTTTTACACCCATTTTTTGCAAGCTTCGTGCTAATTGGGGATATTCTTGTTCACTAGTAGCCTTAATTCCGGTAAGAGCTTCTGCTTCAGGCAAGTTAGGCGTAATGAGGTTAGCTAGCGGCAATAGCTCATTTTTAACGGTGGCAATAGCATCTTGGCTAAGAAGAGGCGCTCCGCCTTTAGCCACCATAACTGGGTCGATGGTTACCGGACCAAAGTCATATTTTTGCAGATTAAGAGCTACTTGATGGACGTGCGCTGCATCTCCCAACATCCCCGTTTTACAAGCCTTAATCTTAAAGTCTGAGGCTAATGACGCAAATTGGGCATCGACCATTTCAAGTGGTAATAAAAACGAGTCTTGGACTCCGAGCGTATTTTGGGCAGTCACAGCTACAACCACCGCTGTCCCAAAAACATGTTGCATCTGAAAAGTTTTTAGATCCGCCATAATTCCGGCTCCACCACCGGAATCAGTCCCAGCAATGGTCAAAACTTGGGGAAATGAATTTAGTTCTTCTGTCATTATTGCTAACCTCCTTAATCAAATTTAGCAATAGCTGTAATCTCGGTTTCTTTGACTTTAGCTAAATAATCCATCAAATACATGCTAAATGTGCCAGGACCTACTTCAGGATGATCATTAACGAGCAATTCTCCAGTAGCTGCAAAAACTAGGCAAGCTGTTTGCGCAGCTTCAAAAGAATTATCGCAGACGGCCGCAAAGGCGGCAACAATGCTTGAGAGCATGTCACCTGAACCAACGTGTGCCTGAAATAGCGGGGTACCATTGTAAACATGAGCGATATTTTGACCATCGCTAATCGTGTCTGTTACGCCACTGGCAATAATTGTACAATGCAATTTTTGCGCAGTTTTACGCGTAATTTCGTCAAGATCGCCACTGCCTGAACCCGCATCAATACCTTTGGCATTCCAGGCAAAACCACCTAAAGCGGCAATTTCACCAGCGTTGCCACGAATGATTGTAGCTGGGAAAGCTTCTAGCAATTTTTGTGCGGTTTGCAGGCGGTAATTGACTGCGCCAACGGCAACGGGATCAAGGACAACCGGTTTTTGAGCTTGCGCGGCAAGTAGCCCCATTTCTTTCATTTGCATAATTTGCAATTTAGTCAAAGTCCCGAGGTTAATGGCAATGCTTGATGCCATCTGAAACATTTCTTCGACCTCAGCAATTTCCTTACTCATGATGGGCGAGGCACCCAGCGCATTTAAGCCGTTAGCGACATCTTGAACGGTCACAAAATTGGCGGCATTAAGAACAATTGGATTAGTTTCACGTAATTTAGCTAACAGATCTAGTTTCATAATCTCTCCTTTAAAAATCTCCTGCGCCGATTTTAGGTCAATAAAAAAGCTTTGACATATTTGTGTCAAAGCATAAGTGGATTTTTGACACGTTCCTACGCAAGAATTAGCTTACAGGTTCAAAGGGTCTGGCTATCCGCCATCTCAGCCTTCAAAAAGGCACCCCTCGTGTTATCGGTTTCAATTATAGCGACTTTTGCTGGGCAAGACAATAACTAATTTAACCGAATTGCTGCAGTGACTCGACTAAGGTAAACTAACTACTAAGAAACACGCAACTATTAATTGGGCGAGGGAGATAATAATGACTGAATTTACAGCACAATTGCGTTATGCGGCAAAGGATCTGTGGAAAAAAAGCATGGAGCAGCCCTTTGTTAAAGAGCTGCAAAGTGGCCAATTGCCATTGGCTACTTTTCGGTTTTACTTATTGCAAGACAGGTACTATTTAGCTGAATTTAGCAAAATTCACCGGCTAATGGCAAAGAAAACTACTAGTCAAGAAGTGCAACGATTCTTGCTGGCAGGTGCCCAAGATTTGCAAGAATGTGAAATAACGATGCAACAGCATTTTTTAGCGGAATTAAAAGTCACATCCAATGAGATTAAAGAAACTGACGCAGCACCAACGGCGTATGCCTATGTCAATCATCTGTTTAAAACGCTTGAAAAAGATGGCCTTGCTCCTTGTGTCTGTGCCATTTTGCCTTGCTACTGGCTTTACCAGGAAATTGGTCAAGCATTGGCGCAAACGGGTTCACCGGTTGCACTTTACCAGAAATGGATCGAGACCTATGATAGCGACTGGTATGACGTCAATGTCAGTCGCATGTTAAAGTTGACCAATGACTTAGCTGCTCAAGCTTCAGAACGAGAGCGTGGGCAGATGCAGAAAGCCTTTGTGCGCAGCAGCTATTATGAATGCCGGTTTTGGCAAATGGCGTATGAGCAGGAGCAGTGGCAATAGCTTTTCTGACCTAAAGAATTGTTTTAATTAAAAAAGTAATTTTCAGATTTCGGAACTAATTATTTAGTAAAAAGTCTATATAAACAGTCAATACTTTTATAAAACAATTTTGCTTAACATATTATTTTTAAACTCTACAAATGCAAGCTTTGTTTTGATAAATAATGTGTCAAAGATCTTTTGCTTATTTTTTCTTTAAAATTAGTTGATTTCGACTTTTTGTTTTGACGGTTAGTTTCTCTTACCAGGTTGATATTAGTGCAAATGGCGAAACAAATAAAATTAAGCTAATAAAATTATTTAATGCCTCTAAACTCGTAGCATAATTTTTGTTCAATATTTGTAACTGTGATGAATACCCAAGTTTGCAGCCTAGAATAATGAGTAAATCATGTTTAACACCTATCTTAATATTTTTAACACTGCTATTTAGGGATTGCTAAATTAAACAATTAAACCGTGGTTTGTGCTTAAATCAACATTTTTTGCTTAAATTTTACCCTTTTTCCTAACGAGAAATATATCTCAAATATTAAAATTATATATTCTACTTTTTCTAAAAAATTACTTGCACTTTCATAAAATTCGATTGAAAAGCAATCTTTAATTGAATTTTATAATCAAAATTACTTGTTTAAATTTTTGTAAATTATATTAAAATGTAAGCGGTTATGTGATATAAGTAACATAGTAAAATAGCGAAGCTTAGTATTTTAGAATGAAGAGGTTATTACCATGAAAATCAAAGCAGCCGTTTTAAATAGATCAGATTCTGATTTGAACTTGGAAGAGGTTGTCCTAGATGACCCTAAAAGTAATGAGGTTTTAATAAAGACTGTTGCATCAGGCATATGTCATAGTGATATTGAATTTCAAAATGGTGGGTTTCCAATTCAAATGCCAGTTATTTTGGGCCATGAAGGAGCCGGAATTATTGAAAAGGTTGGAAGAAATGTAACTGATTTCAAAAAAGGCGATCACGTTGTAGTTGGCTTTGCATATGATGGAAATTGTCGATTCTGTAGAAATGGCCTGCCAGGATCATGTGTTAACTTTAACAAATTAAATACTAGTGGTGGACCAATGCTGGATGGTACCTATCGTCTGCATAAGCAGGACGGGCAAGATATAGGTGTATTTTTTGGTCAATCTTCTTTTGGGGACCATATTGTTGCCAATGTAAACAATTTGGTCAAGGTACCGAATGACTTGGATTTACGCTTAGCTGGTCCTTTAGGATGTGGCTATATGACAGGAGCCGGTACAGTTCTTAATGCTATAAAACCTGAAGTCAACTCTAACTTAGCCGTTTTAGGAACCGGTTCTGTAGGTTTAGCTGCAATTATGGGTGCTGCTGTTTCTAATTGTAAACATGTAATCGCAATAGACAAGAACAATATGAGACTAAAAATTTCTAGAGATTTTGGGGCTACTGAAACTATTAATAATACTCAGGAAAACATAATTGATAAAATTAATGAGATTGTAGGTAGCGAAGGTTTGAACTATGTTATTGACACTACTGGTGAACCTGAAGTAATGAAACAAGGTTTGACTGCGCTAACGATAAAGGGACAATTTGCAGTTGTTGCGATGGGAACAAAAACTATTAAAGAGCTTAGTCCGATGATAGACATTCTAGCGGCATCAAAGAGTATTTCTGGCATTATTGAAGGCGACTCGGTTCCACAAGAATTTATTCCTGAAATGATTGATTTGTACCATGCAGGTAGGTTTCCAATTGACAAAATTGTTAAATTTTACAAACCAGAGGAGATTAATCAAGCTATTAAAGCCTCTGTGGAAGGCAGTACGATTAAACCAATTATTGTATTTGATAATCAATATAAATAAAGCATTTGCTTAAGGAGAATTAGCGATGGTAAAAGATGGCTTATATCAAAAAACAGCACCAGGACATAATGGAGATATTAAGGTGTCCGTATCTTTAAGTAGCGGAAAAATTACTGACATAGAGGTAATTGAGCATCAGGAAACGGCACTTCTATCTGATAATGCACTTAATTTAATTCCACAAAAAATACTTGAAAACCAATCAACTGAAGTTGATGCAGTTACAGGAGCAACATTTACTTCTCAGGGAATAACTAGCGCCGTCAGAAAGGCACTAATTGAAGCAGGAGCAAAAAGTACCGAATTTGCAAATCATGAAAAAATTGTCCAAAAGGACCATCAGATTGCGACTGATGTAATCGTTTTTGGTACTGGTCTTGCAGGTTTAGATGCTGCAATTACAGCCAAAGAAAATGGTGCGGATGTTGTTTTAATTGAAAAAACTGGCCGCTTAGGTGGAAATTCAGTGGTTTCCGGTGGATTTATGTATGCAACTGGTAGCAAATTTAATAGGGATCAAGATAATGACCCTGAGAATTTAATTCATTTTTACGAAGACTTTGCCAAAAAAGATGGTGGAAAAGTTAATCATGATCTAATTAAAGTGATCGCTAAAAATTCAGGAGCGGCCGTTGATTATTATGCAGACAAATATGGCGTGAAATTTACTGCAATGCCGTTAGGTATATCTAAAAAGCCAAGAACGCATATTAATTTTGAGCTCGGTCCTGTAGCAATTATGGGACCGGTAATTAAACGAGTGAAGGAATTAAATATTCCAGTTCTTTATGAGCAAACTCATGAAGAAATTAAAACTTCTGGCAATGCAGTTACTGGTGTCACAACTAAGGGCAAATATGACAATTACGATATTAAATGTAAAGCAGTAGTGATTGCAGTTGGTGGTTTTGATGGTGCTCGCAAGGTTCGTGATGAATATGCACCGAGTGCTAAGGGCACAAGGTCACTTTCTACACCATACAACAATGCTGATTATATCGGTTTGACTAAGAATTTGCATGCCGCAACTGAATTTAAAGATGGTGTAATGGGCATTATGACCGCGAATTATCTTTCCGTAGGTGGTGGTGCAAATTCCCTAATCATTTTGGGTAAAGCTCTTGCTGTTAATAATTTAGGTAGAAGATTCACTAAAGAGGGCCAGCACTATTCCTTAATGTACAATGATGCATTAAAATCAAAAGGAAATAAGTTTTTCTGGATTTTTGATAAAAACAATCCTTCCTTTGAAGCAGCTAGTCAGGTTGTGGAAGCAAAAAAGTGTGTCTCTTTAGCTGAAGTAGCTGAGGTAATTGGATGCGATTATCAAACTCTTTTGAAAACAGCTGAACGGTATAACTCATTTGTGGGTAAAGAAGATGTGGAATTTGGTCGTGATGATATCGTTGCGGTAGCTAAGGATGGCCCGTATTACGTAGTTGAAGGTTATCCGACTACGGTTGCTGGTTTTGGCGGCTTAAAAATCAACACAAATGCACAAGTTCTGAATACTATGAATCACGAAATTCCGGGAATTTATGCAGCGGGTGAATCTGCTACTGGTCAAATCTTTGTTCATACTTATCCGTCAACTGGAACAATGCTTACTACTTGCACTGTTTTTGGCAGGATAGCTGGTAAAAACGCAGCCGACTTTGCGGCAAATTAAGTTTTATAGGAGGATAGTAGATAATGATTGTGAATAAAAACACTTATTATGATGCGAGTTATGATGTAATAGTTTTGGGCTTTGGCGGTGCCGGTGCAACGGCTGCACGTTTTGCGGCAGATTGTGGTGCTAAGGTTTTAATTGTTGATTCAGCTCCTGAAGGACATGAAGGTGGTAACACTAGATATGCAGCAGAACTGGTTGGTTACAGCAGTAGTGAAAGTGATTACCGTGATTACTATGAGCACTTAGCACAGCATTTCAATATTGACCCTGAAATTGAAAATACTGTCGTCCACGGCATAACACATATGAAAGAATACTTTAAGAAATACTTGGGTATAGATAAGCCGGTAAGCTACAAGACAATTCTTGGGTTAACCGATGATGCTGTAATTGCAGACCACCCAGACCTTCCAGGGGCCAAAAGTTATGACATGATTACGATAGAAAAAGGCATCTTTAATGCTTCCCTGTGGAACATCTTGCGACAAAATGTACTTGATCGTAGTGATATGATTGATGTTTGGTATTCTTCACCAGTTGTTCATCTTTTGCAAACCCCAGATAAGAAGGTTACCGGTGCGCAGATTGAACGTGACCACGTTTTACTAAATGTTTATGCTAAAAATGGCGTTGTTTTATCAACAGGCGGTATTGAAAATAATCCGCAGATGATTCAAGACTATATTGGTTCAAATAAACTAGTACCACTTGGTTCACTTTACAACAAGGGTAAAGGTATAGACTTGGCTCATGAGGCTGGTGCTGATATGTGGCATATGTCCATGTATGCAGCTGGTGGAATGCAGCAGAGTTTTGCTTTCTATGAGCCGAAAATGAAGCGCGCGCCGTTTTACATGGGGAACCCAATTTTCTTTACTGGTAGTATTTTTACTGTTGGTGATGATGGAACACGTTACTTTAAGGAAGACCAAATTGCTCGAGAAGGGTACATTGAAAATCACGGTTCATGGTACAAACCGCTTAACCCGATTCATCCGTACTTTGTCTTTGATCAAAAACAGTATGACAAAATTAATGCAATTGATTCTTTCCCAGACAACAAAGCACTTAATTCTGTTATTAAAGCTGAATCGATTGCCAGTCTTGCGGAAAAGATGGACGTTGAAGCTGGAAAACTACAAAACACAGTTGACGAATTCAACTTCTTTGCAGAAAAGCAACATGATTATGCCTTTCACCGTGCTCCTGAAACGATGAGTGCATTTTCAAAAAGCGGCCCATATTATGCTGTCCCACTTGTCCAAACTATTGGCTGGTCAGAAGCAGGTCCGAGAAGAAATGCCCGTGCAGAAATACTTGATCCAGATCACAAGCCAATTCCACACTTATATGGTGCTGGTGAGCTTGGCAGCAACATGTCAAACCTGTATCAAGGCGGTTCTGATTTAGGAGATTGTCTGATTTTTGGTAAGATTGCTGGTCAAAATGCAGCCCATCCCAAAGATGATATTGAAGATGCATGTGTAGGTCCAGTAAAAAACGAGAAGCCTAAGAAACATGCTATGCCACGCCAGATTACTTCTGACCTAAAAAAAGAAGAATTTTCGACTGGCCCTGACCAGTATATTGGCAAGTCAACTAAAGGTATGGGCGATGAAATTGTGGTCAGAGTAACGGCGGATAAGCAAAAAAATCTGAAGAATATTGAAGTTCTAAAGCAAGCTGAATCGGACGACTATGGCCAAAAGGCTATTAATGAATTGCCACATCGAATGGTAAAAGAAAATACGGTCGACGTTGACGCAATTTCGGGAGCTTCTAATACGACTCGTGGGTTAAAAGAAGCTGTTAGAGATGCTTTGAACAAGATTAAGTAAAAATACCAATATTTATGAGTCTGGGAAGGAACTAGCTCTTTAAGCAAAAAAAGCAGACAAAACACCGAAAATGATGTGACCCTAAAATTAGGACACTTTATTAGCTGCTAACTGAGGACTAACTTTCGATATTCAATCGGAGTTAGTCCTTTTAGTTTGATTTTGATTCTTTTTTGATTGTAATACTCAATGTAGTCTCTGATTGTGTCTTCCAGTTCATTGAGATTTTCAAACTGCTTTTCAAAACCATAAAACATTTCTCGTTTGAGTAAGCCGATGAAGCCTTCCATTAACCTATCGTTAAGGGAATTGCCCTTGCGTGACATTGATTGGATAAAGCCATGATTTTTAAGCCACGCCTGAAACTTGTAATGTTGATATTGTTAGCCTTGATCGGTATGGAAGATCAAGCCGTTCAGTGCCGGATCCGATGAAGCAGCTTTTAAGTGCAGCCATTTTTGCTTCTGCTTAGACCAGCCCGGGATTGCTTTCGGTTCACGTTCAATCAGCTGGTTAAGTCGGTCCATTTCTACTGCTCAACATTCCTCAAAAATGCTGTCCTAAGTAAGATCTAACTCAGAAGTCTATGGCTACGGCAAAGTAAATAAGTTTTTCTGTGGCGAAGTACCAATTTCAGGTATTACTGACGATCAGCAAGCAGCTCTGATTGGCCAACTGGCCTTAAAAAAGGGCATGGTTAAAAACACCTATGATACGGGCTCATTTATCGTAATGAATACAGATGAAGAACCAACTGAGTCTGGCAATAATTTGCTAACCACTATTGCTTATGGACTTGATGGCAAGTTTAACTACTCTTTAGAGGGTTCGATTTTTGTATCGGGAAGTGCGATCCAGTGGCTACGTGATTCAATGAAAATGATTAAAACATTAGATGATTCTAAAAAGGCTGCCTTTGTTTCGAAATCATAAAATGAAGTATTTGTTGTTCCTGCGTTTACCGTTTTAGGGGGCACGGGGGACCGCATTAGGACTCTGAGGCTAAAGGAGTTGTTTTTTACGTCACGCGCGGAACAAATTAAGGCAACCTTGCAGTTCTTAGCGTATCAAACGCAGGATGTTGCAGATACAATGCAGATTGGGACTCTGAAATTGAAATTCAGGACCTGTAAGTTGATGGTGGCGCTTCAAACTATGACTATTTCTTACAGTTTCAAGCTGATATTTTAGGCACGAAGATTGAGCAGCAAAAACACTCGAAACCACTTCAATGAAAGCTGCTTTCTTGGCGAGTTTAGTTGAGGGTTATTGGAAGAACGTTGATGAACTGAAAGATATTTTTGTCGTTGGCAAAACCTTTGAAAGCCAAATGAGAAAAGCTAAGCGTGAACACTTATATCAGGGCTGGAAGCATGCTGTTAAGGCCACGCAGGTGTTTGTGTTCCCGGTGAATGCAAATGATTAGAAGCTAAAGATAAGAAGGGGTAAAAAATGGCACATGATCGAATCATTAAAATAGACGGCCCATTGAACTTTCGGGATGTCGCCGGCTATCAAAATAAGAACGGTAAAAAGGTAAAGTGGAATAAAATTTATCGATTCGATTCGCTTAGTTCATTATCTGAAACTGATCGAGAAGAGTTATCACGTCTACGTGTTACGATAGATCGTGATTTACGCTTGCAGTGCCAAAAAATTTTTCACGAGACAAGGCATAGCAGCACTTTCATTACATTGACCTGTCGGTTTATGGTTTATGCGGAAAATCCTGAAGAATGTACTAAAGGACACAGGCTGTTTCGGTTTCTGCATCACATACCTGACCTAAACAACAACTTTATTGGCCTAATTTATTAACAGACGTTGCTAAATGTACATAGCCAAAAAATGTTTACCTGGATTTATCGCGAATTATTAACTTTGCCAAAAGAAGATGCGCTCGTTTACCACTGAAGTACGGGCAAAGATTGCACACGGATGGCATCTGTTTTGGTCTTAATGGCACTATGCGTTGATGATGATATAATTACCTGTGTTTACCTATTAACCAATGAGCTATATGACTTTGCAATTTCACGCCAGTTATCAAGCAATGATGAAATTGTCTAAATGATTGCCACGATGGATGTGACTAGGGGTGAGGACACTGCTATTCGCGGAATACTGAAACAATTCGTGACGGGACGGCCGGGGAAATTTTGCTAAGTTCTTTGAAAAAGAGTTAGATTTCGGCAGTGATTACTTGGCAAAATTAAGATTAGAATAGGGGCATAATAGCTGGTGAAATAAGTCGGCAGCAGTAAATTAGTTGAGCGTGACATTGAGACAGTTACTACTTTGCAATTATAGGGCTTAAAGACTACTTAAATGCAGAGGTATTAATTCGCATAATTCAGATGTGTATAAAAATGGCAAAAAATATGCCTTATTATGACATCAATTTATTGTATTTGATGACAAATAAGACATATTAAATTTGTTTAGAAATAGTTATTACATAATACTTTACAGCCAAACTAATTGATTTCACTATGTTTATAGTCAATAAGTTTATATAACTTAAATAACTTGTTTTAAGTTGTGAAAGTTGAATTGTCTACCAAAATACTGGTACGCAGACATCTAGCGGAGCGTTTTATGCAAGGTATATAAAAGGTTGTTTAATTATTTAAGTTGATCGTAAATAGCCAAAGCTTTTTGTTTTTGAGCATCCGTTAGCGGTGCTGAAGGCGATAGGCTAACGATTGCATTAGGAATTTCTCGTTGATCTAAAATATATTTAAAGAGTGTCATAAAAGGATTCGCAATATTAAGCAAAGCACCGGCTTGTTTGATTTTTTGCTGGTCGAAGACCACTTGTTTTTGGTCGTTGGCTTCAAAGCTCTTTAATAAGTCAACGCAGGTATGACTGTATAAATTAGATAAGCCCCCTACAACACCCTGTCCACCAGCTTCAACGACTTTGATGCAGTTACTGTCATAACCGGTGTAAACTTTAAACTTAGGATATCTGGCGTTGACGACTTTAATAGTAGTTAATGTATGGTTGACATCACCCACAGTATCTTTAATCCCAATGATGTTTGGAAAGTCTGGTAAGAGCTTAAGCAGTATCTCGGCATTGACATCATAACCTGTGCGATCAGGGTAATTATAAATAATAATGTTACCTTTAATAGCCTTAGCCATTTTTTGATAAAAAGTAATAATGCCAGTAGGATCACATGACATGTAGTAGGGACCGACCAATAGAATCCCATCGGCGCCGAGTTCTAAAGCTTTATTTGCAAATTTAATAGTTAATTGATCATCCATACGATTTGCACCGACTAAAACTTTTGTACGATGATCAATATATTGAATAGCGTCTTCTACTAAATCGTTGCAAACTTGAAATGTCTGCGCGTAAAATTCGCCGCAACTACCAAGTAATGCGATTTCAGCAATGCCATCATCAATTAGCCGATCATACAGTTTATGCATTGCCTCAAAGTCAACTGTATTTTCATCTTTTAATAGGGTTAAAATTGGACAAATATATTCTTTTTTCATTTTTATTCTCCATATTTTTAAAGTAATTGTGTGTTAGCCAAAGAAACAAAATGCAATTATTTCGTTAATAATTGAAACTATCCACATTGTTGGCACACCATATTTTAAGAAACTCTTTGTATCAACTTTCATGTAATCGAGGCCCCAGATATTCCATGATTGTGTAACATCAGTTGAAACGGCTAATAAGCTTGGAATTAGCAATAAAGGCAGTAAAAAATAATCACTAAAAAGATGAGTACCTGACAAAACAGCAGCAGTAGCAGCTCCAGCTCCCCAAACATGTAGTGGTCCGCGGAAAAGTGCGAGTGGTGCTAAAACACCAAAAATAATAGCTAATACTAGGTGTCCATGCGGTAAGATTGCATTGAATAATGGCTTAAAATGTGCTGCATCGATTTTAGCAGCTCCAGTGAACATAGTAAGTGCCATTAAGAACATGATTAGGCTAGCTATATCAGAGATCGCTTTCTTAACGGTGTCATTAATAAAGGCAACTAATGCCTGATAGTTGTTCATTTTTTCTGTCAAAAGCATGGCTAAAAGTGCTGCTAAAGTAAGTGAAGGCACTGCGTCCCATTTAAATAGCATGTTCATTGCTACCGGAACAATGGGAACGATATAAGCAATTTTAGCAACTTTAGAGCCTTTTTCACCATCGGTGTTAATTTTTGCACCAATAATTTTCAAATTATCGGCGGCTTTTGAGCTATCAATCTTTTTCCTATTTATAACTAACAAAATAATGACAGCTATTAATTGAATAATCGCTGCAACCCAAGCAAATGATAAATACTTGTTATCATAAGCTACAGCCGGAAAAAAAGGTTTTATTTGATTAAATAAAACAACATTAATGTACATAGGTGCCCCAATAGCCAAACAAAAAGCTGTTAATGCTAAATCACGGGGAATACCAACTGATAGCATAATTGGTAATAGAATAACTCCGATTGCTATTACTGATCCAACTCCATATGCACTAATAAAAATGAATGAAGTTACAAGTAAAACTAAGATTGCAGATAATAAAGGTTTGTTTTTTCCAATTTTATTTGTTTCGCTTGAAATTGCTGATGCAATTCCACTTTCAACTAATACGCGGCCAAACCATGAACCGAAAATAATATAAATAATTGTTGAACCATAATTTAATACAGGCTCAGTAAAGATCTTATTGATTGCCACATTAAATGGGACAAGTCCAATAATCGCCCATAAGACAGCCATAACAAATAAACCAATTGTTAAATTGCCACCTTTTAAAATGAAATAAATAAAAAGGAAAAAACTAATTAACAGCAAAATTGGAATAATGTATGAAATCATAGTTTCTTACCTAATCAAAATAAAACTATTTTTTATTTCGGCCGATAATCTGGATCGATAATTAAGACAGGCTTTATGGTCTTACCTGAAATTGAATCGGCGTTTGCCTGATTAATGTCTTCAAACTTGTAGAACTTTTCCGTCTTATCAAATGGAAACTTGCCTAGTTGATAAAATTCAAGCAGCCGAGGGACGTCTACTTGTGGAATAGCGTCACCCATGTTAACGCCGATTACTTTTTTATCATTTACGCACAAATCGTTCCAAGTTGAAACAGTAAGGTTTTGAGCAGTAACCGCGATTGCAGCGCAAGTTCCTCCTTGTGCCAAAGCATCAATAGCACTCTTGATGACGCCACTGATCCCCGTGGTGTCAACTGTCCAGTCCACACCGTAGCCACCGGTTAGCTCTTTAATTTTGGCAACTGGATCAGTGTCTTTGCTGTTGATTGCAGCAGTTGCACCTAGTTGCTTAGCTAATTCTAAGCGCTCTGGCACGACATCAACTGCAATAACTTTGGTGCAGCCGCTAATTGAACCCGCCATCATTGCAGCAAGACCAACGGCACCGGTACCAAAAACGGCAATGGTGTCGCCAGGTTTCGGCTGCAAGGTGTTAAAGACAGTTCCTGAGCCGGTGACGTAGCCACAGCCAAGAGGACCAGCCTTGCGCAGGTCAACGCTGTCATCAACTTTAACGGCATTGCGTTGATCAACTACGGTAGTAGTGGTAAAAGATGATTGGTTGAACATGTCGCAAATACGTTTACCATTTTTCTGAAAATGGTCCTCGCCATCGGCACGTACACCAGATAAATTGTAGTCACTATAATGGCGACATTGCGTAGGGATGCCCTTCAAACAATTATCACAAATCCCGTCTGCATAAAATGACATAACGACGTGGTCACCAACTTTGAAGTTTTTAACTTGGCCACCAACTTTTTCCACAATCCCAGCGCCTTCGTGGCCCAAAATTACTGGATAACCAACGCTAGAATCGCCTTTACGTAACGCTTCATCTGAATGACAGATTCCGCTAGCGACCATATGAATTTGCAAGTCAGTTGGTCCGACTTCATGCAGGTCAATATCGTCCTTTATTTCAAAAGAACTACCCATTTCCTGAACAACAGCTGCTTTAATTTTCATCAAAATTTCCTCCTTTTTCAATGTAAGCGTTTGCTAAAGACAATTGTGGTCTTTTTATAAAATAATTGCAATACTTAACGATAAAAAATATACAAAGATATGAAATTTGATAATTAGCACCTAGAAAAATAGTTGTTCTAATTAAGTGTTTGGGTTAATGCTGCTTTTATTTCAATATTGTGAATTAAAAATAGCATTAGGAAGCTAACAAGAGAATCAAATTAGTGTTGACAAATTGCTTAAATTTATCCATACTGAAACCGTATTCAATATACAGTATTTTGAATATTGATTAGAAAGGACTCTTTAATGTTGCAAGCTGAACAGTATAAAATGAGAGGATTAGCTCTTACATTTTTGGCCAAAAAATATTTTCTCCTTGAACCAAGCGATCGCGTTCCGACAGTTGAAGAATTTTGCAAAGAAGCAAATATGTCTCAGGGTACTATGCAGTCTGCAATTAACATCTTAAAGAAAGAAGGTGCAATAAGTACAAGGGCGAGAGGGCATTTGGGTACATTTGTCGAGAGTGTTAATCATCACAAGCTATTATCTTACATAGGAAATCGAACATTACTAGGATCGTTACCCTTGCCATATACAAAAAAGTATGAAGGCTTGGCAACAGGAATTTATAAGGCATTTTTGAATAGTGAGATTAGGATTAGTCTTTCTTATATGAATGGTAGTCAAAAAAGGCTTTCAGGATTGCTAGAAAATCGGAACAACTTTATTATTACTTCAGGATTAACAGCCGATTATTTAATTAAGAATTATGATGGCTTAGAAGAATTTTTGGTTTTACCTAAACAGACGTATGTTACCAAGCATATCCTGATTTATAGAAAAGGCTCTAGTTCTCAAATTAAAGATAATGCAAAAATAGGTGTAGATATGAATTCGATTGATTACACGTTGCTAACGAAATATGTTACCAAAAATCATAACGTTAAATTAATCAATATGCCTTATAACCAAGTAAGTAAAAGTATCGAAGAAGGATTAATTGATTTTGCCATTTGGAATAGGGATGAAGTAGTAGAACATAATTACCCCCTCGGTATTAAAGAGATTAGTTGTGAATCAATCGATCGTGCTTCTCAAGCTGTAATTGTTGGTAAGAAAAAAGACCCTTTTGTTAAAAGTATTTTGCAAAGGACTATTGACGTAGATAAGTTGTTAGATACGCAACAAAAAGTTCTTTCTGGAGAAATTCTTCCAGAATATTAAGGAAGTGATTTGAAATAATGCGGGAGCAAACACAAAAGAAGTTAACAATTTTGGTTCAAGCAAATAAAATCAATTTTGCTGATCTTGCTTTTTTAAATAAGCTAGATAAAGACTTAGCAAAATTTGACGGTGGCAGCAAAGAAGAAATGCTTTTAATTCATGTGGCAATGTCTTTATTTAGAAAAAGAAATAATCAGGAAATTGACAAAATACCAGATGAACTTTGGAAACAAATAATAAGCAAACCAGTTTATCAACAGGCTAAAGAGTATTGGCAGACTAATGAAAAAAACTCACCGATTTTGTTGGGTAAGAATGAAAGTCAATATATTATCATGCATTTGGTAAATGTTATGACAAAAGAGGTAAATGACCATGAAAAAAATCGTTGTAGGCGGCCAAATGGGAAAAGAGGAAATTGAAGGGGATCTTCATAAATTAATTCATGAAAATAGAGTTCAAATAGAAATACTTAGTGACCTGGATGCAGCTATGGCCGTTCAAAACCATCAAGCTGATTATTATGTTGGAGCTTGCGCTACTGGAGCAGGTGGAGCATTAGCAATGGTCACAGCCCTACTTGGATCAGAAAAGGCCATAACAGTTGCATCTCCAACAAAAGTTATGAGTCTTGAAGAAATTAAAAAGGAAGTAGATGACGGGAAAATAGCCTTTGGTTTTACCTTTAATGCAAAAAATACGGTGCTACCAGAAATAGTTGAGGCTTTAAAATTATAATCTTTTATTATTAATATTCAATAAACTGAATATTGAATATATAAGGAGGGGAATAAAATGTCAATAACTACCATATTAAACTATGTTTTAATTGCTCTTGTTGGAGGCGTTGGCTCAGTTTTAGCAAATAAAGGCATTGCCGTTTTTAATGATGGACTGCGGCCTATTTATCCAGAATATTTTGACCATAAAATTAATAGAAGAGAGCTTGCTTTGACTTCTTTTGGGGTTAGCTTTGGCCTAATTATTGGCTTTGGGATACCGGTATCAATTGGCTCAACCATATTATTAGCTCATAGTATCTTACTTGCATGTGATATTTTTGGAACATGGACACCAGAAACTAATTGGGGAACTTTTGCTGCTTTTGCTGCTGGTTCAATTTACGGTGCAGGACTGCTTTTAGGTTTGTCTTGGATTGTCAGACTGTTTAAGATGCTACCGTTTAATTTTTTTGGAGCTCTTTCACTTTTGGGAAGTCCAATTTTACTAGCGTTCTGTGCATTTCCTGCTATTGCAGTTGCAGAGCAGCATAATATTAAAAAAGGTATGATCACTTTTGTTTGGACATTTGTAACTTACATTATAACTAGCAAATTTGGAGTATTTAAGCTAGGAAAAGGTATCGCTATTACTTTAAATGCAACTGGTATGGCGTTACTTGTTGCCATGATTTGCATGATTTATTATGCAGCCAAAATTAAAGGCAATGGCAATTCAAACGAAAAACTAATTAATGTTTTCTCAGCTCGAATCAGTCGAATTAAGAAGAACTGGATTTGGTTATCTTTAATGGGTGGTCTGATTACTGCAGCGTCAAGTCAGTTAATCGTTGCAGTTGATGTTCTCCCTCAACAATTAATGGTAAAGGGACAAATTGAAGCAGCAGCGATGGCAACTTTTGCAAGAGCGATTGGCTTTATTCCACTAGTATTTTCTACTGCAATTGTGACTGGTGTTTATGGTATGGCAGGGACAACTTTAATCTTTGTAATCGGTTTATTGTTAAAAGATCAGCCTTTAGTTGCATTTATTGCTGGTGCAGTATGGATGTGGATTGAAGTACAAGCTCTAGGCATTACTGCTAAAGGAATGGATAAATTCCCTGGCCTACGTGACATGGGAGATCATATTCGGACATCTTTAATGGAAACCATTTCAATTTCTTTACTGATAGGTGCTGCTATTGCCTGCAATAATATGATTCCTAATCTTGGGTTCTTTTGGGTAATTGGTATTTGGCTGCTAAACAAAAAAATGAAAAAGCCTTTAGTTGATATGGCAGTTGGACCAATAGCTACTATTGCTTTAGGCCTATTATTAAATATTTTGAAAATAATACACCTATTCTAAGGAGATTTATATGACAGCGTTAAAGTCTGGGATTACTTATGCTCATGAACATATTCCAATTGATCGTTCAGAAGTGACTGAAAATGAAGATACTTTGCTAGATTCACAAGAATTAGTGATAGAAGAATTTAAAGACATTTATCGAAAGGGAGTACGAAATGTTATTGAGGCAACATGCCGTGGCATGGGAAGAAATGTTGCTTATGCTCAAAAAGTAGCACAAAAAACAGGAATTAACATTGTTCAAGCTACAGGGTGGTATCAATCAGCTTTTTTGCCTCTCGAAGTTTATCGCCTTTCAATTACCCAACTAGCTGAAATGATGATTAGCGATATAACAGTTGGGATAAAAAATACAGAAATAAAAGCTGGTGTGATAGGAGAAATTGCGACAACCAAAAATAATTGGACAGAGCAAGAAGAAAAGGTATTTAAGGCAGCAGTTATTGCTAGCAATGAGACTCATACGCCAATTATGACGCACACTTCAAATGGCACCTTAGGTCATGAACAAGTAAGTTTTTTTCAAAGGGAAAATGCCAATCTGCATAAAATTATTATTGGTCATGTTGACCTAACTGGTAATCCCGAATATGTATTAGAAATGTTGAAAACAGGCGTAAACGTTGAAGTTGATACGATTGGTAAAAATAGTTATATGCCAGATTCACAAAGGGTGGCAATAATCAAGGCAGTTCAAGAGGCAGGATATACAAATCAAGTTGTTTTATCGATGGATATTACCAGGAAATCACACTTGAAAGCCAATGGTGGCAATGGCTATGCATATTTGCTTGACACTTTTGTTCCTCAGCTCAGAAAGGAAGGCATATCCGAGGACTTTATTGAAAAAATGCTTATGGATAATCCACAAAGAGTTTTTGGAGGTGGCTGGGATGTCTAAACAGTTTGAGACTTATCCTTTGGAAAGCATATCTCCTTGTGAAGCATTGCATAAACAATGGGAATTAGTTGACGAAATCACCAAGATTTTCCGTGGCGACGAAATTATAACAAGAGGGGATTTAGGAGTCATTCCGGGGTTAAACGAACCGCGGTACACCAAAAAAGTAGAAAATGTTATTGCACATTTTTTTAGTGCCGAAGATGCAATCCTCGTCAGAGGTTCAGGTACTGGTGCAATTAGAAGCGCGCTTCATTCTGCAGTCAAGTCAGGTGATACCTTGCTAATCCATCAAGCTCCAATATATCCGACAACTCAGGTGTCAATAGAGATGATGGGTATAAAAACAAAAGAATATGATTTTAACCGTATTGTTTCTGCTGATTTGCCGAAAAATATTAATGGAATTTTGGTTCAATATACAAGGCAAAAACCAGATGATTCTTATGATATGAATCATGTGCTAAAAACCTTAAAAGAACACTACGGCGAGCAAATGCCAATTATAACAGATGATAATTATGCAGTTATGAAAGTTCATAAAATTGGTACTGAAATGGGAGCAGATTTGAGCTGCTTTTCAACATTTAAACTACTGGGACCAGAGGGCATAGGCTGTATAGTTGGTAAAAAGAGGTACATTGAAAAACTGAGAAAAGAGAACTATTCAGGTGGCTCTCAGGTTCAAGGACACGAATCCTTAGATGTTTTGAAAGGTTTAGTGTATGCACCCGTATCATTAGCAAATCAAGCACGTGTAGTTACTGAGTTAAGGGATAGACTTAATAATCATGAAATATCTGGAGTTAAAAGGGCATATATTGCTAATGCACAGTCAAAGGTATTACTAGTAGAGTTTGAAAAACCAATTGCTAAAGTAATTTTAAAAAATGCAGTTGAGTATGGTGGGGTACCAAACCCAATTGGAGCAGAATCTAAATATGAAATTGCACCAATGATTTATCGTGTTTCAGGCACTTTTAAGGCCTTTGACCCTTCACTTTTAGAAAACACTATTCGAATCAACCCCTATCGAGGTGGGCCAGATACTATCATAAACTTATTAAAGAAATGTATGAAGGAGATGGAATAATGTTTTTATCATCTCTTGAAAAATATAATCCTCAACTAATTGAGTATGCAGTAAAGCTTCATCAGACCGGTGAAATTTTACCAGATACGTACGTTATCGATTTGGAAGCAATTAAAAGCAATACTAAAAAAATAGTGACATTTGCTAAAAAATATCAAGTCGAACTTCTTTATATGACTAAGCAGTTCGGACGTAATCCAATTGTGGCTCAAGCCATTGAAAAAGCAGGCATAAAGTCAGCTGTAGTTGTGGACTATCGCGAAGCGGAAATGTTTATGCATTATGGCTTGCATATTGGTAATGTGGGTAATTTAGTACAGATGCCTAGACATTTAGTTAGAAGCATTCTAGCCTATGGAACTAAATATGTCACTGTCTATTCAATGAGCAATTTGAAATATATCAATCAAATTGCACGGCAACTTAAAATAAAGCAAAAAGTCATCTTCAAAGTTATTGGAGAGCAAGATGAGCTTTATCCCGGTCAAGTTGGTGGCTTAACGCTGACAGAATTTGCAGCTAATTTCGCTAAAATTATCAGCTTGTCCAACATTGAATTGGTTGGGCTTACCTGCTTTCCTGCGTTGCTATTTAATGACAGCAGTAAAAAAATTGAACCTACAGCTAATCTCAAAACTGTTGAAGCTGTAAAGACGATATTTAGTGAACATAACTATCCCTTAAAAGTTATCAGCTTACCATCAGCAACTTGTTCAGCCTCTATTCCTTTAATTAAAAAACTTGGTGGAAATGAAGGTGAGCCTGGTCATGGCTTATCAGGAACTACTCCTTTGCATGCAGAATCGAAACAGCCGGAGCAGCCCGCATACTGTTATGTTAGCGAAATTTCACACAACTTCAGAAAGCATGGGTATTTTTACGGTGGCGGATATTATAGGAGAGGCCATTTAAAAAATGCTTTAGTATTTACTCGTAAGCAGCAATATAAATGCAAAGTACTTCCGTTTGATGACAAAAGTATTGATTATTATTTAGAACTTGATAGAGCTTATCCAGAGGGCTCGACGGTTATCACTGATTTTAGAACGCAGATTTTTGTTACAAGAAGTGCTGTTGCTGTCGTAGATGGATTGCAATCAGGCAATCCTAGGCTATTAGGTTTGTATGATAGCCAGGGGAGACTTATGCCAGAGGGGGTAATATAATGAGCAAATTTGGAGTAATTGTTTTAGACGGATTTGGTGTTGGAGCAATGGCGGATGTCCCGAAAGTACGTCCTCATGATGTGGGTTCTAATACTGCTTTGAATATAATTAAGGCGGAACCTAATATTGATATTCCAAATTTAGAAAAGCTTGGCTTAATGAATGCAGTTGGTGTTGAATGGGGTCGACACGTTTTTTCGCCAGACGCGAATTGGGGAACGTCGTTACTAAAGCATCATGGCGCTGACTCATACTTAGGCCATCAGGAAATTATGGGTACTAATCCACCGATGCCTTTGTTGCAACCTTTTAACGAAGTTATTGATCAAGTGGAAGAACAAGTAAAAAAAGACGGCTTCTTTGTTAAACGATATGGTGAACCTGGCTTAGAGATATTAGTTGTTAACGATTGTGCAACGATAGCGGATAACTTAGAAGCAGATCCAGGACAAGTATATAATGTAACTGCAACTTTAGATAAAATATCCTTTGATGAGATAATTAAGATTGGCGAAGCGGTAAGAAAAGTGGTAAAAGTATCTCGAGTAATTGCCTTTGGCGGTAGTGACGTCACTATAGAAGATATTCTTAATGCCCGTCAAATAAAAAATGAAAAGTATGTTGGCATCTCTGCCCCCGAATCGGGAGTTTATAAGAGAAATTATCACGTAGTGCATCTTGGATACGGAATAGATCCTAATGTACAATTGGCAAGCATTTTAATTCGCCATGGCATAGATGTCGCCTTGATTGGCAAAGCATCAGATATTGTTCGTGGTGATACGAAAAAAAGGTTCCCCGGCGTTGATAGCAATTATCTATTTGACCAGTTTGTTAAGCAAGCCAAAGAAATTAGGACAGGGCTTATCTTTATGAATATTCAGGAAACTGATCTTGCTGGACACTCTGAAGATACTGATCATTATGTAGATATTCTTGAAACCGTGAATAGAAGATTGCCTGAAGCTGAACAGCAATTTACAGGTGATGACATTTTAATTGTAATGGCTGACCATGGTGATGATCCAACGATTGGCTATGCACAGCATACGAGAGAGAAGGTTCCACTACTTATTTACAAAGAAAACGTTTATCATAAATATGTAGGAGAAAGAGTTTCTCTTTCTGATATTGGAGCAACGGGTGCAGAATTTTTTGGCGTAGAAATGCCACAAAACGGAACTAGTTTTCTTAATCGAATTAATGGTGGTGTTGATATTTCTTAAAAAAGTTTTAAACCGAATAATATTAAATTTTTAATTCTTAACGCTATATCAAAAGTAGGGCGAAATAGAACTAAATCAAAAGCACCAACTTTAATCTGTGATATGAACCCCGAGGTTAGGACAGCTTCGAGGTTTTTATTATGAAATTATTCACACTCTACAAGTTCTTTTTTTATGCGCTCATCGTGCCATTCTAAAATCATCTTAACGATAGCATTTGCCACATTAAGATTTTTTAAGATTGGGCCATGAGAGTAGGTTCCGATAAAATTGCGGTAGCGCAGGCCTTCAACGTGATCTTGTGGGTTGTTGCCGTAGCCTTCAATCATTGTGCCCAAAGGATGCAATTTATCGGGATCGTCAAAATAAGTTTGTCCCGAGTGATTTTCAAAGGCTCTGACTTCACCCCATTCACTCATGTAGCGGGTATCGCCAATCATCCGTTTATCAGCTTTAAATACGGTATGGAAAGGCAAGATATCTAGTCCTTTGATGGTAACGCCTGAGTTGGTCTTATAATACGTTCCAACCAGTTGATAGCCACCACAAACGCCCAACATTGGTTTGCCGTCATTAATATACTTTGACAAAGTTTCTTTATGACGTGGAAGGTCTTTGGCAATCACGGTTTGTTCGAAGTCTTGTCCACCACCAAAAAAGACAAAGTCATAGTCAAAAGCATCGAACTTATCACCTAAGGAAATATTGTCTATTTGAGTAGAATAGCCCTGTTTTTTAAGTAAAAACCGAATGATTTTGACATCACCGGAATCACCATAGGTATTCATTAAATCTTCATATAAGTATGCAATTTTAATTGTCTTGCTTGCCATTGTGCATCAGCTCCTACTATCTTGTTAAAGTATATCTTAAAGGCGCAGTAGGGGCAAAAGATAATTATTTTTCTCGTTTTTAAAAAAACTTACATAAAATAAGCAAACACGTTAAAAGATTAATTGTTTAAGAAAAAATTGTTCCGCTAAAATTCTGACCGTGTGAATTGTCAAAATAAAGCAGAACAATTTTGTACTAATTAGTAATGTAATTGCCGAAATTATGTAATTATTTCGTATCTTCCTGTGCCGCAAAGTGATTAATCGGGCCATATTTAGAGCCAACTTCAATTGGGTGGGCAATTGCTTCATAGGTGAAGTCTTTGGCCGTTTGGACACTGGCAATAATTGACCTGCCTTTAGCCAGTTCGGCGGCAATAACTGCGGATAAAGTATCACCAGTTCCGTTTATTCTTTCTGTGTTGATAAATGGTTTAGTAAATTCGTAGAATTGACCGTCTTCAGCCAAGAGAATATCGGTTACTTCGCTTTGAGCAGCATTATCGTGTCGGCCCTTCATCAAGACGTTTTTAGCACCCATCTTCTGCAATTTTTCGGCGCCGCGGTGAATTTCTTCCTTAGTATCTAGTTGCATGCCCGTTAACTTTTGTTGTTCATAAAAGTTGGGCGTAATAATATCAGCAAGCGGCATTAAGTCGTCTAAAAAAGCTTGGTAAGCATCACCATCCAAGAGCGTATCCCCGTGCTTGGTCATAATCACGGGATCAAGAACAATTTTGCCCATATCGTATTTGCGCAAATTGGCAGCTACACAGGCGATGACTTTTTTATTAGCTAGCATTCCCGTCTTTAAAGCGGCAATTTTAAAGTCGTCATTTAGGACGTCAAATTGCTTTTGAATAAATGACACTGGCATTATTTCTTGTGCGTAAATACCGGTAGTGTTGCCAGCAACAGCAGCTGTTAAGAGCCCCATACCGTACACCTGTCTGGCATAAAACGAATGCAGGTCGGCTGTCATTCCAGCGCTGCCATCGCTATCATTGCCAGCGATAGTTAAAGTGATAATTTCTTTTTTCATTATTATGGATCCTCATTTTAATCGAAACTTTATGTTCACAGTATAACTTAAAATAAGGGTAATGCTATAATTATTTCTTGTAAAAATAGGGGCAAATAGTAAAATTATAGTGAACCGCTTTCTTAAGGAAGGATACATTATGTTAAAAAATTACATTATGGCAATTGATGAAGGCACTACATCAACACGCGCAATGATTTTTGATCACGAGGGGCATAAAGTTTCGTCCTCGCAAAAAGAATTTCCCCAATATTTTCCTCAGCCTGGCTGGGTTGAACACAAGGCTGAGGAAATTTGGCATGCTGTTCAAACCACAATTGCTAATGCAATTATTAATTCAGGTATTCGTCCGGAACAAATCAAGGGTATAGGCATTACTAATCAACGTGAAACTACGGTAATCTGGGATAAAAAAACCGGTAAGCCGATTTACAATGCAATTGTTTGGCAATCGCGACAAACCACTGAATTAGCTGAAAAACTTAAAGCTGACGGTTATAGTTCAATGATCCATAAGAAAACGGGCTTAATTATTGACCCTTATTTTAGTGCAACTAAAATTCGCTGGATTTTAGATCATGTTGAAGGTGCGCAAGAAAAAGCCGAAAAGGGTGATTTGCTCTTTGGCACCATTGATACTTGGCTTTTGTGGAAATTAACTGATGGCGAAGTTCATGTTACCGATTATACTAATGCTTCAAGGACCATGCTTTATAATATCCATGACCTAAAATGGGATGATGACATCCTTGAGTTACTTAATATTCCGAAAAAGATGTTGCCTGAAATAAGATCGAATTCAGAAATTTACGGCTACACTAAGTCTTATACCTTTTTCGGTGGTAAAGTCCCCATTTGTGGGATTGCTGGTGACCAGCAGGCTGCTCTTGTTGGTCAATTGGCCCTGAAAAAAGGGATGGTTAAAAATACTTATGGCACGGGTTCATTTATTGTTATGAATACAGGAGAAGAACCCACAGAGTCTGATAACAACCTGTTAACAACGATTGCTTATGGAATTGATGGCAAAATTAACTATGCTTTAGAAGGCTCAATCTTTGTTTCTGGCAGTGCAATCCAGTGGTTGCGTGACTCAATGAAGATGATCAAAACGGCGGCAGAATCCGAAAAGGCGGCACGTGCGTCCAAATCAGAAAATGAGGTTTACGTTGTACCTGCCTTCACGGGACTAGGCGCGCCTTACTGGGATTCCGAAGCTAGGGGTGCAGTTTTTGGCGTTACACGTGGAACAAGTAACAATGACTTAATCAAGGCAACTTTGCAGTCACTTGCTTACCAGACTCGTGATGTAGTTGACACTATGCAAATTGATTCTGGAATACAGATTCCAACATTACGTGTAGACGGTGGGGCATCAAATAATGATTACTTACTGCAATTCCAAGCTGATATATTGGGTACTAAAATTGAACGATCAAAGACGCTTGAAACGACTTCAATGGGAGCTGCGTTTTTAGCAGGCTTGGCAGTAGGCTATTGGAAAGATGTTGACGAACTGAAAGATATTTTTGTTGTAGGCAAGACTTTCGAAAGCAAAATGGGACAAAAAGAACGTGAGCATTTATATCAAGGCTGGAAACTTGCGGTCAAGGCAACCCAAGTATTTGCTCACGGCGAATAAAAGTGCGGATACAGTAGTGAGAGGTGAGAAAATTGGCACATGATCGAATTGTTAAATTAGATGGTCCGTTAAATTTTAGGGATATTGGTGGCTACCAAAATCAGAATGGCCAAAAGATAAAATGGAATAAAATTTATCGCTCTGATTCACTTAGTACCCTAACGGAATCTGATCAAGAAAAACTGACGGAACTGCATATCACAATTGATTGTGATTTACGTTCACAATACGAAAAACATTCTTCACCGGACAAAGCGTGGCTAAATGTTCATTATCTAGATTTACCGGTTTATTCTGAAAATCCTGAGGATCGACCTAATGGTCACAAAATTTATCGTTTTCTTCATCATATTCCGGATTTAAGCAATAATTTTATTGGTCAAATTTACCAACAGACTTTGCTTAGCGAGCATAGCCGTAAGATGTTTGCCCGTATTTTTAGTGAATTACTAGAAATGCCTGCTAACGAAGCTCTTGTTTATCATTGCAGTGCCGGTAAGGATAGAACGGGAATGGTTTCTGCTTTGATTTTAATGGCACTAGGTGTTGATGATGATACAATTGCCCGTGACTATTTATTAACTAACAAATTATATGACTTCGCCGTTTCACGTCAAATGCCAAGCAACGACGAAATTTCACAGATGGTTGCCAAAATGAATGTAACCAAAGGTGAAGGGATTGCTATTCGCGGCATTACCGCGACTGTTCGCGGCGGCTGGGGCGACTTTAATACCTTTTTTAAAAAAGAATTGGGCTTTAATGATACCGACTTGGCAAGATTAAGGCAAATGTATTTAGAATAGGGGCATAAATCAGTGGTAACTTTGCTTGATGTTGCTAAAAAGGCCAACGTTTCAAAGATGACGGTTTCGCGAGTCATTAATCATCCCGAACAAGTGACAGATGAACTACGTGAATTAGTTGAACGGGCCATGCAGGAATTGAATTACCAACCGAATTATGTCGCACAAGCCCTAGTAAATAACCGGACTAATGTCGTTAAGTTCGTTACACTTGAAGATATTGATACAACTGAGCCCTATTACATGAACCTGCTTTTTGGTATTGCTAAAGGTTTATCTAAAAAGCAATACGCTATTCAGCTAGTCACTGATCGCAAGCAAATGAAAGAAGGCAATTTTGATGGTTACTTAATTACTGGTGCGCGGTCATCTGATTATAGTTTGTTTGACGAACTAGCTAAGCCGTTTGTTCTTTTTGGTGAAAATCACCGCGGTTTTGATTTTGTTGATAACAACAATCAGCTCGGTGGCGAAATTTCCACTAAATATGCCTTATCGCGTCTATATCGCAATGTAATCTTTATTGGTATCGATGTCCGGGAGCCGTTTGAAGTTTCACGTGAAACAGGCTATGTTAACACATTACAGCAAAATAAATTGATTCCGCAAATATACAGGATACCTAATCATAGTCATGCGGCCCAGAAAATAATTAAGGAAAATTTAGGTAAGTTCCAACACGATACTTGCTTTGTTTGTGCCAGCGATCGGATTGCAATTGGTGTTGTACGCCAGCTGTTGAACGAAGGGGCCAAGGTACCCGAAGATTTTGGCGTGATCGGCTATGATGGGGTCTTTTTAGATCAGGTTTCAAATTTAAAATTAACAACGGTCAAGCAACCAATTTTTGCGATGGGTGAATTATTGGCTAAGATGCTGTTACAAAAAATTGAGCAGGACGGCTCACCCCAAGGCGAGGCAATGCTTAAACCTAAGTTGATTCGCAGGCAGTCAACGAGGTAATAGAAATTGTTAAATTAAAGGACACGAAGTTAGGTATAAATTTCGTGTCCTTTTGTATAATCTCAGGAAAATTATAAAATAAGTTAATTATAATTAAGTTTACAAAAAATAATTATAAATTAGTTAGTACTAAAAAATAAAGTTAAGCTAATCTAATTTGCTAAGCCAATGATGCCATTCTTGGAGATAGGAATCGGCAAGTCCTGCCTTCATTTTAGGAATATAGACCTGATTAAAATCTGCTGCTTTAGTATGTTTCATTGCATTCATAGCAGTTCCTAAAGCACTCAGTTCCGAAATTGTAGCAACCTTAACTTTTTTTTGCGTAATGTCACTAAGATATTGCATCAAATATTTATTATGGATCATTCCTCCATCAACATGGATAACATGGTTTACGTTTGGATAAAGTGTTTTAAATTCTTTTAGCACATCAGTAATTTGGTAAACAAGAGAATTAAGCGTTGCTCTGACTAATTCATTTTTACTGGTTGTAATTTTCATTCCTACAAAAGCTGCTGATATATCATTTTTCCAATACGGTGCGCCTAAGCCAGCAAACGCTGGTATTAAAATTGTGTGGTCTTCGGAATCGGCGTTGAGTGCCAGATTACTAGTTTCTGCCGGAGTTTTAATTAGGTCTAATTTGTCTTTTAGCCATGAAATGCTCGCTCCAGCATAGTTAATATTGCCTTCAAGGACATAAGTCGTCTTACCATTTAGTGACCATGCAATTGAAGTGTTTAATTTGTTTTGGATGTTTTGGGGTAAATGATTGCCGATGTTGAGCATAATTGAGGAGCCTGTTCCAAATGTAATTTTATAATCTCCTGGAAGAAAACATCCATGAGCAAATAAAGCGGCTTGAGAATCACCCAAGACACTTAATATTGGAATTTGAAATGGTAAGAGACCAAATAGATCAGTTTCGCCAAACGAACCATTAGAGCTAATAATTTCTGGCAAATAGCTCAAGTCAATTTTAAAAATTTGGGCTAATTTTTTATCCCAACTGCCAGTATGAATGTTCATTAATTGTGTTCTGCAAGCATTTGACGGCTCAGTCTTAAAGCTCTGACCATTTGTTAATTGATAGATTAACCAGCTGTCCATTGTTCCTAAGCACAGATCATTATTTTTTGCTGCTTGTGCAACTTTTGGTTCATTTATTAGCATCCAGTTCCATTTTGCTCCAGTAAAATACGGAGAAAGTGCTAGGCCGGTCAATGCTTTAACTTCACGTTGTAGTTCAGGATTAGCTATACTTTTGACTACACTCGATGCTCGATTGTCCTGCCAAACAATTGTCTGACAGAGGGGGTTACCTGTTTTTCGAGACCATGCTGCAGCAGATTCACGCTGATTGGTAATAGCTAATCCTAGTAGCTGCTCAGGCTTAATTTGCTGCAAAGCTTTTTTAAAAAGCAAGAATAAATTTGCTTTGATTTCAGCTAAATCGTGGCTAATCCAGTCAGGATGATTAGAAATCTGTTTATGAGTTAAAATAGTTTTCCAAAAAACCTGATTACGTTGATCTATTAAAAGAGCTTTAGTACCTTGTGTACTTTGATCAATTGCTAATAGATATTTTTCTGTCATATCATTCTCCAATGCTATTTACCAAGAATTTGACGTACACTTTTGATAATCCCAGCTGTGTCAATGCCGTAATACTGAAAAACTTCATCTTGTGTACCTTGAATAATCGGCTGGTCAGGAAAACCAAGAAGCTTTAACTTAGCATGGCCATATTTAGCGGCTTCTACGGCCACAGCCGCGCCAATTCCATTAATAATGCTATGCTCTTCAATAGTAATAATATGATCAAATTTTTTGACCAATTTATCCACTGTCTGCGTATCTAACGGCTTAATTGAGCCAAGATCGACAACAGCTGCACTGATGTTATAGCTAGCTAGTTTTTTAGCGGCTTTTAAGGCAAAACTTAATGTTTCTCCAGTCGAAATTAAACAAATATCGCTGCCTTGCCAAATTATTTTTGATTTACCGGGAATAAAAGCAAAGTCTTGGTCGTAAACATCATCCAGCTTTCGCTTTCCAATTCGAACATATGCAGGCTTGGAAGACCTGAGTAAATAGTTAAACAGGGCTCTAGTTTGGTATTTATCACAGGGCTGATAAACCTCAAGATTTGGAATTGCTCGCGTAATTGCTACATCATTAAGGGAATGATGAGTGCTACCAAGCCAAGAATATGAATTACCACCAGAGATGCCAATTAACTTAACATTAGTCTGGTTAAGAGCTACATCAACTTTGACTTGCTCAATTGCTCGCATTGCCAAAAACGCGGCTGGGGAAAAAACAAAAGGATGCTTGCCCTCATGAGCTAATCCTGCGGCAACAGTTACAGCATTTTGTTCAGCAATACCCATTTCAACTGTTTGGTTTGGGTATGTAGCAGTAAAAGAATTTAGTCCTGCAGATCCACGTGAATCACAAGTTATTACTAATAAGTTAGGATCTTTCTTACTTGCGGCTACTAAAGTGGTAGCGATAACTTCATTAGCAGTTAATTTTTGTTCTATTTCAGTCATTGTTGAGTACCTCCATTTGTTGATCTAATTCATGTAGACCTTCTTGATATTCCTTTTCATTTGGTATTTTATGGTGCCAAACTGCCTGATTCTCTGCAAAACTAATCCCTTTTCCTTTAATGGTATTAGCGATAATTATTCTTGGTTGCTTGGTAGTATTTGGTTTATTTAATATATCAACTAAGGCGGATATGTCATTACCGTTAACTTCTTGTATATCCCAACCAAAGGAACCATATTTGGCTCCTAAAGGATTTGAACGCATTACCATGTCAGTTTTACCGGTAATTTGTAAATTATTATGATCAATAATTGCGGTAAGGTTATCCAAATGATAATTACTTGCTGCCATTGCAGCTTCCCATATAGAGCCTTCAGCTTGTTCACCGTCTCCCATTAATACATATACATGCTTTTTATCATGGTCGATTTTTGCGGCAAGTGAAACACCAACTCCTAAACCAAGGCCATGTCCAAGTGAGCCTGTATGGAATTCTATTCCTTTTACATCAGTAGTTGGATGGCCAATATACGGACTATTAAAAGTAGAGTACCTATTTTCCAAATCTGCTCGATCAATGTAGCCCTTATCTGCTAAGATTTCATACCAGATCTCAATAGCATGTCCTTTGCTTTGGATATAAACATCGGTATTTTTTTTACCAAAATTATCAACGGTTTGATTCATTACCTGATAGTAAAGTGTGACTAAAATATCAGCACATGATAAATCAGAACCAGTGTGACCGTTTTTATGAGAGTGGATTAACTGCCAAGTTCTTTTTCTTAACTCGATTGCTTTTTTTCTAAGTTCTAGTATATTCATAGGAAACCTCATTTGTAAAAATCACTAAAAATTGCTTACAATATGAGGGTATCATGTTTATAAACAATTAAGTTATACTATTTATTTAGTTTAGCTTAATTAAGTCATTTTTTAAGTCGAAGAGGAATTTATGAAACTAAAGATGAGCGATATTGCCAGGATGGCAGGTGTTTCTAAAGCTGCAGTTTCCTTTGCATTAAATGGGAAACCAGGAGTTAGTGAAGAAACTAGAAAAAAGATTTTTAAAGTTATTAAAGAACAGGGCTATGAACCCTTACGCAGTCATAAAAAGGGGGGTGTCCGTAAATTAGCTAGTATCAGTCTAATAATTATTCATGACAAAGACGGTATGATGAGCCGTAATTATGCTAGTCTCCCCTTTTTTGATACTTTGGTATCTAACCTTACACAAAATATAGGTGGCTTTGGTGGCCAGTTGCAGATATATCGGCTTGATATAAATCATCTGCAAGATGATTTAAAAAGAGAAAATTCTTTACTTCAATCAAAAGCCTCAATTGTTTTGGCAACAGATTTAAATAAAGAACAGGTTAAATTAATTAATCAAAAACTTAAAAATGTTATTTTCATTGATAATTATTTTCAAGATGTTAATGCTGACTTTGTTTCAATTGATAATTTTCAAGGAGCATATCAGGCTGGAAAATATATCATTAGCAAGGGTTATCGTAAGATCGGCTATGTAGCTTCTAATCATATAGTTTCTAATTTTAAACAAAGAAGAGATGGGTTTAAGCAAGCATTGGATGAGCAAGGGATTGAGTTACCTCCTGAATTTGTTTTTGGCTTAAATCCTACTGAATTAAGAGGTACTCTGCCTCAATTTATTCATTTGAACAAGGTTTATCCTGAAGTGTTTTTTTGCGAGAATGATTATATGGCATTACGATTGTTGAAAGAATTGAATAGGCAAAAAGTTAAAATTCCTGAAGAAGTTGCGATTATGGGATTTGACGATATTTTTGAAGATACTATGGTAACACCCGAACTGACAACAATGCATGTTCCGATTGTACAGATTGTTACTCAGGCAATTAATCAGATACAAAATAAGGTTGCTGATAAAAAATGGTTGCCGCAAAAATGCTTTATTTCAACAAAGTTAGTAAAAAGGGAATCTCTCTAATTTATTAATTTAGTTTAGCCTAATTAATATAAAAATTGATTGATTAGTCTTCTAGTTTAGTCTATATTCTGTTTGTAAGCGAATGCAAAAATTATGAGTTGAACTAGGAGATTATGTTAATGGTTGAGAAAAAGGATTTAAAAAAAATAAAAATAGGTTTTGCGCCAACAAGAAGAAATATTTTTTCGGCAACCGCTGCAATTGAATTCGCAGATAAAACAAGACAAAAATTGACTGACTTGGGTGTGAACTATGTTGATATCAAAGATATTAACGATGATGGTTTACTTTATGATGATGATGGTCTTAAAAAAATTACTAAGAAATTTCAAAAAGCAGAAATTGATGGTCTTTTCATAGCTAATGAAAACTTTGGAACTGAATATGAGGTAGCAAGACTAGCTGCTAAACTTAACGTTCCTGTTTTATTATGGGGCCCTAAGGATGAAGCGCCTGCTCCAGACGGTTCAAGAAAACGCGATACCCAATGCGGTTTATTTGCAATTGGCAAAGTATTACGACATTTTAATGTGCCATTTACCTATTTGAAAAATAGTAATATTGAGGACCCAGCTTTTAGTCGTGGCATAATTGATTTTATTAAAGTATGTAATGTTGTGAAAACATTCAGGAATACGCGTATCCTTCAAATTGGCCCGCGACCGTTTGATTTCTGGTCAGTGATTGTTAATGAAGGTGAATTATTAGAAAAGTTTGGGATCCAATTGTCTCCCATCCCATTAGGTGAACTGACAACTCGGATGAATAATCTAATTGATAAGAATGATCCCCGAATTTCAGAGACCAAAAAAACTTATTTAAAGTGGGCGGAAGTCAAAGTTAGTGAAGAAGACTTTACTAAAATTGCGGCTTTGAAACTGGCAATGCAAGATAAGATGATTGAATATGGTTGTAATAGTGGCACTATTCAGTGCTGGACTGAATTACAGCGCGAAATTGGTATTTTACCATATGCATCGGAAGCATTATTACAAACAGAAGGAATGCCGGTAACTTGCGAAACTGATATTAATGGCGCAATTTCAGAAGTACTTGCCGAAGCAGCTTCTTTAGGTGAGGAAAAAGCATTATTTGCGGATGTTAATTGCCGTCACCCAGATAATGAAAATGGTGAGTTACTTCAGCATCTGGGTACATTTGCTTTTCAGACTGCTAAGAATCGTCCCGTACTGCCTCCATCTCATTTTGTCTTTAATTATCCTGGGTCAGCTGCTTTTGAAGTTAAGGACGGAACATATACACTTGTTAGATTTGATGGAGATCATGGTAAATATTCATTATTAATGGGTAATGCGGAAACTTGTGAGGGGCCATATGAACAAGGCACATATGCTTGGTTCCAATTTGCAGACTTGAATAGATTTGAAGCTAAATATGTTTATGGTCCATATATTCATCATATGGCAGGGGTACGAGCAGACGTTGTACCAATTCTTACTGAAGCATGTAAATACATCAATGTAAAACCAGATTATTTTGATCCAATTGCAGATAAGGTAAAAGCCTATTGGTATGGTAATCATGAAACCATCTTAAATAAGAAATAAAAATAAATATTCAAATATTTAAAAAGGGCAAGAAGAAATCAGACTTCTTGCTCTTTTTGTACTTAACTAAGGCTAAACTAAAAAAATATTTTAAGCTATTATTGAAAGCGATTGCATTAACTGGGATAATACAAGTTGAACATAGCTAAGTAAACTTATTACTTAACTTGTGCAATGTTTAATACTTGTTATGAACGAGGGGGGAGAAAATGAGTATTAATATTTCAGTTTTAGGTAGCATCAATCTAGATACTAGCTATCATCTTGTTCGAATTCCATTGCCTGGTGAGACACTCCAAATTAAAGAGAAAACATATGCTGGCGGAGGAAAAGGGGCCAATCAGGCTGTTGCGGCACGACGTAGTGGAGCAAATGTTCATTTTATTGGTGCTGTCGGTAATGATAGTGCAGGTAAATATATGCTAAACCTACTAAAAAAAGAAAAGATAGATTTAACTAATGTAGAAATAAAAAATAATGAAAAAACTGGTGCAGCAACAATACTGCTAGATGAAAAAGGACAAAACAGTATCTTAGTTTATGCAGGTGCAAATAACTCAATAAGCCATGAGCAAATTATCAAAGCTGAAAAAACGATTGCAAAGTCTGATTACATTATTGCGCAATTTGAATCACCAGTTGAAGCAACTCTCGATGCATTCAAAATCGCAAAAAAGCACGGTGTTACTACGATTTTAAATCCAGCTCCTGCTTTGAAAATTAGTGATGAATTGTTAAGTGTAACCGATATTATTACTCCAAATGAGACAGAAAGTGCAATCATTACGGGAATAAAAGTTGATAATCAAAATGCGATGCATGAGACCGATATGTATTTCAAAGAAAAAGGTGTAAAAGTAACCCTGATAACTTTGGGGTCACGCGGAGTTCATTGTTCAATTGGGTCGATAAGTCAACTAGTTCCTGCCCACAAAGTAAATGTTGTTGATACCACGGGAGCTGGTGATACTTTTGTTGGAGCAATGGCATCAATATTAAAGCCAGATTTTTCCAATATTTTTGAAGCAATTGATTATGGACAAAAGGCATCATCAATAACTATTGAAGTTATGGGAGCACAACCATCTATTCCAACTAGAGAAATGGTAGAAAAAGCTTACGGAAAGGAACTTTAAAATGAAGAAAACAGGTATTTTAAATTCTGATATCTCCCGTGTAGTAGCGAATATGGGTCATATGGATTGGCTAGGAATTGGTGATGCCGGAACTCCCGTCCCACCAGAAACAGAAAAAATTGATTTAGCGGTTAAGGCTGGTTTACCCTCCTTTTCTGTTGTGTTAGAAGAAATATTAAAAGAATTATCTGTACAAAAAATTTATGTTGCAGAAGAAATAAAAAGTCAAAATCCTGAACAATTGAAAAATATAATAAAGATTTTACCCAATGTTGAGATAGAGTTTATACCTCATAGTCAGTTAAAGAAAAACTTAACTAGAGCTAAGGCCTTTATTAGAACAGGTGAAGAAACGCCATATTCTAATGTAATTCTTGAAAGTGGCGTGATTTTTTAAAGGAGACCCTTATATGAAAATTGAAATGAAAGGCATTGAAAAAGCTTTTGGGGGAAATAAAGTTCTACAGGGTGTGAATTTTACCGTTAATTCTGGCGAAGTTCATGCACTAATGGGTGAAAATGGCGCTGGCAAGTCGACATTAATGAATATATTAACTGGCTTACTGAAAAAGGACAACGGCTCAATTAAAATCGATGGCAAAGTGACAACTTACACCAGTGCTTTAGATGCTGAACACCATGGAATTAGTTTTATTCACCAAGAAATGAATAATATTCCTGAAATGAGCGTTGTTGACAATATGTTTTTAAATAAGGAAATAAAAACTAAGTTTGGCTTAATGAATCAAAAAATAATGCGAGCGGAAGCAAAAAAATATTTAAGCCAATTGGGTTCAGACATCAATGTTGATAGTAAAATTGGCAACTTAACTGTTGGACAACAGCAAATGGTTGAAATTGCTAAATCCTTAATGACTAATGCAAAAATAATAATTATGGACGAGCCTACAGCTGCTCTAACTGAAAATGAAACAGATATTTTGTTCAAAACAATTCGTGAATTAAAGTCTAAGAATGTTGGCTTTATTTATATTTCGCACAGAATGGAAGAATTATGGGAAATTTGTGATCGTGTTACGGTTATGCGTGATGGGATTTCTGTTAATACTTATTCCACAAGAGACGTTAAAGATGATCAAATAGTTCATGATATGGTCGGCCGTAATATCGGTGATTATTATCCGAAGAGAAATCCTAAATTAGGTACAGTAGCTCTTAAAGCAGAACATTTATCAGGTAAAAAGTTTCAAAATATTAGTTTTGAAGTTCATGAGGGAGAAATCCTTGGTTTTTCCGGTTTGATGGGAGCTGGGAGAACAGAGACAATGAGAGCCTTATTTGGAATTGATAAATTAGATTCAGGAAAAATTTATTTAGCCGGAAAAGAAACAAAACTTACTAGTCCATATGATTCTATTAAGCATGGGATAGGCTTTTTGACAGAAGATAGAAAAAATGAAGGCTTGGTTACCGAACAATCTATTGAAGACAATGTAGCTCTACCAAGTATTGATGGTTTCCGTAAATACGGAATTATTGATAAAAAGGCAGAAGATAAGTTCGTTAATTTACTTATTAAACGCCTTACTGTAAAGGCGGAAAATGCCCAAGTTCCTGCTGGTAGCTTGTCGGGAGGAAATCAGCAAAAAGTTGTAATGGCTAAATGGGTAGGAAGTGGATCAAAAATTCTGATTCTTGATGAACCTACTCGTGGAGTTGATGTTGGTGCTAAGAAGGAAATCTATGAACTAATGAACCAATTGACTGATCGAGGAGTGGCAATAATTATGGTCTCAAGTGATTTGCCCGAGGTTTTGAGTATGAGTGATCGGATTGAAGTTCTCTATGAAGGAAAACAAATGGGAATAGTAGATGCTAAGAATGCAACGCAAGAGCAGGTAATGAAACTGGCAACGGGAGGAAAGTAGAATGGAAAAATCCAAAACAATAAAGGCTAGAAAAAAGTTTGATTTTACTAAGTATATGGCTTTAGTGGCCTTAATTATATTAGTAATTATTATTACAGCATTAAATCCGCAATTTATCGCACCTAACAATCTCTTAAACCTTCTGCGTCAAGCATCAGTCAATGCTTTAATTGCATTTGGGATGACTTTTGTCATTCTAACTTCTGGTATTGATTTGTCGGTGGGATCAATATTGGCTTTTACAGGAGCAATTATGGCTAGCTTGGTCGTTGGAGGTACTCCAGCCTGGCTAGCAGGTCTAATCGGGCTTGGAATCGGTGCATTACTAGGTGCGTTAAATGGCGTGTTCATTACATGGGGAAAAGTTACACCTTTTATTGCCACATTAGCAACAATGACCATATGGCGGGGAGCAACTTATGTGTTTACAGGCGGTAACCCAATTACAGGTGGAAAAATGAATACGAGTTTCTTTTTTCAGTTTATTGGTCAGGGATATCTTTTCGGAATTCCATTTCCTGTTATTATCACTTTAATTGCATTCATCATCTGCTTTATTTTGCTTCATAAAACAGCTTTTGGTCGAAAAACCTTTGCGTTAGGTGGAAATGAAAAAGCTGCCTTTATTGCCGGTGTAAAGACTAAAAAAATGCTAATTATTATTTATACCCTTTCTGGATTATTTGCTGCTCTTGCTGGTTTTATCTTAACTTCTAGGCTTGGCTCAGCACAGCCTGATGCTGGTATGTCATACGAAATGGATGCGATTGCTTCTACAGTTATTGGTGGAGCCAGCTTAATGGGTGGTAAAGGCCGAATGGCAGGTACTTTGGTTGGTGCATTGCTGATTGCCTCTCTAAGTAACGGGATGAACTTATTAGGAATTAATAGTTTTTATCAACAAATTGTCAAAGGAGTTGTAATTTTAATTGCGGTTATGATAGATTCGCAAACTCAGAAGAACCGTGAATAAATTGTTTGAAAGTTTAGAATTTAAGGAGAAATAAAATGAATTTTAAAAAGACTTCTAAGCGTTTAATGAAAGTGGTAGCGATTGCTTCTATCGCAGTAATGGCCGGCAGTATTTTAGGTGGTTGTGGTTCTACTGGATTAAGCAATGGATCAGATTCCTCATCTAAGGTAGAAAAAAAGGCACCGAAGGATTTAAAAATAGGAGTATCTGTTTCAACGTTAACTAATCCTGCTTTTGTTAACCTGAAAAATGTTATAAGTGACAGTGCTAAAAAGCAGGGGTCAAAAGTTATCGTAGATGACGCAAATAATGACACTTCAAAACAAAACAATGATGTTGAAGATCTCATCACGCAAAAAGTTGATGCACTAATTATAAATCCATGTGATTCGTCTGCAATTTCAGCGGTAGTCAAGAAAGCAAACGAAGCTAATATTCCAGTTGTTTGCGTTGACCGCAGTGCTGATTCTGGGAAAGTAGTTTCAACTGTAGCTTCTGATAACGTAGCTGGTGGGAAAATGGCTGCCAACTGGTTGATAGAACAATTAGGTAAAAAGGCAAAAATTGCTGAAATTCAAGGAATTCCAGGAGCATCTGCTACACGTGAGCGGGGTAAAGGATTTGATAGTATTGGTGATCAAAAATTAAATATAGTTACTAAACAAACTGCTCAATTTGATAGAGCCAAAGCTTTAACGGTTACTGAAAACATTTTACAGGCCCATGGTGATATTAAAGGAATTTTTGCGCAAAACGATGAAGAAGCAGTTGGTGCCGCTCGTGCCGTAAAATCTGCTAATAAAAAAATTACAATTATAGGTTTTGATGGTGCACTTGCATGTTTAAACTTAATTCAAAAAGGGCAAGTAACCGCAACTGTTGGCCAACAGTGGAATAAAATCGGACAGGAATCAGTTCAAATGGTTTACGACTTTTACCAAGGCAAAAAGGTTCCTAAAAATGACAAAGTAGCTGTTAAGATTGTGACGAAAAAGAATGTCACTAGTTTCAAAAAGCAGGTTTATAACAAGTAAAACCAAATATTGTTAACTTAAAAAACTAATATTTATTAAATTAGGTGTAACTTTTCTTAATTATTGGATTGTGACATTTAGTTGGCAAGACCATAATAAAGTAAATAACTTTGTTATGTGTCTTGCTTTTTTTATTGATGGGGGAACTAAGATGCTGAAAATTAAAGGTAAATACTTATTCAAAGATAATAAAAGATTTTTTTATTTGGCGGATACTTGCTGGAGCGCATTCACTAATATTCAACTATCAGACTGGCGATATTATCTAGATGCACGTCAAGCAGAGGGCGTTAATGTAATTCAAATAAATGTCCTTCGACAATGGGATTCGAGTCAACCCATACGTGAGCCCTTTGCTGTAAGAAACTCCGCTAATGGAATGTATCAATATGATTTTCGTAAAGTTAATGAGTCATATTTTGCAAACGCAGAAAAGATGCTAGAAGAAATGAGTTATCGTGGGATGATTCCAGTCTTAGTCCTTTTATGGGGTAATTATGTACCGGATACATGGATGAGTAAGTATATTAAAAATAATACTATACCATTTGATTTAATAGAATCCTATGTAACTTATGTAGTAAATAGATTTAAGAGATTTAACCCGATTTGGTGTATAAGTGGGGATGTTGGTTTTACTGACAACGGCAAGCAAAAGCCGAATGCAGCTGTGAAATATTATCGTGAAGTACTAAACGCAGCTAAAAAGGCTGATCCAGCAGGATTATTTACATTTCATATTAATGGCGAAAGCCATGATTTACCAAAGGAATTTGTTGATCAAATAGACTTTTATTGCTATCAGTCAGGGCACGGTTATTATGGTCAGACTTCCGCATATGAAATTCCATTAATCTTACGAAATAAAGAAAGATATGAGGGACCGATAATTGATGCTGAACTATGCTATGAGGGCTTAACGAAAATGAAAGCCCCTGAGCCAGAAAGATATTGTGCCCGTGATGTTAGGTGTGCTGCATGGAGAGCAGTCTTATCGGGTGCAGATGCCGGAATAGGTTATGGTGCCTTCGGTATTTGGCCTTGGAATGATACTGCAAAGCCAGAGCAAAAATTAGAAAGTAATTTTAACGTTCAATTAACACCATATGATTGGCGAGATTGTCTAAAATTTAGTGGCGCAAAAGATATGGGCTTTTTAAAGACAATTGTCATGCAATTGGCAGAGTCGGGACTATCGCCAATTGAAGTACCAGTTAAGAATAATCCAACTATTAGAGCTGCTCAGAATGATCAATATTTATTAATATATTTACCTAGTCCTACAAAGTTAGACTTTACAAGTTTTGGTCTTACAGTAAGTACCTGTCAGGTTATTGATTTGCAAAAACGGTATTTTTTAACGGGAAAAGTATTGAATAACGTTTTGCAGCTATTGCCCGTGGCTGAGGATGAAGTGGTAGTTGTAAAAAAATAAAGCGTGGTTATTTTGCTTAAATAAGAGCTAAACTAATATTTATTTTTTATAAATTGTTGTAATCGCTTTCTGTTATGCTATACTAAGCTTGAAATAAGAAATCGGATTGTTACATTTAGTTGGCAAGACCTAAATAAACTTACTTTAAATTAAGTTTATTGGTCTTGCTTTTTTGTTAGGGGAGTAATTTTCATGATTGTTATCAAGAGAGTGTTAAATAATAACGCAGTTGTTGCAACGGATGAACAAGATCAGACGTTAGTTGCTCTTGGGAGTGGAATCGCTTTTCATCAAAAGGCTGGCCAAGCTATTCTTGAAAACAAAATTGAAAAATCTTTTTATCCCAAAAATGAGGATGCAGCAAATTCAATAAGTGAGACACTAGCACAAGTTGATCCCAAATATATTGAGCTATCTGATCGAATTATTTCTGAGGCAGTTATTAGTTCAGGAAAAAAATTAAGCGATGATATCTATGTTTCTCTGCCAGATCATCTGCAGTTTGCAGTTGAACGGCTAAAAAAGGGAATGCTAATTCAAAATAAATTGACGGTTGAAACAATGCAAACTTATCCGGATGAGTTTCAATTGGGTAAACATACTTTAAGTTATTTAGCGCAAGAAACAGGTTTAACATTTCCTGATGATGAAGCTACCAATATTGCAATGCACCTAATAACAGCAGAAGAAGGAGACATTTTAGAAAATACAGAAGAGACGATAACTTTAATTAACCAATTTCTGAAAGTAATTAGTGCAATGCTTAAGAAAGAGTTTAATTTAAATTCCGTTTCCTATTACCGATTAGTAACACATTTAAAGTTTTTTGTACAAAGAATAAAAAAAAGACAACACCAGGAATTTCCTCCTGATAAAACACTTTATGACCTAATTATTCGTGATTATCATGCAGAATACCTTATTGCACAGAGAATTGCGGGAATTGTGATGAAAAAGTTTAATTATCGTGTTTCTGATGACGAAATTCTGTTTTTAACGATTCATATTCATCGAGTCAATGCTGTGCAATAGGTGAAAATTATGAATGATTATGCTAAAGCGATTAACGAGCTTCTGATTGCAATTGGAGGAAAAGACAACATCGATGAAGCTTTTCATTGTGTTGCAAGAATTAGGTTTTATTTGAAAGATGAACAAAAAGTAGATTATACAAAACTAGGTAAGATTAATGAAGTTTATGAGTTCAAATTTTGTGATGGACAGTTGCAAGTTTTATTAGGTAGTGATGTTGAGCAATATTATTCTTTCTTAATGAAGGTACTCAATGATAACAAAACTTGTATAAATACTAGGAAAGGGGAAAGTCAAATGTCCAAGTCGACAGAAAAAGATCGAAAACTAGCTGAACAAATTATAAAGCTAGTAGGAGATAAAGATAATGTTGTTAGTTTAATTCACTGTGTTACCCGCTTGCGTTTCAAGTTAAAAGATGAACAGAAAGCTAACGATGATGCTATTAAGAATTTAAACGGGGTTATGGGCATTGCTCATGCTGGAGGACAGTATCAAATAATTATTGGTAATAATGTTTCGGATATTTATAAAGAAGCAATGCAATTATTAAATTTGAGTACACCTAGTCAAGACGGTGAAAACGAACCTAAGGATAAGAATCTAATTAATCGCTTTATCAAGTTACTGACTAAAATATTTACGCCATTTTTGGGAGCACTGGCAGCAGCGGGCGTTTTAAAAGGCTTTTTGGTTTTATTAACTGTGGTAAATGTTCTCAGTGCTAAAAGCGGAACATACATGATTTTAAATGCTGCAGGAGATGCTTTATTCTATTTTTTACCCATCATGGTAGGTTTTTCTACAGCTAGGGCATTTAAAATTAATGAATATGTTGGTGCAATTATTGGTGCAGCTCTTTGCTATCCAACTTTAGTACAAGCGTATCAGGCTAAGCAAAGCATTAATTTTCTTGGTATTCCTGTAGTATTAATGAGTTATACGCAAACATTGATTCCAGCTATTGTGGCGGTTTGGTTGGCATCTATACTGTATAAGTTGTTAAATAAAAAATTACCCGCATCCTTAAAACTTATTTTTACGCCGCTTATCACTGTTGCTGTTGCAGTTCCGCTAACTTATATAGTGGTCGGTCCTGCTACTTCTTGGCTTAGTCAAGGCTTAGCAAATATTGTTCTTTGGGTTTATGCACGTGCGAATATCTTAGCTGGGTTTGTCTTAGCGGGTATCTGGCAGGCTGTAGTACTTCTTGGACTACACTGGGCATTTATTCCAATCTTTTTAAACAATATCGCAACTAAAGGATTTGATCCTATCAATGCCATGCTATACTGCACAGTTTTTGGTCAAACAGGAGCAGCTCTAGCAATGGTACTCAAAGCAAAAGATTTGAAATTTAAAGAAGTAGGATGGTCAGCAGTTATTTCGGGCTTTTTAGGTATTACCGAACCAATTATTTATGGTGTAACTCTTCCACATAAAAAGTCCTTTATCTTTGGTTCAATTGGGTCTGCCTTTGGCGGAGCCGTAGCTGCATTTTCAAGTGCAAAGATGTTTGGTGGATTTGCATCAGGAGGAATTTTTGGTATACCAATGTTCATTGATCCAAAAGCAGGAATAAATTTCAGCTTTATTGGGTTTTGCTTGTCTTTAGCAGTTGCTTTTGTAATAGCATTTATCATTACTTTTTTATGGGGTGATAAAGTTGATGCTAAAAACAATAAAAATCATGTTTCAGACATTAGCGTGAAGGATCAGGCAATTGCTTCTCCTCTACAAGGAACTGTAATTGAGCTTAAAAATGTTAATGATCCTGTTTTTTCAAAGGGTACGATTGGCAAAGGGATTGCCATAAAGCCAACAAATAATGAAGTACGTGCTCCGTTTAATGGTAACGTCATTTCAGTTTTCCCTACAAAACATGCAATTGGATTAAAATCTGAAAATGGTGTCGAACTACTAATTCATCTTGGCTTGGATACAGTAAATCTTAAAGGAAAATATTTTAAATTGAGGGTCAAAGAAGGTCAAAGAGTCAGAAAGGGAGACCTGCTTGAAACGTTTAATATTAGGGAAATTCAAGAAGCAGGTTATGATACTGTCGCCTCGGTTATTGTTACTAATGAAAAAGATTTTGATGATATTGTTTCTGAAAAGAAAGAAAAAGACTTTGTTAAATTAGGCGAGCCACTATTATTGGCTACGGTAGATCAATTGATGCCTGAACTGACTAATGCTAACTAAAAGTACTAATAATTATATTTATTGCTCTGAATAACCAAGTTCGAGTAGTTTTCTAAATTTTGGTCAAGGACTATTCTTTAAGAAATAGTCCTTTTTTATTTAGTATAAAATTATTGAAAAATTACAGAATTATTATAAATGGTGGCAATGCGTTTGTATATACGCTAATATATATCTTATAAAGCAATTCGTTAAATATGAACTAACAGTGAGGTATATTGATGAGAGATGAAACTTATGGAAAGAAGTTCAGACGCATCAGAAAGCTTAAACGCTTAAGCTTGGTTAAAGCTTCTACTGGAGTAATTTCAAAATCAAGCCTAGCCCGCTGGGAATTAGGCTACGATAATCTATCTTGGGGAAATGTTCTAAAACTACTTGATCAAAATAACATATATCCGGTTGAATTTATAGAAAATAGTAAGGCTTCTTATTTAGGAGTAAATATTAAAGCGATTCAGAGTGCTTTTGTTCGTGGTCAAACTTCCCTTTTGGAGAAATATGCGCTTGATGCTTTGAAATCTTGTAAATTAGATCCGTTAAATGAAAAAGCTTTCTTTGAGGCGGCAGTTGCATGTGACCTCTATAAAAAACACACAAATAAAAGCATTTGTCCAAAGCGTGTACAAGTAAGACTCAGATTGTATTTTTCTAATATCATTGCTGAAAATGATTATTGGAACTATAAAAATATTTTCTTCTTTAAAAATATCGTAATGCTTTTAAAGGGAAAAGAAGCTTATATGTTTGCTTATGATTTACTTGACTATGCAAAACAAGAAAATCTTGAACAGAGCAGTTTTCGCCATATAGTATTACAAGCACTGCTTGAAACGACAAATGCATTAATAAGAAAAAATATTATCTATGCCAAAAAAATCTTATTTGAGGTAAAATCACTGATTTTTTCTGATTATGACTCACTAGAAAAAATTGAAATTAGTTTTTTAGATTCTGCAATCAAATTTATTGAGGAAGATGAGACAGCAGAATTAAAAGCCCTTTACAATGTGTTAGATTATCTGGAAATGAAAGACCTCAAATATCATTTAGAAAACAATATAATGATATTAACAAAACTCTATAAAAATATAGAATTTGATTCTCAAATTTGGGAAAAGTAGGAAAAAATCAATTTTTCCTGTTGTAAACTAAGATTATCAAGTGGCATGGATTAAAAATATTTTTGGGGTAGTAACCGCTGCTACAGGAATAGATAATGATACAGAAGCAACTACTAACATTGACAATGTGAAAGTATATGGCGGTTGCACTTGGAGCATAGATACTAAGTCCGATTTTAAAAAACAAATGATAATTATGCTCCATTTAATGGTGAAGCTGCACCTAAACTCCACTTTAGTGCTGATACAAAGTAATTACGTAATATTATCTTAGAGATAACTGAATCTAGAAAGGGGGTTATCCCCCCCTTTTTTAATTTTATTGGAATATATTGCTTTAATGAATACTAAATTAAAACCATATATAGTAAAAGGTATAATAATGTTAAAACGAACCAAAATCTTTTCTGCTGTTATTATGATATTTTATTTATCACTGATTACTTGGGGAGCTTTTGCTGGTATTAGAGACTACCAAGGAATTCTTCCATCAGGTAACAGAGTATCTGATGTTTCTATAAATCTCTTCTTTGCATTACAACCCAAAGGAGTTGATGAAAATATTATTGCAGCTGTTATTATGATGGCATTAGCCCCAACTTTAGGCTCGGGTCTTTTCATTTACTTAAAAAATAATAATATGTTTAGTGCTGTTCAACAAAGAATTGGTTATAAATCCTTTTTGAAAAAAGGTGTTGTTACCACTTTTTTCGGCGCTATGAGCGTTTCTCTAATAACTAATCTATATCAAATAGGATTAATTAATTGGTTTTACTATCCTTTCGTCTTTAAAACTATCCCTAGAAAATTAGCTCAGGGATATAGACCAGGGTATTTTTCGCCTAATGAATTATTTGATTTAATTTTATACATTATTTTAGCGGCTATTGGTTGGGGAGTCTTTGCAGTGCTAGTTTTTAGTGTGGGACTTTTTGTTCGTAAGAATGCGCTTTATCTGATTCTTGGACCAGTTTTGGGACTAGCTTTGGTACTATTAGCCGTTTTAGGAAATATGAATAGCCTAATCTGGCGCACCTTCGCATTTTCCTGGTTTTTTTATACCTTAACTGCGCCGGGACAATATACTTTTGCTGGGCAACTACCACCAATAAATTCTCTTGTAGCTTTTTTCATTGCGGCCATTATCTATTTAGTAATTGCTGCGAGCTTAATCAAAATATGGTATAAAAGAAAGCAGGGTTAATTTTGCAATATAAACGAATACACCGCCGTATCATATTAATTGGGCTCATAATGATTCTACTCGGACTAGCAGGAAGTTTTGAACTGTTACTAAGAAATGATCCCAATACTATGGAATTGCCTAATGCTTTTCTTAACGCACACTTAATTTCTTTATATTTGCAACCAGCTATTTTGGCGCTGTTCTATAGTCAAGTGCTCACTTTTCGCCGAATTAATTTACTTGTTGGTGTGCGGCAAAAGACTAATCTTATGATTATTCGCTTGTTAAGTTTGGCTACCATTTATTGCGTGCTATTTTTAGTAGCCTTGTTTGTACCGTATTTCTTTTCAGATCATCCTTTATTTAAGTATGGCAATCCGTTATTGGGTATAGCACTGATAGTACTCCATATAGCTGTCCTATTATTTTTGTTTTGGCTATTGGTGGGGGCTTATAATTCACGCTACCCATATTTATTCTTGGCTCTAGTGATTATCCTAGATTTGGTATATCATTACTATATTGAGAAGAAACTTTTAATAAATTATAGTCCAATGTATGATGAGCTTTATCGTGCTATACACCATATATACGGCGGCTTTTAAGGAAGGATCAAAATGTTAAAAAATATAGGAATTAAATACACAAAATGTAAAGGTGATTGATAATGCTAAAGAAAACAAAAAGAATAATTATTATAAGTATCTTGCTTTATTTGCTTTTAATTACTTGGCAAGTATTCGCAGGTATCAATGATAATTTAGGCGTCCTTCCTAAAAATGGTAAAGTATCTGATGCTTCAGTACAGCTTTTCTTTTCGCTGCAACCCAATGGTTGGGATGAAAATGTTATTGTCGAAATAGTTATGATGGCATTGTTGCCAACTCTAGGAGCAGGCCTTTACATTTATTTGAAAAATAATGGTATGTTCGCTGATGTGCAGCAACGAATTGATTATTCTGCTTTTTTGAAAAAGGGGCTTACCAATAGTTTTTTAGTCGCAACATTAATTTCAGTCTTTACTAATATTTACCGTTTAGGATTAATTAATTGGTTCTATTATCCATTAGTCTTTCAAATGCAGCCTGCACAGATTTATCGGGATGCGCGACCTGGATATTTTTCTTCTAATGAACTAATTGATGTCATTTTCTATATTATTTTTGCTGCTATCGGCTGGGGTATTTTCGCAGTACTAATTTTTAGCGTTGGGCTTTTTGTAAAAAAGAATGCACTTTTTTATATAATGGGGCCTATTATAGCAATTGCTTTGATCTTGTTTGCATTATTGGGTAATCTCCAAAACCCTGTTTGGTATACAATTGCCAATATTTCCTTTCCTTTTACAATACTGGCTCCTGGCCAGTTTGCCTTGGGTAGCCGGATACCTATCTTAAATAGCTACTTAATTTTCTTCGTTACTGTGATTTTGTATTTATTAGTGACAATTACGTTAGTTACTACTTGGTATAAAAGAAAAAGAAAGTTAGGCTAACCGATGAAACAATTAAAACGAGTAAATAGTCGATTAATGCTAATTGGCCTTGTAATCATGTTAATTGGCTTAGCTGGCGCGATAAATCTTTTATTAAGAAATCCCGCTAAGACGATGGAACTTCCAAACGAATACCTTAATTTAAGTTTTGTTTCGTTATATCTACAACCAGTAATTTTAATTTTATTTTATAACCATGTGTTAACCTTTCACCGGATTAGATTACTCGTCGGCGTCAGACAAAAGACAAATTTAATGATATTAAAGCTGCTGGGATTAGGTACAATATATTGCACACTATTTTTAGTAGCCTTGTTTGTACCGTATTTCTTTTCAGATCATCCTTTATTTAAGTATGGCAATCCGTTATTGGGTACAGCACTGATAGTTTTGCATATAGCTGTCCTATTATTTTTGTTCTGGCTATTGGTGGGAGCTTATAATTCACGCTATCCATATTTATTCTTGATTTTAGTGATTATCCTAGATTTGGTATATCACTACTATATTGAGAAGAAACTTTTAATAAATTATAGTCCTATGTATGATGAGGTTTATCGCATTATACACCATATACAAGGCGGCTTTTAAGGAAGGATCAAAATGTTAAAAATTACAGGAATTAAAAAATCATTTGGTCGTAAATCGGTTTTAAAAAACGTATCTATGATTGCTAAACCGGGCCAACTAATTCATATCTCGGGAATTAATGGTTCAGGTAAATCGACGATTTTTAAAATTGTTACTGGCTTGTTAGAAGCGGATAGTGGAAAAGTAGAGCTAGATCATGGTGATGTCATAGGGGCACTAATTGAAAATCCTAGTTTTTTGGAATATGAATCTGCTATGACAAACTTGCATTTTCTAGCTAACCTCAATCATCGTTTTAATGAAAAGCGGGTAAGAAATTTATTACAACAATTTGAGCTTGATCCAGATGATTCCCAGGCTATCGCGAAATATTCGGTAGGTATGCGTCAAAAGGTAGGTATTATTCAAGCGGTAATGGAGGAGCAAAACATAATATTACTTGATGAGCCCACACGCGGTATTGACCAAGAAAGTATTGGGCAATTTTTGACCCTCCTAATTCGACTGAAACAGGAAAATAAAACAGTAATCATTGCTAGTCATGATCAAATTGACGAGATTAACTATGATCAGGACTTAACACTACAAAATGGAATTTTGCTTAATGAATAAAAAATATTCTTTCACTATTTATGCCGTTATTTCTGCGTTAATCATTTTGCTGGCTAGGCAAAATTGGAATACGGTATATTTAAAGTTACCTCAATTGGTGCAGGCAAGTTTTGGTTGGATTAGAAGTCCAATGAAACTGGCGTTAATAAGTGCTAATAATTTTGTTTTTGATTATGTCACGATTATCCTACCTCGAATGGAAAGAAATTCAATCGAGTCTTTTATTATTGTGCGTAAACCCAAGCTGCAGGCTTTAATAAGGGGCTTAGCTCCTAAAGAATATTCGTATTTACTTTTATTTGTCATAGTCCACTTAACTGCTTTTGATATCAGTAATCTTATTAGTTCAGTATTAATATTGTTGGTAATGATAATAGCCTGGTTAGTATTAGTGTTTGTCATGACATATCGCTTGTCAGTAGTTAAACAGAATGTATTAGTCTTCTTGCTCTTATTGGGATTACGTACGTTAATATTTAGTTTGAATTTATAGTTTGAAAAATCAATCTGATCCGCACCTTGTTTGGTTTATGCATGAATTTCGATTTGAGGAAAAAGCGATTTTTCAGACTAAACCAAAAAACGTTGAGAGTTTTTCTCAACGTTTTTTAGTATTGTCATATGACAGATTAGCTATTCTAGTTGGTAATCTGGATCGATAATTAATACAGGCTTAATCGTCTTACCAGAAATTGAATCGGCATTTGCTTGATTAATGTCTTCAAACTTGTAGAACTTTTCGGTTTCGTCAAATGGGAATTTACCTAATTGATAAAATTCAAGCAGCCGTGGAATGTCAACTTGTGGAATTGCGTCCCCCATGTTGACGCCGACAACTTTTTTATCATCGACACATAGATCATTCCAGGTAGAAACAGTAAGATTTTGAGCAGTAACTGCAATTGCCGCGCAGGTGCCGCCTTGTGCTAAGGCATCAACTGCATTCTTGATTACACCGCTATTTCCTGTAGTATCAACGGTCCAGTCAACACCATAGCCATTAGTAAGCTCTTTTATTTTAGCAACTGGGTCATCTGTCTTGCTGTTAATTGCTGCTGTTGCCCCTAATTTTTTAGCTAATTCTAACCGTTCAGGAACAACATCAACTGCAATTACCTTAGTGCAGCCACTAATTGAGCCGGCCATCATGGCAGCAAGACCAACAGCGCCCGTACCAAAGACAGCAATTGTATCGCCAGGTTTAGGTTGCAAAGTATTAAAGACGGTTCCAGAACCTGTAACATAACCACAGCCAAGAGGACCGGCTTTACGTAAGTCAACGCTGTTATCAACTTTAACTGCATTGCGCTGATCAACTACGGTAGTAGTGGTAAAGGACGATTGGTTAAACATGTCACAGATTCGTTTACCATTTTTTTGAAAATGATCTTCACCATCAGCCCGGACGCCTGATAAGTTATAGTCACTGTAGTGGCGACATTGAGTAGGAATACCTTTGAGACAATTATCACAAATTCCGTCCGCATAAAACGACAGAATTACGTGGTCGCCAACTTTGAAGTTTTTAACTTGATTGCCAACCTTTTCAACAATTCCAGCGCCTTCATGGCCTAAAATTACGGGATAGCCAACACTGGAATCACCCTTGCGCAAGGCTTCATCTGAGTGACAAATACCGGTAGCAACCATATGAATTTGCAAATCGGTTGGTCCAACTTCGTGTAAATCGATATCATCTTCAATTTCGAATTGGCTACCCATTTTTTGAACGACAGCTGCTTTAATTTGCATCAAAATTTCCTCCTCTTATAATTTTTTAATAGTTTCAAAGTTATTGTGAGCTTTTTAACATTCAAATGCAATACTTTGCCCAAAAAATATACGCAGATATTTAATTGTCCACCCAAAAACCATTTTTTGATACCGGTAACATTCACTACTGTCTTGTAACTAACCGCCGTTCTTCGCTAAACTACAGCTGGAGGATTAAGCAAATGACGCATTGGTATGATAACGCAATAATTTATCAAATTTATCCCAAATCTTTTCAAGATAGTAATGGTGATGGGATTGGCGATCTGAATGGGATTAGACAGCGTATTCCTTATTTGAAAAAGCTGGGGATTAACGCGGTGTGGCTCAATCCAATCTTTGTTTCACCCCAAGTTGATAATGGCTATGACGTGGCAGATTACTTTGCGATTGATCCTGCAATGGGAACAATGGCAGATTTTGAGCAGTTAATTAAGCAGCTGCATCAAGAAAAAATTAAAATTATCCTCGATTTGGTACTTAATCACACTTCCGATCAACATCCTTGGTTTCAAAAGGCGATTAATAATCCAAAAAGCAAGTACCGCAATTATTATCTTTTCGCGGGCAGTAACAACAAGCGGCCAAATAATTGGGGCAGCTTCTTTGGTGGTAGTGTCTGGGAGAGTGACCCGAAAAATAGCGGTCAGTCATATTTTCACTTGTTTGATAAACACATGCCCGATTTAAACTGGGCAAATCCGGCACTCAGACAGGAAATGATCCAAGTTGCTGAATATTGGCTGGCTAAAGGAATTGACGGTCTTCGGTTAGATGCATTTATTCATATTGCCAAGGCTGACTTGCGTCAAAATTTTCCGGCACCAAATGATGCTGAACCAGTTATTGCTGAACCGTTTTTTGCTAACTTGCCCCAAGTGCAAGAGTGGCTGCAACCATTTTGTCAGCAAATAAAGCGTGACTTTCCTGACGCCTTGCTTTTGGGCGAAGCAGCAAGTGCAAACGTGAACTTAGCAGCCGATTATACAAGTAAGAAAAATAGTTTGCTAGATAGTGTGATTACTTTTCGCTATTTCACGGATGATGAGAGCAAAATTAATCCGCGTTTACCAGCGCAATATCAGCCAAAAGAGCTTAACTGGCAAATCTTCAAGCAAACGCAAGCTATTTGGCAGCAAACTCTGGCAGAGATTTCGTTACCGACCCTTTACTGGAATAACCATGATATGCCAAGAATGGCAACTCGTTTGGCGCATACCAGAATTCAGATCCAAAGCCTAGCAATGCTGATGTATTTGCAGCGCGGTATTCCGATTATTTATTATGGCGAAGAACTGGGTTTACCAAATTTGCTTTTTACTTCAGACAAGGAGTTTGCCGACGAAACGGTTACCCAATTTATTGCCCAAGCAAAGAACATGGGAATAAGTGAGCAAGAAGCATTAAAAATGGTCAGTGCAACGCATAAATTGCCTGCTCGGGGAGTAATGCCATGGACTGATGAACCGCACGATGGCTTTTCATCCACAAAGCCGTGGCTTGATGGCCAAAAAATGGTTAAGGTTGATGCTTGTTCTGAAGTAGCAGACCCGGACAGTATCTTCAATTTTTACCGTCAATTGATTGCGTTGAAGAAAAGAAAATTATTTCAGGCTGGCCGCTTTTATTTACGGGAAACGGGTCAAGACAGTTATGTCTATCAGCGTGATCTGGGTAATAATAGTGCGCTTGTTGCTGTTTCATTAAGTAGTCAAAAAACAAGAATAAGAATTCCGCGTGCTTATCACCATGAAGAATTAACTGCAGGAAAATATTATTTGGCTGATGGCGAGTTAGTGCTGATGCCATATTCTGGTGTTGTTTTAAGTAAATAAAGGAGAATAAAAGATGCAATTAGCAGCCTTAAAGCACCGAACAGAAAGTGAAGATTGCTTTGTTATAAGTCCGCACCACGTTCGGATTCGGTTTCATAGCGCAAAAAATGATGTTGACAAGGTAGTTGTTCATTATACCGATAATTATCTGGATACTAAGACAGATAAAAAAGCGGACTTAAAATTACTGGGTCACGGACAAGTGAGTGATCACTGGGGTATAACTTTAAAGGCCCCTTACCGGCGCCTTAAGTATACGTTTGAAGTGATTGGTAAAGACGACAGCCATGTTATCGTCGGCGATCGCGGGATTAGCAGCTTTAATTCGCAAAGTCTGAACGCTGACAGCAGCTATTTTAAATTGCCCTATTTGCACACAATTGACATGACAACGGTACCTCAATGGGTAAAGCAGACGGTTTGGTACCAAATTTTCCCGGAACGTTTTGCTAACGGGGATACTAATAACGACCCGCAGGGAACGAAAAAATGGCAGCCTAGTGATCATCCCGGAAGAGAAGATTATTATGGCGGCGATTTGCAGGGAATCATCGACCATTTAGATTATTTGCAAGAATTGGGCGTTACAGGACTATATCTTTGTCCCATTTTTAAGGCAAGCTCCAATCATAAATACGACACAATTGACTATTTAGAAATTGATCCTGCTTTTGGTGACAAACAGCTTTTTGCCGATCTAGTTGAGCAGGCACATAAGCGGGGGATGCGCGTGATGCTTGATGCCGTTTTTAATCACCTAGGGAGTCAATCATTGCAGTGGCAAGATGTAGTTAGAAACGGAGCGAAATCAAAATTTGCTGACTGGTTTCACATTAATCAATTTCCGGTTAACCCAAATCAAACTGGTCAAAAAGCAATGCCCAATTATGATACTTTTGCCTTTGAACCAAGCATGCCTAAACTTAATACCGCCAACCCGGCAGTGCAGGATTTTCTCTTAGAAATTGCCACTTACTGGGTAAAATATTTCGACATTGATGCTTGGCGGCTTGACGTGGCAAATGAAGTTGATCATCATTTTTGGCGCAGATTTCATGCTGCTCTGACCGCTATTAAGCCGGATTTTTACATTGTTGGTGAAATCTGGCACAGCGCTAGACCATGGCTAAATGGCGACGAGTTCACTGCTGTAATGAATTATCCGTATACTTTGCAGATTGAGGAGCACTTTTTTAAGAAAACAAAAACGGCGCAAGCATTGGTTGCGGCGCTAACTGATCAGTTAATGCTATATCGCGATAGCACTAACCAAGCCATGATGAATATGCTAGATTCTCACGATACCGCCCGAATTTTAACGCTGGCACAGGGTGATCAAGAATTGGCCTTGCAGGCGTTAACTTTTATGTTTATGCAGACTGGTAGTCCATGTATTTATTACGGCACCGAAATGGGCATGACTGGTGGAAATGATCCAGATTGCCGTAAGCCGATGGATTGGAGTAAGAAAAATAGTGCAGTTTGGCAGCAGGTACAGCAATTAATTGCCTTTCGGAAAAAATACGCAGATACCTTGGGCCAAGGTGAAATATCTTTAACTGTTACTGCAACCGGTTTAATTAAAGTTGTTCGGACAAAAGACGTCAAAATTACGGCATATTTCAACACAACTACCAAAAATATCGCACTTAAGGGGCAAGCAATCTTACAGCAAAACTTTGCCAATGGATTGTTAAAGCCCAAGGGAATTGCAATTGAAGTTGAATAATATCTAAGCAGCAGGCAAAGAAAGCTTGCTGCTTTTTTCATAATTATTTTGATACCGTTAACAGAGGATTTTGGATTGCAAAGATGCTCCATTTTGGCGAATAATGAAAGCGTAAACAAAACCGCACAAGAGGAGATAAGCAGATGAAACGGATTTTTGAGATTAATCCTTGGCAAGTTACTACGCATGAGTTTAATCCGGCAGATAAACGTCTGCAGGAAAGCATTACGTCAATTGGTAATGATTACATGGGGATGCGCGGTAATTTTGAAGAGGGTTATTCAGGCGATAGCTTGCAAGGAACCTACTTGGCTGGAGTTTGGTTTCCGGATAAGACACGAGTGGGCTGGTGGAAAAATGGTTATCCCAAGTACTTTGGCAAGTCCATCAATGCCCCCAGTTTTATTGGCATCGGCATTAATATTAACGGCGAAAAGCTGGATCTAGCAGCCAGCAAGATCAAAGATTTTTCTTTTTCGCTGGATATGCATCAAGGCCTCTTAACGCGGAGCTTTACTTATTTGGGAACAACGACCACGGTTAGGTTTGAATTTCAACGTTTTTTACATATTAAACAAAAAGAAGCGGCACTGATTAACGTTGTAGCGACGGTCTTAACGGGAAAAGCCAAAATTACCTTTACAGCAACGCTGGATGGCACGGTTACTAATGAAGATAGCAACTACAATGAGCATTTCTGGCAAAGCTGCGGTGAAGATAGCGATCAGCGCACGATTCAGGTTAAAACAATCCCCAATCCATATGGAGTTCCGCAATTTACAGTTCTCTTAAAGCAGGGATTGCGGCATAACAATCATTTTGTCAAAGGAATGGTCACAACAACTAAAGCTGGACTCAGTGAAAAGTTAACGGTTGACCTCAATTCCGGTGATCGCTATAACCTTGAAAAAGATGTAATTGTTGTTACTAGTCGCGATGTTGAGCCGGAAATGCAAGCTCAAAAAGCCGCCGAATTGATGACACGCTTGCAGGCCAAGAGCTTTACCGAAAATCTAGCTGAGCATACTGCTATCTGGCAAAGACGGTGGGAAAAAAGTGACGTGGTAATCACCGGTAATGATTTGGCCCAGCAGGGAATCCGGTTCAATATTTTACAGTTGTTTATGACTTACTATGGCGAAGATAAACGACTCAATGTTGGTCCCAAGGGTTTTACCGGCGAAAAGTATGGTGGTGCGACTTACTGGGATACTGAAGCCTTTATCTTCCCGATGTATTTATGCGTGGCTAAGCCGAACGTGACGAGGGCGCTACTTCAATATCGGCACGATCAACTGGCAGGAGCCTATCAGAATGCTAAAGATCTTGGGTTAAAGGGTGCGCTTTTCCCAATGGTGACCTTTAACGGTCTTGAATGCCACAATGAATGGGAAATTACCTTTGAAGAAATTCACCGTAACGCTGATATTGCATTTGCAATTAAGCGTTATACCAGTTATACCGGGGATGAGTCGTATGTTAAAAACGAGGGAATGGATGTTTTAGTTGAAACAGCACGTTTTTGGGCAGACCGGGTTCACTATTCAAAATGGCGGCAAAAGTATGTCATGCACGGTGTAACCGGGCCGAATGAGTATGAAAATAATGTCAACAATAACTGGTTCACTAACCTGATGGCGCAATGGGTTTTGCAATACACCTTAGAACGTCTGCCCCTAGCTGATCCCGCCGCCCAAAAGAGGGTCCACGTTAGTGAACAGGAAAAAGCTAACTGGCAGGACATTATCGCTAATATGTATTTGCCGGAAGATCATGAACGCGGCATCTTTTTACAGCAAGATGACTTTTTAGACAAAGATTTGCAGCCAGCAAAGGAAATTCCGGCAACTGAACGTCCAATTAACCAGCATTGGTCTTGGGATAAAATCCTTCGTTCACCGTTTATCAAGCAAGCAGATGTCTTGCAGGGAATCTACTATTTGGATGATCACTTTACTAAAGAAGAAAAGGAGCGCAACTTTGATTTTTATGAACCACTCACCGTTCATGAGAGTTCTCTTTCGCCCTGTGTTCACTCAATTTTAGCGGCTGAATTAGGTAAAAAGAAACAATCGGTTGCTCTTTATGAACGAACAGCCAGGTTAGACCTTGATAACTACAATAATGATACTGCCGATGGACTACATATAACTTCAATGAGCGGTTCATGGCTTGCAATTGTTCAAGGCTTTGCGGGAATGCGTTATGACAAAGAGCAGCTAAAGTTCAATCCGTTCGTTCCCGATAACTGGCAGAATTATAGTTTCAAACTTAACTACCGTAATCGTTTAATTAAAGTAGTCGTTAGCCATGATGAAGTTAAGCTTGATTTGATTAGTGGTAAGCAGCTCACAGTCATGGTTAAAGACCAACAGGTTGAATTGAAAGAAGGTGAAGTGGCATGCTTAAAGGTTTGATTTTTGATTTAGACGGCGTTTTGACAGATTCAGCGAAGTTTCATTTAGCCGCTTGGAATGATTTAGCTAAAGAATTAGGAATTAAACTGACAAACGAGCAACTGAACTCGTTACGAGGAATTTCTCGCATGGATTCCCTAGATTTAATCTTGCAATATGGTCATCAAACTAATGAGTATACTGAGCAGCAGAAGAAGCAGTTTGCGGCAGCTAAGAACGAGAAATTCTTACAGCAAGTAGATACGATGACGCCGAAAGACATTTTACCTGGCATTTCGCAACTACTCGCGGATGCACAAGAGGCCAATTTAAAAATGTGCATTGCTTCGGCTTCGAAAAACGCGCCTAAAATATTGCACAAATTGAAGATTGCCAGTAAGTTTGCTGGTATTGTCGATGCGGCAACAGTTAACAAGGGCAAGCCAGATCCGGAAATCTATCAAAAGGCGCAACAACTTTTGCACTTAAAGGCGAGTGAAGTGATCAGTTTTGAAGATGCCGCAGCTGGGGTCGCTGCAATTAAAGCGGCCGGGCAATTTGCCGTCGGTATTGGCGACCGCACCGCGTTGAAAGCAGCCGACTATCTTGTCGCTTCAACCAAAGACTTGCAGTTAGATAAGATCGTGGCTGCTTATATAAACAGCTAGTTAAGAAGGTAGGTAAAAAGAATGGTTGAAGTTGATTTAAACCATCTATGCAAAAAATATGAGGGTAATGACCAGTATTCTGTGAAGGACTTTGATTTACATATCAAAGATAAGGAATTTATCGTCTTTGTTGGGCCTTCTGGTTGTGGTAAATCGACTACTTTGAGGATGATTGCCGGATTGGAAGATATCAGCAAGGGCACACTCGAGATTGATCATCAGGTAATGAACGATGTAGCGCCAAAGGACCGCCATATTGCCATGGTATTTCAAAACTACGCGCTTTATCCGCACATGACAATTTACGACAATATGGCCTTTGGGCTAAAGCTGCGTCATTACAAGAAAAGTGAAATTGATCAGCGGGTGCAACATGCAGCTGAAATTTTGAACCTGAAAGAATACTTGGATAAAAAACCAGCTGAGCTATCTGGCGGTCAAAGACAGCGGGTAGCTTTAGGTAGAGCAATCGTGCGGGATGCACCCATCTTTTTAATGGATGAGCCTTTATCCAACCTAGATGCAAAATTGCGGGTATCAATGCGGGCCGAAATTGCCAAGCTGCATCAGGATTTAGGTACAACAACGATTTACGTCACGCACGATCAAACAGAGGCGATGACTTTAGCTGACCGTGTAGTTGTAATGTCGGTTGGTAAAGTTGAGCAAATTGGTTCCCCGCAAGAAGTATATAACCATCCCGTTAATCAATTCGTAGCAGGCTTTATCGGTTCGCCCCAGATGAATTTCTTTAATGTCCATTATCATAATGGGCGTGTGACTGATAATCGCGGCATTGACATGGGAATACCTGAGGGGAAAGCAAAATTGCTCGAAAAGAAAGGCTATAACGACCGTGATTTGATTTTGGGCATTAGACCTGAAGATATTCACGCTGAAGAAGCGTTTCTCGAAACTTGGCCGAACGCGGTGGTTAATTCGACGGTCGTTGTGTCCGAATTACTAGGGGCAACAATTCAGCTTTACCAAAAAGTTGCTGATACGGAATTCGTTGCCAATATTAATGCGCGGGATCTTTACCAACCCGGTGATCAAGTCAAGATGGGATTTGACCTCAACAAGGCCCACTTTTTTGATCAAGACACCACGCTGGCAATCGTTAATTAGGGAATAAATTCAGTTGCCAAATGGGAACTGAAAATAAAAAAGCATGTTGTTTTAAATTAGGAGGTAAATAACATGAAAATTTGGAAGAAAGTAGCATTAGGTAGTACAGCAATTTTAGCGGCAATGTCTCTTGCAGCTTGCTCAAATAATGATTCAAAATCATCAAGCGGAAATAGCAGCCAAAATACGAAATTGACGCTCTGGGTTGATACTAATCAAGTGTCATATTATAAGAAAATTGCTAGTGATTTTACTAAATCGCATAAAAATATCACTGTTCGCGTTACGCAAAATCCAACTGGTTCAGCTAATGCCAAAACTGATGTCGGCAAGGACCCATCAAAAGCTGCCGATGTTTTTGAAGCACCTAACGACCAATTAGGACAAATGGCAGACTCAGGTTACATTAACCCGCTCTCACCAAAAGATACCAGCAATATTAAGGCTAATTACATTGCCGTTGCTGCTAAGGGAGTAACTTGGAAAGGAAAAATTTATGCCTATCCATACGCACAACAGGCACAGACAATTTATTACGATAAGTCTAAGTTATCTGCTAATGATGTCAAAAATTGGAAAACCTTAACTTCTAAAGGTGTTGTTGCAACGGACTTTACTAACGCTTATGTTATGTGGCCAGTCTTCTTCTCAGCTGGTACAAAGTTGTATGGTGACAGCGGTGAAGATTTAAAGGGCTCAACGTTTAATTCACAAAAGGGTGTTAATGCACTGAAATGGTACGCTGAACAAAGAAATAACAAGGGCGTAATGCAGACTTCAAACGCATTAAACCAATTGAAGAAGGGTAATGCGCAAGCTATTTTAGATGGTCCTTGGAATGCTGCCAATATCAAGAAAATTCTAGGCAAGAACTTTGCGGTTGCGAAGTATCCAATGATTGAAGTTGGCGGTAAGTCAGTTCAAATGCAGGCATTCCTTGGAATCGAAGGTTTTGCAGTTAATGCTCACACCAAGAATCCAAAAGCTGCGTCAGAATTGGCTGCTTACATCACAAATAAGAAAGCACAATTAATCGCTCATAAGGAAGCTGGACAAATTCCAGTTCTTAAAGAAGCAATTAACGATCCAGCTGTGAAGAAGGATTCAGTGGCTGATGCGGTAATTGAAATGTCTAAACCAGGCAACTCAGTCTTGATGCCAAAATTACCACAAATGTCAGTCTTCTGGAATGATGTTCCTCCTCTAGTTAACGGTGCTTATGACGGCAAAGTTAAACCAGCACAATACAAGGCTCAACTTGCTAAATTGGCCAAGGCTTCTGAAAAGAAATAGTTAATCTTAAGCACTAAAGGTTGGGCAGGCAGCGTCCAACCTTTTTGCTCAGGAAGAGGAGAAATTATGTTTAGAAAGAAAAAGCATGCTGCTGTTAAGGCAACTTTTCGTGAGGTTTGGTCTAAAGGCAGTATTGCAACCAAATTGTCCTTCTTTATTATGGGTAGCAATGCCCTTGAGAATAAGCAGTGGGTTAAGGGCTTAACACTGTTATTAGCAGAAGTTGCATTTATTATCTGGTTTATTTTTAGCGGAATATCGGCAATTAGTATGCTGACTACTCTGGGAGAAAATAAGACCAAAAAAGTGGTTTATGATAGTACCCAAGGCGTTTATATCACTAAGCAGCCGTCAAATTCGGTGTTAATTCTGTTATTTGGGCTCCTTGCTGTCATTATCTGTATTGCAATGATTTATCTTTATATCGTTAACTTGCGGTCGACCAGAAAGAATTACGTCTTGAGTCGTGATGGCAAACACATTTTAACTAATAAAGAAGAGCTAGCAAGTTTGTTTGATTCTCGGTTGCACGATACGTTAATGGCTTTTCCTATTTTAGGAATTCTGTGTTTTACCATTTTGCCAACAATCTTTATGATCTCAATGGCTTTTACGAACTATGACCGGCAGCATCCCATTGCTTTTTCTTGGACTGGTTTCCAGGCTTTTGGAAGTGTGATTAGCGGGGACTTATCCGGTACCTTTTTCCCAGTTTTAGGTTGGACAATTGTTTGGGCAATAGCCGCTACAGCGACGACTTTCTTCTTTGGCGTTTTGTTGGCATTGTTAATTGAATCAAAGGGCATTAAGCATAAAGGCTTTTGGCGGACAATTTTTGTAATTGTTTGGGCTGTGCCACAATTTGTTTCTTTACTGATGATGGCACAATTTCTTGATTATCAGGGTGCGCTCAATAATATCTTGATGAATATTGGCATGATAGCTCACCCAATTCATTTCATTGATAGTCAGGCTTCGCCCTTAGTAGCGCGGATTACGGTTATTATCGTTAACATGTGGATTGGTATTCCAGTTTCAATGTTAGTATCCACTGCTATTATTCAAAACCTGCCGACAGATCAAATTGAGGCTGCTAAAATGGACGGTGCTAACGCAATGCAGATTTTTAAATCAATTACTTTTCCGCAGATTCTCTTCGTGATGGCCCCTTCCTTAATTCAGCAATTTATCGGCAATATTAATAACTTTAATGTCATTTACCTGCTAACTGGTGGTGCGCCAATGAATAATCGCTATAACGGGGCAGGTTCAACGGACTTGCTGGTAACTTGGCTGTACAATCTGACATTTGGTCAAGAGCAGCGCTATAATGCCTCGGCAGTTTTAGGTATTTTAATCTTTATCATTAGTGCCGTCTTTTCACTGCTGGCTTATCGTCATACCAATGCTTTTAAGGAGGGCTAAAGATGAAATCTTATCAAAATCAAAAACGCCTTTCGCTATTTTTCCGTTATCTTTTATTAATTATCTTGGCGATTGTCTGGATTTTACCAATCATTTGGATTATTTTAGCGAGTTTCTCATACAATGATACTGGCTTTGTTTCGACTTTTTGGCCAGATAAGTTCACGTTTGATAATTATATTGGTATTTTTACCAATTCCCAGTATCCATTAGTTAATTGGATTATTAATACGTTGATCATCTCAATTTTATCAATGATTATTTCAACCTTTTTAACTATTTCAGTGGCATATGTCTTATCGCGGTTGCGCTTTTCGTTTCGTAAACCGTTTATGCAAATTGCCCTTATTTTGGGAATGTTTCCCGGGTTCATGTCAATGATTGCTCTTTACTATATTTTAAAGGGACTCAACATGCTCAATCTGGGCGGATTATTGCTAGTTTATGTCGGTGGTGCCGGACTAGGATTCTATGTTGCTAAGGGCTTTTTCGATACGGTGCCGTTCTCAATTGATGAAGCAGCTGAAATTGATGGGGCAACTAAGTGGCAGATTTTTACTAACGTTGATTTACCTTTAGCAAAACCAATGATCGTCTACACTGCTTTGACGGCATTTATTGCTCCGTGGACTGACTTCATTTTCTCCGGCATTATTTTATCGACTTCGGGGAACCCCAAAACATATACAATTGCCTATGGTTTGTACAACATGGTACATAATACAAAGGGCAATGCGACCCAGTTCTTTGCGGAATTTGTCGCTGGCTGTGTTATTATTGCTATTCCAATTACAATTTTGTTTATCTTCATGCAAAAATTTTATGTTAATGGCATTACTGCCGGTGCCGAAAAAGGTTAATTTACGGCAAAAAGTTCAAAGTGCGACCATAAGCAGTCGCACTTTTTTGTTTACGTCCAAGATTTTTAATTGCGGTAAAATATAACTAAAAAAGAAGGTGAGCTAATGATTAAAATTATTCAGGGAGATATTACCAAATTAGCCGTAGATGCAATTGTTAATGCCGCCAATAATTCGCTTCTTGGCGGTCTTGGTGTTGACGGCGCAATTCATCAAGCAGCTGGCCCCGACTTACTTCAGGAATGTCGCGGACTTCACGGTTGTGAGACCGGTCAAGCAAAAATTACCCGGGGCTATCGCCTGCCTGCTAAGCATGTGATTCATACAGTTGGCCCGGTTTATTCAGGTTCATCTACCGATAGCCAGCTTTTACGCGCTTGTTACCTTAATTCGCTATCTTTAGCCAAGCAGAATAACTTACACAGTATTGCCTTTCCGGCTATTTCAACTGGTGCTTACGGTTTTCCTGCAAAAAGGGCGGCTGAAATTGCATTTGCAGCAGTAAAAGACTGGTTAAAGCAAAATCCTTCAGCTAAGATGGAAGTTACGATGTGTGCTTTTGACAACGCAACATTTCAGCTTTATCAAAAAGAACTAGCCAAATAAAAAAACTCGTGAATGATCATCCATCTGCTAACTAGTAGACGGTTTTTATCAAGTTCACGAGTTTTTATTTAACTTAGTTAACAATTGCAGCAAAGGCTTCATATGGTTTTAAGGTAAGTGCCCGTAAAGTTTGCGGAGCGCAATAGTTACTGAGTAAAACCTGTTTAAGCTGATCTGGTGCAGTAAATTGCGCTTTATTTTCACTAAGATTAGCGACAATTAGCCAGCGCTGATCGCCTAATTCGCGGTAATATGCCAAAACATCAGCAGAAGCTGTTAGCGGCTTAAATGAGCCTGTAACAACAATTTCATTTTCATGGCGCAAACGAATTAGTTTTTGGTAAGTGTAAAAAATAGAATTAGGATCAGCTAAAGCGGCTTGAACATTAATTTGCCGGTAATTGGGATTAACTTTAAGCCAAGGCTCACCACTGGTAAAACCGGCTTGCAGCCGATCCGACCATTGCATTGGCCGCCGAGCGTTGTCGCGACCTTTGGCATTAATTGCCTTAAGGAGCTCTTGTTTAGAATAGCCCTTTTGAAGTCGGTCATGATACATATTGATGCTTTCAAGGTCTGCAACTTCAGCGATATCTTTAACCGGATAATTGGTCATCCCAATTTCTTCACCATTATAAATATACGGCGTGCCGCGCATTAAATGGAGAACAATCGCGAACATTTTAGCTGATTGCACGCGATTAGTAGTGTCGCTGCCCCAGCGCGAGATGACACGGGGAAGATCATGATTTTCCCAAAAAAGACTATTCCAAGCATGGCGGTAGTCTAGTTGCGTTTGCCATTTAAGCAAAATCTTTTTAAGAGCAGCTGGTCGATAGGGGGCAAGATCCCACTTTTCTTTGCCTGGCTGCTGGTCAACTTGCTGATTCTCAAACTGAAAGACCATTGAAAGCTCATGCCGTGCTGGATCTGAATACTTAGTAACTGTTTCTAAATCGGCGCTCCATGTTTCGCCAACGGTCATGATATCATGATTGGCCAATACTTTCTGGTTCATTTCTTGCAAGTAGGGATGCAATTTTGGTCCGTTTGCGCCAATCTTGCGATCAGGCTCTTTACCAATTAGCTCAATTACATCCATGCGAAAACCGCCAATGCCCTTATCAAGCCAAAAAGTCATCATCTCATAAATTTTTTGTCGTAATTCAGGATTTTGCCAATTTAAGTCAGGCTGCTCAGGGGCAAAAAAGTGGAGGTAGTATTGGCCAGTTGTCTGATCATATTGCCACGCAGAACCAGAGAAATTAGAAGTTAAGTCATTAGGCTCGTGCCCATTGATAGGATCACGCCAAATGTAAAAATCACGCTTAGGATTATTTTTACTTTTCCGTGCTTCGATAAACCACTGGTGCTGATCAGAGGTATGGTTAACGACGAGATCCATAATAATGCGGATATTTCTTTTTTTGGCTTCTGCAATCAGCCTGTCTAAATCCGCCATGGTCCCATATTGCGGGTCAATGGCCTGATAATCAGAAATATCATAACCGTTATCGATGCCAGGTGACTGATAAATGGGTGAGAGCCAGATGGCATCAATTCCCAATTTTTGTAAATAATTTAGGCGGTTAATAATCCCGTTTAGGTCTCCAATACCGTCACCATTGCTGTCTTGGAATGATTTAGGGTAAATTTGATAGATAACTGCGTTTTTCCACCAAGGTGTCATATTTTTCCTCCCACTTGTAAGCGTTAACTTGAGATGCTAGTCAAATTATAACATGGTGCAGCTTCAGTAGATTTTGTTATCGGTATCTAAATAAATGATCTATTTTCTAACAATACTGAAATAAGCATATTTATAATGTAGCTGGAATAAAATTTAGAGATAGCTATGTGGTTTTTCTTTTAATTAATGAAATTGGAATAGTAAATTTATGCTCTAAAATATTTTCATGTCTAAGAAGTCTTAAAAGATTAGAGCAAGAAACTTTAGCAATTTCTGAAGTGCTTTGATGAATTGTAGATAACTGTAATTTTTTAGCAATCGGTGCATCATCAAAACCCACTATACTAAGCTTATTAGGAACATCTAAACCCTCTTCAATTGCTACTTGATAGATATAGCTTGCGACATTGTCATTAATTGCGAAAACACCTAATTTGCTATGTTTACTCCAAAGTCTTGTTAGTTGAGCCCAAATTGTCTTTTTTGCTAAATAAATTTCATCTGAATTAGTATTAGTACTAATAACAATTGGCTTTGATATACCGCGGTTTTGTGCAGTTTCAGTAAAGCCTTTAATACGACTTTCATTGCTTGAAAACTCGTTATCTTTATTAGTTAACATAATTGGAAAGCAATTCTTGTCAATTAAATGATTAGTTGCTAAAACAGCGCCTGTGTAGTTATCCGAAGAAACTGTGATCATGTTGTTGTTAAGTTTGGGAGAACGATCAATAAAAACTGTTGGTAGATCAACTTGCTCCTTTCTAATTACATTTTGCGTAGAAATGACAACTAAGCCATCAACCATATGATTACTTAATTTCGAAATATATTTTTCTTCAAGGCTAGCGTTTCTTTCTGTATTACAAACAATGGTTAAATAGTCTTTTTTGAAAAAATACTGCTCACACTTTTTAACTATTGAGGCATAGTATGAGTTGGTAATATCTGGGACTAAAATGCCAATTATTGCTAATCTGCCCTTTCGCATTCCTTTAGCAATGACATTTTGTGAATAATTATTCTCTTTGGCAATTTTAATAATTTTTTCTCTAGTAGTTTCGGAAAACCGTCCTGTATTATTTAAAACTCTTGAAACTGTTGAAACTGAATAGCCGCTTAACCGGGCAATGTCTTTTATTGAAGTTACTGACATAGTATGTGACCTTATTAATTTATATTTTATATTTTACACTTTACATCTCGTTAACAACATTATACAATAAAAATGTAATCAGCGAAAACGATTGCACTAAATAGCACTTCAAGTCCTAAACAAAGGACTTATATTTTTGCAATTTGCGCAAACGTTACCGCAAACGATAAATATATTTTTATGTTAGGAGGAGAAATTATGAAAATTAGTGATTTGAACGTTAAAGTATATGCTGATGGGGCAGTCATTGATGATATGGTAAAGGCAAAAGAAAGTGGAGTTGTGAAGGGATTTACGACTAATCCATCCTTAATGAAAAAAGCCGGAGTAAAAGATTACGTTGATTTTGCCAAGGAGGCCTTAGCTAAAGTTACTGGAATGCCAATTTCTTTTGAGGTGTTTGCTGATGACTTTGACACGATGGAAAAAGAAGCCAAAAAAATCTCATCACTTGGCGATAACGTTTTCGTAAAAATACCAATTACTAATACTAAAGGAGTTTCTTCGGTTCCATTGATAAAAAAGCTTTCTGCTGAGGGCATTAAAGTTAATGTAACTGCGATGTTTACACTTCAGCAAGTTAAAGACGTTCTGGCAGTTTTGAAACCTGGCTCAAATAATATTATCTCAATTTTTGCTGGTCGATTAGCAGATATTGGAATAGATCCAACACCTTTAATGAAAAAAGCAGCAGAACTTTGTCATGAAAATGGAAATGGCTGGCTTCTGTGGGCAAGTTGTCGAGAAGTAATCAATGTTTTTGAAGCTGATAATTGTGGGTGTGACATTATTACGTGTACTTCTCCGGTAATTGACAAGTTTCCATTAATCGGCACAACTCCAGAAGAACGTTCACTCCAAACAGTTCAAGACTTTAACAGAGATGTTAGGGCACTAGGGTTCTCAATTTTATAACTTTAAAAATTAAGAAAGTAGAGGCTTAAGAAATGTTTTTATCAGCGTTGTTAGTGGCCACTCTGGCTACTATTTCTCAATGGTGGTTTTTTGCGCCGGTAACAAGATGCCTAACTTATCCTTTAACAACTGGGCTATTGGTTGGGTTATTTATGGGCAATCCTATGTTAGGAATGCTTTCTGGTGCTACGATCCAACTGGTTTATCTGGGTTGGATTAATACTGGTGGTGTTATGCCAAGCAATACAATGGTTGCTGGTATTTTTGGAACTGCTTTAACAATTTTATCAGGCGCTAGCCCAAAATTAGCTGTGACTTTTGCAGTTCCATTTTCTCTTATTGGGCTTTTAATGGTGGAAATTTATCAGAGTGTTAACTCTTTTTGGGTTCACCGTGCAGATGCGGAGCTGGCAAGAGGTAATGTTAAAGCGATTAGATTTTTGAATTATGTTCCTTCTCTAATTGTCGCAATAATTGTGTATGGTATTCCAGCGTTCTGTTTGGTATTCTTTGGCCGAGGCTGGGCACAGGGAATGCTTAATATGATTCCTAAAAGTTTGACTACGGCTTTAGAAGTCGTAGGAGCTTTAATGCCGGCTTTGGGTATTGCAATGTTACTCAATTATTTGGGTAAAAAATCATTGATTCCGTATTTCTTTATTGGTTTTTTCTTAACTGCATATCTGAAACTGCAAATAATGGCAATTGCTATATTTGCAGGACTACTTGCTTACCTGCTTTATATCAATCAAAAGGCTAATGCAACGAAGAAAGATGCTGAACCTACAGATAAGAAAGTACGCCGACTAACTCTTCAAAATAGAACTGGCAAACAAGAAAATGCTAGTGCAGCGCTAGAACCAGGGACAAATATAGCTCAAAATATTTCTCCTTTGAATTATCAAATTAAATTAACTCATAGTGATTTAGTAAAAACTTGGCTCTGGGAACAGTCAGATGAAGCCGCATATAATTATGAACGGCTACAAGCATTAGGCTTAACTAACATGATGATTTATCCTATTAAAAAACTATACCCGAAAGAAAGACAAGCTGATGAATTAAAGAAATACATGGTATTTTTCAATACGGAACCACACATGGTTGGTCCAGTTATTCATGGTATAGCTCTTTCAATGGAGGAAGCTCGTGCAAATGGTGCCGAAGTTAGTGCTGAGGACATTAATGGTGTTAGAACTGGGTTAATGGGCCCAGCTGCTGGTATTGGTGATACGGTTCAACAAGGCATTATCTTCCCAATACTTGCAAGTATTGGTGCGACCATGGCATTGGATCACAATTACTTTGGTCCGATTATGTTTACAGTAGTTTTTGAATTAATTATTTACGCTATTGGATACTGGATGTTTATGTATGGCTATAAGAAAGGCAAAGAGTCAGTTGTTTCTATTTTAAAAAGTGGATTGCTTGATAAAGTAACTAACGCGTTCTCAATTGTTGGCTTAATGGTTGTTGGTACAATGGCTGCTACGAGAGTGACTATTAAAACGCCATTAATTTGGCATGTTGGGCAAAGCGTGATTAAATTGCAAGCTTTATTTAATCAGCTGGCACCAAGTCTAATTCCATTATTAGCTACCTTATTAGTATGGTGGCTTTTAAGAAAAAAAGTTAATGCAAGTATCATTGTGGTTGGAATATTCATAGTCGGAATTTTATGTTCTTATCTTGGAATTTTAGCGGTCATTTAAAGGAGAGTTTAACTTGATACAAATTATTTTAGCTAGTCATGGAGATTTTTGTTTAGGTATTAAACAAACAGTAGAAATGATTGCTGGATCAGTTGATAACCTTAAAACGATATCGTTTAGGCCTGGTCAAAGTCCTGAAGATTATGCGGAAAAGTTTAGTCAAATTTTAGAAGATACGAGTAAACAGCCAGCATTGGTTTTAGTCGATTTAAAGGGCGGCACACCATTTAATACTGCAATGCTTTTAAAGCAAAATCATAATTTAGAAATTGTTACTGGCGTAAATGTTCCGATGTTATTGAGTATTGTCACTTTAAGAACTAAAAATAGTTCAATTGAAGAATTGATTAATGTAGCGCTTGCTAAAGAAAACTGGGGTATTGAAAATACTAAATTAGGAGGTTTACATCATGCAAAACTTAGTCTTAACAAGAATTGATGATCGCTTGATTCATGGCCAAGTAATGACAAAATGGATTAAGGAAACTGGGGCAGAAAATGTTGTTATTATTGATGATGCAACATCTAAAAATGAGTTTATGATTAATGTTTTTGAGCAAGCAGTACCCGAAGACATTGGTATAGGAGTGTTTAACAAAGAAGATGGTGTCAAGTTCTTTTCTCAGTCATTAGAAGCGCCAACAATGATTTTAGTTAAAGTTCCGGAAACAATTGAGTACATGGTTAATCATGGAATTGATATTAAGGACTTGGATTTAGGCGGAATGGGTGCAAAGGATGGCCGTAATACGTTATATCAGTATATCTCTACTAGTTATGAAGAAGATCAGTGTTTCTACCGCTTGCTAAATAAAGGAATGAATGTTTACGTTCAAATAGTTCCTCAAAATGAAAAGCAGCCCATAAAACCTTTCTTAGATAAAAAGGAAAAATAATAAATTTATCAATAAATGTCTGGAAAAAACAAAAATTCCTATTAAATCATGGCTTATTTAATGCCAAAGTTTAATAGGATTTTTGTTTTGGCTAGAAGTATCAAATATACTTTTTCCAGACTATTTATTATAATTACAGGTTTTAAAGTAATTATTAATGCTCTTAAATCCCTAATTCATTGCGTAAAGCTAGTGCATCTTGATCGTTACCTAATTGAGCAAGTGCATCTTTTAAGCCTAATAGCGGTTTACCATCACGGTCTGGCGTGGTTTTGCCATGAGCTAGTGAACTTAGGATAGCTTCATTAACAATATCGACAGTAATTCTGAAGTAGCGGTCAATCTTATCATCAGTAATTGCTTGAATCGAGCTCAATTCATGTTCAGGGAAATGACTAACCCGGTTTGCAGTTGAAAAGGCTAGTGTAATTTCGCCACTGCCATTGCTACTAAATGAACCGCTGCGAGTAATGCCGATACTAGAACGTTTAGCGATTCTTTTTAATTGACGCGAATTAAATGGAATATCCGTTGCAATAATCGTGATAATACTACCTTTTTCTTTACTATCTTTATTATCAACAATCTTTTTGCCAATTGCCCGGCCGTAAATATTTAAGTCGGTGCTGAGGCCAAAATTAGACATGACTAAAGCGCCCATTGTGAAAGTTTGGTCATCAATTTTAATTTTGCGTGAGGCAGAACCGATGCCGCCTTTAAGCTCATAGCAGCGCATTCCAGTACCAGCGCCTACGCCACCTTCAGCAAATTCAGACGAAGCAGCCGCAAAGGCCTCGTTAACGTCTTCTTCAGTAACGCCTAAATCGCGAATATGATTAATACTACTGTCATTGCATTCCATTACTATCGGGTTAACACTACCCGTTGTCAGGCCGATTTCTGGATTTTCAGCAAGCATTCTTTTCACTAAAGCAGTAGTGGCGGTTCCGACACTTAGAGTATTAGTTAAGACTAGCGGTGTTTCAATCGTACCCAGTTCTTCTATCTGAACTAAACCAGTGCTTTTACCAAAGCCGTTGATAACATGCGCAGCTGCCGGCATTTTTTCACGAAAAATATTATCCTGGCAAGGCTTGATGACGGTTACACCTGTTTGCAAACGATCAGTAACAATTGTTTTATGGCCAACGGTCACGCCAGCCACATCGGTAATTAGATTTCGTTGTCCGGTCGGTGCATCACTAAGCGCAAATAAAAGTGGTTTGTTAAGTCCCATGGTATCTCCTTTAATACTATAAATTGTAATTAATATCTTATTTTAAGCTTAAGGTTAAATTAATGAAAGACTTTAAAATTTATATGGGAAAAGAAAAAAGCCAAATTCGTCATAGAAATTGGCTTTCTTAGTTTAATATTTAGTTTTTCTTGCGACACTAAGCCAAATGCCTGCTAAACTGCCAAACAGTAAAACTGCTCCGGTTGTAGTAACAGCAACTTTTACTTTTTTATCAGTACCTGTTTGTAATAGATGACCAGGGTCAGAACTGTTAGCCGTGCTAGCTTGGATAGCTTTAACAAAAAAGTAACGGCGTTTTTAAAACTTTTCACAAAGAACAATCAAAGTTGTTAAGTTATTATACACAAAAGCAGTTTGCTCTATCAGAATAATAAGAATGGAATTTTTCATTATTATATTGTAGAAAGCCATAGAATAAAATGAGAATAGTTTTTATTGAATAATTAAAACCATGGCTATTTGTTAAAAACCTCCTTAAAAAACACACTAAAAACTTTCCAATTAGTATTTGATATGAACCGAAAAATTTGCCCTCATATCATCACTATCAAAAGTAGTGTTTTTAATTATTAAAAGCTAAATATTATTTTTTCCCTTCCGACAGAACGCTCTGAAACCTATCAAGCCTCCAAATATTGATAGGAAACCTAACCCAGTTAATATTCTTTGAATCCTTTTATCTGGACTTGTCTGTGGTAATTTATTGCCTATTTCATTAACGATATGTAGATCTATATGACTTCTAAGATTGTCTTGAGCATGAGCCACAGTTTTGGCTTTATCGCTACGAATAGCTTTTTTGGCTTTCTTGAAAATCTTGGCATCGGCCTCCCCAAAAGCAACACCGCTGGAACTTTGATTAACTACTTTATCATTTGTTTTATAAACATAAGTAATATTTTGCAGTTTATCACTAAAAACTCCAGATGTGTTGTCAGACTTGAAGATTAACATATAGCCGGGAATTTTCTTAGCAACGGTATGGTAATTACTACCTACTCTACCTTTTAAAACTTGATTAGGTGCAAGAATTTTACCCTTTTTATCAATGTAATGCACAATAACATTGTTTGACCTAGATGATACGTTCGGTGAAGAATTGTCTTGACTAGCACCTAGTACAAAAGTTTTTGAACCAGTTTTTGCTGTTTTTCGCGACTTTGACTGTATATCATTTTTTTCAGAGTTAATTTTGCTTTTATGTGCCCATGTCCTAACATCACTTAGAGGCTCAGATTCTGCTCTAATTCTGTTTGCCTCAACTGAAAAGATTCCTAAAGCAATCACAACAAAAGTGGCAAATAGTAATTTTTCCATTTTTCTATGCTTGTTTATTTTGTTATTCATTTTATATTTTAAAAAATCTCTATTTCTTTTATTCTAGCAAGGCTACTAATCATATAAATTAACTTTATTATATTTTTATTTTATCATCTTTTAGAATGAATGTATAGTGTAAACAAAATAAAAATTATAATAATTTATTTTAGGTCTGCTACTTATGTTATTAAAAAATTTAATATTAGTAAAATAGTAATTTATTAGTTAAGCCAAAATATAACTAAGTGTTTTTTTATTAAAAATGTTAAACATAAATATTTTTTATTTTTTTCATTTCTTTTACAAGCGATTTTCTTAATATTTGTTATAATTGATTAACTGCTGAATAGCGAGAAAAATAGTACTTTTAGATTTTTGAATCTTTTTTAGAATTTTTTAAGTATAACTAATATTATTAATTGTTATTTTTACATAAAAATATGATTTAGAAATTTAGAATTTTTAGGGTAACATTATAACTATCCTTTTTACTAGTTTTATAAATTGTAGATGGGTCAATTGACAACTTAAACTTTGAAATATCATTGTATTAGTAGCCATTTTGATAATGTTCTAAATAACGAATTCAATTTGTATTAAGACCAGAGCAGCTTAAAGATTATTTAAAGCCTATTATGTAATAGCTGCTACATAGCAATGATTAGACCTAAAACATATAAAAACAGTATTTATAAACTGCTTATATACGAATATTAAGCTACCATGATTAACTATTTATTCAGCACTTAACTACCAAATTATTAACAAAAAATAAGTCTAATTTGCAATAATGTTCTCGGACGATATCGCAAACAGCAAGTAATTATTTTTCTAACAATATTAAAAACCAAGTTACTAATTGTTGAAGTTAGGAATTTTAATCTTGTTAATAAAAAAAAGACTATATAGTAAAAAAAGGCCGTAACTGGCAAAATAGTGCCAATTACGACTTAATAATGAGCGAATTAAATTGGTGTTACGCTCTAGTTATGAGCGCCAAATTCTAACTAGACGCCAGACAATAATTAGAAAGAAGATAACGTTAAAAATAATAATGGCAGCTTTAATAAGAGTCATGTTTTGAAAAAACTTAGGCTGAGCTTTCGCGCGAATTTGTTGGCTCTTTTTAATAGTATGCCGTCCCTTTTTGGTTGGTAAAGCGACCTTTTTCTGGCCTCTTTTTGCAGAAAAATTAGCAGTTAATTCAGTCGCAGATAAATTCTTGTTGGTTGCCTTAATTTTGCTGATTAAATCACCCTGCACAACTGTGCGGTGCTGCCCATACCCGTATTTCGAAGTGTTAAAGTCTGAGCATGTAATTAAGGTAATCATGCTTCTATCCTTTATGTTGTTTTCGACTTCAACTTGTGTTGGTTTAATTGCAAAAGAAATTCTTTTAACTTCGTAAGCATAAATGTGATGAAGATCGGTCACATAGATTAAGTCGCCCCGTTTTACCAAATGTAAATTGTCTAATACAGCAGGGCCATATGCTCCCATATAATGTCCTGCTAGCACATAGTTGTTGGCTCCACCCATTACACGGTCCGGGAGGCAAGTAACAACGCCGTATTCCAAGTTTTGGTTTTCACTGCCATATCCGGCAAACAGCGGATTGTGAATGTTAACGGCTGGAATCGAAATTCGCCCAATAGCATAAGCCTTAATTTTCTTTGACCGCAGGATCCGCGTTGTACTAATTGACTTGGTCTTACTAGCGTCATAAGTTGTTTTCCGGTGCTTATTTTGATCCGCTTTTTTAGATGTTAATCCTGAAGAAGCTTGCTCTGCGTTTTGCTGGACAAGGTAGGAGTCACCAAAACCGGAACCGAAGAAAATAAGTGTTACCCCCAAGTAAAAAAGTATACCTATAAATAGAACCTGGATTGTAGACCAGACTTTTTGTTTGGTGGTTAAATTTTGTTTTTTAGTTGTCATTGCTATTTGTCCTCTGATTTTGCGAAAGTTATTCAAATTACCTCTTATTTTAATGATAAATCGGTAAAATGCCTAATTATTTGAGAAATAACTAGAAACACTGATAAAAAATCTTCAAATAACTATTGAAATCGCTTTAACACTGTTTTATAATCTTAAGAGTAAATAAGTGTGTTACTGATTCGATCAGGCATTAACCTATGAACAACAAGGCTTTAGTGTTGCTCATAGGTTTTTTTATTGAAAAGAGGAGTTTGCTGAGTGAAATTTATTAAAAATTTTAACAACAATGCTGCTTTAGTGTCGGATGAATCTGGTGTTGATTGGGTAGTAATTGGAAACGGAATTGGTTTTGGGAAAAAGCCCAATGATCCAATTGATGAAACAAAAATTACTCGTCGTTTTGTTGCTGTCGAAAAGAATATCAAGATGATTGACAGTGTTAGGGATATTGATAAACGTACTTTGTCTCTAACAACTGATGTAATCAATCTTGTTTCAAAGAGACTAAACGTTAATTTTACTGATTATCAGTACTTGGTTTTAGCTGATCACATTGATTTTATGCTTAAAAGAACTGATGAGGGCTTTGAATTAGGCCAAGGTACTGTGGGGTGGGAATTAAAGAAGCTATTTCCTAAAGAATATTCAACTGCGAAAGATGCGCTGAAGCTGCTTCAGGAAAAAACTAAGCTAACTTTTCCCAACGCAGAAGTTGTTTATCTGACCTATCACTTTATCAATGCTAGTTCTGATCAAACTAAGCTTCAAGATACAATCAAAATCACCAAGTTAATTCATGGTGTGATTGAAATCATTGAATATCAGTATGGGATGCAGCTTGATCCGGAATCATTTAATTTCAATCGGTTTATGACGCATTTACGTTCATTCATGGTACGGCATCTTTATGAAGTTGGTGATGAGAATAGTGGCAGCGAACTTGATAATTCATTGCTTGAATTAATGAGGGTTAAGTACAAGAAAGCATACGAGACGGTTTTAAAAATCGGCACTTATTTATCTAAGCAAGCTGGCTGGAAATTGCAACCTGATGATGAGGTCTATCTGACGCTCCATGTCTGGCGGGTAACGCACAGACAAAAAGATGGTACTGATTCGGAAGCAAAGCAAATTCCAGCCGATGAAAAATAATTTGTTTAAACGGTGTGTTACTGTTTTACAGGCATTAACCCGAGAACATAAAGAAAACTTCATTGTTTCATTCTTAATTGAATGTTTGCAAGAGGTCTTCTTTAAGTCCCCGGGTTTTGTTATTTTTGGAGGAAAAAATGGCTTACGAAGAATTAAGTCGTGAAATTATCGCCAATGTTGGTGGTAAAGATAATGTAGCCAGCGTGGTGCATTGTACAACACGGTTGCGCTTTAAGTTAAAGGATGCTTCAAAGGCAAACGATGAAAAAATGAAGGCAACTGACGGTGTCTTATCATTAGTTAAGTCTGGTGGTCAATACCAAGTTGTTATTGGTAATAACGTTGCTGATGTTTACGATACCCTAATTAAAATTGGTGGTTTTGGTGATGGCGGTTCAGTTCCTGATGATTATGTTGATACAAGCAACATGAGCTTGACAGATAAATTTATTGACTTGATTTCCGGTATTTTCAACCCACTTTTAGGTGCATTGTGTGCTGCTGGAATGATCAAAGGTTTTAACGCCATGTTTTTGGCATTTGGTTGGGTAACTGCTAATAACGGAACCTACATTATTCTGAATGCAATTGGTGACAGTTTGTTCTACTTCATGCCAATCATTTTGGGAATTTCATCGGCTAAAAAGTTTGGTATTAACCTCTACTTAGGAGCAACCATTGGTGCTGCACTCTGCTACCCATCGATTGTAGCGATGGCCGGTAGCAAGACTACTTTATTCACGGTGTTTAAGGGGACTTTTTTACAGGCACCGGTTCATATGACCTTCTTGGGTATTCCAGTTATTTCAATGAACTATACAACTTCAGTTATCCCAATCATTATTGCAGTTTGGTTTGCTTCGAAGGTACAAAAAGTGGCGAGAAAAGTCATTCCTGATGTGGTTAAGACCTTTTTAGTTCCTTTTGTTGTCTTATTGATTACTGTTCCGGTTACCTTCTTAGTTATTGGACCAATTGCTACTTGGGTAGGTAACGCAATTGCTCAAGTTGTCAGTGCCATTTACAACTTTAGTCCGATTTTAGCTGGTATCCTGATGGGTGCTTTCTGGCAAGTATTTGTTATCTTTGGTGTTCATTGGGGCTTTGTTGCCGTTATGATGACCAACATTGCTGCTATGGGTTATGACCCAATCGTTGGCTTATCACTTGCTGCATCATTTGCCCAAACAGGTGTTGTTTTGGCAATTATTTTCCAAACTAAAAATGAAAAAACCCGTGGTATTGCGATTCCTGCATTTGTTTCTGGAATCTTTGGTGTTACTGAACCAGCAATCTATGGCGTGACATTACCACGTAAAAAACCATTTATCATTAGTTGTATTGCTTCAGCAATCGGAGGTGGTTTAATCGGTTTTTTCAAGACCAAGCTTTACATCATGGCCGGAATGGGAATCTTCTCAATTCCTGGTGCTATTGGTAAAAATGGCGTTGATAGCACTGTTTATGGCTTAATTATTGCCATGATTGTCGCAACAATTTTAGGTTTTGCTTTGCAAATGATTTTTGGCCGTAATTCAGTTGACGAAACACTTGATGAGCAAGTTGCTTTGGCTAATGCGAATGCAGCAGAAAGTGCAGATTCCGCCACCGCTCCTGCAGAAACTACAATTGCTGCCAAACCAGTGGCTAAAGTTTCTTACAATGAACCTGAAAAATTAGTTGCACCATTAAACGGAACAATCGTTGCGTTAAAAGATGTTAAAGATGAAGTTTTCTCTAGCGGCTCAATGGGTCAAGGTGTTGCAATTGAACCAAAAGAAGGCAAAGTATGTGCACCATTTGATTGTGAAGTTGCCATGACTTTCCCAACTGGACATGCAATTGGTTTAAGATCAGCTAAGGGCGCGGAAGTAATGATCCATATTGGTATGGATACGGTTGAATTAGATGGTAAAGGCTTTAAAATATTAGTTGAGAAGGGTCAATCTGTTAAAGCGGGCGATCCACTCATTGAATTTGACTTGGCAGCTATTAAGAAGGCTGGTTATGAAGTCACAACTCCGGTAATTGTGACCAATACTAACAATTACCACGAAGTTAATGTTGTTGCTAGTGGCAAAGTATCAATCGGTGATCAGCTGCTAGACTTAGAATAATCGGGCGAGAAAGAGGAGTATACACATGAATACAAACAATTTCCCTAAAGGTTTTTTATGGGGTGGAGCCACAGCGGCTAACCAACTCGAAGGTGCGTATCAAGAAGGAGGCAAAGGATTATCTCTTCCTGATGTTTTACCTGGTGGTAAAGAGCGGATGAAGATTATTGCTTCACCAGATTTTGATTTCAAAATCGATCTTAAATACGTTTATCCTAATCACGTTGGAATTGATCACTATCACCACTATAAGGAAGATATTGAACTATTTGCGGAAATGGGCTTCAAATGCTACCGTTTCTCAATCGCTTGGTCACGTATTTTCCCTAACGGTGACGAAGAGCAGCCAAATGAAGAAGGACTTAAGTTCTACGATGGGGTAATTGATGAGTGCTTAAAGCACAATATTGAACCTATAATTACGATTTCACACTATGAACTTCCTTTGCACTTGATTACTGAATATGGTAGCTGGAAGAACAAGAAGTTGATCGACTTCTATGAACGTTTTGCTAGAACTGTATTAACTCGTTACAAGGATAAAGTTAAGTACTGGATGACTTTTAACGAAATTAACAGTGCTGCTCACTTCCCAATCATGAGCCAAGGCTTGACTGTAAGTAACGGTGCTCTTGACAAGAAGAATGTTTACCAATCATGGCACAACCAATTCGTTGCCAGTGCTAAAGCTGTTAAAATCGGTCATGAATTAAATCCTGATATGAAGATTGGCTGCATGATTCTTTATGCAACAACTTATAGCTATGATTCAGATCCAAAGAATCAAATTGCTACGCTGCAAGAAAACCAAGCAAACAATTTCTTCTGCGCTGACGTACAAGTTCGGGGCCATTACCCAGCATACACGAAGAGCTTATTAGCTCGTCAAGGCGTTAAGTTAAGCGACATTGACTACAGCGATGAAGAACTTGACTTGCTAGCTAAATACCCGGTTGATTACATTGGCTTTAGCTACTACATGTCATCTGTTGTTGATGTTACTCACGAAAACCAAGAAACAACTAACGGTAACTTGATGGGTGGAGTTAAGAATCCATTCTTGAAATCAAGTGACTGGGGTTGGCAAATTGACCCAACCGGCTTAAGAATTGCACTTAACGAATTATCTGATCGTTATGAAAAGCCATTGTTTATCGTTGAAAATGGTTTGGGTGCCATTGATCAGCCTGATGAAAATCACTATGTTGCTGACGATTACCGGATTGACTACTTGCGTGAACACATTGAAGCCATTTCAGAAGCGATTGATGATGGTGCAGACGTAATGGGTTACACGCCATGGGGCTGTATTGACTTAGTCAGTGCTTCTACAGGAGAAATGTCAAAGCGCTATGGTTTTATCTACGTTGATGAAGACGATGAAGGTAAGGGTACCTTCAACCGTTACAAGAAGAAGTCATTCGACTGGTACAAGAAAGTTATTGAAACTAATGGTGGCGATTTAGCCTAAGTTTAGGGAATAATTTGGAGTAAGTAAGAAAATGGAACAGCGAGTGACAAAATTCTTGTTAGCATTAGCAAGTCTTATCGGAGCATTCACAATTGGCACTAATCAAACCGAGGCAAAAAGTAATAATAAACCGGTGACGATTTATTTGCCCCGTCATGGCGAAACTACTGCTAACGTGATGCACCTTGCTCAAGGCTGGAAGGATTATACCCTAACTGATAATGATGTAAAGGGTGCCGGGTATCTTGGTAAAGGTCTGAAGGGAATTAAGTTTAAAGCAGCTTATTCCGGTGACTTAACAAGATAGGAAAAGACTGCACAAGGAGCCTTAAAATACTCTGGCAATCAAAAAGTTAAACTAAAAATTGATTGGCGTTTGCGTGAATGTAACTACGGTGCTATGAAGGCCGCCCTGATGTTGCGCAGAATGTACCAGAAATTGCCCAATGCTTTGGCTATGATAGTATTGCTGATTTTCAAGCTAAGACAGGCAAACTATTTCAAAATAAATTATGTTTTAGACTAGGAAAATAAGTTAAATACCAGCTTACCAACACAATATTGTGCGGAAAGTACTGAAGCTATTCAAAAGCGAATGACGGTAAAATTGCAAAAAGTCAGCACAAAGGCGAAAACGTTTTAGTTGTGAGCTCTGGGATGGCAATTAATCTCTTTTTGTCAACGCAAAATTACCCTACTTTTCAAGGAATCGGCCTTGCGAATGACTCGGTCACTAAATTAGTTTACAAAAGGGTAAATTTAACTTGGTCGGCGAAATTGGCAGTTTGAAGTATTATAATGCTGGCCAAAAATAGAGTTTAGCTAATATTAGAAAAAGCGTGATTTTAAATCACGCTTTTTCTTAAACCTAAAATTAGCGATTAGTTGGTATTTTCATCGATCAATTTTTGACATTGCTGACTGAATTTTTCCATTCCAATTAAGGAAAGCTGTTTAACCTGCATTTCACAATTATCAAGATAAACTTGTAATGGCTCATAGTGATAATTAATTAAATTTTCTAGTAAGAAGAGCACCATTTTACTGAAACATGTACTGGGTTTAGTAGGCACTTTCTTTGACATTGTGATCATTTGTGCGGCATTTTCATAAGATTGATGCTTAATGCTAATACCAACCATGTTAATTAAAATACCAAGGACTAAAAATTGGATTTTTTCATCATTACTTCTACCAAATTTTTTGAGAAATTTTTTGGTAATCATTAAATTACTGGTAAAGTCAAAAAAATACATGTAATTACAGAAATTTTTTAGTGACTCTTGGTCCAAATTATCTTCATTATAAAATTTGGCTTTTAACTGTTGCTTTTCTTTTAAACTGAGTTTTTCAGGTGAACTGTTGGCAGTGTAAATTAAGGTATTGAGCTTAAGAATCAGGTCTTCTTTGTTATACACAGCACTTTTAGCGATGGCATTTTTAATTGCTGAGAGCTGATCGATATCAAACTCATAATAGGCATCTATTGATTTGGAAATTACGTTTTTCTTGAGTTCATCTTCAGATTTTGACCGGTAATCTAATTTGCTAAAAAAACTAGCAAGATCAATATGGTTGTAGCGCAGTATTTCAATCAAATCCTGAGCAGAAATCCTAGTAGTATTCTTCTCAATTTTAGAATAAAACGAGGGGCTAACAATATCACCGATCCATGCCCGCTGCGTCTTACCTGCCTCTTGCCGATATTGCCGTAATAAATTTCCAATAGTCATCAAAATTTCTCCGAAAATTAGTTTCATATATGACACTTTCATTATTTAAAATTTTAACACAAATATAATTAAGTTATTAGTAAATAAATAGAGGGTGTAAATTAATTCATGGATATATTTTTCAAAAATAAATATTATCGACGATTTTCAATCGCTAGTATCCTGTCAAGTGCTGGTGATATTCTTTTTTACTTAGCCTTGATGACTTATGCTAGCAAGCTAAAAAATTACTCATTAGCTCTTTCACTGATTGCCATTTCCGAGTCGGTACCTAGACTGCTTTCAAGTGTCGGGGGCTATCTTGCCGATCGGACGCATAACAAATACGAAAAGATTGTTTGGCTTGCAATGATTAGGGGGGCACTCTATTTATTAGTTGGTTTTCTTTTTAGTCAAAATATTGCCGGCTGGAATCTGGTAATGATGGTTATCGTCATTAACTTCATTTCTGATACAGCCGGAACGTATTCAAGTGGCCTGTCAACACCTTTAGTAGTTGATTTAGTAGAAAAAGACCAAGTTGCTAAGGCAACAGGTTTCACAAGTGGCGTTTCCCAAGTGATTACGACCATTGCGCAGTTTGTTGGTTCAGGATTGTTATTGTTCATGTCTTATTCGACTTTAGCGGTTATTAATGGCTTAACCTTTATTGTTGCTGGACTAATTTATTTGTCGATTGCCCGTAAAAATAAAGAAACAGCAATTAATCAAGATGTTGATGAACAAAGCTTTTTGGGTACGCTTGCCTTGTCTTTTCGCCAGGTTAAAAAGGCGAGAGGCCTGTTAACTACCGTGATGGTTATTGCTTTAATGAATGGTATTTTGAGTACAATTGAGCCAATATTATCGATTGTTGTTGCTGGCAATAAAAGCGTAATGGTCATTGGGACCTATACTTTCACAATTGCAATTATTGGCGCAGCAGCAGCGGTTGGCTCTGCTCTAGGCAGTATTGTGGGAACAATGATTTTTAAAAAGGTTTCGGTCTATGTGATCGTTTTACTGGCTTTATTATCCGCAGCCTGCGTTCTCGTGTCCACGATGAGTAAACAAATAATTTTTTGTTTAGTTACTTATGCCTTATTAGGCTTTTTTGTAGGAACAGCTAGTCCGAAGTTAACGCAATGGCTGGTTGCAACGGTTGACCGCAAGATTTTGTCATCATCAGTTGGCCTGTTAAATACAATTTTGTTAGTGATTACACCATTAATGACAATCCTGTTTACCAGTATTTCAGCGGCATCAAATGCTAACGTTGCTCTGTTAGGGATGCTGATTACCAGTATTTTAGTTTTCAGTATTACGGTTGTCGTCATGATTAAAACCAAGGAAAATTAAGTCCGGTTTTTACTGAATTTAAGAACAAGCTAAAAGGACCAGTTCTAAGCTAATAGCTCGAACTAGTCCTTTAGTTTTTATTTTATTTTTTAAAAGAGCTAGTGCTTACTGACGTTTGGGCTGGTGAAAACTAAAAAAGATAATCAGAATAAAGTTTATCAATAAAGTTAAGCCAGTAGTCCAAAAGACAGTCGCATAATTAAATACTCCGGATATGGTTGACCCCATTAATGAACCAAAGACTGATCCGACTGCCTGAAAGGACTGGTTGTAACTGAAAATGCGACCAAAGCTTTCTGGTGGCGTGTTAAGAGTTAAAACCGTTTGAGCCGCTGGCAGCATTGCGGCACTGGCAATTCCCAGCAAAAAGCGCAATCCAGCTAATACCCACGGTGAATGTGTGAGTGCCATTGGAATAAAGAGGATGGCGCCAACAATTAGTCCAACGCGAAGAATCTTTAGCGGGCCAATTTCGTCCATTTTGTGGCCGATTTTAGAAGCGGCAATCAACGTACCAAGTCCCGGTGTTGCAGCAACGACACCAGCAACAAAGGCAATATTTTTACTGTTGGGCATCATTGATTTTACGTAAAGTGAAACAATCGGGTCAATTGACATGTTGGCGGCTTGAACTAACAGCGTTGTTGCGAACATCGCAATAATTAACTTAACATTAGGCAAAGTATGCATAATTTCTTTCATTGGCTTCATTTCTTCACGCGAAACCGGGGTAAATTTTTCGTGAACTAAGAAAGTTGAACCTAAGAAGACTAAAACCATTAAAAACCCAGTGATGAAGAAGGGAATTCGGTATCCCCAGGCTCCACCTAGCCAGTTACCAAAGAAATTAGATAGAATTCCGCCAAGTAAAGGTCCAACTAAGTTTCCAGCAGTTCCGGCGGTCATCATTTGGCTCATAACCCAACCGCTTTTTTGATGAGGAGTTTCACCAGCAATCAATGCGGTAGCATTATTAATGTAGCCAGAAAAAGCTCCCTGAATAAACCGCATGACAATGATGTAAATTGCATTGGGAGCAAATCCGGTAGCTGTGATAGTCAGAGCCATTACGCCTGAAGCACGCATACACATCAATTTGCGGCCCTTACGGTCAGCTAAATTGCCCCAATAAGGTGAAACTATTGCCTGGGCAATAAATGTCATTGCAAAAGCCAAGCCTGAGTAAAGACTGATTTGTAATTGACTATAATGACCAAGGTCGGCAATAAAAAGTGAAATAAAGGGCATTGTCATCGAGTAACCCATTCCTGTAATGAAACAACCTAGCCACAGGGTATAAAAGGCTTTGTGCCATCCAGCTGGCAACTTATCTGAACTTTTCAAAGTATCCTCATCTTTCCGTTTGAATTTTTAACAAAAACATTATCTTTTTTATTCTAGCACAATAAAATTGCTAAGAATTTGCAAAAAAGGGTAAACTTAGCCCCAAAACGTGATAAGATATTGTCTCTGAAAGGAAGGGTGCTGTATGAGTCAGGATTCACATATGACTAGACGTGAATATCGCAAAAAGTATGCGAATGAGAATGCTGAAACGGTTAATTCTGCTGCTACCAAAAGGCCCGCTAAAGAGAATCCGGCTGAATCACCACGAGCTGATTACCGTCACCTTAAACTAAACTTTTGGGAAATCTTTTCTGATCGGCCTTATGTCGCAGTGGCGATTGTTGTATTGGCCATCTTTTTTGTGATGGCTAAATTATGGTGGTTATTATTGCTATTAGCAATAATAGTGGCTGTCGGCATTTTCATCATCGGTCATAGCCATCACCCAGATCGTGTTCTCAGCCTGGAATTTAAAATGAAGGCTTCCAGAAAGCTTAATATGCTGCGCGCTCTGCAATTTGGTGGCTCTATTCTCATGTTTTTAGCAACTTACATGAAGAAAGTTGTCACTGTTAATTTTCCGGAAGCAGGCTCAACCGACGGCTTACAAGTTATCCAAGGCATTTTATCGAATCGTGGCGGGATTTATGGGCAACAAGGCTCATATATTCTTAGCTTGCTCAATACTTTTACTGGGGGACAACTTTGGGGCAAGTACCGCTATGCGACTAATAGTGCGCAAATGATGAATAGCAGCGCCGGCAGGCTGATTATTATTTGGGTTCTTGTGTTGATGATAGCACCAGCATTCTGCGTCATGGCACAGTTTTTCCGTGAGCCTTATTCACGAAATACGGCACTAGTCGCGTCAGTCATTGCTACCATAACTTTTATTTTGACTCCACGGCTATTGCGTAAATGGATTGTGGAATACGCGGTGGAAAACCGAATGGCTAGTCAGCAAGCACAAGCTGCAATTAGTGTTGGTCCTATGGCATACGTTGCCATACTCTGTGCAATCTTAGTTTTGGTCATTTCCATTTATCGTGTAATTAAGAAAGACCGGTTTGAATGACCAGGATTTAGTCATTTTTAACTTTAAAAATCATTTTAAAAGCACTGTAGGTGAGTAACTACAGTGCTTTTTTAGTACAACTAGATCTTGGGATAATTCTTTTTGAAATATATTTCAGCGCGCGAAACGCTTATTTCAAGTTATGAAATACTTATTCGCTTTTTCAGAAAGCGGATACAAAATGAGCAAAATCTGATATAAATATAAATAAGCTAGCTTATGAAGACAGCTCAAATTGGGCAATTTGATTAAAAAAGGAGAAAACAATGTCTGCAACTGATAAACGTTATTCTGTCGTAATTGCCGGTGGGGGTAGCACTTTTACACCCGGCTTTGTCTTAAGCTTAATTGCTAATGAGGATCGTTTTCCACTCAGAAAGCTGAAATTTTATGATAACGATGAAGAAAGACAAAAGAAAATTGGTGATGCCTGCGCAATTATCATAAAAGAACGTGCACCCCAAATAGAATTTTCGTATACCACTGATCCTAAAGAAGCATTTACTGATGTTGATTTCGTAATGGGATCAATTCGGGTCGGCAAATATAAAATGCGCAGTTATGATGAAAAAATTCCTTTAAGATATGGGGTTAATGGGCAAGAAACTACCGGACCCGGCGGGATGGCTTATGGCCTGCGCTCAATTCCAGCCATTATCGAAATTATCGACTGGATGGAGAAATATTCACCAAATGCTTGGATGATTAATTATTCTAATACTATTGCCATTGTTGCAGAAGCATGCCGACGCTTGCGGCCGCATGCAAAAGTAATCAATATTTGTGACATGCCGGTTGAAATCATGACTAGAATGGCTCAGATTTGTGGCTTAAATGATTACCATGACCTGGATGTTAATTATTATGGCCTTAACCACTTTGGCTGGTGGAAGGAAGTTCGTGACAAAAAAACTGGTAAGGATTTAATGCCACAACTTAAAGATTATATTGCTCAAAATGGTTACTGGATTGGAGGCAAATTTGATCAGGAAACCGAAAAAAGCTGGGCGGAAACATTTAAGAAAGCTAAGGATTGTTATGTACTAGATCCAGAGACTTTGCCTAATACTTACTTGCAATATTATTATTATCCGCAATATGAAGTCGCAAATGCTGACCCACAACACACTAGAACCGATGAGATCCGGGAATATCGACAAAAGATTGTCTTTGATGAATGTGCGCGCATTGTGGACGCAGGAACCGCAAAAGGTAATATCTGGGAAGCAAACGTGGAACATTCAAATTATATTGTCGATATTTGTCATGCAATTGCCTATAATACGCACGAAAAATTCTTTGCTAACATTCCTAATAATGGGGCAATTGCTAATATTGATCCTGATTCGGTGGTTGAAGTACCGTGCTGGTTTGGTGCTGACGGTGTTCAGCCAATGGCAACTGGCAGATCCGGCGAATTTGAACGTGCGATGATAATAGAACAACAAACTTGTGAGAAACTTGTGGTTGATGCATATGAACACCATTCTTATACCAAAATGTGGCAGGCGTTTGCACTTAATAAAACTGTTCCAGATGCTCTGGTTGCCAAAAAGATTCTTGACGATATGATTCTAGTAAATAAGCCATACTGGCCAGAACTTAACTAGTTAGGAGCTGATTGCTTATGATGCAGAAATTCCAAAAGTTTGGAGCGGCAATGTTCGTACCTGTACTTTTGTTCTCGTTTGCGGGAATTGTAGTAGCAATTGGTAGTCTGTTTACTAATCAAGCTGTTTTTGGTTCGCTTGCCAATCAAGGTACGACTTGGAACTCTATCTGGGATACAGTTACAGCCGGTGGCTGGACGGTTTTTAAACAGGAAGCATTGCTTTTTGTGGTCGGTTTACCAATTGGCCTAGCTAATAAGGCCAAGGGAAGGGCCGCAATGGAGTCATTAATTACTTATATGACATATAATTATTTTATTGGTGCAATTTTAACACATTGGGGTGCAAGCTTCGGTATACCTAACTTTACTAAAATTCAACTAATAGAAAACTCAACCAACCATGGCTTGACGGAAATAGCTGGTATTAAGACACTTGATACCAGTATGATTGGCGCATTGGTAGTTGCAGGAATAGTAATTTGGTTACATAACCATTATTTTGACAAAAAGCTGCCTGAATGGCTAGGAACCTTTCAGGGTTCAACATATGTTTATATTCTTGGCTTTTTTGTCATGATTCCTCTTGCCTTCATCACTTGCTGGGGCTGGCCAAAAGTTCAGCTGGGAATTAGTGGAATGCAACATTTTATCCTTAATAGTGGCGTAATTGGCGTTTGGATTTATAATTTTTTGAATCGAGTCTTAATTCCTACGGGTTTGCATCACTTGGTTTATATTCCATTTCAATATGGTCCAGCAGTAGTAGCTGGAGGTTTGCAGCCTTGGTGGTTAAAGCATCTAACCCAGTTTGCCTTAAGTACAAAGCCTTTAAAGCAATTAGCCCCGGCAATGGGCTTTCAATTATGGGGCAACGAAAAAATTTTCTTGGCTCCAGTAATTTGTCTAGCCTTTTATGTTACTGCTAAAAAGGACAAGAAAAAACAGACTTCAGCCTTATTGATTCCGGCTGCGTTAACTTCCTTTTTTGCTGGCATTACAGAGCCAATCGACTTTACTTACTTATTTGCAGCTCCTGTTTTATGGATCATTTATTCTGTTTTAGCTGCTACTATGAATACTGTAATGTTTTGTTTTGGTGTAGTTGGTAACTTTATTTTTGGAAGTATCGATATGGCAGCTGAAAACTGGATTCCTTTGTGGGCAAACCACTGGCAGACCTATTTAGTTCAATTTGCAATTGGCTTGATTTTTGCGGCAATTACCTTCTTTATCTTTAAGTTTATGATCGAAAAATTTGATTATGCGACTCCCGGCCGAGAAGCAGACAGCGAAGATGTTCATTTGTTAAATAAGAAAGAATATCAAGCCAAAAAGGCCAAGCAGCAGGCTCAAACTTCAGGTAGCTCGGCGGAAAGTGATCCCTACATTACTAGGGCTACGGCCTTTCTCGACTTGCTAGGTGGTTCCACAAACATTACTGAATTAAGTTCATGTGCGACCCGCTTGCGAGTATCTGTCAAGGATCCCGCTAAAATGGGCTCGGATGCCCAGTTTAAAGAAGCTAAAGCAATTAACGTTGTGCATCATGGCAAAGCCATCCAGGTTATTGTGGGGCTAGATGTTGCTCAAGTTCTTGAAGCTATGCAAGAATTAATAAAAAACGATCTTAATTAGAACAAAGCTCAATGACTTTAAAGCGCTTTTATAATTAAAAGTTATAATTAAAAGTTAAGTATAATGAATTAGTAACTATTTTATATGGAGCGTATTAATGTCAAAATTAAAATCCCTAATTTATCAAAATAGTAGCAAGTTGAATGATTCTGAAATACGGATCATTCAATTTGTTCTAGACAATGCTAAATTGTGTAAGAAATTGAGTCTTTCCGAATTAGCAGAAAAATTGTATGTTTCGAGATCGGCAATTTTTCGTTTGTGTAAGCATCTTGGTTTAAGTGGCTATACCGAATTAAAATTTTATTTAAATGAGGTTTGCTTAGAAAATGAGCAGAATAACAATAAAATGAACTTTGCCAATAACTTTGGAGCAGATCTGGAAAAAGAAACTGAGAATTTACGTAAATATTTTGACTCGCTTGACTTGGCCAGATTTTATACTGAGCTAAGCAATGCTAGTAACGTTTATATTTATTCAACAGGCTGGATTCAGCAAATGTTATCCAATTATTTATCGCATGAATTGTTACTTTTTGGTATTTCTTCGATTGTACTGCCTGCCGCGATTAGCGAATTGGAAATGGTGGGTAAAATTGCGCAAAAAGGGGATATGCTGTTTATTATTTCATACACAGGCGATAATAAAGAAATTAATGACGAACTAACGAAGTTTGAATTAGTTAATAATAAGTTACGTTACGTTTCTTTCACGGACTTGAAGCAGAACGAACTTGCTTCGCTTTCTGATTATAATTTTTACTATCCTACAATTAAATTTACTACTACCAAAAACGCCTCATTTATTATGGCTTATTCATTAGTTGATTTTTTGGTAAATAAGTTTGATATTTGGCGGAAAGAAAAAAGTGAACAAAATGATAAGTAAAACGAACAATTTTGTTATTAGACTTTTAGATAGAGCCCATTTAGATACCGGGAAAATTTTAAACACTTATATTGCTGCTTTAATTATCATACCGCTATTTTTTGCCGGCTTTGTTGCTTACGAAGCCAGTTTAACTGCACAAAGTTTAGCCGTGATCTTAACGGCAACTCCGATAATTGCAGTTGACATGATTATGATGATTATCAACTTTATCTTTGGCTATTATTTGTGGCTAAATAAGGAAAAAATTTTAACCGATTTACCTACTTACCGCTTTTTTATGCTGTGCCAGGCAATTGGTCAAGTCATGGCGGGTAATTTTATTTGCGTATTATTGGCTATGGGTGGACTTGTTCGCACAAATGGTATAAACCAGAAAGAGCAGAGTAATAATAAACTGATTCGGGGAGCTTCAGTAATTTTTCTGCTTATATTTGGCTTGTGTTTAATTTTGACCATTTGGTTAAGTAGTAAGAAGTAAAAGGTGATAACAAATGTTTAATTTATTTAAAAAGAAAGATTTTACGGTAAGTGCGGCGGCAGACGGCGAATTGTTGCCACTCACAGAAGTCAAAGATGAAGTGTTTTCGACTAAAATGTTAGGAGACGGTTTTGCGATTAAGCCAACAGATGGGAAAATTTATGCTCCAATTGCAGGTAAAATTACTACCGTTTTTCCCACCAAGCATGCTATCGGAATCACGGCAAAAAATAATTTGGAAATATTGGTTCATTTGGGGATTGATACGGTTGAATTAAAGGGAGAACCTTTTAATGTCTTTGTCCAAGAGGGTGATTCAGTTAAACAAGGTGCCCCGCTGGCTGAGATGGACACAGCGGCAATTACTGGAGCAAATTATGATGATACGGTGATTATTGTTTATACTAATATGGATATTATTGATTCTGTTTCACCAATTTCACCTGGTGAAGTTGAACACGGACAAGAAATTCAAACGATTAAGTTCAAGAGTTGATTTTTTAATGAATCATCAGCTTAAAATCATGATAGAATTTTAGTTATATATTAAAGCTAAAACTGCTATGATTAGGGCGAACTAGTCCTAAAATACTATGTTATTAGGTATCGAAAAGATGGTAGTAAAAATGGATTTACTGAAGTTATTAGAAAAGCAGAACTTACCCAAGAAAAATGAACAAGCTTTAATTACTGCCGCAATTTCGCAATTAAAGCAACATGAAAATGAGTATCAGGTACGAAGCAGGCTATTAATCAAATTAAGTGAGCTTGCTCGAAGCATGACGCTATCTAAGGAGGGCATTGACTTGCTTACTAAGTTAAATCAGCCAGATAAAAATGAAGATATTGCTTTATCTTCGACTACCTGGTTTTAAGCTTACTAAGTTTTTAGAGACAAAAAAGAAGAGTTTGGCAAGAAACTAGCTCTTTAAACTAAAATAAAGCGGAAAAAACATTTTTTAGTGTTTTTTCTGCTTTTTCTTGATTACAGCTTTTAATTCTTCTACCTTGATCCATGTGAGTTTTTTTGTAATAAATATGTTGAATGACTAAGTATCTCATAAGTAGAAATTAGTTCTCTAGAACTGCTAAATTAAAAAAGTGGCGCTTCTTAATATCATTGATTAAAACTATATAATGGCTTTTGTACGACTTTTGGCGTACAATGACAATGAGGTGGTAAATATGGATAGAATTGAAGCTAGAATTGATTCAGCAACTAAAAATAAGGCAAAAGCAGTACTTGCTAATCATGGTTTGACTATTTCTGAATTTGTTCGAATGACAGTTACTACTGTAGCTAACAATGGGTTACCTAAATACTATTCTTTTCCTAACCAAGAGTTAAGCAACTCTTTACAAGAAGTGACCGATGATTTAACTGGAAAAAAGAAGCTGCCAGAGGCTCATAGTTTTGAAGAATTAGAAGAAATGCTCAACTCAGATGAATAGCTGGAGCTTGAGAAATAAATGATGAAAGCAATCAAATATACTAAGGTATTTAAAAAACAGCTAAAGAAACGAAGACAGGACTCAAAATGGCATTCAGTATTTAATGGGACACTTCCTTATGAACTTGATAAACAAGAACGGAGTCCGTGGGAATTCATTATTCGTTGTTTAATTGAAGATCATAAAATACCCGATTATTTTCACCCACATGCTTTAGAAGGCTTAAATAACATAAAAAAGAAAATCAAAAAGCAGCTAAATGATGCCCAAGCAACAATAATTGTTCTGGAGCTTCATTTTGATGGCCATAGTGGTGATCATTTATTAGTTTACGTGCCTACACAAAAAACAGTTTTTCTAGCTGGAATAGGTACGCATAGTGAATTGTTTAAATAAATTATCTATAAGTAAAAACAGGCAAAACACTTTTTTCAGTGTTTTGCCTGTTTCTTTATTCAAAGAGCTAGTTTCTACTCAGACTCTTCTTTTTGTTTTACCGCTATTTAGTTATCGTTTAGCTCTGAAAAAAATGATTTCACGCGCAGCAACTAAAGGTCCTGAGCTTTGATAAATGGTGAGGCGAACGGCCTTTGCCCGCACATCGCGTAAGCCAACTACTTTATTTTTACTGTCGGCTCGCCATTTTAGGTGCTCGGCATACAAGTTGTAATTTTCACCATCCGTTGAAACAGCAACACTGATATCTGTTGGGTCGCCTTCGTGATCAATGTTACGGGGAACAAAAGTCATCCGACTTAACTTTTCAATATCATTAAAGGTAAAAGTTAATTCCAGAGGCTTATCCGGCGCAATACTCTGCTCAGTTTGCCATTCACTGGCCATCTTGAGGTCGGTCAAGTATGCGAGCGGATGGTGCGGCTTGCTATCGCAGTTGCTGGAAACGGTAATCTCCTGAATTGCATAGTCCTCGGCTGCGTGCTTAGTAATTACGCCGAAAAGATCAGACCATTCTGATACGCGATTGCCCACAACATAGCGCATTCGGATGATATAGCGGGTATTAGGCGTCAGTTCATGGAACGTAAAACTATTACCCTTAATTCCTTCGTACAGGATATTGTTAATTTCAACTTGAACTTCGTCAGCTTGTGACCAAGCGAGTTCAAATGAATGAGCTGTGATTTTGCTGGAATCAACTGAAGGAAGTTTCGGTGAGGGAATAATCCCACTGGTAATTGAATGAACCATGACTTTGCTGCTGTAAGTAAAGTTACGCACCGTCACTTCAATTTTGGTAGTCGCAATTTCACGGCTAGCAAGCTTAATTTGGAGGGCCTTTTGCTTTTGGTCATGATATTGATCAAATTCAGCTAAGGAATAGTTAGTATTATAAAAAATCCCTTCGTGCGCTAGGTTAAAGGCATCAAGCGAGCCGTAGACCTGGAGCGGAACAATTTGGTCATTTATTTTAACAATAACATTATCAGGATAAGAATCGCATAATAAAGTTAAATTGGTTCTTTGCTCTGCTTCCAGATCAGGGTATTCGCCTTTAACCGGATTAATAGTAACTGTCAGCTTTTCCTCATCAAGCTTGCTGGTAATCTGAGTCTTGCAATAGTTATGTTCAAAATCGGTTAAGCCATCATCGTCGTAAATTTCTGCCTGGCTGTTTCCTTGCGGATAAATGACATAGTCACGCTTGCCAAAATCAAAGATACTGCCACCACGGACAAAGACTGGCAAATGCCAAGTTGGGTAGGTTAAGTTATTGTAAACACGACCACCAGCATATTTTTCGCCGGTAAAAAGATCAATCCACATCGTGTGCTTACCCGGCAGGTATAAATTGTCCTTGCGGGAATTGCCTTCTTCATCTTCGCGGCCATTAGTAATAGGTGCAATTAGCAAATTGTTACCTAGCATGAACTCGGTACCGAATTGTTCGGTGTAATTAGTCCGCTCATCTGGAAAAGCAATAAATAGTGGCTGCAAGATAAGATTGCCTTCGCGTGCATGTGCATTAAGAGTGTATAAATAATTTTTCAGGCGGCTGTGCAACTGCAAATAGGCGCGGTTAATTTCCGTAATTTTCCGATTGTAAGCAAACGGTGTTTTGCTAAAGTCTCCTTGGTCATCAATGTTGAAAAGAAGGGGTGTGAATGCTTTCCATTCGAAGTCGCGAACATTAATTTGCGCATTGCCACCGCCTAAAAGGCCGTCAACTGCCGCTCCAGCAAGTGGTTGTCCTGACAAATTAGAGCCTACTAAACCGGCAACTTGAGTGGCGATACTCTCCCAATTACCCCCAACATCACCATAGATTATGGCGGCGTCTTTTTGTATACCGGCAAAGCCGGAGTTACTTAAGACCAGTGGCCGCTTGCGTTGTAGTTCTGTTTTCAGTTTCTCAGTATCCGAAGCAGTTAAGTTGGGGTTATTACTGTAAGTAAAGGCGGTTTTTGCTGGTAAAGTTGCGTCTTCTTCATGCCATAAGCCGGGATGAACGCCTTGATTTAACGCATAGTCGTTAAAAAAGGCGAGAGCTTGCTCATTAGTTGCTTGAACGCCGTAATTGGGTACAAACCAGCTTAATGGGATGTGCATGGCTTTATAACGGTCAATCATTGCCCTTGCTGAAAAGTGATAATTTTCTTCACCGTTAAGTGATGCTTTTCCCGAGGCAGAATTTTCATCGCTCGTCCGCAGATAAAAATTATTGTTAATTTTTGTTGCGTTGCGAACTGATGCTGCACTAGGCTGCCAAAGAGTGGTACAAAAATTGCCTAGATGTCCTAAGCCAAGCATATATTTAGGCAATAGGATAGGTTTTCCGGTTAGCTGATAAAATTTAGCAAGAAGTTCCTGCGGGGTGTTGCCTACCAGGTAAAAATTGTCAAAAAGTTGATCTTGGTGTGTCAACGTAGTGACGCTGTGATTTTTCTGCCCAAAATCATATGTACCGCTTTGAACAGTATTACGTAATTCACCATAGCCTGCGTTGGACCAGAAGAATGGGACTTGCGTGACAACCCCGCCGTCGCCTGTGATCTGGTCATGCTTAATTTGAATTTTCCGACCTTTATGACTAAAATAACCGTTTTGCAAACCGCCACCAAAGTAAAATTCGTTTTTATTTTGGACTAAAAATTCGCTAGTTTGTTCAGCACCAAATTCTAATGGGCTAGATTGCGACATTCTCGTTCGGTGCAAAGTTTCATCGAAGATACTCATAATAGCCGGCTTTTGCCAAAAAATAACTTGGTAATTACCCGAGTGAATAATTAATGAGTCGTTAGTTGCCCGTACCTGTGAACGCTCAAAAGCATTGTTATCAAATTTAGCTAGCTGAATAAATGAAGCTGGCTGTTCAGTGAAATTTTGTTCGGGATCAAGGATTAGACGAAAAATTCCATCGGCCAAAATGTAGAAGTGCGCCACTTCACCAGTTGCAAAGTGCAACTCATAATAGTTATCGCACTTACTTGCACCGGTCAATGCCCCTAATTGATGTCTATTTATTTGCGTGTCTTGTATCATGATTTTGCTTCCTATATAGTCTACCTATACCTATTATAACTAAAAAAACAAAACTTTCCGTACTATTTGTAATTCAACTGGTAATGACCAGTGCATTAAGCTAAAATGGACTTATAAAGACAAAGTTCGAGTTTTTAAGTGAAAGGCAAAAATTATGACGTATTATATTCATGCTGACAAGTTTTTTCTTGAAAATGTAACTGAAGATGGCGGTTACCTTGAAGTTCAAGATGATGGCAAGTTTGGTTTTTACTACCCTGAAAACGAAACCCCAACAGGTAAGATTGTTGATTATCCTGGTAAATGGATTGCACCCGGATTGGTTGATACGCATGTTCACGGTTCTTTAAAAGAAGATGTAATGGTAAGCGAATGGGATGGCATTAACCGTTTGTCTGAAGGCTTCTTGCGCTCAGGCGTTACTAGCTGGTTGCCTACTACTTATACTGCGGACGAAAATACTTTAACTAGAATTTGTCAAATGTTCGGTGCCCGTAAGGGTGAAGAAACTGGTGCTAAGATTCAGGGGCTGCACTTTGAAGGCCCATACTTTACCGCAGAACATGCTGGTGCTGAGAACCCGAAGTACTTGCTAGATCCAAGCATTAAGCAATTTAATGACTGGCGTGATCAATCAGAAGGCTTACTTAACAAAATTTCCCTTGCACCTGAAAGAAAGGGTGCGAAGGAATTCATTCGTACTGTTGTTAAAGAGGGCGTTGTCGTTTCCTTGGGCCATTCAAGTGCAACTTACGCACAAGCTAAAGCTGGTGTTGAAGCTGGTGCAACCATGTTTACGCACACTTTCAATGGCATGCCTGATCCGTCACACCATGACTCATCAATTTCAAATGCGGCAATGGACTTGCATAATGTTACTGATGAATTGATTTGTGATGGGCACCACGTGAAAAAAGAATTGGTTCGGTCATTAATTAAGATTAAGGGTGCAGAACATATTTGTTTAATCACTGACTGTATGGAAGCGGGAATGATGCCAGATGGTGACTATATGCTTGGTGAATTGCCAGTTTACGTCAAAGATGGCATGGCCCGTCTTAAGGACGGCGATAACCTTGCTGGTAGTATCTTGCAGTTAAATGTCGCTATTAAGAATGTGGTTGACTGGAATGCCGCCACCCCAGAAGAAGCAATTATGATGGCGTCATATGTACCAGCTAAAAGCGCAAATATCTTAGATAAATGTGGTTCAATTGCTCCTGATAAACCTGCTGACTTTATCGTCTTGAACCCTGATATGACATTGAGCGAAACTTACTTGAATGGTAAGTCACGCTATCAGGCAAAAAAGTAATTTAATTCATTTAAATAATTAATGGGACTAAATTCCGTTTCTTAAAGTAGATAACTCATGATTAGTTACTAATTGTGAAATTACCTAATTAAGTTTGGAATTAGTCCTTTTTTACTAAAAATTTACTACAGGCAAAATTGCATACATGATACCAAAATAATATATTGCTTCATAATGATGAAAGTTTTAATATTATAAAAACAATTGGTTTATAGACAACGAACTAAATAAATTAAAATACATGTAATATTTTTATTTATGTATTAACGATTTAGCTGAGAACACTATTAGCTAATAAAAAATAAAACGATAAGATAATTTTATTGATAAATTGAGATAAAAGAAAGTAGCTAGTATTGATGACTTAAAAAGGATGTTTTCAAGATTACTACATGTTGGGGGACTGTACATCATTTAAAAAATGCCAAATCACTAATTGATAAAGACTCACGAGAAAATGACAATGAAGGTATATTTTAAAAAACATTTTGGTGCAGTTTTATTAACATGTTTTCTTTTATTATGTAATTCAGTATTACAGGTGTATGCTGCTACTAAAATGTCGCAACTTGCTAACTATTTAATTGGAAAGCAACTATTATATTTCGGCAAAACACTCCTTATTATTTTCGCCTTGTGGGTTACAAGCTTTATTATCTCTTTACTTGAAAGTTATGTTCAAGAAACCGTAACCCAAAATATGTTAACTGATATTCGAGCAGAAGTTACCAATAATATTGTTGAATTAACACAGTCTGAATTTAAGAGCAAACCTGTTGATTATTATGAATCTTATTTACAGAACGATACCAACATGATACAAAAAGAAGGTATTGATACCTTTTTTCTGATTATCCGTTTTTCTGGGAATGCAATTTTCTCCCTAATTGCTTTATATACTTATAATATTTGGCTTTTTATTGCTGCTATTGTTTTGGTGATTATTATGATTATAGTCCCCAAGATTTGTAAAAATTATTTATCAAATGGAATTAAGGGTGTTTCAGAAGCGAATGAACAATTTTTAAAAATTACAAGTAGTGGATTACACGGATATGAAACTTTATATGCATTTAATGTCTTAGGAGAATTAAAAAAATTAGTTAGCAGAGGTTCAAACTTACTAAAACAAGCAAATGTTAAAAATACTGTTAGGCGTTCAATAATAGGTATAGTTACTGGAGTAATAAATATTGGAAGTCAATTAATAATTATTGGTATTACGGGCTATCTCCATTTCAAGGGTTTGTTAACAGCAGGGGCCATATTGGCTACTGCAGAATTAGCAACAAAGGTTTTTGATTCTACTAATATTGTTGATCAATACTTTTCTCAGTTATTATCAACAACTAGTTTGTTTGAAAAATTTGCCAAATTAGTTCCTTCTAGGAAGCTGATGCGTAATACTCAAAGTTTTGCTACTATGAACTTCCCCAAGGAGTTTGTATCCCTGTCATTTGAAAATGTTTCCTTTTCTTACCCTGGCTCAAAAAACCAGATACTAACCGATTTTTCTTTTACTTTTAATAAAAATAACTTTTATAAGCTAAATGGAAAATCAGGTCGTGGAAAAAGTACACTTTTAAAACTTGCAACTAATCAATTACAGCCTCAAAAAGGTAAGGTGCTTTTAAACGGAATTGATATTAAAACGATACCTCAAACTGTAATTAATAATATTATTGTTTATGTACCACAGAATGTTACGATATTTCCGCAATCAATAGATTATAATATTAAATTAGGACGTAATATTAGTGGTAAATTGCTAGAAAAGGTCAAGAACAACTACAAAATTGACAATAACTGGAACCCAGATTCATTATCTGGTGGAGAACAACAAAGAGTTGCCTTAGCACGTATACTTGATCCTAAAGGCAAACTAATCTTATTAGATGAAAGTTTTTCAAATATTGATCTTAAATCAGCTAAAGATATTTTGAATAATTTACTTAGCCATGTCGAAACTGTCATAGTAGTATCACATAGAAATGAAGAAATAGATTCTCAAATTTTTAAAGCAGTTGATATAAAATAACTGTTAATTGTTTTGTGAATAATATGGTAGGGCTCACTATGTTGATTATTTACTTAAAGATACTTGTTTACGATTGTAGAGTTTTTAATTAAGATTGATAACCAGCTCAGATAAGAGAAATGCTGAATCTATGGTCAAGTTAATCGGTATAACAAGACATTACATTAGAACACATACTTTTAAATGATATAATTGTCGTAACTAGTAGGGTCCAGGCTATAAGAGAGGAGTAAAAATAATGGTTAGTCCAAAGCAATTAGAAGAAGACATTAAAAATGTGGACTATGATCAGATTAACAAAATGATTGACAACTCGACTAATCAAGTTGATACCAACTTTTGGCTAGCAATCCGTGACCGCGCTACAATTAAGACAGAAACAGAAAATTAATCGTAAAGATTTTATCAGATGAGCATAGACCTTTATATGTTCGCAGGAGTTAATGGAGCTGGGAAATCAACTTTGTATAGCTCAATAGTTGCGAGTGAACGACCAAAAATTGGCGTGCTAATGCTGATAAAATTGCCCGTGAAAACCACTGAGATTGGCGCGACCCTGTAAGCAACTTGAAAGCAATGAGAATTGAAGTTAAAAACATTCATTCTTTTATTGCTAATAAACAAAGTTTTAATATGGAAACTACTTTAGCTTCTTCTAAAAAACCTATGTAAACATTTTAAGATTAGCTGAGGTATAGGTCGATACCAAGCTTGGTGACAGTATTCTCACTCCTATACGCGTGGGCGACATGGTTATGCCGTTTAAAGCGGCAATATTGATGGCTTCTTAGGGAAAATCATGTTTCCACATACGGCCTTTTAAATGGTATGATTAAAAAATGAATGATGAGAAATTTTCGAAATTAAGAGAGTTAATGGATTTTTTTAAAAAGCAAGCTCCGACAGTTACTGTTAAAGAAAATATAACTAGTATAGACAATTGCAAGGCGGAGTCTGTTGAAGATTATAATAGAGCAAGAGCTTATCTTGGGGAAAATAATAATTCTTTCAAATCTTTAACCGTTTGTGTAAACTCAGGAAAAGATTTTTTGAATTTACTAAATCTTTTGGGAGCTATACATGCGAATTTTAACATTTCTTCAAAACCGTTTATAGCAGAATCAGACATAGACGAAGATGATGATAGTGAAACAATCAAAAGGTCGAAAACCTATAAAGACTTTGAAGACTATGACAATAATTGGATGTACTCTTTTGAGAACTATGTATTTAAAATAGTTAATTTTGATGAAACTGCTTTAGAGCATGATCAATACTATATCTAATTTTATTAATCAGACAAAGGGCAGTGACTTCGCTGCCTTTTGTTATTGTACATTATGATCAATAGGGTACAATCAAATTAGAATGAGACATCGGAAAGTTTGAAAAATATTTTTTTAAGTCTGTCTTGGCTTTCCACTAAAGAAGTATTAGTCTGACCAGCTTTTTCATTACGTTAAAATCGTTGTCTATTTTATCAATATTATTTTTTTTCATTTTAATCAACCCAAAAACTACATATAATAAAAATGTACTATTAAAGTTGAGTAAAAAGAGGCAACTAATTATGAAGCAAAAAGTTAAATATTTGATAGTTGCAGCACTGTGCGCCATTTCTTTTGGTCCAAGCAGCCAACTAAATTCAGTTCATGCTGCAAGTCATTCTATTTCCAAGACAATTATGCATGATGCTCAGGCCTATTCTAAGGAAGGCAAAAAAGTTAAAGGGAAATACCATGCTTATTCCAAAGTTATTCTTGATGATCAGCCGATAATTATTGGAACTGAGCCGCATGCTCCTTACTATAAAGTAAAAAATAAAAAGCAATACCTAAAAGCTAATAATATTGACGGTGTAAAGCGTAAAGTAAACCATAATTCGTATGTTTATGCTTCTAGCACGCGTAAAGCTGAACCAAAAGTCATCAAAGCTGGCAGTACGGTAACTACCTATGGCGGTGCCTATCAATTTAAAAATGGTCTATTATATTACCGCATCGGTGGTCCAAAAAAGCAATATATCAAAGCGCAAAATTTAGGAGCGATAACTGGCTCAAGTACTGAAGAAACCACAGTAACGGTCACCTTTACTCTAGGTACGCCAATTTATGAAGATAACGGTATGATTAGAGTTATAAAGCACGCTAAAAAGGGAACAAAATTCAAAGTCGATCGTTGTGAAGAAGGTAGCCGTGCTGATGCAATCAGCACGGCTGTGCCAAATGGGACAATTTATCGTATTAAAGGCACCCATGATTGGCTTTGGGGAGTAGATGTTAAGGCGGCCAAGAAATTACCTGTTCATGACTATGATAATGAGACTTTTTCGTACATCAAGTTTACTAAAGACGTAGATGTTTATAATGCAGACGGCACTATGCAAGACCATCACGGTCAAAGAATCAGAAAACAGGGTGGATTCATTAAAGTAGATAAGCTGCTATATCTTTGGGTGCCTGCTGAAAATAAGGCAGAATTATTCTATCACCTTAAAGGTCATCAATTCTATGCTACTCAGCCAGATGTTAACGAAAAAATTGATGTTGGCGACGCTTATGTTAAAAGTAGCGAAGTAAAGTTCGTTTACGGGATTAAGTTAAAGCCAAGCAACACTGCCCAAGATGCAGAAAAGCAAGCCCACCAAGATAAAACAAATTAGTCAATAAAAAAATAATAAAGTCTAAATAGTCTAGAGAAAAAGCTAGACTATTTTTATTTAAAAATTTATCTAATATAGCATGATTGTATATTGCTTATATAATAATATATTATATTAAGATACACTTTGTAAGAAAAAAAATATTTTACAGTATTGTTTGACTTTTATATAAAAGTAAATTATATTGATAAAAAATTAAAATATAATGAAAGAAAATTTTATATATATTGCTGGAGGAAATCAATAATGGGAATTAAAAAAATGATCGCAATTATTCCCAAAAGCTTGCTTATCATCCTATTTATTACCTTATTAGTAAGTTCTTTTGAAGGTGTAGTGAATTCAGCTGTTATTGGTTACTTACCGAATTTCACTCAAAATAGTTCAGTTGAGAAATTTATTCAGTTCATTTGTATTTCAGTTCTAGCTTATTCTGTGGTTTACGTTGCCATTTGGTTACACACTCGAATTCAGAACCGAATCATTTATTTGCTCAATACACAACTGAAATCTGACTATATCAAAAAGGCCACTTTTGAACGAATTGATACTAATACGGAACTTTCAACTTTAATTAACGACTTTAAGTTAATTGAAACAAATTATTTTAATTTATTAGTTGAGGTGGTTGCTGATCTATGTATGTCACTTTTTTCAACAATTTTTATTTTGCGGCTTAATGTGACTTTAGGTATTGTCTTTATTGTTTTTGCACTGCCCCAATTATTTGTACCAAGGCTTTTTCAACCACTGCTATCAGTGCGCTCAGCCGTTTGGTCGAAAAATAATGGTAAATTTGTTGAAAAGATGCGTGATTTATTGGGCGGTAGGGAGACAATCTTGCGTTATGGCGCCTTTGAGCCAATTGATCAAAAAATCAACGACCAGTTGGCTACAACTGAACGTTCCTACCAATCTTTGAATAATGGCAGAATGAACGTGCAAATAATTTCCTGGCTTTGCTCTCTAATTGCTTTGTTTTTACCAGTTGGCTTTGGCTTTTATTTAATGATCGACCAGCAAAGTGTGACTTCTTCAATTATTTTATCTATTTACTTGGCTAGTGGGCAGGTCATGCAGCCATTAAGAGAAGCAATTAACGATTTTGCAACGATCAAAACAACAATTGCGCTCAGAAAATCAATTAATAATGTTCTTTCTAAACGAGTTGTTGAGGAAAAGCCACAAATTACAAGTGATAAGGCGACGATAAATAAAATAGCAGGAGAAGGAATAACGTTTTCTTTTGGAAAGAAAACGATTCTTGATCATGCCCAGTTTATAATCAATCAGGGTGATAAGATTTTGTTAACTGGCGCTTCGGGAGCTGGCAAAAGCACTATTTTTAACTTAATTATGGGAACTTTGCACCCAGCTGAAGGGAAGCTGGCTTATCGCGTCGATGGTCAAGCTCAACCTGAGATTAATCCCGCGTACTTTGCTTTAATTCAGCAAAGCCCCTATATTTTTAATGAAACAATACGCTTCAATTTAAGTTTAGGTTTAATGTTCCCTGATGAACTGTTAATAACCTGCTTAAGGGAAGTGGGCCTTGATCAAGAGCTTGGTGGTCAGCCTTTAGAGTATGTTTGCCAAGGCAATGGTTGCAACTTATCTGGCGGACAGTGCGAGCGACTGGAAATTGCTCGTGCATTAGTGTTTAACCGACAAATAATTTTAGCCGATGAAATAGACGCTAACCTTGACCCGGCAAATGCTTTACAGGTGGAAAAAATGCTTGCAAGCATTAATAAAACGGTCATTATGATTTCACATCACATTAATTACCAGCGGGCAAAAGACTTGGGCTTTCGGCATTGGGTACTAGAAAATAATAAGTTAACCGAGATAAAGTAGTGCTTTAAAGTCATAATAGTTATGCGAATAAGATGGATACAGCATACGCAAAGGCAAATTTGTTTAGAACAAACTTTAAAAATAATATAAATGGAAAATCACAAAATAATTTTTAATACTAAAAATACGTTGTGGTTAAACAAAGGGTGGAGAATATTGGCATTCATAACTGCAGCAATTACAATTTTGATCGATTTCATGTTGCTGACAGTTCATGCTATTACCATTAGAAATCTACCTAATTTAGCATATTCTCTATTATTAATGATACTACCATTGGTTGATACAGCTATAAAATTTTCGGTTTGAATTTTTTAGTAAATTTACTATAATAATTTTCGAAAGCGATTTCTTTATAATAAAAGGTATAGTTTGGTTTGATAAATTGATTAGAAAGAGATGAGTCTTATGAAAATGAAAATAAAAATAAATATATTATCATCTTTTTGTATAGCAATAATAGGACTAGGAATTATTAGTAGTAGTGTTGTTGAAATATCTCAAGTTAATGCAGCAACCATTTATACTACCCCTGCTAATCCTTGGCGATATAAATATTCCAATGCATATTATTATGATTTATCAACATCAAGTTATTATAAAGATGTTTGGAATGCAGCTACTAACGCATGGAGCAATAATGGATTTTATTGGAAAAAAGCTGCAAATAATTCTAAAACTACTGTAAGTAGCTATGATGGATCAAATGAATTGGGAATAACAGGTGTTACTCATACTTCATATAATACTAGTACTGGTCAAATTGTTAGTAATGAGGTTCTATTAAATAGAGCTGCTCTTTCATATTATAATTATTCAAAGAGTGAACGAGTTAATGTAGCGGAACATGAACTAGGACACGCATTGGGGTTGGATCACAATGCCTCTGATAGTATATCAGTGATAAATCCATCAAATCGATTTTATAGTATTCAATCTTGCGATATTAGAGGTATGAATGCGATATATTCTACACCAGCCTTATTCAGCGCGGAAGAAATTAACGATACAAACGACATTATAACAGTTACTACCTATGTTAAAGCTGTTCCCAAATTAAGAAATATTCATGCACTTTATGATAATAATAAAAATCAAGTAAAGTTAACTGGTGAAGCTAACGGACTAAAGAAAGTAAAAATATTTTATAATAAGCAAAATGTTAAAACAGCTAAAGTTAATAAATCAGGCAATTTTGCCGCTAACCTTAAATTTAAAGGTTACAAGAATTTCACTCTGTATGGTATAAATAAAGCTAACAAGAAAGCAACTACCAAGGTAAAACTCACCAGTAAAGATTATGCTGCACCTGTGCCGTGCGCTGTTAAAGGCAATCGAACAAAAGAAAGTGTTACTTATGAAATAGCAACAAACAAGGGCTGTACACTGAATTTTTACTACAATAACCACAAAATGTATGCTGTTACGGCTGATTCAGAAAAAACGCAAGTAGTTTTTCCTGCTGGCCTGCTCAAAGGCAAAACAGGGCATTTTACTATTCGTCAAGACCAAACTGGTAAAAAAATCAGCCAGTCTGCTAAAGTAGCAATTCCTAAAGTAGGCTATGCGTTTGAAGTAAACAGTAATAAAAGATAAAACCACTAAAACATAGTATTGAAAACAACTGGTTATTTAATATAAAGAATTAAAAATCTGCTCAAAAATTGATGTTGGCGATGCTTATGTTAAAAGTAGCGAAGTAAAGTTCGTTTACGGGATTAAGTTAAAGCCAAGCAACACTGCCCAAGATGCAGAAAAACAAGCCCACCAAGATAAAACAAATTAGTTGATAAAAAAATAATAAAGTCTAAAGAGTCTAGAGTTAACTTCAACCATTGCACTTTTTAGATTTAAATTTAAAAGGAGATTAATCAAAGTACAGTAAAGGTCTGACAAAGGTTTAAATAGCCTTTGCCAGACTTTATTTGTGTTTAGCTTTAAAAAACTACCAATTCTTAGATAGGTTAATAGCAATAGTTTCTACTACTTAAGCCAATCATCAATTTTATTTGTACTACATTTATTTATTCTTCGGGTGACTAATATATTTTCAATTGTTTTATTATCAATCTTTTTCCCATTTTCAGTAATTTCCTCAAGGTCAATTGAGTTAGTAATATTTATGATAAATTGATAACCACTGTCTATATTATCTCTGTTGACATATATATTATTATTCACTTTTTTGTATATCGTAAAGTATACTTTAAAATCAAAATTTTTTGGCTTTCTAACTAGTCTATAGTCATTACCAATTTTTATTTTATAAAAATGATAGTTATTTGTTAGCTTTATTAGATACATTTTACCTTTAAAAGCCAAACTGTTTCTATCCCAGGAAAAAATCAAATTATTTTTATCTTCATTGCACTCTTCACATGTCAAAGCCCAATTTTTGTAGTAGTTATTGCCGCCTTCATTCTTAGGAACAATGTGATCTATTTGAAAATCATCTTTACGTAATTTTTTATTACAATATACACATCTATGCTTATATAAATTATATATGCTTTTTCTATCGGAATCTTTTAAAACAAGATTGGTAGGTATTTTGAATCCGAATCTACAATGATATTGTGCTGATTTAATAATTTTACAGCCATTATTTTCCATGCTGTTGAGAGCAGTGAACTTAGACATAAAATTAGGATTTCTCAGATCATATATAACATAACATCTTCTTTAATATAAATAAGAACTTTCGAATTTGCTATTTGATACGTTTGTTCTATGTCTTTAAAAATTTTTTCTACATGGCTCAGATTTTTATCTCCCATTACTGACATCTTATGTAGTAGCTTGCCATCATAAGTGGAGTAAACATAAGAAAATTTATTACCCATGTATCCAATGGCATTAAACTGATCTAGATTGAGATCATTAATTTCTTGAAACTCACAAGTCGATAAACTTAGTTTAGATTGAGTTTGTAATTTGTCTATTATTTTTTGTCTATAATCAATCATAATAACTTTCGAAATAATAATTATAAAAACTGAAAAATATAATACTCAGTTTATAATATCATAGTTAAATTAGATAGGGGTTTAAATAATCTTGTGTAAAATGACTATAGCCTTTATTAAATTATGTTAAATAAATGTTATGACTATATTGCTTAGATTTTGTAAAGATATAAATGCAATTTTTTTAGAAATTGTGTATACTTGTACTAACGTTAATTAGGGAGTTAATATTAATGGAAAAGAAATTAGGTAACTTTGTTGTTAGAAAAGTTGGTAATTCTACTGCTCTCACGGTTCCTAGTAAGGCAGGTGTTAAACTTGGTCAACGATTTGAATTGACTCAAGAAAATAATGGCACTTTAATCTATAAGGCTATTGACTCTAATCCGTGGTTTAATGGTGAATATGACGATATTGACTTTAAAAAAGAAATTAAAAAAGTAGGCAATCCTGATACGATGCAGATTGGTAAGGAGAACATGCCGTGGTAGCGCCCAAACAAGGAGATATTATTTGGATAGATGCTGAACCTCATGCAGGACGAGAAGAAGGTGGGCATAGTTTTCAATCTGGCAATATTCAGAGACCAGCAATAGTTATATCAAATAATGCATATAATCAAAAAACGGGATTAGTTATCTGTATGCCTCTTACGCATGGCCTTAATAAAGATAAGGGTGAGCTATACTATCATTTTGCTGACATTAATAGTGGAGTATCTGATAGTGTAATTACTTTTTTCATGCCTAATTATGATTTTTTCGGTCGACATGGTAGAATTGTTGGCCATGTTAGTGACAAAGATTTGGATAACTTACTATCTAGAGCATATCAAATTTTAGATAAGCGTTAATTTTGTCAAAATATTGCTTAGCCTAAACTAAAACCCTGAAATTTAATTGCAACTAAAAAATAGACACTTTATTATTAAGCAAGAACTAACGCACGACTTCGATATTTAATTGGAGCCGTGTATTTTAGTTTGTTAGATCCTTCAATTTTTCAAAATATCTAGTTTTAATATTATCGTTCGCTACTTTTCCTCCATAAAGCGAAAATTTGCACATTGTCTTTACAAGAAGCATTTACAGTTTCTTAATTGACTATAAATTTATAATGTAAGCCCCCTAGATTGAAAACAAAAAGAAATTTAGAGGGTTTTACTATTGTTAAAAATATTATAGATAAAGCATAGAAAGCAAGTACAGGAAGATTTGGATAAAGATTTAACTGATGTAGAATATAGTTATAATCAATATTATTATGGCATTATGAGGAAATAATCGTGGATTTCTTTAAGCGGATTGAAAAATTTATTGTAGCTGCTATTGTATTTTATTTTATCCTAAATATGGGTATCAACTTATATCATTTTTCTTTAGAAACAATAGCCTATAACGCTTTTAAAAGTGAAAGCAGTCTTAGGTATTATTCATATGATCAGAAAACATATGATGTATTGAAACAAAGTAAAGACAGGCATTTTAAGATAACTAGTGAGAATCAAAGTACTGGTAATATACTTGAATATGACGGAATAATTAATCATAAGCATTGTGTTGTAAATTATGATATAAAGCCAATTTTTAAAATTAGAGTACGCGACGTTAGCCTTTTGGGAAATTAATTTATAAGAAATGGGTTGTAAGTTAACCACAAAATATTTGAGGGACATGTATTTCACGACATTACTGTTTGTTAAATTATATTTTTGTAGTAAGTCTCAAGAGTTAAAAAGCTTTTGAGACTTTTTGATACCTATATGTATATTTCTAAGTCTGTTATCAATAATGAAGAAATTAGGATTTTATTTTTTCTAAATTTGCTATGCAGAAAATATGGCCGCCTATCCGCGTAATGCACATTAAGTAAAGCTAGATTAGTAGATATTTAAATAAACATAAAAAATAAAATTTATGTTATAATTGCTTTAAAGATAATATGTAATTTATAATTACCTTTTTATAAACGAGGCGTAAAAATGTAATTTAAAAAAATTTTGGAAGTAGGTTCTTCTGCAATTATGTTAGCAACAGTGCCAGCATCCATGATGCTGACCACTAGCACTGTATCAGCGAAGTCGACAGCACTGTCTTCGATTTCTAAGAATGATATGGCTCCGGTTGCTAATAAAGCTGATCAATCACTAAGACAAATTGCTAAAAACAATAATCTTGAGTTATCAGTAGTTGAGCAACTTAATAATAATCTTGATCCTGATACACCGATCCTTAGTGGAACACCAATTTACTTACCACAAAATGTTGAAAATGCTGATGATTATAGTGAAGGCACGGTTAACGGCAATACCATTTTAAATTTTGACAATGATCTTTTAAGAGCTTATGGTTATAATTCTACTGGTAACCCGTATGCTAATATTCCAGCAAGTATAAAACGTAAGTATTATGATAATTTAAGCAGTGTAAATAGATCGGCAAAAGTATGGATTGCTTATATTGCTTATAATGAATCCACCTATAGGTATACGGCAACTAATGGTCAGTACTATGGGCATTTTCAATTAACTAAGTCTTACCTTAATGGAGATTACAGTAAAGTAAATCTAGAAAAAACTGCAGATAGATATGTCAAAAATCGGTATGGTTCATGGGTAAAAGCTAAACCATTTTGGCAAGCACATCATTGGTACTAGTGAGGAAAGCATATGAAAAAAATAGTTAAAGTTTTAATTGTTTTAACGATAGTATCGGCGGGACAACTGTTGGCTACCACAAGTAATACTACAGTCCAAGCCGCACAAATTGAAAAACCTAAGCTTGTAACTAATAAAGCTTGGACTAAGAAGTTAGCTAAAGCTGGGTATGTTTTTGTATTACCTAATGCTGCTAAAGGTGTGTTATATAAGAATACAGCAGCCAAGGGTGGTAAATCATATAGCCGAAAGGTATTAAAGAAGCTTGTTAAAAACCATACACTATTTAAGGTCAGAAAGCTGACAACCATTAAAAACAGCATTTCCGTTGATTTGATTTCTAAGGATGGTAAATATAAAGGTTATACGAACTACGTGAATGGTATTTATAACAAAAATCTATTTAATAAGGGCTTACAACCACTAATTAATGCTGAACTAAAAGTAATGGATGCTAAAGATAATAATGAACCTACTTCGGCTTTATTAGAGCAAGCGCAAACGTTAGCTAGCGAATTAACTGGTAAGAATAAACAAATAGCTGATACTTCAATTAAACAATTAAAACGTTATTTAAAGCATAAAGATATATCAGAAACACCGGTACTTCTAATTGGTAAGTATCCAGGTGACCTATTAGCAAATTAAAAGAAGAGTGAGTAGATATTTGATATGAACCCCGAAGTTAAGACAACTTCGAGGTTTTTATTATGGCTAAATTATTGATAGAAGAATAATTATTGGCATTGATAAAACTGTAATTTAACTTAATTAACTAGTGCTTGAAGGTTGAAAAAATTTTGGCAAGTAAGTTACACAAAAAAGCAGTGACTATTAATAAATACTAGTCACTGCTTGCGATTTGTTACATGTCGCTAATTAGTAAAAACATGTATATTAAAGCTACAAAAGACTACATGCTAACGAGGTTATAAATGTCGATTAAACAAACCTTCAAGCGTACTAGTCTTAATTATGTTTTAATCCAATAATAAATAAAAAGCTTCATTCCGATTAAATATCGAAATGAAGCTTTAAACTGTATTAGCTTTGATTATTGCTATTCTATTTTATATAAAGATAGGGATTAGTGTTTATCAAAATATTATCTATTTGGTCTTGTTCAGGAGTACTATTAATTACTGCTTTTTGAGCTATAGATAATAATGAAGTGGCTTTTTTAACTTCTGCTATAGTTGCAGTATTTGAGTCATTTATGCTCTTAGCAAATTTTAAGGCATAGCTATAATATACGTCACAAAATCTGATAACATTATTCTTCTTATAGGCAACTATCGTATTTTCTTGACTAATTAAGTTTTGAAGCTCTTTTTTATCAGCTTCCTTGGCCACGTTAGCATCTGCTTTTGCCTGCTCAGGAGAATTATCTGGTTTCAGATAAGGTCCAGAACAGTAATTTACATCAGATGCTTTAACGTAGATAAGTCCTTGATAACTCTCATTCACAAAGTTACCCGGTATACTATTTTTGATACCATTTTTAGTCCAGGAATATTGTAGTAAGTAAAATAGTTCAGCCTTATTTTCTTCAGGAATCCAAATGTATGTTAAATCCTCAACCGGATATTTATCATTTTTATTAAAAGTAGAATGGGTACCTTCAATATGTAGGGCCTTTCCATGTGCGTCATATGTACTTGTAGATTTATTAAAACTTACATATGTGGCATACGTATATATTTCTAATCTTTGACGAGGCCTAGTTTTGACAAGGTTAGAACTAATAAAGGCATCGGTAGTACCGCTGATACGATATTCTGTAAGACTAGATGGATCAGCGGTTACACCTGTAATCCTGTCAACGTTGTAGGTCTTACCATTCTGTATTTCTGTTTTGTCTTTGCCAGTACCAATCGTAAATGGCTGCTTAATATTTGAGTTTTCAATTGTAACAGAAGTTTCAGTAGTGTATAGGGGCTTATTGTCAATTTTATCTACATTCAAAGCATTGATATAGCCTCCGGCACCAATATTGTAGTAATATTTATTACCGATTTTTTCATATGGTAGCCAAGATTGATTGTAACCATCGTCATTTAAAAGATAAAAATGTTTACTATTTCGATCAACAGGCTCAATAGAAGTGGCATATTTTAAAGGAGTGCCTTTTTTGATATGGGTATTAGATTTACTCCCACGGTATGTAGATAAGCGCTTGCCGTTTTTGTCGTAGACAAATGAATTATAATTTAACTGCAAATTGCCTTTTTGGACTTGATCATCAATCATCCCTACATTGCTGGCTTTAATATAAGCATTGTTAGTAATGGAATAATAATTCTTACCATTAATAGTTGAAATCTTTCCATTTGAATTTACAACCGTACCTGTTTTTAAGGTCTTTTTACCATTGAAATTAGTACGTTTACCATTAGAGCTGTAAATGTAGGAATTATGATTTAAAGTAATAGTTGCTGATTTAGCAGATACAGTTGATAGATTTGAATTTTGAATTATCGGTACTACTGAGCCCAGCGCTAAAATACTTGCGACTGAACCGAACACTATTTTTTTATTTAGATTCATAAAATCACCTCAATATAAATTATTTTTCTAGAATATGGTAAGTGAAATTAGACTAAGCCGCTTAACATACTTAGAATTATTTTTAAAAACATTTGATTAATAGCCAATCATTTAGTTACCACGCTAGAATAAAAATATCAGCCTAAATTTTTTAATTGAAGTGAATTAACGGTTACTAATATGATTAGGCTACGACTATATTACATCTATAAATGTAAAAAAACACATTAATTTTGTGGAATCTTGGATTTGCTAAAGTTTCGACTTTAATAAGCTCCCAGTTGCTGTTTAAGATTACTTAATATTAATATCACCGCTTTTACTAGTGACTTTAAGAAGTGGTCGATGTGATAAAGTTTTAGAAAAATTATGATGATGAGACTTATTATGAACTTTAACTATGCCTGAATGTTTGGTAGCAAGCTTATAACTAAGTTTTGGCGCATTGGACATTTGGAAGTTGCCCTCAGCTAATTTAAAAGAGCTGTTACCAAGCAATTTTGAACTTTTGACTTTGGCATAGCCCATTTCGCCCATTGTTACATTGGCTTTAAACTTACTTTTGCTGATAGAAAAATCACCTTCGTCTAAGGCGAATGAAGCCTTGTTAAAGTTCGAACTAGTAACTTTAAGGTCACCGCTTTTTAGCTTAAGACGAATATTTTTTGCTTTAAGATGGTTAATTTTAACGTCACCAACGTGGAATGACATGTTAACTTGAGGAACATTTAGTTGGTTCAAGCTGAAATCGCCGGAATCACAGAAACCAGTTAGTTTTTTAATTGTTGTTGTATTAGGAACAGTAACATTTATATAGTAGTTTCCATCCCGATATGATTTTTCGGGTTGATCTGAGATTACTAATTGCTTGTTTTTAACTTCAGCCTTGATTTTATTGATATCTGCTCCTTGGCTCCCACTTACAGTAACTTGAAAATTATTTCCTGAAGAAATTTTTATGTCAGGTCGATAAGCTACGAACTTAATACTGTTGAACTGATCAACTTTTATTACTCGACTCGTATCACCTGATTGAGTGGCTGAGGGATTAGCTGCTGTAACATTTTGCTGGTTGGATATTGCTTTGCCACCGCAAAAAACAGCTAGACCTAGAATTATTATAATTGAACATAATTTAATTTTTTTATTCATCGTATTTTACCTTCTAGCTATTAAACAATAAAGTGTAAAAAATAAACGCTTTTGTTTGAAATACATGCTTGTTATTTTCTAATCTTTGATACTGATATAACCTTTCCTATCCTTAACAGTAAGCATTGGCTTATTATTGATGGTTCGCTCAAAATGAGTTGAGTGCGACTTACCAAAGAATTTAATTTTATTTTTTTTGCTGCATGATAGGTTATAACCAATCTTTGGTGAATCATACATGATGAAGTCTCCTTCATGTAGACTAAACGAACTATTGCCTAGTATCTGGGAATCATCTTCAACTTCAACATCACATACACCAGAATACTTTGCATTCATTTGGAATTTACAACTACTAATTACCGTATCACCGGTATCTGTAGTTAAGTTTGCCTTGTTTATAGTTGAATTGCTTGCTGTAAAATCTCCGTAAACTTGACGTAGTTTTAGCTCATTAGTTTTAATCTTGTCTAATGTAACATCACCATAGATTGCGGCTAGTTGAATGTCAGTAAGGTTCAATTTGTGGAGACTAACGTTACTACCATAGCTATAACCAGTAATGCTTTGCAAGGCATCGCTATTAGGTACCGTTACACTGACTTTGTATCTGCCTTTACGGATTGAGTGTGAGCTAGAAATAGTGAGACTTTTATTGTTAACGGTAGCTTTTATTTTTTTGGCATCTGGCCCGGTAGCCTTGACCTGAAAACTCTTTCCAGTTGAAACTTTTAGGTTGATAAATCTTTTATCTAGACGAGCTTTATTAATATTAACGTTAATTTTTTCAAAGGCAGGAACATTAAAGACTTTAATAGTCCTACCCTTCTTTTTTACGTAGGTAATTTTAGTTTGATCTGCCTTAGCATTTTGCTTATTATTACTTACTTTTATACCAATAAATAGTAAAGCAATTATGACGAATAGCGAAATACACAATTTGCTGATTTTTTTCATCTTTATCTCCTTACTTTCAGCATTCCTCTTATTATGAATAATATATAAAATCTTAATTACAAAAATGAAAATTTCTGTATACCGAACAAATTTCGGATTATTTTTACAGCAAAAGCACAATTTCATCTTGCCAAAATATTTGGTTTGGCTATATATAATATAAGAGAGTAGATAAATTGATTATGAACTTATTGAAACAGTCGTTACGTGTAGATTAGTAAAGCATTTTGCGGAATTGTTAAGGCAATATCTTTTTGTTGCAGATAAAATCACCGTTAAGTAAATAAGTATTATTTAATTTATGCTTTAAATTAGGAGATTTTATGAATATTAAGTTTGGCGAAAAATTTAAACAAATAAGAAAACAAAAAGGGATGAGTTTAGATATAGCTTCTCGTGACATTACTTCTAAGTCTTCTTTATATTATTGGGAAAAAGGACAGGCTAATATGTCTTTTGAAAAAGTGATTGCAATGCTTGAACGCATGCGTATTAAGCCATCTGAATTTGTTACCGATAGTTTAAACGATAACATTGACTATCAAAGGATTGTTTCTGCTTATTTAACTGATAACGACAAAAAACTTCAGAGCTTAGCTTCAATATATTTAAAGGCAAGTCAAAAGAAGCCTTATAATCGAACTTTGCTATTGAGAGCTGCAGTTGCCTGTAGCTTTTTAAAGTCTGATACGGGACAAAATTTATTTATGCCACGAGATACTAAACGTTTAGAAGAGCTATTATCAGAAATTAAAAACTGGCGCTATGAAGACTTATTTAATTTTGGTAATACACTTTTTCTTTTACCTGGAAAACGAATCATTGGTTTGGCACAGATGCTCATACAAAAATATCAAAAAAATACAGATGATATTGTTCATAATATTAGTTGGAGGCATGAAACTGTAACAACGTTAAACAATGCAGCACTAGTATTGCTATTTAAGAATTTGGTATATGCAAAAAAATTAATTACTGAACTTAATAATATAAAAATAGATGATGATTTGGCTTATGAAAAAATTCGTCTAGAATTTGGTAACGAATGTATTTTGTATACACAAACCAAAGATGATCAAAACATTAATAAAATATTCTTTCCCACATTAAGCTATTTAGGGTTAAATAAATTACGTTCATCTTTGGAAAAATCATTTCTACAGTTAAAGGCTATATACAATTGATGTACTATATCTAGAAGAATATCTTACTTATTCCATTAGCCATTCTTAGTTCCAAATAAAGGATTGTAAGCTTATCTGGTACAGATAGGTTAGTATTAATATAACAAAAATAAAAGTCTGATTTTGTTCACTATACAGAATAAAGTCAGGCTTTTTTTCTATAAATGATACTCTACTAAAAGTGATAGATTTTTTGATTTTAGCTTAGGAGTTGTAATCTGGAAAGCTTGGGTTACTGTTATTAAATTTCATCTCTAATGTTCCTATCTTTTAAAAAATTGTTGCATATTATATTTTATATAATATAATTAATCATGTATGCTATATATCATATAATAAAGAAAAGTTGAAAGAGATATGAAGAATATGGTTAAAAAAGATCAAACTCCTTCACGTGCTAAACGTGTTGGCAAGTTTATGCTCACGACAATTATTTATTGCGCTATTTTAATAGCATTAATCTATTTGTATCAATATAGCGGCCTAACCTCGGTTCACTTTATTTACAATGAATTTTAAGGTGGTACAACAATGATTAAAAATATTATCAAGAAAATTGATCAGATTGCGCTGGCTGAGCCAGACCGGATTGCCTATGACTTTCTGGGCCAAACTAACACTTACGGCGACTTGAAAAAGCGTTCCGATGCTTGGGCTAGCTACATTATGGGCCTTAATCTCAGTCCGGGCAGCCCGATTATGATTTGGGGCGGGCAGACTTTTGACATGATTGCCAGCTTTCTCGGCTGTGTTAAAGCCGGTCACGCTTATATCCCGATTGCCAGCTATTCGAATGCCGAAAGAATTGTGCTGATTCAAGAAGTAGCTGCAGCCGAAGCAATCATTGCGATTGAAGAGCTGCCAGCAATTGCTTTACCTGACTTGCAGGTTATCCGCCCTGAAGAGGTGGGTAATGCGACCAGCGCGGTTGATCCGGCCAATTTTGTACAGGGCGATGATAATTTCTACATTATCTTTACTTCGGGCACCAGCGGCAAGCCCAAGGGCGTGCAGATCAGTCACAACAACCTCTTGAGTTTTGTCAACTGGGAGA